>JADHVL010000038.1 GCA_016784025.1 Fidelibacterota bacterium | reverse complement strand
TTCCTGCGTATCTCTTTTACGCGTCTTTCAGACTCTGACTTTTGATTCATTTGATGCTCCTTTCAAGCTTTCAAACTAGCCAAAGTCTCTCTTAATAAATTAGACTTTCATGTCCATAATGCTAAACGGCTAAACACAACCAACATTCTTCCTCTCAGTATTGTTGTGGATGCACAGCCTAGAACAATTCTTGGAAATGGTGCTGCTACATCAACGTTGTCAGCTCATGTTTATTCCTTCCTGGGCAATCCTGTTCCAGATGGCGTAGACGTGAACTTCTATACTGACTTTGGAACCATTCCTGACTCAGTTGCGATCACATCAACCGTTGATGGTGTGGCTTACAGTACATTGGTTGCTGACACAGTTACCTTTGAATCTGTTATAGCTACTCCTTATGGAAGAGCCATATTTGCACCAACCCAATGGGCTGATGACACGACTCAAGTCACCTTCATCATCGGTGCCTTCGATGGAGCTATCTACAACTATGAAGGTAATCCAGAAGAAGATGTGAGAGTCGAATTACGATATGTCGAAAGTGGTGCTTATGCAGGCCATGACAGTACCGATGCAAATGGGTATTACCTGATTCCTATCTATAAAGACGATCTTTATCAGATTATCTATACACTGATCGGGGACAATGGTGTTCCTTACGAGACCGTACAGGAAATTGAGATTAATACGCCAAGTGAAGGTAGCCTGGTTACCAATCTCAACTCTGTATCTGGATTTCTCTATGACGAGGTTACTGGTCAGATCATATCTGAAGACAGCATCCTGGTCATCGTGAATGGCGAAGTCATTGATTCTACCACTACACTTCCAAAGACCTCTGATCATCATATGACTGATTCCACATACACGGATTCTACAGGTAAGTACTTCTTTACCAACCTCTCACCAGGTACCTATAGTCTGACAGTTGTTTACAATGGAATCAGCTCCTATAGTGATGGTGGTCTTGATGTGAATCTCACCACCCCAGGTCTGTATGTTGTAAATGCCAATGTTACTTTGAGAAGTTCACCCTTCTATATGATTAAAACGGTGGACAAGCTTGAAGCAGCAGTTGGTGATACATTGCATTACAGGCTGGACTTTGGTACTCAGGATATCACGTTCATCGATTCTGTATTTGTAACTGATTACCTACCCAACGGACTTGAGTTAATCGATAATACCATCGTAACTGATGTGAACACCATATACAATGGTCTGGATCCCATTACCAATGAGATGAGCTTCAGTAGAAGTGATATTCAACTCGGGGACTCACTCCACATCGATTTCGATGCCAAGATCACAATTGATGCTGGTCTCGGTTGGATTGAGAATAAGGCCTTAGTCGCAAGTACACTCGATAGTACCTGGAGTGACAGAAATGTAAATTCCAGAGCGAAGACGAAGATTATCTTCCCCTTCCTCAAAGTCACTAAACAGAGTAATCGTCGTGTTATTGAAATCGGCGATGTAGTCACATATACTATCAGAATGACCAATACCAGTGCAGATGACATTATCCATGATTTTGTCGTTGAAGATGTGCTGCCTTATGGTTTTAAATTCCGCAAGAACACCAGTTACCTGAATGATTCAAAAATTGGTAATCCCAATATCCAGGAAGCAGTCGGCAAACGTCTGGCAATGACCTGGACAATCGGTGATACCTTACAACCAGGTGATACCTTCACGATGAAATACCGCATCATTGCTGGTATGAACAGTCGCGAGGGAACCAACACAAATGAAGTTATGGCCAGGGCACACACCCTGCTGGGCTTCCCTGTGATTTCCAATCTTGCAACTGCTGATGTTGTTGTGAAACCGGGTCTGTTTAGCGATCGTGGTCTTATTATCGGTAAGGTCTACTATGACACCAACGCCAACGGAATTCATGATGAGAACGAAGAGACTGTGAAAGATGTCGAGCTCATTATGGAAAACGGTGCTAGAATCATCACAGACGAATACGGAAAATACAGTGTTCCTGATGTTGAAGCTGGTATGCATGTCATCCGTGTCAACGAACGTACGCTTCCAGCCCTGAGCGAGATAATCCTCGATTCTCCAGATTATCTTGGTGATACTCAGAGTAAGATGGTACGCGTCGCTGCTGCAAGTATAGCTAAATCAAATTTCGCCTTACGAGAAATATCAGTACCTGGTAAACTTACTGGTACTGCCTTTTATGATAAGAATCGTAACGGCATTTTTGATCCAGACGAAGAGGTTCAATCTGACCTCGTCATGCTCTTGAATGATACAAGAGCCACCATGACCGATAGTCTTGGTAGATTCACCTTTAAGAAAGCAGCCCTGGGTGATTTGACCCTCCGTGTTGACGATAGCAGCCTGCCTTCATATGGTAGACTCTTCTCCGTCGATTCGACTGTTGATTCTCTTGGATTAGCTGCAAATATGTGGAATGGAACACTCTATTCAGGCGATAGTCTTAACATCAACATTCCATTAGAAAAACTGGAACTTTTCAGTGTCCTGAGCAAAGAGTCAACTCTGGAAATGAAAACAGAGATGCTCACAGAAGAATTTAGACTCCTCGTGTATAAACCCTGGAGCCTTCTGGTTAGAATCGGGTTTGTTTCTGGCTCAGCAACACTGCAGAGTGAAATTTTTAATGAACTCAGGAATATTGGCGATTTAATGAAATGGCAGACCCAGATCAACTTAGATATCAAGGGTCATACAGATCATCTCCCCGTTGCTCCTGGAAGTGGTTTTAGAGATAATCAGGAGCTTTCTGAATCCAGAGCATTGGCTATCAGAACGTATCTGGTTCAAACCATGGGTATCAGCGAATCACGTATCACTGCTGTGGGTATGGGTGCTTCCGAGCCTATTGAAGATGGCAATACTCCAGAAGGTCGCTCCTTGAATCGTCGTGTAGAAATGATCTTCTTCAATGCTGCTGAAGAAGATTCTAAATTCAACCAGCTTGAGTTCATGTATGATATCAATTACACAGGTGAAATACCTATTCGCAGCGTACGTTTCCACCAGGAATTACCTCCAGGATTTATCTATAAACCTGGTACTGCCATTCTTGATTCTACGCTTCTGGATCCCATTGTCAATTCTGAAGAGCGCGATATATGGAGCTTCGGAGATTGGGATGCTAAGAAACATACAGAATTTGATGTTGCCATGAAGCCAGATGATTATGAATTAGTCCAGAATACCGGTGTAGTTTCTGCTCACCTTGAACTCATGGATGAAGATGGAAACCTGATTGTAACCGATACGCTTGAAACTCGCATTTCAACCCTGGTTGAAACTCTGTCATTCAACATGATCCTCGAGGGTACACAGTTTGACGTTGGTTCCGCAGACCTCAAACCTTCCGCCGAACCAAGTCTTCGTAAACTGGGTGACTTCCTCTCCTGGCAGCCGGATATTGAGATTGTTATTGAGGGTTTCACTGATGATCGTGGTAGCCTGGAATTCAATATGTTGCTATCTGACTGGAGAGCAATCAGTGTTAAGAATTTCCTCATTGAGAATTATAATTTGAATCCAGAGAATATTCATACTCATGGATTAGGTCCTCACTATCCTGTGGGCGACAACGAAACCTGGATTGGCCGCTCAACCAACCGTCGAGTTGAAGTACTGGTGAATGCTGAAGTCGGTGAAGCTGCCCTTCTGGAACTTGATCTAATTAAAGAATCACTGCGGCAGAAGATCGTTATTCCAGTGAATGCATTTGAAAGCATGTCACCGGATTCTGCCCTGAGTATTCCAGCTAACCAATCATCAACATTGTTGCTGAACATGAGCTATCCAGCCTATGCCACTGCTGACTCCATTGCTATTACACTAGCGCTTCCAACAGATTTGGAGTATGTTGATGTTGCAGGTACCTTCAAAACATGGGGTCAAACACTTGAAGCTGGTGGTCTGGAAATTGTCTCGCCAGTGCAGATTAACGCTCCTGAAGGGGTCGTGGGCGTACGTGAACTCTTTATGAATGTTCAGCTGTTTAATCAAGGACAAGCACTGTCCAGCAATATTGAGAAAGTGTTGAGAGTAAATTTACAAGAATCGGAATCTGGCAATGAATAGACTCTTTTCAATACTGGCTGGTCTACTCCTATCTACCACACTTTTTGCTCAGATACTCATGCTGGAGCCAAAAGATAATGCAGTGAGTAAGCTGAATAATATTTCAGTTACAGTTGCTGGAAAAGCTGGTTCACCAGCCACACTATTTGTTAATGATGTTGAAGTAGCCAGTGAGGTTATAAGAATTGATGGACTCCTGGATTTTCTAAGCGTTCGTGTTCCTGCAGGTCCAGTTTCGCTGAGAGTGGAAGCACTAGGTGTGGGAGATAAAACCTTTACTGCTGAAAAGAAGATTCATGTCCTCGGTCCAGTGGGCCAAATAAAAAGCGCTTCAGGGGATATCATCCTACCTGCTGATGGTAGAAGCATTGGTAAATACAAATTTGAGTTATTTGACGAATGGGACTATCAATTACATGACGTTAAGGTCGTGACTCTGAAATTGTCCTCAGGTACGTTGATTGATAAAGATTATGATGAGCATAGCACAGGACACCAGGCAGAAGTAGTTGAAGGCGTTGTATCATTAAGAATTCAATCTGGAAATGAACCTACCGAACGTTCGACTCTGGATATTCAAGCTACTGGATATAGCCAGCAATTCAATGTCAGCTATACGATTCCTGAAGAACCTTTACTCCTGGTTGGTGCAACCAGTGGGAGTCTTTCTACCCTGGGTAAAGATCAAGATCCAAATGACTTGCCGCATTTTGGCATCATAAACAGAAATAGTGCCCAATTGGGCGACCATGTACTGCTGGGCGGACGTACTGCCTTCTATGCCAAGGGAAGTATAAAGCCTGGTCTACGATTGACTGCCTCTCTGGATACAGATAGAGGCTATCTCGATCAACTCTTCGTTGATGTTGATCCCCAGGAACAATACCCCTTATTTGGTGATGCCAGCACCATCACCTTTGATGCGCAGTCCAGATCAAAATTATTTGCTAAACTTGAACAAAATGAATCCTTTGTGCTGCTTGGTGATTTTAACACCAGCATGACCGACAATGAATTCACCGCCTATAACCGTACCTTTAATGGATTGCTTGGTTCTTATCTTTATAAGAATCATGAAATTCAAGCTTTTACTACTGCCACGGATAGATCCATGGAGCAGGAAGAGATTAGGGGTGAGGGAATTAGTGGTTTCTATTATCTGAACAATGGTAGTGTAACTCGTTTCTCCGAAAAAATACGAATCGTTACCAAAGACAGATATCATCCTGAGACTGTACTGGAAACCAAAACCCTCACCCGCTTTTTTGATTATGAAATCAACTATGTTGATGGAACTTTAATGTTCAAACAACCTATCGCCTCTCTTGATGGCGCCGGGAACCCAATTTTCATTGTGGTATCCTACGAATTTCAAGGCTCAAATTCCCGATCCTGGATTGGTGGATTTCGCCACAGGAGTAAATTAGGTCCCGGTGAAAAAATCACGGTGGGTACCACATTTCTCACAGAACAACGTGCCACAGCCAACTATATGCTGTATGGTATTGATGCCAATGTACCTGTAAACGATAAGATTACCGTTTCAGCAGAAATTGGTCAATCCCGGAATCCCAATGATTTTATTGATAGCGTGACTGTCGGGAGTGCAATCAAGACAGAAGTCCAGGTTGATGATGTCTATCCCGGGTTAAATCTAAAGGGCTACATTCGCGCAGTGGGGGATGACTTTGTGAATGCGTCACAGGTGGGAGGCAGAACCGAACGTGGTTCATTCAAATATGGTTTGAATGCAAAATATGATTCTAAAAAATACGGTAAAATTACTTCTGAGTATTATGATCAGAATGGTTCAATAGGTACGAATAATACTCACGAGAGTCGTGTATTCAATATGCATGTAGAGCGTCGCGTCAAAGAAAATTCCACCCTTAAGTTCGGGTATGAAAATTCACTCAGGGAGAAATTTGATGCCTCAGATAGTCTGTTGAGCAAAGACTTCTCCAATCTTCTAAAAGCTCAGTACGATGTCTTGCTGCTGGAACACATCAAGGCTGTTTTTGAGCATGAACAGAATTTGAGTTTCAACAACAGAACTAAACCTACCAATAGCAGTGTTGGACTGGTTTATCCAATTACAGAACAGCTTGAGGTCTACTGGAAATACCGCTTTATTCAGGGCACAGGCGTCAATCGCCAGAGTGTCCTGGGCTTCAGGTCCATACTGGGTGAGAACACTGATATCGAGGGTAAATATGAGATCGGTGGAATTACTGGAGATCAACGCAATCGAGCCACACTGGGATTGAAGAATAAATGGTATGTACGTGAGGATCTCGTTGTGAATGTTTCACTTGAAAATACAGCTACTGTAGATTCATTTGAGATTCCAACTCCCAGTCATCAGGCCATGGCGCTTTCATTTGAATATCTCCCCGAGATGCCCTGGAAAGCCATTGGTAAGTATGAGATCAGAGATGATGCCAATAGCCTTCAACGTGTAATTACTCTTGGTGGTGATATGCGAATCTTTGCTGGTTTTGGGGCAATTGCAAAATTAGATCACTGGGAAAATAGATATAAGATTGGCAATATGGGCTCCCAAACCCGTGAAAACTACCAGGCTGGTTTGGCATATAGACCACAGGACTCTGATCAGATCAACGCCCTTGCGAAGCTGGCTTACGTTTCAGATCGTAACAGTCAGATCGCTACTCCAATACGACAGGACCGCTACATTTTCTCAGTACATTCATACTGGCAAATTAATAAACAAATTGGTTTAGCTTCCCGCTTTGCTACCAGGTATGTGCTTGATGATGATGCTGCTTTTGATGAAAGTATCAGCACTCAAACCTATTTCTTTCAATCAAGAGCTGAGTATGCCTATACAAATGAATTGAGCGGTATTCTTGATGCACGCTTTATATATATGGCTCCTTACAGTGAGAGTGCATTTGGTCTCGCTGCAGAAGTCGATTATCTGGTTTATCAAAACATTCAACTCGGTGTGGGGTACATCTTGAAAAATTATTCAGATGCTGATTTTAGCTTCCTGGATTACCAGTACCATAACCTGTATTTTGCGCTCCACGCCAAATTCTCTGAGGACATTTTTAACTGGCGTTAATGTCCTGAGTTTTATAAAGCTGTAAAAGGCACAAAAATTGGGTAAAAGGAAAGCTTTTGAGTTGGCATTCCAATTGATCTTCTATTCGATTTAGCAGAAATTCATCTATCTTCTCTCATGGCTGGACACTTACACATTGGTACCTGCAGTTGGAAATATCCTTCCTGGGAAGGCCTGGTTTATGACTCAAATAAACCGGAGAATTTTCTTCAGGAATATGCCAGAAAGTATAAGTCTGTAGAGATCGATCAATGGTTTTGGTCCCTATTTGGCATCGACAAAGTTGTCTTACCAAAAGCTGAGGTAGTTAAGGAATATGTGGGATCGGTCCCTGATGAATTTCGTTTTGTCATAAAGGCTCCTAATAGCCTGAGTCTCACCCACTTATACAAGAGCCACACCTCAGGTGACCTGGTGGAAAACCCACATTTTTTATCTCCTGATCTCTACCAGACTTTTCTCAATTCTCTGGCAGAAATGCGCCCACAGATTGGTGCTATAAATCTCCAGTTTGAGTATCTCAATAAAGTCAAAATGCCATCACCCCAGTTATTTTTAGAACAATTTGTGAACTTCGTAAAAACCATAGATACATCCATACCCCTTTGCATGGAAATCCGGAATCCAAATTTCCTTAATGACAATTATTTTAAGATTTTATCTGAGCACAATGTGGGTCACACCTTTTGCCAGGGTTACTACATGCCTGACATCCAGGAAGTCCATTCGAATTATGCTACTCTCCTGAAAGGGACCTCCATTATTCGTCTCCTTGGACCCGATCGTCAGGGTATTGAAAAGACCACAGGAAAAACGTGGAACCAGGTGGTTGCTTCAAAGGATCAAGAAATACCAGGTATTGCCCGTCTCGTAAGAAAAATGGTCGATCAATCTGGTATGGATGTCTATCTCAACGTGAATAACCACTATGAAGGTTCGGCACCGGTAACCATCGAGAAATTGTTACTACATCTATAAAACCCAGCAATTTTGGTTGCCATTGTGCTATGTAAAATTAAGCTGATGTGTCTGTATTATAAACGGGGAATGGAATGCTATCACAGTTACAAGTTGATGTTGAAAAATTAGCCGCACCTGGCTCTCGTAAGGTGGGTAGTTCTGGTCATGATAAGGCCGTTGAATATCTCAAAGAGCGCATGTTGGGATCAGGTCTGGAACCTTACCTGGAGCAATCGTACGAATTGTCCTACCAGGTTGAATTAACGCTCTATACCAATCTTGCAGGTGTTCGGCCAGGATTAGACCGAACCCTGAAGCCAATCCTTCTGGTTGCGCACTATGATACCTGTGGCGACCAACCTGGAGCAGATGATAACGCTGCAGCTATAGCCATTTGGTTTGAAGTGCTGGAAGCACTGAAAACAATCAATCTGCAAAGAGATATTATAATTCTTTTTCCAGATGCGGAAGAGCCTCCACGTTTTTTATCAGAACATATGGGCTCCACAAAATTTTATGAAAAACAACTCCAAAACCCTATCCATGCAGGTCTTGTGCTGGATCTCGTAGGCCATGATATCCCCCTGGAAGGATTTGAAGAACTGCTCTTTATTTTTGGTGCAGAGAGCCACCAGGAATTGGCTGAGATTTTAACAGAGACCAAGCCTCCAGATGGTCTCAAAAATATTGCCACATTAAATCGATATGTAGGAGATTTGAGTGATCATCATGTCCTACGTAAACATGGTGAACCCTATTTGTTTTTCACTTGTGGACGATGGGAGCACTATCATCAGCAGAGCGATATACCTGAAAATTTAAATTATGCCAAAATGGCCAGGATTAGCCAGTATCTCGTGGGAATGATTGAGGCATTAGATTCAAGGGGATTAATGGAAACAAGCGCTGAATATGATCCGGTTAATATGGAGTTGTATCTACTCAAACGTGCCCTGGGACCCTATCTGGATCAACAGGATATCGCTATAGAAAATCGGGAAGATATTCAAAAATTTGTACTGAATTGGATAAAACAACACCAGCTATAGATTATTCAAAAATATACTCTTTAAATCCGCTGGTCATGTACTCCTTGAAAGATCCATCTGGTTCTCGAGTTATCAGCAAGCCTTCTACATCATCCTTAGCTTCCAGCCAGCTCAACCCTTCCTCTTGACCCATGACCATCACAGAAGTGGATATACCATCTGCCAGGAGACAGGTATTGGCGATAACCGACACAGAAGCCAGGTTGTGATTAATGGGAGAACCAGTTCGAGGGTCTATGGTATGTGAAATGCGTTTGCCCTCGACTTCACGATAATTGCGATAGTCTCCGCTGGAGGCGATGGCCTTATTTGTTAATTGGATGACGTGTTGCAGGTCTGCACCAGGGGACCCACCAAAAGTAGGCCGGTCTATCCCAATCTTCCAGAGTTCACCTTCCTTATTGTGGCCGTGAACCACGATTTCTCCACCAATTTCTACAAAGATATTTTTATGGCCTTTATCCATGAGAAATTTAGCGATATAATCAGATCCATCTCCTTTGGCGATTGCACTCAGGTCGATGGTGATTCGTGGATCAGACTTAGTTAACACTGAATCGCCTACTTCCAATTTGTCACAACCAGTCAATTGGAGCCAGGAGTCAATTTCATCTACAGTAGGGAAACGATTCTCACCGAGTTTAAAACCAAAGCCGAAGAAATTAACTATGGGCATGACAGTAATGTCGAAGGCGCCATCTGAAGCCATGCAAAATTCTTGACCTGCTGCTACCACCTGCAATAATTTTTGGGAGACTGGAATGGGATGGATACTCTCATTCCGATTAAAACGCGATATTTCGCTCTGGTCCTCGTAGGTAGAATAAATGCGATTAAAATCCAGTAATGCGCTATCTACACTGGTTGCAATGGCGCTGCGTTCTTGTGCGTCAATGGGACGCCCCGTAATAATGATATGGTAGGTTGTGCCCATTGTTGATCCATTAAAAGCAAATTCAGCGAGTTCAACTCTGTCGGTGCTGCAATTTTCCAGGGAGAGAGGGAGACAAACCAATAATGCGACAAAAATATACTTCGAAACTAGATTAATTTTTGCATTCATATCAAAGCCTCCTAATTGTCCTCAAATGTAACAAAAAAGGTCCGGATAACCCGAACCTTTTATTGTAGTAGTTTTATTATGATGAACTAGAAACTGTCGTAGTCGATCATCTCTTTCTCAACACCCATATTATATAACATACTATCTACAGCATCCACCATCATGGGTGGTCCGCACATATAATACTCAATATCCTCAGGTGCTTCATGGTTAGAAAGATACTGATCCTGAACCACTTGATGGATGAATCCTATGGGACCATCCCAGTTGTCTTCTTCAAGAGGATCAGAGAGGGCGACATGGTAGCTGAAATTTGGGAACTCCTCAGCCAGCGCCTTGAACTCATCATCGTAAAACATTTCACGCTTGGACCTAGCGCCATACCAGAAAGATATTTTCCGCTTGGTATGCTTGGATTTGAGCAGATCGAAGATATGACTACGCATCGGTGCCATTCCTGCTCCACCACCAACATACAACATCTCACGGTCTGTATCTTTGGCAAAAAACTCTCCATAGGGGCCACTGACCATCACCTTATCACCTGGTTTCAGGTTAAAAATGTAGGAGGAGGCCAGACCTGGAGGAACATCCATTCCAGGGGGAGGACTGGCGATACGCACATTGAGCATCACAATGTTCCCCTCTGCTGGATGGTTGGCCATTGAGTAGGCCCTAAAGATGGTTTCATCCAATTCGGAGTGATAGCGCCACATATTAAATTTATCCCAATCGCCACGATAATCATCCTCGATTGCAAATTCGGAATAATCCAATTTATGAGGTGGAATGTCAATTTGAATATACCCGCCAGCACGAAAATCAAGATTTTCACCTTCAGGGAGTCTAACCACAAATTCCTTGATAAATGTTGCAACATTTTCGTTGGAAACAACCTCGCACTCCCATTTCTGGATATTGAAGATCTCGTCTGGGATACGAATATCCATATCAGATTTAACCTTAACCTGACAGGTCAGGCGGACATTATCCTTAATCTCTGAGCGGGTAAGGTGCGGCTTCTCAGTGGGTAATATTTCGCCACCACCGTTATCAATCTGGCAGGTACACATGCCGCAGGTCCCACCACCACCACAAGCTGATGGTAGAAAGATTTTTTCCGCGGCCAGAGTCTGCAACAATGTTTGTCCGGCAGGGCCAATGACAGATTTTTCTTCATCACCGTTGATCAGGATTTTCACATCTCCAGAAGGAACCAATTTGGATGTGGCATAATTAAGAATGACCACCAGGATCAGAATCGTCCCTGTGAACACCAGGGTGCTTAGCAATATTAAGCCTAGAATACTCATACTGCCCCCTCTACAGACTGATGCCGGAAAAACTCATAAAGGCCATGGCCATGAGTCCGGTGATTAACATTGTGATTCCTAAACCGCGCAAACCATCAGGTATATGGGAGTAGCGAAGCTTCTCACGGATGGCTGCCATGGCGGCAATTGCCAAAGCAAAACCAACTCCTGACCCCAACCCAAATACCGCAGATTCGGTAAAAGTGTATTCCCTTTCTACCATAAACAATGATGCACCCAGAATGGCGCAATTCACGGCGATGAGAGGCAAGAAAATACCTAGAGCACTATACAGGGCAGGACTATAGCGATCTATGATCATTTCCACAAGCTGAACCAGAGCAGCGATAACAGCAATGTAGGAGATGAAGCCCAGAAAGCTTAGGTCTACATCAGGCAAACCGGCCCAGGCAAGTGCGCCGGGAGCTAGCAGATAGTGGTAGATGGCCCAATTCACAGGAACCGTAATTACTTCAACAAAGATTACTGCAAGCCCCAGTCCGATAGCGGTATCCACTCGCTTCGATACAGCAAGGAATGAACACATGCCCAGGAAGTAGGCCAGCAGGATATTATTAACAAATACGGATTCAACAAACAGGCTGATAAGATTTTCCATCATCAACCTCCTAATCCGCTACCGTACCAGTAATGGTACGTTGAACCCAAATGATCAAACCCAGGAGAATAAATGCTCCTGGTGCGAGAACCATGAGTCCCATGTTCTGATATCCAGCTGTATAAGCGGCGTCAGGGATGACCTGAAAACCAAACAGTGTCCCAGACCCTAACAGTTCGCGCCCAAAAGCCACAACGATGAGGATCATACTGTAACCCAACCCATTTCCTACGCCATCCAGAAAACTTGGCCAGGGTTTGTTTTGCAGAGCAAAAGCCTCTGCACGTCCCAAAACAATACAGTTCGTGATGATCAATCCCACAAACACACTCAATTGCTTACTTATATCATAGAGGAAGGCTTTTAACACTTGATCCACCAGAATTACCAATGAGGCAATAATCGCCAACTCAATTATGATCCGAATATTAGAAGGAACCTTATTCCGAATCAGCGAAATCAATACGTTTGATATTGAGATGACACTGATTACCGCAATGGACATGACAATGGCAGTCTGTAATTGTACAGTGACGGCCAGAGCAGAACAAATTCCCAGCACCTGAGTGGAGATGGGATTATTGTCCATGAGCGGATCTTTGAGGAAGACCATATTCTTTTTACTCAGCAGGCTCATGATGTGCCTCCCCGACGGGTTTTAAAGAAAGGTTCATATTTTTCCAGTGTAGACTTGATAAACTCATTCAATCCTTTGGTGGTTAGAGTGGCTCCACTAATGCCATCCACCTTGTGTTCAGAATTCTTCTCGTCTGAACGCATTTTACCCTTTACGATTTCAACAGAAACGATCTCCCCAGCTTTATTGAGGATTGTTTTTCCTTTAAAGGCGGATGTAAACCATTCCTTGTCGATCTCACCACCCAGACCCGGGGTTTCTCCATGACTATAAAAGGTGATACCTTTAATAGTATTGAGATCCTGTTCCAGAGCGATGTAACCCTTTACCGTTGACCAAAGTGCTTTTCCCTGAGTAGGAATACAATAAGCGGTGATCACTTCTCCATCCTGTCGAGCATAAACCGGGAGCAGATCTGGTTCGGTCTTGGGATCGATCTCCTCAGCTTTGCGATCATTCACCTTGTTACCTTCAACATCTACAACAAAAGTTTTAACGTTATCATCATAGAGATCAAATATGATCTGAGCTTCAACATCTTTGGATTCTACAAGACCGAGTACACTCAATATGTTGTACTTGATATCCAATTGAATATTTTGATCCTGACGTTCCTTAAGCAGGGTCGCTGCAGACGCCAGTAATACACTGCATACCATGGTTACTGCGGCAGCAAAACCAAGGGTGTAAGCTTTGGTTATACGAGGCTTATTTGCCATAATTCAGCCTCCTTTTGATATTCGCCTGAACCACGAAGTGGTCAATCAGTGGTGCAAATACATTCCCAAATAGGATGGCTAACATCATGCCTTCCGGATAGGCGGGGTTGAACACCCGGATCAGGATGACCATGACGCCAATCAAGATTCCATAAACCCATTTACCAGCATTGGTTCCTGCGGCAGAGACAGGGTCGGTGGCCATAAATACAGCTCCAAACATGAAGCCACCCAACATTAAATGATAGTGAGGTGGTAAGCTTCGCATACCGCCAGCAACATCACCACCAAAAAATTGAACGATCAGAGCCATACCATAAGCCCCAATGACGGTGGCCAGCATGATTCGCCAGCTCCCAACACCCGTGATGAGCAAAATGGCAGCACCAATCAGGATAGCAATGGTTGAGGTTTCACCAATACTACCCGGCACAAATCCAAAGAACATATCGCTCATTGAAAAGCCGGCACTGTTTAAGGCGTCAACTGCAGGTCCTGTTGAAGCGGCTGCTGCAGCCAGTGGCGTAGCTCCTGTAAATCCATCCAGAGCAACCCATACGCTATCACCTGAAATGTTTCCAGGGTAGGTGAAAAATAGAAAGGCACGTGCTGTCAAAGCAGGGTTTAACAGGTTCATACCTGTTCCCCCGAAAACTTCCTTCCCGATGACTGTCCCGAAGGATACAGCCACGGCAACCTGCCACAGTGGAATGGTAGGGGGCAGGGTGAGAGGCAGTAGGATACCTGTTACCAGAAAACCTTCATGAATGTCATGACCATTGATATGGCCAAAGATCATTT
The DNA here is from genome assembly GCA_016784025.1 of Fidelibacterota bacterium. Taxonomy (GTDB): domain Bacteria; phylum Fidelibacterota; class UBA8477; order UBA8477; family JABMPR01; genus JABMPR01. Next base: position 7,280 of record JADHVL010000038.1, on the reverse strand, counting down.
CCCAGCCCAGACCTACGGCATAGGTGACAACAATGATGGGAAGCAACTTGATAAAGCCAAATAGAAAGGCCGCAAAGAGGCCCTCTACACCAGCTTGGGCACCCACATTGTATGAACCAACCAGAATACTGGGTACCAGAGCAAAGATAACTATACCCATGAAGCGCTTCATATCGATTGAATCTCTGATATGAGGTCCAGTTGTAGTAGCATGACCCGGTGTGAACAACATAGTGTTAATAGCACCAAACATGGGATGAACAATCTTGAAAGGACCTTCTTTAATCTTCACATCCAGTGTCGCTAATAATTTTTGGAGAGCTTTCATTTCCATCAACCCTCCTTTTCCATGGCTTCAATACCCTTTTGAATAATATCACCAAACTCAATCTTCGAGGGGCAGATATAACTACACAAAGCGAGATCCTCCGCGGCAACTTCATAGATGCCTAATTGTTCCATGAGTTCAATATCTTCAACCAGAATGGCTTTACAGAGATGAACCGGTAGAACATCCATGGGTAGGACCTTCTCGTATTCACCTGTGGAGACGAAAGCTCGTTCTTCACCGTTCATATCAGTTGTTGGGGCGAGTTTCTTTTTGGGAGTCAACCTTGACAGGAACATGGGCCAGAAGCTGTTGGCATTTAGCCCGAGACGTACCCACCCAAAAAACCGTCTACCCTCAAGTTCAGGTACGACAGTAATCATATCATCATAAAAACCCACAAACCCCAGGGATGAACTTTTTATGCCGGTAAGTACATTTCCAGAGATGACACGCTGGGTGTAATTCTGAAGGGTTGTACTGAGTAGATCGCTCACCAGAGCACCTTCTGTTCCAGTGACGTAATATCTTTTTTCCAGTTCGGATCCGGTAAGAGCATAAGTCTTGGAACCAGGATACTCGCCAGTGCTCAAAAAGCTGCCCAACTGCGCAACATGACGGGGAGAAAGATACCAGACTTTTTCTGAAGTCTGGATACGATCAATGTGGTGTATCTGTACTCCAATATTACCAGCAGGGTGGGGACCTGAAAATTCATGCAGCTCTACACCTGAAATGTTTGCGAAAAATGCTTTGGTCTTCGCTGAGACGGAGAGGTGAATTTTACCTCCAGTTAATTTCGAAAGCAGCTGAATTCCCAATTGAAATTTCTTTTCCTGGCCATCCAGAAGCATATCAGATTCTGCCTGCAGGGGAGCCGAATCCACAGCCGAAATCATGATGGCCTTAGGTGAGGCCTCCACATCAGCAATTCTGCTAAAAGGACGTTGTCGGATGACTGGCCAGAGTCCGCTATTGAGCAATACTTCTTTGGCCTGAGTGGTGGAAAGGGCCTTGACCTGGTCTGCAGTATAACTATGGAATTTTTCAGCAGAATCTCCGGCTACATCAATGATGACGCGTTGAATAACTCGTCGCTCTCCACGGACCACTTCGCGAACAGTTCCAGCGGCTGGTGATCTAAAAAGAATCTCTGGCTTCTGCTTGTCAACAAAGAGAATTGATCCGCGGCTGACTTTATCACCAGCTTCGACTTTCATCGCAGGTCGTAAGCCGCGAAAATCGATGGGCTGGACTGCAACCGCTGTGGTTTTCGGGGCATTTTCTAAACGTCGTTCAGCACTGCCCTGTAGAGGTATATCATAGCCCTTTTTAAGTTTAAACACTCCCATTAGAATGTGTCTCCGTATTGGTTTTATTCACTTTAATAGCTGCCTGTAATCTGAATACAAGCCCCCTGAAGTGAACCCATTTTCGAACGGTTTTATGTACATTTTCATAGAGCACTTGTCAAGGTGTTCATTTAAGCTAATACATATTAACAAAATATATGCCATAAGAATTCAATATATTTCGGAATGACTGCCAAATGACAATTATGCCATAGAATTGTATGGAAATATGAAGTATGAGATTGCTGGCTAATTACTCATTTCTTCTGTTTTTGGGGTGACTATATTGAACAATGACAATCACACATCTCAAGCCAGAATCCTACCCGACCTGGAAAGAGTATTACTGGACTTATCAAAACAAATTGGCAGCCTTGCATTATATCCCTCTTTTTGCTCAGTGGGGAGTTCCTCTGGCAGGCAAGAAAGTGCTGGATGTGGGTTGTGGGGATGGTGGATTTACGGCTGCTCTCGCCGAAGCAGGTGCTATCTGTACCGGTGTGGAGGTTCGGGATTTTAAATGGGAGAAGACTCACGCCAATTTACGATTTATCCAACAGGATATTCTGTTAGATGAGGCTCAGTCGGTTCTAGGTGATGATTATGATATCATCATTCTAAGAGATGTCATCGAACACATCTCCTTACAAAATAAATATCAGTTTATGGCCGCTTTGCGTAAATTCACATCATCTGAAGGCATTATTTTAATGACCTTCCCACCCTTTTATTCTCCCTTTGGTCTTCATCAACAGACCTTCCTGAAATCATTCTTAAAAAAGTTGCCATATCTGGGTTGGATTCCTGGTTCAATCCTGGATATTCTACTCAATCTGCTTGGTGAATCTGATAAAGCTCGAGCCGATGTAAAAGAGATTCGTGAATGTCAGATGACCCTTAGAAGATTTAAAAAAATGGTAAGAGAATTAAACTACCCCATTGAGAATGAGAAATATTATCTGATTAGACCCTCTCATGAGTTGCGTTATGGGTGGAAATTACGAGAATCCAAACTCGCAGGAATACCCATCTTGAGAGAGATATTCATCCTGGGATCGGTTTTTAAATTATCAATGTCTCAGGAATAAATTCCCCAACTTTCCTTTTTAAATATTTATTCAAATCTTGACTTAAAACTGCCTGAGTGCTCCTCTGAATTGAGCAACATATCAATTCAAACTGCCAAATTTTCACGCCATTCAAAAATGCATGAAACTCATTGCCCACCCATGGTCGTCCGTCTATCTTCGGCGGCTTTACGTCAATCCCATTTATCGTATATATAATGTATTATATATATAGAGGATTTAATAAAGCCTGTAGTCGACACGATAGGAAACTGGAGTCATGTTAGAACAACTGTCACAAAATCTGGAAGGTGTTTTCAAGAAACTTCGCGGTCAAGGGAAGTTATCGGAAGCCAATATTTCAGATGCCATGCGGGAAGTTCGACGGGCTTTACTTGAAGCGGATGTCAACTACAAAGTCGTTCGAACATTCATCAACTCCGTAAAGGAAAAAACTCTCGGTTCTGAAGTCCTGCGTTCTATCACGCCTGGTCAACAAATCGTGAAGATCATCCATGAAGAATTGATCGTCCTCCTCGGAGAGAAAACAGTAGATCTTGAACTTTCAGGAAATCCAGCCATCATCCTCTTGGTAGGTCTTCAAGGTTCTGGAAAAACAACCACATCAGCAAAACTGGCAAGAAATTTACGGAAAAGCGGTCGTCAACCACTCCTGGTGGCTTGCGATGTCTACCGTCCTGCAGCCATAACCCAGCTTCAGGTACTAGGGAAACAATTAGATATCCCTGTGTTTGCAGACGAAGGTAATCAGGACGTTGTTCAGATTGCCCAGGCTGCAATCAGAGAATCTGTGCGTTATCCTGCCAATGTGGTCATTGTCGATACTGCTGGTCGATTACATGTTGATGCAGACATGATGGATGAAATTAAACGACTCCAACAGGCCCTGAAGCCTGCAGAGACTCTGTTTGTGGCAGATGCCATGACAGGACAGGATGCAGTGAATGCAGCCAGTACTTTTGCAGAAACAGTGGATCTTACAGGTGTAATTCTTACCAAACTTGATGGTGACGCCCGTGGTGGTGCAGCTCTGTCTGTACGTGAAGTCACTGGAAAACCGATCAAGTATATTGGTGTAGGGGAGCATCTGGACAAGCTGGAAACCTTCCACCCCGACCGAATGGCTGGTCGCATTTTGGGAATGGGAGATATCGTCTCCCTTGTGGAAAAAGCCCAGCAGGATATTGACGTCGAAGAAGCTGCAAAACTTGAAGAAAAAATGCTCAAAAACACCTTCGATCTGGAGGACTTTAAGCAACAGTTAAAACAGCTGAAATCCATGGGGCCAATAGGCGATTTAATGTCTATGATCCCAGGTGCAAAAGGAATAAAAGATGTTGATATTGATGAAAAAAGGTTGACTAGGATTGAAGCAATCATTAACTCTATGACCCTTGTGGAAAGGCACCGCCCTCAGATACTTGATGGTAGCCGCCGAAAAAGAATAGCAAGAGGGTCTGGGACAAAGGTTCAAGATGTGAACCAGTTGATAAGGCAGTTCCAGTCAATGCGGAAGATGATGAAGAAATTTGGAAAAATGAATAAAAGGCAGTTAATGAAAAATCTGCCTATGGGATTTTAAGGAGAACACCTTTTGGCTGTAAAAATCAGACTGAAGCGGATGGGAAAAAAGAAACAACCCTTCTACAGAATAGTTGTTGCAGATTCACGTGCCCCTCGCGACGGAAGATCTATCGAAAAAATTGGACATTATAACCCGATTCCAGATCCAGCAGAGCTTGTGATCAATGAAGAACGTCTTTTTCATTGGATGGATCAGGGTGCAAAACCAAGTGACACAGTATTTAGCTTATTACGTGGACTCGGACTTACACTCAAGTATGAGTTGGTAAGCCGTAATGCAGATGAAGCTACCATTAGCAAAGAAATGCATAAATGGGAACTTGCCCGAGATGATCGTGGCAAAAAAGTAGCCGCAGCAGAGTCAGCCAAGCTGGCCGCCGCTGAAGTTGCAAAGCAGGCTGAAGAAGATGCTACTAAAAAAGCCGAAGAAGCAGAAGCTACTGCTAAAAAGGCTGAAGAAGCAGAAGCAGCCACTGAACAGGTCGAAGAGACTGAAGAAACTTCCGAAGTAGCTGAAGAAGTAGCTGCAGAAGAAGCACCTGTCGAAGCGCCTGCCGAAGTAGTTGAAGAAGTAGCCGTAGAAGCCGAACCTGTCGAAGAACCTGCTGAAGGTACGGAGAAGCAAGATTCTTAAAAAGCTGAAAAAACTCCTTACCGATGATCAGGCCGATTCGACAACCGACGGAGGTATGAGCATGAAAGAGTTCGTAGAGTTTGTAGCAAAAAGTCTAGTTGACGCTCCTGATGAAGTTGAAGTCAATCAAGTCGATAGCGAACGGGTGACAATCTTCGAACTAAGGGTGGCCAAGGAGGACATTGGCAAAGTTATCGGTCGTCAAGGCCGCACAGCCAAAGCCTTCCGTACGTTGCTCGCTGCGATTTCAGCAAAGGCCGGTACCAACCGCGCCATGCTCGAGATCATCGAATAGGTAATGCATTCAGCAGAGGTGAATAGAACCGCCATTGGCATGGTTCGTAAACCTCATGGTATAAAAGGGGGACTCAAGGTGACCCTGTACAGTATCGACCTTGACATGCTCCAGAGCTTGGAGCAGCTTTTTGTTAATACGGGTAGTGAATGGAAGCAACTCACACTAAGAAATTGTCAGGGTTATGATGACTTTGCTATTCTTAGCTTCAACGAAATTCCAGATCGAACTGAGGCCGAAGCGTTTCGCGATAGAGAAATATTTACTCTCCGTGATGACATGCCGGAATTAAGAGATGAGGAGTTTTACATCGATGATCTCATCGATTGTGACGTGGTTGACGAGAACAATAAAAACCTGGGCAAGGTCATTGAGATTCTAAGTCCTGGTTCTCATGATATTTTGCTAATTCAGCAAGGTGATTCTGAGACGCTCGTTCCCCTTGTTGATGAATGGGTGGTTGATATCGATTTAGATGGTCGCAAAATTCAAGTGAACTCTGCTGAGGATGCGTAATGATTATTGATGTCATTACTACTTTTCCTGAGACGCTTGGCGCTTTTCGCGAGATGGGAATTGTAGGAAGAGCCTTTGAGAGTAGACTGGCTGAAATGAAATGCTGGGACATACGTGACTTTGCTGATGATACCTATAAGCATATCGATGATGTGCCTTATGGAGGAGGAGCCGGGATGATTATCAAACCGGATCCCTTGTTCAGAGCTTTTGAAGCTGTTGCAGAATATCGCAAAAATACTGGCCATCGCATCTTTCTCACACCACAGGGGAAACCTTTCCAGCAGAATGATGCTGAGAAATTGGTTGAGACTCCCCACGTGGTACTACTCTGTGGTAGATACAAGGGTATTGATCAAAGAGTGAGAGATGAACTCATCGATGAAGAAATCAGTCTGGGAGATTTTGTGCTTTCAGGTGGTGAAATTGCAGCCTTTGCTGTCATCGATGCTGTCGTTCGTTTACTTCCAGGTGCAGTGAGTGATGATGAATCTACAAAATCGGACACTTTTCCTGTTGGATTATTGGACGCACCGTATTATACCCGCCCCGCTGAGTACCGGGGAATAAAAGTACCCGACGTGCTGCTCTCTGGGCATCACGCACAGATTGAAAATTGGAGAGAACAGCAACGTCTTGAGCGAACAAAAGTTAAACGCCCAGACTTGTTCGATAGATATATGAGAGGACTGGAGGAAAGTAATGAATAAAGTAGATAACCTGGTTGCCGGGCAGCTAAAAACAGATTTGCCTGATTTCAAACCAGGTGATACTGTTTCAGTTGATGTAAAAGTTATCGAGGGCCAGAAAGAAAGAATTCAGGTCTATGAGGGTAATGTTATTGCCCGTACAGGTAAAGGCATCACTGCTACATTTACAGTAAGAAAAATTTCAAATGGTGTTGGTGTTGAGAGAATATTTCCTCTCCATGCTCCCACTGTTGCAGGTGTGAAAGTATTGCGTCGCGGTAAAGTACGTCGCGCCAAACTCTACTATCTTCGCAAACTGCGCGGGAAAAAAGCTAGAATCAAAGAAGCACGCGATTTCTAGGTTTCACTCGTTCCCGAACAATCTAAAGGCTGTCCATTGGGCAGCCTTTTTTTATCCGAAAACTTGTTTTCGGATAAACCGTGGCATAGCCCGGGAGGGACACGCCGGGTTCCGGCTCCATTATTTGAGTAAAACCATTTTGATAGTTTGGGCATAGGTCTCGGCTTCAACTCGACACAGATAAATCCCTGCATCCTGCTGTCGCCCCTCTTGATCCAGACCACTCCACTGAAATTGATACTTACCTGCAGGATGCTCCTGAGTAGCAGTTTGATATACCTGTTGGCCGAGCAATGGACTTCCCCCAGTTTTATAGACAACCCTTATGTTCCAAAATATGACTGTTTTTCATAATCCAAAGGACTGATCATTCCTAAATAGCTGTGCCTTCTTTTCCGATTGTAGAATACTTCGATATAATCAAAGATCACAG
>JADHVL010000037.1 GCA_016784025.1 Fidelibacterota bacterium | reverse complement strand
CTTCAGATGCATGCTCAGGATAAGATCAAAATAAAAACATGGCGAAATGAAAAAGCCTCAAACAATCTGGTGATTACTTGAGGCTTTTATGCATATTATCTCGCCCAATTAATAGTCAACCTATTTCAGGACAAGACATCAGAACTCTCCCTTCATACTCCACCCCTGAGTGATCCAATTTAACGCTCCAGGGGGGCTCAGGAGCTCACAAGAATAGCTTCTGATACATACACATCTTAATTGGCATACACAGCCCTCATTTATCGAATATAAAACCATCAGAATGCTGTATAACATTGTATATAATGTGATTAACTAGGTCATATATATATTCCATGCTTTACATAGTCATATATATAGTCTTATATATGCTACAGATTATTGCAACATATTATATTATGTCTTATAATATGGACACATATTCATTTATGAATAATAATATGACTATTATAACTTATTGATATTACATTATTTATGATGATAATAATTTTTGGCATGCGATTTGAATGTATATATGGCAGAATGCGAAACACAACAAAACATATCATATCCACTCAATCCCAGGCAAGCGCCTCTATCCTTAATGATGAGGTCTTATCATGTTAGTAGCCGTCCTGATGATTTTTGTGGTATTTAGCTTTACTGGTGTAGCTGTGCTGAATGTCTCCTATCTCTCCGTTGCAACCTCTGCTGAAACTGTAAATAATATCAAGTTACAGTATGCCACTGAGTCTTCAATTAACGAAGCTTTATGGCTCATTAACACTGGTGTTGACTCTCTAGTAAATTCAGACGTTGATGGAATTGCCACTGTATGGGACGCATCATTAAACATCCTGTCAGTGAATGTTGATAAATTTCAAATGGAAACTGAGATTCTCTTAGATCTTTCTGATGATACTCACTTTGATAGAGGTATTGCTGCTGAAGAAGCTGTAACTCTAGATGGTTACGATCCTGGCTTGGAAGAAGACAATCAGGTGCGCGGCGGCTTTAACTTTCTCCCAGAAGCAGATCTTCAATACTTTTTAGATAACGCCACTACAGTTCACACTAATTCCTGGAAGGTGTGGTCTAACAACACCTTTCCTGATGGCATCCATGTATTTACAGGCAACTTTATCGCACTTTCAGATATTCGGATTACATCTGGAACCCTGGTTTTTACCGGTCACAATGTAAGCTTTTGGGGTGACAATGAAATTACAGCTCCAGCTGGCGATACTACCAGTACATATCCCGCAGTAATCTTTACCAATCCCGATCAAGATTTTGACATATATAGCCAAAATGGAAGTGAAACTATTGTTGGAGCAATTTACTGCAAAGGCAATATCAATATTCAAAATGGCAATATTTCAGGACCCGTCATTGGACGCAATGTCACATTGAATAACCACTTCAATCTACTGGATGCTGAGCATGGCGATCGCTATCGCTGGACAAAAGGTTTTGGAAACCGAAGTGACTATGATTGGCCCAAACAGATCGGTCGCTGGAAAACCAATAAGTGGGGAAAGAAACACACTGCTTAAAAAATACTGCTAAACAACCCGCAAATAGCCCCCAAAAGCCCTCATTCAGTGAGGGCTATTTGTATACTTAAAGCATCAAATACAATCTATATGATTGTTTATAATGTGATTAACTAAGTCATATATATATTCATATTTTTATTCATTCGATATTTAGTCATTTATATACTACATTTTCTTTATGAATATATTTGATATGTCTTCTTTTATTTACTTTTTGTAATAATGAATATATATAAGACATGTATAAATTATTGTAAATATTTGGCTTATAGTGTGTATCTGATTTTGGCATGTGATTTGAATGTATATAAAGCAGTATGCGAAACACAACCAAACATAATAGTTCCAATTATCACCAGGCCATAGCAATGGCAGTCATAATCGGAGTCCCATCATGTTAGTAGCAGTCCTTATGATCTTTCTAGTTTTTAGTTTTACTGGTGTAGCCGTACTTAATGTAGCATATGTTTCAACTGCCAGCTCAGCTGAGACTGTTAACAATATCAAATTACAGTATGCCATGGAATCCTCAGTAAACGAATCCTTATGGCGCATGAATAACGGTCCTGACAGCCTGATTAATGTTGAAGCTGATGGTATCACCACCCTCTTTGATCCTGTACTGAATGTCTTGAGTGTTAAAGTTGACAAATTCCAGATGGAAACTGAGATCCTTTTAGACCTCTCTGAAGATACTCACTTTGATCGCGCTCTGGCTTCTGATGAAACTATCAATACCAATGGTTATGATACCGACATAGATGAAGAGAATCGTAGCCGCTTCTTCACTTTCCTGCCTGAAGTGGATATGGATTATTTTACTGACAACGCTGTTGCCGTGCATCCAGAGAGCTTTCACAAGTTTGAGGGTGGTAAAGGTAAGGGCAAGCATAGTGATGATGATGACATGGCAGATGGAATCCATATTTTCACCGGTTCTTTTATTGAATTCAAGAATATGAACCTTGCTAATCACACTCTGGTATTCACCGGTCGTTTTATATACTTTAAAGATAGAAACAATATTGATGCCCCCATACCAGCTGACAGCGCAGATGCCATGCCTGCTCTAGTTTTTACGAATCCTGACAACTACTTCGAGATCGATGCTGAAGGTAAGCACTATGAGAAAGAAGATGTGATCAACGGAGCCATCTATACTGCTGGAACCATCATATTGAAGAAGGGTCAGCTTAGTGGACCTGTTGTTGGCAATACAATTTCTCTAGAACCTGGCGAAGATTTCCAAAACCATATCGATTTTAAAGACACCGAACATCCTCATCACTACCGCTGGCACAAAGGTTTCAAGGGTAAGAAACATTATGATTGGCCCAAGCAGATAGGTCGCTGGAAAACCAAGTCATGGAAGAAAAAGCATAACCACGCCTAATCCCAGCTGCAAAACTCAACAAAATGCAAATAGAACTGCCTGAGGAGATTGCACAATGACTACAAACATTAAACAGTTTTTTAGAAGCTTACCAAGTGTAAGAGACAATGTTTCCGGAATGGTTAGTGGGTTTTCTCTGGTAGAATTGATGATTGTCATTGCTGTCACAAGTCTTTCAGTTGCTGTAACCGTTCCAATATATTCATCCAATGTTATGAAGGCAAAATTGAGTGAGGCAGATGCCAATTTAGGCAGCATTCGAACTCAGCTACGTATCTATTACGGTCACAATAATGAATATCCCAAAGCAGAATCTGCTGCTTTAGTGGTTGGGGCTACATGGAATGACATCAACACTGGCCAGTTAAACGGTAAGTACTTTGACGACTCTTCATATACCTATGTAAGTGAAGAAGGAATTGAATTCACAATTACCTGTGTAGCAAAGTCCATGCTCGATTCTGATCGAACCCTTGACGAATCAGGAAATCTGGCTGGCGGAAACTAAGAAACCCCGGAGTTTTTGATGGCAAAGCAATCTAACAATACTGAGCTCAATCTCATTGAGATCTCCATGGACACTGAAGTTACCCCTTTTTTAGAATCAAGTGTTCCCCACATAGGATTACTCTGCCCATCAGCCATGATGCCTACCGATCTTCACTTCTTCGAATCCGATCATGGGGAATTCGGGTACGCCGAACATCTCGAACTTTATCCTAGGCTCCCATATTTTATTCCTAAGAATATTGATGATCCTCTTATTCTGATCTGTGACTGGAAAATCCGGAAGTGGAGGAAAACAATTTTTCTCGCATAACGCCTCCAGCTTACCAAACAGCCCCAAAAAATCCCCCTCAAGCAGGGGGATTTTTTTATTCTCATAATACTTAGTACACAGCCTTTTTGAATAGAAACTAGAGCAGGCATTTCTATATTCATTAGATGTATAAGAGTCGAAATGAAATACAAATTACTTTTAAAATAAAACCAAGCATTTAGGGATCGTGGCCAGAGCAAAAAAAATAAGAATCGGTATCGATATTGGGACCAATGCCATTAAGGTGGCAGCGTACTATACCAAGAAAAGTAGCCGCAAACATGCCAAGCTTTTAAAGTATGATTATCTCGAAGAGGATGTAGTCAAGGATATCCGTGAGGTAAACGAGACGCACATCATGAACGGCATCAAAACGCTCCTTAGTGAACTACCCTACAAACGGGCCGATATTAACGTGGGTCTGAGTGCGAAATATCAGAACCTGTTCTTCCTCCAGCTACCACAGATAGCCACACACGAATTGAAACAGGCACTTTTTTGGGAGCTGGCTCCCCTACTGGCAGATCCAGCAGATAACTATGATTACGATTTTACCCTCCTGCCGCAGTCCCAGAAGAAAAAATTGAATGTCCTGCTTGCTGTTATTAAAACGAATAGAATAGAGTGGCTTACCAAAGTTTTCAAGTCGCTCTCTACTACCATCAAAGTGTTGGAAACCAGTACGCTGCCAACCGTTCAACTATTTCATCGCATGAATCCCAAAATCACTGAAGCAGTAGGTATTTTACAACTTGGGGGGAGTAATTCTCACTACACAATTATTGATTCCGCTCAACACCCAGAATTTCTTTATCTTCCCTTTGGTGGCAACAATCTGAATACCATTATTGCTAAATCTGCCGATATTCCATTTATTGAAGTTGAATATTTGCGACGCGGGGTTCTGGAAGTCAGCTCAAATGACGAAGCAATTACTGCGCTGTACATGGAGAACAAGATCGTCGGACAAAAACTCAAAGAATTATCCATGACGATTCGTAAGTTAAACTTCCGACATTTCTACAATACAGGACAAAAGGTTGAGAAACTGTACGTTACTGGCGGCTTGCTAAATGATTCTTTTATCAAATCTTTTTTCACCCTATCTGAAGAGATTATGGAAGTCCCTGCTGAGATATGGGATCCTATTCTGGATTACTATCCGGATGTAGAGCTAACTACTGGTAATCAATATCAATTTTCCACAGCCATTGGACTTGCCCTGAGATAATCATGGAATTTCAACTAAATTTTCTCAGTTCCACGGCCGATGAACGCGTCAAGCGTCACCTGAAGCGTTTCAGCTTTCTGCTTTACGTCATCATATTTGGTGCAACCATCTTTATTCTGGTGAGAACTCATGAAAGCCAGGCTTACATGGCACAGGTTTTTGAAGGCTTGAACTCTGATATTGAGGGGAAAATCTCTAGCGTGGAACCACGCATGTTATTCCTTGAACGAAAAATTGGGGTTCGTAATCGCTTAAGAAAAGAGTCAGATATCTTCCTTCAACCAAAATCCCGGCCTGCTGTCTGGCGAAAGATATTGATTGATATTACCAAAGCACTACCACCGGATCTTGTCATCACAAAAATTTTCTCCAGGGCAGAGGTTAAAGCCAACAAAAAAAAGACTGGACCAGATTTAACAATTGAAGGTTACACCTACATTGAGGGTGGTAACCGGGATATTCTTTCAGTAGATAATTTCCGTGGGAATCTTCTTTTCAGCTTGCCGCTCTCAACGCTTTATTCAGATATTAAGGTTGAGAATAATCGAATATACAAAGAAGAGGATCGACTGAAATTGGTATTCTCTTTGGGATTGTACGAATGAAAAAACAATTCCAATTTTGGCTAGAAGCCATCCAGATGAAATGGCTGGTAACGGCCATTGTAATCTACTTTGCCATAACGGGATCTTCTTTACAGGTGCTTATCCTACCTGAAAGTCAACGTTATGATGAAGCCGTTCTCAGACAGAACCAACTGGCTGAGACCTATATTGACCTGGTGAGTCTTGATATTGAAATGGCCATTGAAAACCTTAACACTCAATTGGCTGTTTTGGATTCGCTTGAAGCAATCTTTACATCACGATTGTTAGGTAGTACTCGAGTTAATGCTATTTTTCCAGTTCTGGATAGGTTTTGCACCAATTCTTTACTCAAAGTTGTGACTCTGGAACCCATGAACAAATTTAACAATGTTGGCCAAAAGTATCAGGCACATCTTATAAGGTTGAGCATGATTGGCCGCTATAGTGATTTCTTGAAGTTCCTGGAGATGATAGAAAGACATAAGGAATGGATTCTTATTGAGGAAATGGGCATTAAACCTCTTGAGCGAAATGATTATGCCCGATATGATCTAACGCTCTCCGTTCTGGTGGCAAAAGATGGTAAAAAATGAAAAATAAAAATACCACCCTTCTGATTGTTCTATTGGCTGTTATTGTTCTTGTCGGTGGCGGTCTCTGGCTCACTGGAACCTTTGATAAAATCTTTTCTGCGGAGGTGTCCTCAACGGTTGGCAACACACTGGCATTAGATCTGGAGACGCTCCAAACCACCATAAGAACCGTATCTTCAAAAAGCATCGAAAATCTTGCTTTTATAGAGGCCATAGATACACTCAGTGCTCAAGCAGACCTGTCGAAAATGCGTAATCCCTTTGTATGAGTATATGTGGCACCACCTCCAAAGCCCAAGGAGGATAAGCCAACTAAATCCACGAAGAAGACCACCAAGAAACCAGTTAAGCGCAAAAAGCGTATTGTGCGCCCCAAAATTACCATCAATGGTATTATCTGGGATAGGTCAGCTCCATACGCTATTTTAAACAATGATATTTATGGCGAGGGTGACCAGATACAGGGCTACACCGTCCAAACAATACAGGACACAATGATCGTATTAGGAAATAGTGATGATATCTTTTCCATTGTTATCGAGAGAGAGTGATATGAGATCAAGAAATAACTTCAATCAGTTAATCCGCTCTATTTTAATTCTTGTGATTGTGTTGACACCCCTGTTCGCACTTGGTCAGGCCAGTGGAGATAAAATCTCCATTTCTGTAAAAGAAGTAAAATTAGAGAACGTTCTTCGTATTCTCAGTGAGAAAAGTGGCATGATTTTCATCTCCGACCCTGAAATACGTACAAATAAAATCACTCTGGATCTAAAAGAAATCGCACCCCTGGAAGCGCTTTCGATAATGACTGAGTTGTATGATTTGGGTTTTCAGCAACTCGGTACCTCTGGCAAATATCTGGTAACAAATAAAGCTGACATCGCTATCCCAACCCGCACAGAGTCATATTCCTGCCAGTTTTCTGAATCGAAAGACCTGGCCGCAGCTCTCACTCCCTTTGTAACGCCTGAGATCGGTCGGGTATACGGTGATGTCAGAACCAATACAGTGATTATTCAAGATACTCCAGGCCAGGTTGCTGAGCTCATCAAGCTCATGGAGACTCTGGATACACATACAGATCAGGTGCACATCAAAAGTGCAATTGTCGAGGTGTCAATTACCAATGACCATAATAGAGGGATCCAATGGTTCACCAAGCAGGATGCGGACAATGGGGACGTTAGAAGTGTCTTTGAAACAAACTTTGGATTTCGTGACCTGTTTACTGAGCCCCTTTCAGATCCAATGCCCGCTGCAATATCAGGTGGTTTTGGCATGGGTATCATTGCTGCAGATATTGATGTTGTACTGGGTATGCTGTCTACAACAAATGATTTAAATCTCCTCTCTACTCCCCATCTTATGGTGCTCGACAATAAACAGGCTGAGATAGAAGTTGGAGATCAGATCCCCTACCCAAAGCTGAATGAATTTGGAATGACCTCATACGAATTCAAAAATGCCACTGTCAAACTTTCAATTTTTTGTCATGTCAATAATGATTCAACTGTCACAATCAGACTATCACCCCAGGCCAATTTCCAACAGGGTTTAACCCCAGATGGAATCCCAATTATCTCTACCAGACGTGCCTTCACTGAAGTTATTGTAAAAAATGGTCAGACCGTCGTGCTGGGAGGACTCATGCAAGAATCCGATGTGATCACCGTATCTAAGATTCCCATTCTTGGTTCTATCCCTATCATTGGCGAGCTTTTTAAATCCACTCAGACCAACAAGAAAAAGACTGAACTTTTAGTCATGATTACTCCTCAGATTGTGGATGTCTACAAAAATGGGATTAAAAGGAAAGATCTTGAAAAAATTCCCAAGGAGTTTATTCGATCGATCAAATAATTCGGGGCATTCTAAGCTTTAGAACCATATTTGCTCGCGCTCTTCGATCAATAATTCCCAGCTTTTAAAGGTCTAGGTACTTATGGCAGCCTACCTAGTCAGTAAATTCCCACTATTTAAAAACCGAAATATATCCTTCCTATGGATGGGGCAACTGGTTTCCCAGGCTGGTGATAGCATTACACATATGGCTGTAATCTGGTTGATGCTGGATCTTACTGGTTCGCCTTCCCTTACAGGATTTATTGCCTTCGCTGCCACTGTTCCGGCGCTCCTATTTGGCCTGTTTTCAGGAGTGCTTGCTGATCATTATCGGCGCAGGACGCTCATGCTGATCAGTGATCTTGCTCGCTTTTTTCTCATCTTGCTTATCCCCTTGTTTTACTCATTGGATATGCTAAGCCCCTTGCTCCTGGCTGTCATCGTCTTTGCTTCCGCATCCTTTGGTACCCTGTTCAATCCAGCCAGAGATGCCATCATTCCCGAGTTGGTTCATGAATCGCAGCTTCTCAAGATCAACGCTCTGATCCAATCAACTGGCTATCTAGCCTATTTTATCGGTTTATTTGGTGCTGGAATGCTCCTCTCCGCCCTGGGACTGACCAATCTCTTTTTTCTGGATGCTGGCACCTTTTTAATCTCATTTCTCATGATTATGATGATTTCCTATCAACGAGGGGAGCAACGGGCAACCACCTATGAGAGTCGACATCTGGCTGAACTTAAAAAGGGTTTAAAATATGTCATATATGAAGACCGCCGACTTTTCTGGATCATTCTTATTACAGCCTTGAATAACTTCTTCATTATGGGACCTGCCGTGGTTGGGACCCCCTTGCTTATCAAAGAAGTCTGGGATGGTAGCGGTCGGGATTTTGCCTTTATTGAGTCTAGCTATGGGATTGGTATGCTCATCGCCACCATCTTTGTCTACCGCTACGCCAGTAGATACAAAAAAGGTACCTGGCTCATGTTGGGATTGGTCTATGATGGGCTCACATTTATCCCCCTCTTCTGGGTAGGAAGCTTTGGCATTGATCCATTCTGGCTGACCATATCAATCATATTTATTCATTCTTTGGGCATCCCCTTTATACAGGTCACAAGAACTACTCTGGTCCACTCCATCGTTCCAGGGCACATGCAGGGACGCGTTTTTTCCATGATTAACCTGGCAGTAATTGGTGTCATGTCAATTTCCGTGGCACTGACTGGGGTTCTGGCTGAATGGATATCACCGCGTACTATTTTCCTGATTATTGGTATTGGAGCAGCCATGAGTGGTCTGTTGGGACTATCAATGAAAACAGTGCGAGATGCGGACTAATGGATCATTTTATCCAAAAACTCAGCCAACTTCTTAAAGAGCCACTGCCAGGTTGGATAGCTCAAAAGCACCTCATGCCTGAGGGCCGTGAATTAGAGTCTCTCAGTGACAATCTGCATCCAGCAGCTGTGCTGATCTCCCTTTACCCTAAAAATGGTGAATGGGGTTTCCCGCTGATACGGAGGACCCTTGACGGCTTTGTACATAGCGGGCAAATAGCGCTTCCTGGAGGCCGACGCGAAGGCGCTGAGAATGATATTGAGACTGCCTTGAGAGAAGCTCATGAAGAAGTGAATATTGTACCTGAGCAGGTTGAAGTGTTAGGGATGACCAGCGTGCTGCCTATCCCGGTGAGCAATCATATCGTTCAACCTGTAGTGGGGTATACTCGCAATAAACCTGACTTCATCCCAGAGCCCAAAGAGGTCGCTGAGATTTTCACAGTTTCAATAAAATCGCTATGCCAGCGGGATATTCAATACGAAACACGTCATTACAAAAACAGAGATTGGGAAATTCCATTCTTTGAAATTGATGGTCACAAAGTTTGGGGAGCCACCGCTATGATTCTCAGCGAATTTAGAACCCTGGTAACTCAGCTGATCTGATTATTCTGGGGTTATACCTGCCAGACCCACAGCCTCTGCGACACCGGTCAATGCATCAATCACAAATTGAAAGTGTTCATTCTCATCTAGCTCAAGCTCTTGCATGCCCTGAACAATATCATCTCGATTGACGCTGGCAGCGAAGGCTTTTTGTTTCAACTTTTTCCTGATTGATTTTGGTGCGACTTCCCGAACGGCTTTACTTGGGCGAACATAGGTCACTGCAAAAACAAAGCCCACCAATTCATCTACTGCAAATAGGGATTTAGCCATCAAAGTTTTACGTTCCACTCCTGTGTATTCGGCATGTCCCATAATAGCATCCAGAATTTCCTGTGGATAGCCCAATCCTTTCAGAATCTCCACTCCCTTAAAGGGGTGTTCTTCAGCAGTTGGATATTTTTCGTAATCGAAATCGTGGAGTAACCCAGTAATGCCCCATACCTCCGGGTCACCACCATATTTGCCAGCCATGGCACGCATAGCAGCTTCTACTCCGAGTGCATGTTTTCTCAAAGATTCACCTAGTGTATATTCACATAGTAAATCCCAGGCTGATTGGCGATCGAGCACCATAATCGTCCTCCCTAATTGTATAGTAAATCGAGTGTGTTAAATAGCAGGATAAATCTAGCTATTCTTTAGAATAAATCAAGCTCGCCGATGTTGAGACCAACGCCCACTCTATGAGTTTGACCAGCATCTGTGGACAACTCTGAGAATCCCGTACCATAATGGAGATCTAAATATTTTGTGCGAATACGCGCTCCAACCTGAAACTGGTCCAGAGCATTGCGTCCTAACTGGATGAACAATTGATTCTGAAAACCGATTTCCAGGCCTGTAGCATATCCCCACGTTTCCTTATTCAGCTCAGCCTGTTTCCCTGTCAGGGAGATTTCAGCCTGTACTATGGGATGGATAATAAATGGGATTTTCTTAAATTTTAAATAGTAATCCGCACCAAGAAATACTTGAGGTGCAAAAACCTCAGTGAGGCCAGAGCTCCAGAATAGAGTTGTACTCAACATATCTGTAACCTCAAGACCCAGACGCATTTTTTCAATGGGTTGATACAGTAATCCACCATGGAATCCTACCCCAAAGCCGCTTTCAGCATAGAGATCATGATAAAGCAGTCGTGCTGTACCGTGTAGAGCAAGCTTTGAATTAAGCTGGTGAGAATATCCCAATTCTGCTAAAAATTGCTGGGTGCTGAAATAGCTGATTGAATTGATGCTCAAGCGCTCCCCTGGATCCAGCTCTCCGTTATTCTCCGATCCATCTGCATCATCTGTATCTGCTAGTCCATCTGTACCATAATCCAGTAGGGCCTTGCGAGTATCGGCTATGCCGCTTACTCCACCACGAAATAATACCAGCGACCAATTGTCCCTAGTGCCACTGAGGACATCTGTTTGGTAGACTCCTCCATAACCTTCTGTGTGTTGAAAACCCAGTTTTTGATCCCGTACAGTCAGAGAGGCAACATTCGCTCCTGGACTTGGGTTAGCCATGGGAAGTGCCTTTATATTTCCAAGCGCATAGGCATCAATAGACATACCCAGGACGAATGGATCTTCTCCATAAGAAACAGATTCAGCAAATAAAAATGCGGGAACGAAAATGAGGAGGGATAAATATTTCATAGCATGCTTACGCCCAGGAGGTACCCATGGTTCCTGACTAGTTATCATCGCCAATGCTCTTGGCCATCTCATCTAAAAGCACCATGGCTTCCAGAGGGGTCATCTGATCCAGTTTTAAACCTTTTAGCTTGTCTCGCAATACCCTTTCCTGTTTATCAAAAAGGGACATCTGGTGGGTGTCAAAGGTTGGGATGGGCTCCCTTATTTCATCAGATCGTACACTGATTTCACCAGAATCCAGATCAGAAAGGATTTCATTGGCACGTTGGATCACTGGCAATGGTACACCAGCCATCTGAGCGACATGGATACCATAGGACTTACTAGCACCACCAGGAACAATTTTCCTCAGGAAGATGACCTTTTCATCGTATTCACGGACAGCCACATTGTAGTTTTTCAAACGTGGTAAAATGCCTTCCAATTTGGTCAATTCATGATAATGGGTGGCAAAAAGAGTTCGGGCGGCCTGTTCAGTTTTCCCATGAAGATATTCAATAAGCGCCCAGGCAATGGCCAGACCATCATAGGTGGAAGTGCCACGACCGATCTCATCCAGAAGGATCAGACTCCGTTGAGTCGCATTATTCAGGATGTTGGCAGTTTCATTCATTTCAACCAGAAAAGTAGATTCTCCACCAGCCAGGTTATCTGAGGCACCAACCCGTGTGAAGATTCGATCCACCATACCGATTTTGGCGCTATCCGCTGGTATGTAACAGCCAATCTGTGCCAGCAGGACTAGGAGACCGATCTGTCTCAAATATGTAGATTTTCCTGCCATATTTGGGCCGGTAATCAATAAGATCTGATCGGCTGTGGCATCAATAAGGAGATCATTTGGGATAAAAGCTTCGTCCACGGGGAGCAGTTGCTCTATAACAGGATGACGCCCATTACTGATTTCAATCTGGAGACTTTGGTTCAATTCGGGGCGACAATAGTTCCTGTCATAGGATATTTTTGCAAAGGTGCTTACCACATCCAGCCTGGCGATAAAATCAGCAATCGATTGGATATGAACAGCTTCTGCCATTACCTGAATTCTAAGCTCATCAAATATTTCGAATTCCCGAGCTGTATAGCGCTCTTCAGCATGGAGAACCTTTTCTTCATATTCTTTGAGCTCTTCAGTAATAAAGCGCTCCGAATTAACCAGGGTCTGCTTGCGGATATAGTCTTCGGGGACTAGATCTTTGTGGGTGTTGGTAATATCTATGTAGTATCCAAATACACGATTGTAGCCAATTTTTAGAGATGATATCCCAAGACGCTGCCGTTCTGTCGCTTGAAATTCCACCAGCCAGGCCTTGGCATTGCGGGCAATACCCCGAATCTCATCCAGCTCGGGATCGATACCATCTCGGATCAATCCGCCATTTTTTACCGAAACTGGTGGTTCATCTACAATGAGACGCTCAAGTTCAGCCAGAAGTGGGCTGACATCGGGTAAGGCTTCGACATGGAGGCCAATTTTATGAATATGTTTGTCATCCAGAAGTTTTGCGAGTTCAGGTAAAAGTTGTATGGAACTTCTTAGACCTGCCAAATCTCGGGCTGAACCACGGGTTGAGCTTAATTTTGAAAGTAGTCTTTCCAGATCAGCGATTTGCTTGAGAATTTCACGCAAGTTCTGACGTAATTCTGAATGGTCAAAAAACACCTGAACCTGATCCAGACGATTCTCAATTCGCTCTTTGTCCAAGAGGGGTTTGTGTAGCCAATCACGGAGTAGACGACCACCACCTGAGGTAACTGATTCATCCAGGGCAGAAATAAGTGTTCCCTCATCACCTCCACGGAGAGATCTGAATAATTCAAGGTTTCGTAGTGAGTCATCATCAATGGTCATCCAATCATCGGCACTGAGGCTCTGAATACCTGTGACGTGTTTCAGATCTCGACCCTGGTAACTCTGTAAATAGTACAATATGGCACCGGCGGCCGAAGTCCCGGCTTTCATTCCGCTCATTCCAAAGCCCTTGAGCCCCTGGGTTTTGAATTGTTTGGTGAGCTCACTCTGTGCAAAATCGATATTAAAAACCCAGCTCTCAACCCTGGTTAATAGCCATTTCCCACGACCCAGGTAAGATTCAGATTCAGAATCATCCTCTGACAGCAATATTTCACGGGGTGCCAGACCTGCCAAAAAGGCCCGCAACTGATTAGGTTGAAGTTCCAAAACACTGAATTTGCCAGTAGATACGTCAAGGAATGATAATCCAATTCGTTTATTACCAGCAAAGACACAAACCAGATAATTTGATTCCTTGGCAGTCAGGAATTGTTCGCTCATAGCTGAGCCTGGGGTGGCTACCTCCACGACCTGCCTCTTCACAATACCCTTGGCTTGTTTGGGATCTTCTACCTGCTCACAAATGGCCACACGGAGCCCTGCCTGCATATATTTATACAGGTAGGCATCCAAAGCATGATATGGAAATCCCGCTAGAGGAACCTTGGCAGCCTTGCCATTGGAACGACTTGTAAGTGTTATACCCAGGACTTTTGAAGTAACTTTAGCATCATCGCCAAAGGTCTCGTAAAAGTCACCCATCCTATAAAGTAAAATGACATCGGGGTACTTGGATTTGATCTCCAGGTACTGACGCATGAGTGGCGTGATATTTTCGTCCATTTTTGTGGAATTTGCTGACATTCGATCAATATAGTCTATAAACAGAAATTACGAATTATGAATTGTAAATTATGAGTTGGTAAAGTCTTTATCTGAAGAGAGGCAAACGTAACCGGGCAGGTCGCGGGATTCTAGCACACCTACTATCTTCTGTCTCCTGATTTCTGACTTCTAAATTCACAGTTCTTCACCGACCCATCGTCTAATATCTCCATCGCGAAGGAGTAAGCCCTTGCGTTCGGCATAGTTCAGCATGGGCAGGATGTATTTCCTCGTGGTGGGGATAAACTCCCGCAATTGTGCCACTGTTAATTCAGGATTAGTTCTGAACCAATTTTTCAAGGCCTCTATGAAATAGTCAATCTGGCTGTTAAGCAGGTGGAAATCCTTATCAATTCTGACAAGCTCTTTATGCTGAATCATCCATTGGAGAACGGTGTACTCCTGAGCATC
This sequence comes from Fidelibacterota bacterium, assembly GCA_016784025.1. Taxonomy (GTDB): domain Bacteria; phylum Fidelibacterota; class UBA8477; order UBA8477; family JABMPR01; genus JABMPR01. Next base: position 8,517 of record JADHVL010000037.1, on the reverse strand, counting down.
AAGAGATCCTTTCAACTCATCCAGGGAGGGCGAAGAAAAATTGGAGTCATTGAAGATCTTTACGATTCGTTGTTTTGCCTGTTCATCTCCTGGATCAAGAGTGCCTTGATGCCCAGATAATTGCCAGAGATCACCCTGATTCTTAAGGGTGCCTTCTTGAAGAGCTGATGCCAGGATAAATTCACGATTAGCTTGTCCTAATTCTGTCAGTTTCTCCCGAGGCAATCCCCTACCCAGCGGTTCCTGCTCATGGTATTTCTCCAGCACCTGCTGAATCTGAGCCAAGCCACCCGCATATAAGGACTGTTTGATAAATCGATCCTGATGGCTCTTATAATCCTCAGCTTTCTGTAGCAAGGCATGAACCTTGGACTCTGCCACGCTGAGATATCGGGCAATTTCTCGTCGATTTAAGGGACGATCGAAGAAATCCATTGAGGCAGGGATCAATGCAGATAGATCCTCTGTTTTTAGCGACGTTAAAATAGGTAAATGTTTATCCTGCTTCTTTAACCTATGGTCTATGGCCCAGAGTAATTCAGCCCCGCCCAGGGTTTCCTCGGGTGAAAGATAGCGGATGACCATTTTTTCCTTAAATCCTGCTGAGATCGGCTCTTCGAAGAAAAATTGTGCCATCATGGTTTGCCCGGGATGGCATTGGTTGGCTTCCAGGAGATGGACACGAGCCTTACGTTTTCCTGTCCCCACATGTACATGGACCCTATCTGCTTCTTTGACTGGCTTCTTCCAGTGCGGCAGTACACTCAACTCAGCCACCCAAGCCGAACCCGTCTGAAACATGCCGGGACTACCAAGGAATGCACCCCTACCAAGCTCATCGACGCTGGCGCCACCAAGATTGATGGCTCCACGATCACCAAATTTAATTTTATCTACATCAAGATGGTGGGACTGGAGTCCTCGCACCGGGAAGGTTGTTTCCTGTGGAAAGAGCTCAACACTTTGACCCTTTCTCAATTCATGGGAGAGAACCGTTCCCGTTACAACAGTTCCAAAACCTTTGACGGAGAATACACGATCAATTGGAAGCCGAAAGACACCCTGCCGATCCTGACTTTTGATTTCAGAGATGGTTTGATTTAGCGCTCCCCGCAAATCTTCAATTCCCTGCCCGGTAATTGCAGATACCGGGATAATTTTTGTATCGGGATAGCCCCTCTCAGCGAGGTACGTGGCTACCTCTTCAGATACCAGCTCTAGCCAGTCTGGATCAACCAGATCTGATTTATTCAAAGCGACCAGAATTTTTCTAATTCCAAGAATGTGCAATATATCGAGGTGTTCGCGGGTCTGGGGCATCACACCATCATCAGCCGCTATCACCAACATGGCTGCATCGACGGTGCTGACACCTGTCACCATGTTTTTTATGAATTTTTCGTGACCGGGGACGTCAATAAAAGTGACATCTTCACTATAAAAAGCGATCCCAATATCAATGGTGACACCCCTACGCTTTTCTTCCTCAAGACGATCAGTATCCACACCGGTGAGGGCTTTGACGAGAGCAGTTTTTCCATGGTCGATATGACCAGCTAATCCGATTACTTTTTGCATGCTGACCTGGAAATTTGAAATTTGAAATTTGGAGAGATAGGTCTCCAGTTAGACTTGCCCTCATTCCTAGTGTAGATCATTGTATCAAGTTCGTCCTAATTTCTAATTTCAAGTTTCAATTCAGTACAAATCTCCAGATCAGGAAGAAGAGGGCAAAACCTGCCAGGAATACCATACTGACCCAGTTGAATATGAGCAATTTTGGACCAGGTCTTCCCTCATGGGGCATCCATGGGCCAGTCACTGCCCGATAATTGATATATGCCAGAATAGGTGCTGTCAGAAAAGCCAATGTTGTGGCTAGATCTACCAGCAGAGTCATTCCACTCATAAAGAGACCAATAATAACCAGGCTTCCACCCAGGACGATAGCCATCCAGATCCAGTAAAGTGACCTATCATCCTTTCCATCGTACCTGTTGGGAAATACTAATTCTGTAGAGCGTTTTAATACTCTGGGAAAGGCATCAGTCACAGTAAGGGTTGTGCTAAACATCGTCGTAAGCGCTGCGATGGCCACCACCGGATAACTCCAACTCCCCAGGGTTGAGGTATAGAGGGTTATAAATTGACCAGCGAACTTGCTACCTGAGGGTGAGAAGGATTCAACGGTACCATACATGATAAGACCACCGAGACTCAGAAACCCAAGAGCTAGAATACCTGTACCAAAGTAACCCAACCTGAAATCAAACAGGGAGTCAGCCAGGCTTGGGGCTGAACCAGTTTCTTTACGTCTTTCAATTGTCCAGAGTGAATGCCATACTGAAATATCTATGGCTGACGGCATCCAACCAATCAGGGCCACCATAAAGGAGATCCCTGCTACATTCCAGAGTTGTGGTTGAACAAAATCTACTTTTGCTGAGGAGCCGTGTCCAAAAGCGGTCACTACTGCCACAATGGTTGAGATGCTCAAAATGACGATGATAATCTTGATCAACTTGTCCAGTACCCGATATTTTCCTATGGTGAGTACTCCAGCACAAACGGCGAGGATTATAGCGCTCCAGGTCAAGGGGCTCATACTGGTACCAAAAATTTTTGAAGCCAGTCCTGCCGTTACTATGGTCACAGCGGCCTGCAGGACAAACATGGTCCCAAAAGTTGGGATAAGGAAGGCTACCAGCGCCCATTTACCTACTCGTTGGTACCCATCAAGAAGACTTTCACCCATGGCGGCGGCATAGCGAGGTCCAAACTCAAAGGCGGTATATTTGAATAAATTGGCCACGATCACCACCCAAATCAGGGCAAAACCATAATTCGCACCAGCGCGGGTACTTTGAACCAGATGGGAAACACCAACGGCAGCCCCAGCCCATAAAAGACCTGGACCCAAGGCTTTGAGACGTGATTGCCAATTGATAGAGTTATTCATATTCCCTGGTTCCCTTACTAGTCTTCGCGAGTCCATCAGGACGCGGCGATCTCGGTCCGACCCTTAACCAAGAGGTCGGAGATTGCCACTCTCATTTCATTCGCTCGCAATGACTTAAAATGAATATGTTACTGATCGAATTAATATTTTACAATAATCTCAGAGCTGCAACAATAATTGCATCTTCACTTTCACGGACAGCTTTCAGGTCAATGATAAAAAGATCATCGGTGATACGGCCCATAATGGCAGGATAGTTGGAACGCAAGCAACTGGAAATTCGAGCTGCCTTCATTTTTGCATGCTTGATTCCAATTCCAACCGAAGCCATTTTTTCAGAGGGTGAAGCCCCTGAACCAACCTGGGCTTCTGTGTCTAGTACGGACAAACTTAAACTGGAATTTTCATTCCTGCCCACCAGAGCCTCCGCTCTTTTTTTGAGTGTTTCAACTGGAGTGAGTAGGTCTCGATACACTGGAATGTCGTGCAAACCATCCTGACCATTTGAGAAACCTTTTAAGGCCTGTAAGGTGAGTAGAATCTGTGTTTTATCTGGCCGTAATGCCCTCAAGAGGTTATTCTTTTCAATCTTCTTTATAAGGACCTGTCTACCAGCTATGACGCCCCCCTGCGGCCCACCAAGTAATTTGTCAACTGAGAAAGTTACGATATCGACACCAGCTCCTATGACCTCTGAAACCAGGGGTTCTCTCTGAAGTCCGAATTTATCAATAGGGACTAGTGCCCCGCTTCCCAGATCTGCCATCACTGGAATGGAATGCTTCTGACCCAGGGCTGCTAAATCCTGAAGTGAGACTTCCTTGGTGAATCCTGATATCTTATAGTTGGATGTATGTACCCAGAGTAAAAGTCTGGTTCGAGGAGTAATCGCTTCTTCATAATCCTTCAGATGTGTCCGATTGGTAGTACCAACTTCCACTAATTTAGAGCCTGCCTTGCGGAGAATTTCGGGAATTCTAAAGGATCCACCGATTTCGACGAGTTGGCCCCGGCTTATGATGACCTCCTTGCGATAGGCTAGTGTATTGAGAGTTAGCAGGACGGCAGCCGCATTATTATTGACCAGAATACCATCTTCAGCGGCACTGATGGATTGGATCCAGGGTCTGAGGTGATCATGACGATTCCCCCGGCGGCCATCATCCAGATCCAGCTCCAGGTTAACGTATCCATCTCTCAGTTCTTCCATGGCCTCGATCATCTGGTCACTCAGCGGAGAACGTCCCAGATTGGTGTGGATGACCACGCCAGTACCATTGATCACTTTTCTCAAGGAGTTCTGAATCTTTTGTAAGCGCATTATGAATTGATCGGGTAATTGATCAACTTTGATAGATCTACCCTTGGAAGTAAGCAGTCGAATGTCGGCTAACATGTGTCTGGCTTCATTTGTCTTCATATTATGCGGAAGATCTATTTCCTCAGCACTTTGTAAGAGGGCAGCTACACTGGGGAGTGTTGATAGATCAAAAGGTTCATTGTCTTTAATCATAGTTTATCCAAAATATTGTTCTATAAAAATATTCCGTGCAATCCGTGCAATCCGTGGTTGCACTATTTTACATATCTATCAATAGTTTAATTGCAAAACCGATGACAGCAATGGTTACCACATGCTTTATGAATTTATGACCTTTCTTAATGGCAACATGGGTACCCAGCCAGGCGCCAATCATATTCCCAACTCCCAGCATAGCACCCATGGCCCAATTGACCTGGCCATTCCAGGCAAAAATGATCAATGCGATTGAGGTAAAGAAAAAGATAATGGTCAGCTTGACGGCATTGCCATGAACCAGATTGATATTCTGCCATAAAAGTACGGATAGTACCAGAAAGCCTACACCCGCTTGAATATAGCCCCCATAGATTCCCACTAAAAAGTAAGCCAATCCAGGTCCTAACCAGGAACCCACATAAGATTCTGGATCCAGGGGATCTCCCTCTTGCCTGTTGGAAGAAAAGAGAGTAAAAAGTGACATGACGATCATTACCAGAGCTAGACTCAGTTTAAATTGAGAATTACTCACCAGGGTAGCCAGCCAGGCACCAATGATCCCCCCTGGTACTGCAAACAGTGCTGCTTTCAGTGCAAACTTGCCTGGATTCACTTTTTTCTTCATAAATCGTCCCACCGCCATGGTGTTCTGCATGAGGATGGCGAGTCGATTCGTCCCGTTTGCCACATTGGGGGGTAATCCCAGAAATATGAGTAGTGGCAGGGTTAAAAATGAACCACCACCAGCAAGGACATTAATAAAGCCGGCGCTGGCTCCGATCAACAGCACAGCTGCAAGATTTAAGGTGGTCAAATTCTCAAGCATGGGTGCACCTTAATATTTGGAGCGTATAAATGCCATAGCATTCTGCACTACCTGCTCAGTATGCTGAATTGGCGATAAAGTACTGTAATCGTGAATCCCGTTTATATATTAGGTCACTACAATTAAAAGTAGCTCATATGAAGAAGCGAGGGGGCTTCCATGCGATTATTAATTCAGATCAGTCTGTTGCTTATTGTTTTAACACCACTTCACGGCCAGTATGCTTTCCCAGCATATATTGAAGGACCTGGTGAAGATTATTTTGGACAATCTCGGACAGCTCAAAGCCCATCTGCTGATTGGTTTCGACAGAATAGACCCGATATTGACCCGCACCAGCGACATGAGAGAACCCTTCCCCCACGACGACACAATAATCCAAACCAAACCTTGACAGACAGCGTAGAATTGTCCTGGATGAGAAGCTATGGTGCAAATCTGGTAAAGGGTACGGCACGGTGTAATGACGGCGTACTTGATGATGCAGGCAACTTTTATGTGACTGGATATGCAGTACAAGAATCAGGACATCATGCTGGTGTTACTATAAAATACAACCCTGATGGCTCCCAAGCCTGGATTGGATCATTTAGCGAAGATTCTTTAAACATATCCCACGGGACCGCATTAGCGGTTGACACAAATGGGAATGCCTATGTTCTCGCAACTAGCTACAGTTCGGGAATTTCGCTGAGTAAGTATTCATCAGAGGGTCAGGGACTGTGGATTGTCAGTTCTGAAACACCGGAGGATGGGCAGTACCTACCAACCGAAATAGAAATTGATGGACAAGGCAACATAATCATTACAGGAGACTATTGGGATAGAAATGGCTCTGACGACGAGGCTGTAACCCGCAAATATCTTCCAGATGGAAGCCAGGCCTGGGAAGCTAGATATAGCAATCCAGAGGGGTGGTCCCAATGTCATTCACACAAAATGGTAGTGGATAGTCTGGGAAATATATATATCGGTGGAGATGTTGATACGGGTCCTGTGGATTACTTAATAATTAAATACTCACCTGATGGTGCCCAGGAGTGGGTACAACAGTATAGCGGTGATGGCAATACTGAAGGAGGATTGAAGGCGATTGCTCTGGATAACTCAGGCAATGTATATGTAACCGGCAGCCACCGCCTAGTGGCGGGAACCCTGCAAAGTATGGTTACTATCAAATATGACTCCCAGGGAAATGAGATGTGGGTCGCTAGTTACGGTGAAGAGTTGAATTACGTACGTGGGTATGATCTAGCTGTTGATTCGGATGGAAATGTCTTTGTAACCGGGAACGGCCGACACGAAGTAGCTCCACATGAATATGAATGGACAGCAGTAACCGTTAAATATGATTCAGCCGGAAACGAAGTATGGGTAAACCTTGAAGACGACATGGGGGGCTCATTTATCGAGTTGGATCCGAATGGGAATGTCATCGTAACCTGTAACTATACTGGTCCCTTTACTACCATAAAATATGCCAGCAATGGCAGTACTATCTGGAATGCTGAATACAGCGGAGCCGAAAATCCTGATGATCGGGTTGCGGCTCTGGAGGTGGATGAATCTGGAAATGTTTTCATCTGCGGGACCAGTAATGTTGGGTCTGGGTCTGATATTACCAGTATTAAGTATGCTCCTGATGGCTCTGAGGTCTGGGTTGATCAGCATGCTGCAGCCTTTCACAGTGAGGACTTGGTTGATGCTCTGACCCTGGATGATCTGGGTAATATTTATCTCATGGGTAGTAGTGAGGGTACAGATGGCAATATTGCCTTTATAACCTATAAGTTATTTCCAAATGGTGATACCTCTTGGGTCGCCAGATATGATGGTGGTACTCAGTATTTTCCGTACTCCAGATTAGCTGTGGATTTTCAGGGCAATGTGTTGATTGCGACTATTACCATGAATGAAAGTGGGAATGACGATATAACCGTCATCAAATATGCCCCAGACGGCACCCAGTTGTGGGTTAGTCATTATGATGGACCTGGCAATGGTTCAGATCGACCTTATGCACTTGATGCGAGCCAAGATGGGGGAATCCTGATATCTGGATCCAGTATCGGCATCAATGGGGAGCGTGATTATGTAACTATTAAATATACATCAGATGGAATACAAGACTGGGTAGCTCGATATGATGGTCCGGCGAGTTTGGGTGACGGAGCCTCGGACCTGGTGTTGGATACTGACGGAAACTGTATTGTAACTGGAGCAAGTAGCAGGGCTAATGGCACCTATGATTTGTTAACTGTCAAATACGCCCCCGATGGGTCTGAAATCTGGGTGTCAAGATTCGAAGATCCGGCAGGAGCAACGACAAGTGCCTGGTGTGTGGATATCGATTCTGAAGATAATATCTTAGCAGCCGGGTACTCCGGATCTGACTACGCGATCATTAAATATAATTCTGACGGTGAACAGCTGTGGATGGCCATCTATGATTCGCCAGGAAACTGGATTGATGATATCTGGTCTCTTGATCTGGATCATCAGAACAATATCCTGGTAACCGGCAGGTCCTATTCAACTGACTGGGATAGTTTGAACTATGTAACCATCAAATACTCTCCCCAGGGAGATCAGCTCTGGGTCAATACTACACCAGTCTATCATGGTAGTCATTTTATAACTTCTTACCCCATGATATGGAATTTCCCCAGGCTTGTCATTGATCAACAGGGAGACAGCTATCTCGCAGGTACAGTTTTCAGCTTTGATTCGGTTAGAAATGATATTCAATCTATACTTAAATACTCAGCTGATGGCAGTGAGGCTTGGTCTGCTGAAATTGGGGTGGAATACGATAAAGAGTTCACCTTTGGGTTAATAGGTGTCGATTTGGAGGGCAATGTTTATCGCTCCTTTTCCAGCGGAGAGGGCAACAACGGATCTGTGATTTCACTGGTAAAGTACGGCCAACCGGATTATCCCGTCGTTATAGACAAATCTCATTTACCAGATCACTTTGCTCTGGATCAAAATTTTCCAAATCCATTCAATCCGACAACAACCATTGGATTCTCACTTCCAGAGGCGCTAAGGACTCAGCTAACGATTTATAATTTGTGGACTTCCCCTGGTTTAGTAGACACCTGTTAAGGTAAATTCTAAGCAAGAAGGAGAAGTTAAAATGAAGCGAAAAAGATACACTGAAGAGTTTAAAGCAGAGGCTATTAAGCAGGTTGTCGAGCGTGGATATTCAGT
>JADHVL010000036.1 GCA_016784025.1 Fidelibacterota bacterium | reverse complement strand
AACCCAATGATCGCAGCATTTTGGGATGACTTAGTCATGGGTAGTGGAGATGTTTACACCTATTCAAATGTTTCCGAGCATATTTTTATTATTGAATATCACAATATGCAGAATGCCTTTAGTGGTGATCTTGAGAAATTTCAAATCATCCTCTATGATGCCGATTATTATGGATCCACTGATGGCAATGGCGATATTAAAATTCAATATCACACCTATAACAATACGAATCCAGGCAGCAGCTTTTCATCTTCTCACGGTCAATACTCCACTACAGGTCTTGAAGACCATACGGGTCAAGTGGGAATGCAATACACCTTTAACAACATGTGGGCTGAAACTGCCCATGTGTTGACAGATGAATCTGCCCTCTTTTTTACAACCAGAACCGATGCCATTTTACCCTGTCCAGGTTGGGGCAGAGGCGATATCAACAATGATGGATACCGCGGGGTTCAGGATCTCATAATCCTGATTAGCGTCATGCTGGGCGATGGTGAATTTGGTGAATGCGAATTCTGGGCAGCTGATAAATCCCTCGATTCCACGATAACTATAGCCGATGTGGTGTTACTGGTAGACGAAATCATGGGCCTTGGATTGGCTCGTACCAGCCAAAGTGAAGCCACTGCTGATTTCATCATTGAAGATGGCAGACTTAGCTTACGTGCTACAGAGCCTGCCAGAGGATTCACCTTCACACTGAAATCTGACGTGAAGCCTAGCTTTATGAGCTATTCCGGACTGACTCTCACATCAAGGGAATCCGGAGAGGGTTTAAAAGTTCTGGGCTATTGGACGGGAGAGGCACCTCGAGAATACGAGATACTAAAAGCTCAAAATGCTTCATTTGAAATTTCTCAGCCAAAAGTTGCAGGTAGTGGGGGCGTGTTAATGAAATCTGGGACCACCGTCATTCCTGAGAGTTTTGAAATTACATCGGTGTATCCCAACCCCTTTAATCCCACAGTAAATATCAGTTATAACCTGCCTGAAGCACAAGAAGTGTCCCTGCACATTTACAATGCGCTTGGTCAGGAAATTTATTTTTCAACAAGTCAGCTTCAAGCTGGTCAACATGCCTTCACATGGAATGGCCTGGATCAGCACAATCGGATGGTAAGTTCAGGTGTTTATTTCGCCAGAATCACCACCCCTCAAGCCAATCAAATGGTGAAACTGACCTATCTGCGCTAAGCGCAGGAGAAGATCAGAGGATTGCCCATGAATAAGAACCTTTTACTCGTTGAAGATGACGCTGAAATCATCAGCCTTTTAAAGGAAGGTTTGCGTTATGAAGGGTTTGAGCTCACTATTTCCAAAGATGGAGACAGTGGACTTGAAAAAGCGCGGCAGGGAGACTACGGGCTCATTCTCATGGATTGGATGCTTCCTGAAATTTCAGGCATAGAAGTTGTAAAAGCTCTCCACGAGGACAATGTAAACACCCCTGTCATTATGCTTACAGCGCGCCACGATGAATTGGATAAGGTGGCTGCTCTGGAGGCTGGTTGTGATGACTATATCACCAAGCCGTTCAGTATCAAAGAGTTAGTCGCCAGAATCAATGCGGTGATGCGTCGTGCTGCTTCCAATGTCATGGATGAAGAAGGTACTGCGCGAAAAATCAGCAAGGGTGATTTGGAAATTGATCTGGAAAAGCGGGCTGTTTCTATTCGCGGAAATGAGATCCAATTAACAGCCACAGAGTTCAACCTGCTTACTTTGCTCATCCGTCAACCTGGACGTGTGTATAGTCGTAAACAGCTCCTGGATATTGTCTGGGATTACTCTTTTGAAGGCTACGAGAATACGGTGAATACCCACGTGAATCGTCTCCGATCCAAAATTGAGAAAAACCCAAACAATCCTGAATACGTGCTCACGGTTTGGGGTGTGGGTTACAAGTTTTCCGATGAGATAGGTGCATAAAGAGTTCGAATGGTTCAAATCAGCCATATACCGCTGTATCGCACGCTGACCTTCAAGGTCTCAATGGCGCTTATAGCCTTTTTTATTCTGAATGGAGTCATTTTAGTACTCTGGAATCAGGCTGATATTATGAACGACCTGGAAATTGATATCCAGACAACCTATCGCCATACAGCTCTAGAAATTACCGAAGAAATAGAAGACCCGGAAACCGACATTAAAGACATGTCGGTTTTTTTTGATTCACTGGCCCAGTATTACCCGGGAATGGAATTATTTCTGGTAAGTCCTGAGGGTGAAATCCAGGAGCATGGCAGCTATGTTCCTTCTCAGATCATCAACAACTTCGTATCAATTGATGTGCTTGATTCCTTTTTACAGGCCGATACATCAGAATATCCCATTGAAATAGCCATCCCAACTGCCACAGATCTCGATTTTGTTTTCTCAGCCGCAGCCCTTGGTCCTGAGTCTGACCCCTCCGGTTATGTCCTTGTCACCATGGTTGAAGGTGGGGAAGATGTGATAGTAAGCTGGTGGGAAGAATACGGCTTGATACTTACTCGAACTATTTTATTCAGCATCGTAATTGCTTTATTCGCCGGGATATTATTCTGGTATTTTCTCACGCGTCGTGTGCAGAATGTGGCTCAGGCGGTTCAAAATTATCGGGCCGGCGATACACGTTTTGTCTTAAAGGATGAAGCAACCGATGAAATTGGTCATGTCGCCATGCACGTTGGAGATATGATGGAGCGAATCGATGCCATGTTTGGCGAACTGGGGAAGAAAGAGAAAATGAGAACCGAACTGTTAGCTTCGGTCAGTCATGAGCTTCAAACACCCCTGACCGTGATGCAGGGCAACATTGAAACCCTGGTAGAACATCGCCAAAAGATGAGTGAAGAAGATCTGAGTCTAAAATTGGGTGCAGTATATTCGCAGGTTAGACATATGAGCGCTCTCATTGATGATATGTTTGATGTGGCCATTCTTGAGACAGGTCAGATGCGCATCAATGCCGAACCCTTTCCCATGGTTGAGTTGGTGGAAGATGTACTCCAAAGCTTTGCTCTCCTTCTGGAACAATCAAAGATCACCATCGAAAAAGACTTTCCCGAGACTATTCAAACTGTCAATGCAGACCCACTTCGAATTCGCCAGGTCATCCGCAACCTCCTGAGCAATGCTATTAAATTTTCATCTCCAGGGGGTAGAATTCGCATCACAACCCAGGTGAAATCAAACGAGATTCTCACCTTCTGTATTGAAGATACCGGCGTGGGTATTGCTGAGGAGGATATCAGCAAAATATTTGAAAGCTTTTATCGTTCCAAACAGCAATTGAATAAAACTGTTAAGGGCACTGGTCTGGGCCTACATATTTGCCAGCATATTCTCAAACTCCATGACTCTTCTCTGGAAGTAAAAAGCCGTCTGGACATTGGCAGCACCTTTGCATTTGATCTAAAGCTGTACAAAGAAGTTGTAACGATTTAACCCATCACCCCTCTAAATTCTTGTCATTAAAATAAGGAAATTATTATGAGTGAAGAAATCACCACTCCAAGTGGTCTTAAATACATCGATATTGAGGTTGGTTCAGGCGCTTCTCCAGAAAGTGGTCAAGGTGTTGTGGTCCATTATACAGGCGCCCTGGAAGACGGAACTAAATTTGACAGCTCCAAAGATCGGGACAAACCTTTCAGTTTCACTATTGGGGTTGGTCGAGTTATTCCAGGTTGGGATGAGGGAGTTATATCCATGAAAGTGGGCGGAAAACGACGCTTGATTATTCCGTCTGACCTGGGTTATGGAGCCGCAGGTGCCGGTGGTGTCATTCCCCCCAATGCCACGCTCATATTTGATGTAGAATTACTGGAAATTCGCTAACGCCCATTACCATGATTGCTGATGAGCTCAAACTAATTCTGGATGAGCACCCCCTTACCCTGCTGTATTTCTCTACACCAACCTGTGGGGTCTGCCAGGTGCTTAGACCTCAGGTGGAAGCGCTGCTTCAGGATGAAGCCCCCTGGCATTTTCAATATGTGAATACTGAGGAGTCACGGGAGATTGCCGGGCAGCATCTGATTTTTGCCGTTCCCACCATCCTCCTCATGGCCGATGGTCGAGAAATAACCAGATTAAGTCGCCATTTTGGAATGCATGAACTGGAGCAACCTGTGAGACGTTATGCTGAACTGTTTCGACAATCCGATTCCTGATTCTGGTTGATACTTTAAATGCAGAAATACCTCCTATTACGTAATCCCGGACACAACAGAGTCTACTATCTGGAGTCAGAAAAACTGGCCCTGGCCGAGCTCACTCTGACTGCCAGGCGGTTTGAGCAACCCTGCCATCATATTGAATCAATAGACCTTGCTGGCATCAATTATCTCGCCTTCACTGTTGAGCAGATCCTCAGTGAGAGGGAGCTCACCTGGGTTTCCAACCTGTCCTTTGTCCTGGCACTCTTTAAACATTCCGGTGATGAAGACCACCCAACACTTCAGCCGGTAGAATTGACACCTCGATCTTATGTGGACCCCAAGATTTCCATGCTCCTCAAATATTCAGGGAAGACCAACGAGATTTTTACGCGGTTGATGATCAACGTCGGCCTGATTTCAAGCGACTTTCAATTTGATGATCCCGTTCAAATGCTGGATCCGGTTTCTGGAAAGGGAACCACCCTGTTTGAAGGGGCTATTCGAGGGTTTGATGTGACGGGGATTGAGATGGAACGCAAGCTGGTTCATGAAACCACCATCTTTTTCAAGAGATTTCTGGAGCAGGAGAAGTATAAGCATGACCTGCTCAAAAATGCCATGTATGCTAGCAGTGCAGGTAGCGAAGCCTTCATCCAGCTATTTGAATATGCCAGGAATAAGCAAGACTTTAAGTCGGAGAGCTCCAGAAAGCATCTGGCGATTATCGCCGGCAATGCCATCCATTCCAGGCGCTACTTCAAGGCGGAAAAATTTCATCTCATAATAGGTGACTTACCTTATGGCATAGCTCATGGTAATGTGAGCCAGAAAAAACACAACTCCCGCACCCGTAGTCCGGCAGAACTCATGGAAACCAGTTTACCGGAATTTCAAAAGATATTGAAAACAGGGGGGAGCCTGGTTCTGGCCTGGAACACATTTGTCTGGCCTCGGGAAGATTTTGTAGAGCTGCTGACTAAAACGGGCTTTCAAGTATTGGCTGCGGAACCCTATGATCAGTTTACCCACCGTGTGGATCAATCCATTAAAAGAGATATAGTAGTCGCACGCAAAGATTGATTAAGGGCAACTACTTGCTAAATAGATAGGGATTACATATATTCACTCCTCATTCTGGAGGGGATATGAAATCAAAGCTTATCATCTGCCTATTGTTGATCCAATCACTGTATGGGATACATGATTACCAGCATTGGGATGGGAATCAAATAAACAATTGGTGGTCTAATAATGGCAAGATTACTGCACAAGCTACCTTGGGCGGGGGCATGGAGTGGCCTGCTGGAAGTGGTGACAGTCCTGTCTTTACCGCTGGCCTGTGGGTCCTGGCTGGGCAGGTTAATGGGTCAGACGATATCCGCAGTGCAGCCTGTGAATTTACCAGTGAATATGTGTATGGTCCCTGGGATTCTGATCCTGAGTTACCTGAATACAGAATCTACAAAATTCGAGCAGCTGATGGACGAGGGAATCCGGATTGGGATATCTGGCCTGTAGAACAGGGGGCCCCCTGGATTGATATCAATGAAGATGGGATCTATGATCCAGCCATCGATAGCCCTGATGTGAAAGGCGATCTTTATTACTGGACGGTCTTTAACGATGGAGATGCTAGTGGACACTCCAATTTATGGAACACCCAACCCCTGGGTATTGAAGTAACCAGCGCCATATATGGGTTCGAAGGACCTGACCCTCTTGAAAATGTGATGTTTATTGAATGGAATATTCAAAATGTCGGTGGGAATCAGTTGGATTCAGTTTATCTGAGTATCTGGCAGGATATTGATCTTGGTTCAGCAACTAATGATTTCCCCGGCTGCCTTCCTGACCTGGATCTCAGTTACCATTATGTTGGTGAGCTACCTGATCGGGACTATGGATACCATCCCCCGGCAGTCGGTTTCACCTTCCTCCAGGGACCCATTGTAGCTTCAGTTGGCGATACGGCCTGGGTTTCAGGTGAAATGATACCTGATTTTACCAATCTTCATATATCTGCCTTTCATCCATATTATTCACTTCAAGATTACGGAGATCCTGAGACCGCAGACGAGGCATACTATAATATGCAAGGTCGTGATGGAGCTGGTGATCTCCGCATAAATCCGGTTACTGGTATCCCTGATCCATACATTTTTTCTGGAAACCCCCTGGATGGTACTGGATGGTTAGCTGCCAATCACACTATTCCCAGAGATTGGCGAGGAACTCTTTCTGTGGGCGCTTTCAATCTTGCACCTGGGGAGACCCAGCAAGTGGTGGCAGCCTGTGTGGTTTCACCAGGGATGGATGCGATAGCCGCAGTAGCAGCACTCTTCGATGATGTGGAAACCGTCCATGATCTTTACTCCAATCAATTCGATAATATTGATGACTTAATTCAAGTCTCAGAAATCGCAGTCCCACACAACACAGAAAGCTCAGGACCCTTCGAGTTTCAATTTGAGATTATAGATGCTCAGAACCACTGGCCCAGCTCAAATTATCTGTTTTATAAGCTGGGTGGGGATTGGGAGTCAACAGAACTGTTGCCCCAGGGTGATGGGATCTGGCAGGCAAACCTTCCTGACCTGTTAGTTTCCGATGTAACCACAATGCAATACCACTTGGCGCATATGAGTGAAATCGAGGATCAGGAGTATTGGCCCTCGGGAGCCCCCTACAATAACAGACTATTTACTTTTGGACCAGATTTAGAACCGCCAGTCGTTGCTGGACTTCAGGAACATTTTGATGTTCATTTTCTATTACCCTTTAGCAAATCGGTGAGGATTGATACTGTGTATGACCTGAGGGCGGAGATTGATGAGATCTGGCTCAACTGGACCATTGGGGGCAGTGATATCATGACGGCTCCCATGGTGGCTATTGACACCACCGAAGTTGACTGGCAAGTGAACACAGTTTTTGAAGGTGTACTATCTGATATGATCTCTGAGGTTGGTGATACCCTGAAGTATTGGGTCACCGCCAGGGATGCCAGCATAAACGGTAATTTCGGCAACTCTGAAACCCAGATCTTTGTGGGACAGAATTATGAATCCATCGGTGACTGGGACCATGCTCCTTTGTACAATGAAATTGTCAACTGGAAACTTTTCGAGCTGGGTCAAATCTTTCCATTCTCAAATGGATCAGATCATTGGGAGAAGACCATTCAGCTGACAGCCAACTCGCCTGAGGCCACCCATGACACCTTGGAAATGGTCAGAGAACTTGATCTCTCCCGTTTTGATGTGGGGTGGATCAAGACGCGCATGGCCACCAATTTTGCAGATGAAAACACCTATGGTTTAGTCCAGATCAAAACCCAGGGAGCCTATCATACGCTTGACTCACTTACAGGGTTTACTCCTCCGGATACTTTTTCATATGATCTGGCACCCTTTGTTGGAGATACTGCCGTTTCCCTCCGCTTCGTGGCACACAGTTCTCAGGGTTTCCTCTACTGGATCATAGATGATGTTTTGTTTCATACGGATCCAGATTTGGTAGGGGTCAAAGAAACAGATGTCATGCCCTTGAGTTTCTCACTTCAGCAGAACTATCCCAATCCCTTTAACCCCCTAACCAGCATTGCTTTCCAATTGCCACAAACTTCAGATGTTGAATTTGAAATCTATGATATCCGGGGTAGACAAATCAAGAGCTGGTCTTTGACAAATCAGACTGTTGGAAAACACAAATTGTTCTGGGACGGAACCAGCGATAATGGAAAACTGGTGGCCACGGGCGTCTATTTAGGGCATATGAAAGCCGGGGATCATCAGGCTACAATTAAAATGGTTTTACTAAGATAGGGGGAAGGTCATGGGCAAACTAATCCTCACACTTCTGATGGGTACTGTTTCACTTTTGGCAGAAAATAATGATTCCCAAGTTTCAAGTCTCAGATCCTTCGATTTCTATTTATGGGATGGAAATAATATTCAAACCTGGATTGGAAACAATGCTTCCCTTGTTTCCCATGCTCCCCTGGGAAATGCCGGTCTTGAATGGCCAAAGGATTCCGGGAGCACCGCTGTATTCTCTGGTGGGCTCTGGCTGGCAGCAGGTCTGATTGATGGGGAAGCTGAGGTCAGGACCGCCATGTGTGAATATACCAGTGAATGGGGCCCCGGTACCCGTGGTAGCAATCCAGATGCCGATGAAAATCGGATCTATACGATTCGTTCAGGAGACAATGCTTCCACACCAGATTGGGTTAATTGGCCGGTATCGCAGGGAGCGCCCTGGACCGATGAAGATGAGGATGGGAACTGGAATCCAGACATCGATACTCCCTTGAGTAAGGGGGGGCAATATTCCTGGTATATCATTAATGATGGCAGCGAAGAGCTTCACGGACATTTGTATAACACCTCCCCGCTGGGAGTTGAGGTCAGAACGGCCATATATGGCATGGATGTAGATGGAATGCTGGGAAACACCATCTTCTATGAATGGAATATCAAGAATGCGGGTGAACATCACCTCGACTCTGTTTTTGCAGGGATCTGGATGGACCCGGATATTGGATACAGCGGTGACGATTATGCAGGCACAGATCCTGAATTGGAGATGGCATATACTTATAACGCTGACTCCATAGATGCAGATTATGGATCAACCCCTCCAGCGGTAGGCGTGATGTTTATCAGAACGCCTCTGGTATCTGCACCAGGAGAGACAGGATACAACGCCCATGGTCCTGTTGAGGACCAGAGCAATGTACCCATGAACGCCAGTCTTATTTGGCGTTGCGGGGGTTCCCTCTGTGGACCAAATAGCCCGTGGGAAGCATTTAATCAAATGAATGGTCTGGATAACGAGGGTGACAGCCTGTTCGATCTCCATAACAACCCAACAACCCATATGTTTACCGGGGATCCGGTCACAGGCGAGGGATGGACAGAAGCAGGCGTCGGTGTCCCACCAGGAGATCGCTATTTTCTCATGAGTGCCGGTCCATTTTCTTTGGCACCTGGAGAATCACAGGATTTTATTTGTGCTCTCATGCTGGCACAAGGGAGCAATCATCTAAACGCTATAAGCGAATTGAGATCAACTGCTGCCTATATAAAACCCTTATGGCCTCAACTATTTGAGACGACTTCAATCAATCCAGATCTGGACGCGGTCCCCGGGCACTTCATGCTACACCCAGCTTTTCCCAATCCCTTTAATCCTGAGCTAAGACTAAGCTATAGTCTAACTGAATCCAGCGGAGTGAATCTCAGCATATTCAATTTGCGAGGTGAGCGTGTCTGGGAAAAGTCCATTTCGAACCAGCCACCGGGTACCTATTCAAAAATATGGGCAGGTCTTGACCAAGAAGGGAAGTCTGTTGGCAGTGGCGTATATATTGTGTGTCTTGAGTCCGCTGGAGTACAGCTGACACAGAAAATCACACTTATCCGGTAAGTATTGAATGCTTCTAGGAGGGCAGTAGAGGGTCCGGGGTAGTTTTTACATCTTCTGGTTTGGGTCCGGCTGGCGTCTGACTCGTTTGATTTTTTATGGCTTCAATTTCAACAAAATCAAACAGGCGACCCTGTCCAATACCTTCACACTCTTCTTCGATGAGTTTCCAACGATATTGTGACTTTAAATTGGCTTTCCAGAAGGGGAAGGTCCGGCATTGGGTGGGCCGAGCTTCATAGATGGTACATCCGTTCTCGCCATAGAAAATGCAGTTGTCCCCATCATTTTTAAAGACATACTGCCCTTCATGCAACTCCATGTAGGCCTCAGTGAATTTATTGACACTCAATTCCAGATGTCTCGCTGCGAATCCAACGTCTTCCAGCGTGGGATACACAAAGCCACCACCCAGTTTACAACAGGCTCCGCACCCCGTACATTCAAAATGCAGTCCCCGGGCATAGAAGCGTTCTTTTGGAGCAGATTTTGACAATTTTAGAAGAGACCCTTCACCAGACCACCATCAACAACAATAGATTGTCCCGTGAGATAACTGGCTCTGGTTGAGGAAATAAATGCAATCACAGCGGCCAGCTCTTCTGGTTGTCCCAGACGTTTCATGGGGATATCCTTGGCAATCAAGGCGGGATCCGCCAGATCACTATGTAATTCTTTAACTCTTTCCGTATCATGGATTCCAGGCAGCACCATATTGACTGTAATCCCATGCTCGGCAACCTGGGCTGATAGTGTTTTGGCATATCCAGTTAAACCTGCCCTGGCCGTATTGGAAAGGATCAACGAGTCCATGGGCTGTTTCACTGAAA
Source organism: Fidelibacterota bacterium (assembly GCA_016784025.1). Classification (GTDB taxonomy): domain Bacteria; phylum Fidelibacterota; class UBA8477; order UBA8477; family JABMPR01; genus JABMPR01. Next base: position 12,930 of record JADHVL010000036.1, on the reverse strand, counting down.
CGGAGGTGATAAATACAATCCGCCCCCAGCCTTTATCACGCATGCCACCCAGGACTTCCTGAGCCGAGTCTTTCATGGAAATCAAATTACCCTGCAAGGCCTTGCTCCACTGTTCGTCGCTGAGGCTATCATAGAATCCAGCTGAGGGTCCACCATTATTGGCGACCAGAATATCCACTGAACCCCAGTTCCCTTCAATCTCATCCAGCATGGCTCGCCGTGCATCTGGATCTACCAGGTCACAGACAAAACCCTGGACTGTGGCACCTGTTTCTTTGCTGATTGTTTCGGCTGCGCTTTGGATGCGTGATTCATCCCGTGAACAGATGGCCACTCGGCAGCCTTCTCTGGCCAGTTCCATTGCTGCAGCAAATCCCAGCCCTGATGAAGCCCCTTGAACCAGAGCCACCTTATTTTTTATGCCAAAATCCATGATATTTCCTCGTTTTATAATTTCATGACATGATAGGCCGATGAATGCAGGAGGCAAAGGAACAATTCGTGGCTAATCCTGTTCACATCCCTGGTACTGCGTCTATATTACAAGGCTTAATGTGTCCCGGCTTCGCTACCCCTGCTGCTACTTAAGAGCCCTTAGCTTTGCCACGGTCATCCGCTTAATGAGATGTAAACGTCACGCCGAAGCAGATTCGATTGGCATTCACCCACTGGGTTGTGCTGGGTTTTCAGCTGAGGCGGATGAATAAAGGAAACGAAAAATAAATGGATTTCTACTCACTACTACTGGCTGTCCCAGCCATCCTCATAGCACTGACTTTTCATGAGTTTGCCCACGGATATGTGGCCTATCGCTTTGGCGACCCCACAGCAAAAAATCATGGACGACTCACACTTAATCCCTTAGCCCATCTGGATCCCATGGGGACCATCATGATCTTTTTGATTCACTTTGGATGGGCCAAACCGGTTCCAGTGGATCCCCGCTATCTGGGAAACCCCAAACGGGATATGATGTGGATTGCTGCCGCAGGACCCCTCATGAATGTAGCGCTGGCGCTTATTTCAGGGATATTAATCAGAATATTTCTGGCTACTGACCTGGCATATGCTGATCCCAATGGCGGTATTGGCGTCCTCTTTCAAATGATCAGGTATTCCCTGTACATCAATCTTGCCCTGGCCTTTTTTAACCTCCTGCCCATTCCACCCCTGGATGGCTCAAAAATTTTAGCCGGGCTTCTTCCTCATCGCTATGCACCCACGCTGTACCTGATTGAAGCACGTGGGCCCATGGTGCTCTTCGGGATCATCATGTTTGGGTGGATTACTGGATTTCATGTTTTGGGCATGGTTATTGGCCCCTTTATCAATGTCTTTTCCCATTTATTCTCAGGAATCTAATGCCAGAACTGAAGTACGCTAAAACCCGTCGATTGAGACGTTTTGAATCTGTAGACTCAGATGAGAGACGCATTCATTTCAGACGGATAACCTCTACCTACCCAAAGCGCAGTTTTTTGGGTCTGTTGGTCATGGCCGGAATTATTGTTTATCTTTTATATTATTTATCGAAAGTCTAGGGGTTTAACAAATGCAGAAAATTGTTGAATGTGTACCAAATTTTAGTGAAGGACATGATCTGGCTCTTATCGAACAGATCACCTCCTCAATCGCCCAGGTTGAAGGTGTCACCCTTCTGGATGTTGATCCAGGGGCAGACACCAATCGCACTGTCGTCACCTTTGTAGGTGAACCTGAAGCCGCAGTTGAAGCAGCTTTCCAGGGGATCAAACGTGCTTCCCAGCTAATTGATATGCGCAAACATACGGGAGCCCATGCTCGTATGGGGGCCACAGATGTTTGTCCCTTCATTCCAGTCAGCAATATGACCATGGAAGAGTGTGCTGAGTTGTCACGCAAGCTGGGTAAGCGAGTCGGCTCAGAATTGAACATTCCAGTGTATTTATATGAGTATTCCGCAACAACTCCTGAACGTGAAAACCTGGCAAATATCAGAGCTGGTGAGTATGAAGGACTTTCAGAAAAGCTGAAGAATCCACAGTGGAAACCTGATTTTGGTAAGGCCGAGTTTAATGCAAAATCCGGGGCTACTGTCATGGGAGCTCGAAAATTTCTGATTGCCTACAATGTGAACCTCAATACCCGTGACACAAAAAAGGCTACGGATATCGCTCTGGAAATAAGAGAAGCCGGCCGCAATGCCAGGGATCCCGAAACCAATAAGTTTATCCGCGACGAGCATGGGGAACCTGTGAAACGACCCGGTACCCTGAAGGCAGTCAAGGCGGTGGGCTGGTACATTGATGAGTACAACATGGCTCAGATTTCCATGAACCTTGTGGATATGGAAGTGACTCCATTTCACATTGCCTTTGATGAGGTTGTCAAACAGGCAGACCTCCGCGGCCTGAGAGTCTCTGGCAGCGAGCTGGTTGGGCTCATTCCCCTGACGGCCATGCTGGAAGCAGGGAAACACTATCTCAAAAAGCAAAATTCAAGTACGGCAGTCTCAAACGCAGAACTGATCCGCATTGCGATCCAGAGCATGGGTTTGAATGAAATAGCTCCTTTTAATCCTCAGGAACGCATTATTGAATACCAGTTGGGCTCAAAAGACGAGAAAAATCTGGTGGATATGGGGGTGACTGATTTTGTCGATGAATTGGCTTCAGATTCTCCAGCACCTGGAGGTGGCTCTGTCTCAGCCCTGGCATCAACCATGGCTGCTGGACTCACCAATATGGTGGGTGTTTTGACCTATGGCAAAAAAGGCTATGAGGACCATTGGGATGAAATTGAAGCATTGAGCAATCAGGCCCAGAGCTTAAAGGATACCTTTCTATTTCTGGTGGATGAAGATACCAGATCCTTTAACAATGTCATGACAGCCATCCGTTTACCCAAAGACAGTCCAGAACAACAGGCAGATCGTCTTCAAGCCCTCCAGGAGGCCACGATTTATTCAGCCGAAATTCCCTTGAAAGTGATGAGGCATTCCCTGGAAATTATGCAGCTGGCGAAGCGTATGGCAGAAATTGGCAATCAGAACTCTCTGTCAGATGCCGGTGTGGCAGTGCTTCAAGCACGGGCAGGTCTGGAAGGTGCCGCACTCAATGTGCTTATCAATATTCCAGGGATTGATGATAAAAGCATCGTGGCAAGTTTTAAACAAGAGGTCTCTGAACTACGTGCCCAATCAACAGCTCTCTCAGATCAGGTTCTATCAGACATGAACACAAAACTCCTAACGCCTAACGCCTAACGCCGAACTATTCCCAATGTCACGCATCCACATTCTCCCTGATATTCTCTGCAATAAAATTGCTGCCGGTGAGGTCGTTCAACGGCCAGCCTCAGTGGTCAAGGAACTGGTCGAGAATTCCATCGATGCCGAAGCAACCCGGATTGAAGTGACCATCAACAATGGAGGTCGGGATCTCATCCAGGTTATTGATGATGGGCTTGGACTTGACAAGGAAGAGCTGGGGTTGGCGCTGGAACGGCATGCCACCAGTAAAATTGCTGAAATCGATGATCTCTTTCGCATAAAAACCATGGGATTCCGGGGAGAAGCACTTCCCAGTATTGCTTCCGTCTCCATGATGGAGTTGGTCTCTCGAGCGAGGGACAGCGAGGGGGCCTTTGCGCTGGAAGTTCAGGCTGGGAAAGCTGAAAAGCTTCAGCCCATCGCCTGGGAAACCGGCACACGGATTACGGTAAAGAATTTATTTTTCAATGTTCCAGCCCGTCTGAAATTTCTAAAAGCCAAACGGACCGAATTAAATCACATCATTGATAGGGTGAAGCCTCTGGCACTCATCTACCCTGAAATTGCCTTTAAGCTGGTTGCAGATAAAAAGGTCATTTTTGATTTACGGCCCGGGTCATCCCAAGACCGTGTGGCAGCCGTATTTGGAAGTGAGTATGGCAACAAGATTATTCCTGTGGACGAAAGCCGGGGGAATATCAAAGTATCTGGTTTTATAGGTAACCTGGATTTGGTTCGAGTGGCCAGGGGAGAGCAGTACCTTTCCATTAATCAGCGGCCCGTCTCGGATCGCTTGCTCAATAATGCGGTCTACCAGGCATATAAATCATTGATACAAAGGGGCGAATACCCTTTCTATACCTTGAATATCTCTGTTCCCCTCAACGAGGTTGATGTCAATGTTCACCCCACTAAAACCGAAGTAAAATTTAACGATGAGTGGCGGGTCTATCATGTGGTCAAGGAAACGGTGGAGAATGGCTTGCGCCAGACTCTAAAGGTCATGCCCGGATTCCATAATCGTCCACCCCCACCCCTTTTCGCTCCCTCGGATACACATTCACCCCAAACCAGCTTTGTTGCCCCCCAGGGAGGGCACTACGATTACGATGCCCAAAACCGAAGTCCGGAAGAAAGTGAAATCCTGCAAAAGGCCAGGCAATTCAGTCAGGTTTTGGATAGAGACCCCGTTGATGTGAAACCCCAGAGACAGCAGGGTGGTTTTATCTGGCAGGTTCATAACAAATATATCCTCAGCCAGATCAACAATGGGATTGCCATCATTGACCAGCATGTTGCTCATGAACGGGTACTTTATGAAGAAGCGCTCCGGGATATGGATGAGAATAAAGGCACTTCTCAGTCGCTTCTTTTTCCTGCAACCCAGGAATTTTCGGCAGATGATTATAATGTTCTGGTTGACATTATTCCTTCGCTGAACACCCTGGGCTTTCGTCTACGGGAGTTTGGACCACAAACCGTATTGGTAGAAGCCGTTCCAACCGGTATGCGCGGGGGGAGCGAAGGCGCAATTTTAAAGGAAATTATTGATTACTACCGCGAGAATCGTGTTTTTGACTATTCCCCAACCAAACGACTGGCGGCTTCCTACTCTTGTAAAGCGGCTGTTAAGGCAGGTGATCCCCTGACTGAAGAGGAAATGCGGGTGCTGGTAGATCGACTTTTCGCCACGGGGAATCCATTTTATTGTCCCCATGGTCGTCCCATTATCATAAACCTGAGCATTGATGAGTTGGACAAACGCTTCGAGCGTCACTAGACCAAACCCTGAGCTTGTGTCATCCCGCCTGTCAGGTCGAAGGCATGGGGCGTAGGCTGGAGCGTCACACTGAGCCTGTGTCATCCCGAGTGTCACACTGAGCGGAGTCGAAGTGCGAGGGACGAAGTGTGAAGGGCAAGCGGAATTTGATCATGCACCCGGCACAAGACGGTGAAACATTACTGGAGTAGATTCTGTCCATGAAACCCATTACCATACATAATCAAATTTTGGACGACACCCCCGGTGACTATCTCATCCTGGCTGGTCCTACAGCAGTGGGTAAAACGGAGACGGTTTTATCTCTTGCTGAAGAACATGATATAGAAATTATCAGTGGTGATTCACGCCAGATATATAAGTATATGGATATTGGAACCGCCACACCTGAGACTGAAATGTTAAAGCGTGTACCCCATCATCTCTTGAATGAACTCACGCCAGACATCGTCTGGAATGCAGCCGACTTCTATCAACGGGCTCGGCACATTATCCTCCAGATCCTGGATAGAGGTAGACTACCTGTCGTAGCCGGTGGGGCTGGTATGTATCTGGATGCCCTGCGTTTTGGTCTTTTTGAGGAACAGCATAAAGATCCTGCTATTCGCCAGAAATATCAGGAGAAGGTAGATGCTGGTGAAGCAGAAAAACTCTGGAACGAGCTAATGGATCTAGATCCTGAATATGCCGGGACCTTCCATTTCAATAATCACAAAAAGCTCATGCGGGCTTTTGAAATCTACGAGTCCTCAGGCATGATTCCCTCGAAGGCATTTTCCAACAGTTCTGACCCTTTCGGGAAACAGGGGACGCTGGTTGTTCTGGATCGGGATCGCAAAATCCTGTATGATCGCATTAATCAAAGAGTTTTGAAGATGTTGGAGGATGGACTCGTTGAAGAGTGCCAGACCCTGTTAGACAAAGGATATCACCCAAATCTGTATCCCATGAAGACCATTGGATACAAGGAAGTTTATGCCTTCCTGGCTGGTAAAATTGATGAAGCACAAATGATTGACGCCATCCAGCAGAACACCCGCAATTTTGCCAAACGTCAGCTCACCTGGTTTCGCAACCATCCCTTTGATTACTGGATTGACCTGGGATCATAATACTGGACCCTCGGTGGTTGAGCTTGTCGAAACCTCCAGCCCATCTCCAGGACCAGAGTTTCGCAACCATCCCTTTGATTACGGGATTGCCTTCGGATCATAATACTGGACCCCTCGGTGGTTGAGCTTGTCGAAACCTCCAGCCCATCTCCAGGACCAGAGTTTTGCAACCATCCCTTTGATTACTGGATTGACCTGGGATCATAATACTGGACCCTCGGTGGTTGAGCTTGTCGAAACCTCCAGCCCATCTCCAGGACCAGAGTTTCGCAACCATCCCTTTGATTACTGGATTGACCTGGGATCATAATGCTGTACCCCCGGTGGTTGAGCTTGTCGAAACCTCCAGCCCATCTCCAGGACCAGAGTTTCACAACCATCCCTTTGATTACTGGATTGACCTCCGATCATAATACTGTACCCTCGGTGGTTGAGCTTGTCGAAACCTCCATGCCAAATCCTGGGATATGACATTTCGATAAACTCAATGTCCGATAGCCTCCGGAGGCTGAGGTTCTCTGCCCCGCCAAACAGTGGCTGAAACTTCTTATACCTTATTCACCTCCAAATGACCTTTTAAACTGAGGAACCATTACCCTTCGAGAGCCTCAGAGAGACAAGCAGAAGTGTCTTGCTGAGGCTCTCGAAGTATGACACGTCACGTGCAACATGGAGGTGCAATTGGTATTAGACCACTCCCAACACAATAGTGTGTCATACTGAGCTTGTCGAAGTATTTTCACTCACTCACTCACTCACTCACTCAAAAACTCAAAAACTCATCCCTTTGTCCTTCGACGGGCTCAGGATGACGGGTGTTGCACACATTAAAAAAGCCCCGGTATCCCGAGGCTCTTTTTATACTTGTGGAGCTAGATTAACATTTCGAATATCCACAATTGTGGCATAGGAGACACCCGCCTTCATGGGAGATGGTTAATCCACATTCAGGACAGGTCGCCATGGTTTTTGAGGTTGCCCCGTTGGCAGGTTCCACCATGTTAAAGTGGGCACCCCTGGCTTCGTCATCGCTATCATTATCTGACTCAACCATTCCAAAGGTTTGCTCTCGATTAGCCTGATTCTTTTCAAATTCAGACATGTGCTGTTCCAGTGCTTTACCAATGGCATCTGGAGTCGACAGGATCAATTGTCCGTTCTCCCAGACAGGATTTGGACCACTGATGCCCTTGAGCTGTTTGATAATCTCAGATACATCCATACCACTACGCAGGGAGAGTGAGATCAAACGGCTAATAGCTTCTGCCTGAGCTGCTGCGTTTCCACCAGCCTTACCAATTGTTGTGAAAATCTCACACAAACCATTCTCATCATGATTTATGGTGATATACAGCGTGCCTTCTCCAGTCCGTATCCGGTGGGTCACGCCAAAGGTATCTTTGGGACGAAGTCGGGGGCGGAGAGAGGGGGGATTCAAGGCGAGTTCAGGTTCCAATGCCTGGGCCTGTTCTTTGGCTGCAGCATTCTTTTCATCTTTTTTGTCTGAAATCAGGATGCCATCACGACTTCCTTCACGATACACGGTGATTCCCTTGAGACCGGCCTTGTATGCCGCTTGATAAATATTTGCCACCGTTTGGACATCCACATCTTCTGGAAGATTTACCGTTGAGCTAATGGATGCATCGATATAGCGTTGAATTGTACCTTGCATCTTGACTCTAAAGTAGGGGTCTATATCATGGGCGGTAATAACTGAGTCGGGGAGATTCTCGTCCGTCCCATATTTCTTCTGAATGGTGGGGTGAACAACCTTGAACTCATCGAAATCATCACCAAAACCACTATTCTTTTTAACCCGTCGTTTGTAGCTCACGTTGAAAATGGGTTCTACACCTGAACTGACCTGGGCGACGATGGCCCCGGAGCCAGTGGGTGCAACTGTGAGGATGGTGGCATTTCTGATGCCATGGGTTTTGATCTCATCCTGGATGTCCTGGGGTAAATTTTTGATGAATTTGCTCTTTTTATAGCCATTCCACTGGTAATTGGGGAAGGAGCCCTTCTCCTTGGCCAGTTCGATGGAAGTTTTATAAGCAGTTCCAGAGAGCATCTCCATGACTTCTTCCACAGCCTCTAGCGCTTCATCTGTATCATATTTGATACCACGGAGCAGGAGCATATCAGCCAGACCCAGGATTCCCAGACCTACGCGTCTGTCACCAAGGGCATTCTTTTTCTGATCTTCCAGGGCATGACGATCCACATTATAATCGATGACATTATCCAGATAACGGACACTCAAGCGGATTGTATCATTGAATTCATCCCACAGGAACTCACCCTCGGCGTTTACAAAGCGTGCCAGATTAATGGCACCCAGATTACAGGCTCCACCATCAGGAAGGGGTTGCTCGCCACAGGGGTTGGTTGATACAAGGGGGCTGCAATATTCAGCGTTGTGATAGTCAACCATGGTGTCCCAGAAAATGATCCCTGGTTCAGCACTGGCGTGGGCGGCATTGATGATCTTGTCCCACAGTTCACGGGCACGAATAGTCTCATAGACCTTATCATTCCAGCGCAGTTCAAAATCTGTATCCAGTTCAACTGCCTCCATGAATTCGTGGGTGAGCAGGACGGAGATATTGGAATACTTTACTTTGGAGAGATCAAGTTTGACGTCGACAAATTCGGCAATATCCGGATGATCTACTCGGAGGGTCTGCATATTGGCACCACGACGACCGTGCTGGGCAATGGTATTGGTGTTTTCGCTGAACAGGTTCATAAAACCGACGGGACCACACGATTCGCCACCGGTTCCATCAATGGACGACCCTTTGGGACGTAATACGGAGAGGTCATGTCCACAACCACCGCCATATTTGTAGGTCTTGGCTTCTTGAATGATGGCATCATAAATGGCATTGATTGAGTCCCTCTTAATGCCAACTACATAACAGTTATTTAGAGTGGTCTTGATATCTTCACGTCCAGCACCATGCATAATGCGTCCACCGGGTACAAAACGGAAATCATGGAGGATGGTATAGAAACGATCTTCCCAGACTTCAGGTTTATCTTCTAATCCTGCCATGGCTTTGGCCAATCGATGCCATAAATCTTCAGGAGATTTTTCATCGGGTGCTAAATACTTATTCTGTAAGACACTTTTCCCCAACTCATCCAGCCCGTAGTAGGCATCAATATCAGATCCACTTCGAACTGTATCAGGATTTACGATGGCTTCAATCTGCAGTTCCGCATTCTGCAGAGGGGCCTTGCTGAGATCGTTCTCATTTGACTCAAAAGGGAATTGTATGGTTTCGGACATGTAGGCTTGCTCCTCAGCGAATTATCAATAGGTTGACTGTTTAACTCCTCAAATCAAAAATAGCGGAAAAATGATGGCGAGAAGTCCTTTACCCAATTGTGGTTGACTGGTTTGTATGGTGTCCTGCACGTGATTCGGGTCACTTTTACCCAGCGTGACGAATATAGAGGGGAGACAAATTATGACAAGAATCAATTTGCATAAAACTACAAAATGTTGAGCTATAAATATCTAAAGCGCTACATCTTGTATCTGATAGTGAGCCCTTGTGTATCAAAGATTTAGCGAAAATTTGGGAAAATCTCAGGCAGAAAAAAAAATAATTCTGTCAGAATATTTCTCACAAGAATCTCTCAGAACTCTCAGGCGCCGTTATTTGCACCTCAAATGATAATTCATGATAGAAACAGTCATGTAAACTATAATGGAATCGGGAACACTGGTATTTGACTTGCGATGTCGTCTCAAAAGCTTATAATTTCCTCTGATTGTTTCAACTGCGGGTGTCGCATAGTGGTAGTGCCTCAGCTTCCCAAGCTGATGGGGGGAGTTCGATTCTCCTCACCCGCTCTGTCCTGAGCTTGTCGAAGGGCTTATTTCCAATTAAAAGTTAAAAGTGATAAGTGAAGGTGTAATTCGGTGTCTTTTCGAGAGCGCTGAAGGTGCGACTAGCCTGTCTTGCCAAGCCGAAGCCAGACTTGAAGCCTGCCTGCCTTGTCGTAGCTGAACCCCGCCAACGGAGACGGGAGGGGCGAAGACTGGTCGAAATAGGTTTAGGCTGTTGGGGGAACAAATCTTCTTCAATCTGCAATCGTTAATCGGTGTTCGATATTCACATTGGCAATCTATAATGAAAAACCTATAGCTTAGCCTGTGGAGCAGATTTGTGGGTAAGATTCGCCAAGTTGGAGCGGGGCGTCAGCGTGAAATCACATTATATCCTCTCGTTGCTTCCGCACGCACTATAATATGACATAGGAATCATCAATCCCCTTTTCTGATTCTGTAAGTTTCGGATAATCAGTCCACTACAGGTGGTTGAGTTGTGACGTGTGCAATATATGTGCAACTCTACCGAGAAAATCAGGCTAATTGCTCCAACTTGTTCCGGCAGGATACAGAGTACTGGTCACTTCCTGCGGAGAGGACAACTGATGATGCCCGAGCGCTCATCGCAACCCTAGTAGAGGATATTCGGGCAGGTCTGTTTGTTTGAGACATAATATTACTAACCGTTCATTGTAAGTCATGTCCCCGCTCCAGCTCGGTAATCACTGTTGTTCCTTGCTCCGACCGCCTTATCTTTTGTGGCAAGCCAAACTGTTGTCATCACCAGGGAATTCTCATATCGACGCTCTAGATCTAAATAAAAAATCCAATCTGACAGAAGGTGAAGAGAACTATCATCGGGTCATTGATCTTGCCCGCGAGGGTATCGCCATTCATGTAGCAGAAAAGATCGTATTTGTTAATCGTCGACTCTTGGAAATGCTGGGGTTCGAAAAAGCTTCAGATCTCATTGGTAAATCCATTACAGATCTGGTTGAACCCGTTCGCCGAGAAATCTCAAAACAGCTTGAAGCCACCATGATCGCCCAAAGTGACGACCTCTTCTCCATAGAGGATGTCTATACCTGTAAAAACGGACAATTACTCCCTGTGGAAGTTTCTGCCATACCCATTCGGTATCAGGGATCCCCGGCAATTCAAATTACTGCCAGGGATATATCTGAACGAAAAAAAGTGGAAGCTGAAATCTGGGAATACCAGAATATGCTGAAGCGCCTGTCTTCTGACCTGATCCTGGTCGAGGAAGAGCAACGCCGCCATCTCGCCATCGTCCTACATGACCACCTCGGTCAAAGTTTGGCCATGGCCAAGATAAAAATGTCCGGTTTACTCAAATCCATCAAGGATCCGGATCTCCTCGCTAAGTTAAAAGCAATTGACACCGATATTGCAGATGCTGTTAAGCAAACTCGCTCCATCACCTATGAACTCAGCCCACCCGTTCTCCATGAACTGGGTTTGATTGAAGCTCTGGAATGGAGATTGGAAAAAATAAAATTAGAACACAACATAGCGACTTCCTACAAACACAACCTCAAGAATATCAGGCTGCGTAGCGAGCAGGAAGTCATTCTCTTTCGCTCCGTAGATGAGATACTGAAAAATGTAGTCAAACATTCGGAAGCAACTAATGTATCCATTACGGCAGAGGCAACTCGCTATTCGTTTTCTGTGTGTGTAGCCGATAATGGAAAAGGTTTTGATACATCCATACTCACCCCAGAACATCGTCGATCAGATAGTTTTGGAATATTTAGCATTAAAGAAAGGATTGAATATCTTGGAGGCGTTCTTGATATTCAATCTGAACAAGGAGGTGGAACCATGGTAATCCTAAACGTTCCTGTCTCACTGGAGGGCATCTAATGGCTGTAAACATAATTTTAGCAGACGACCACGCCTTATTTAGAGAAGGCCTATTGTCTATTTTAAATGATGAATTGGGGTTCACTGTAGTCGCCCAGGCCGAGAACGGTCGTGAGGTTGTAAAACTGGCTCGAAAAATGGAAGTTGACGTCATCGTCATGGATATTGCCATGCCGGAGCTCAACGGAATTGAGGCTACCAGTCAAGTACTCCATGATAATCCCGATATAAAAGTGATCGCCCTCTCCATGCATTCTGATCGGCATTTTGTCCAGGGCATGCTCAAGGCAGGTGCAAAAGGATATTTATTAAAGGACTGTGCCGGTGGCGAACTCATAAGTGCTGTCAGGGAGGTCCTCCAGGACCGTTACTACATCAGTGAAGAAATTTCCACAAGTGTCCTCAATGATTATGTGGGTAAACTGGTCGATGAGGGGAATGAAGTTTCCGAGCTCACCAGCCGTGAAAAAGAAGTCTTGCAGCTTATCGCAGAAGGTAAATCAACCCAGGGAATTGCTGAGACTCTATTTATCAGCGTGAAAACGGTTGAAGCCCATCGCGTAAAAATTAAAACAAAATTGAAATTGAATTCCATTCCTGAACTCACCAAATATGCCATTAGAGAAGGTTTGACCTCTCTGGAATAGCACATTGATGTTCAGGGTGGGTCTGAATGAGTCATTTGGAATTTTGTCCTGGACTGACTATGGACATACTCAAATAAAATCCCAATACCAGGGACCTCTATTTTTAGAGCTAATTTCCACATCCCATGAAAGCCATTTGTAATTTTAGATTAGCTAAGTAGATTTCCGTGCTATGGGAATTCTAACCATCAAAAACCTTGTTTTTTACGGCTATCACGGAGTCCAGGATTTCGAAAAGGAACTGGGTGGCCGCTTTGAAGTGGATGTCAAAATTCGTTATCCATTCTCTCGCTGTTCCTCTGAAGACACCCTCCACAAAGCCGTTGATTATCAGCAGGTCTACGCTGTGGTCAAAGACATGGTGACAGGCAGGAAGTATCATCTCATCGAAACCCTTGCGGATCATA
>JADHVL010000014.1 GCA_016784025.1 Fidelibacterota bacterium | reverse complement strand
CCTTTATCCAGAGTTCAAGGACCTTGAAACCATCAGTCTCATTATCAGATTATCCAAAGGAGTCATCCAACAATACATTGACCTTTTACCATTAGAAAACTAAACTCTTAACATCCTTTGGTATCATTTGATACTATTTGAGGTACAGCATCTTGATTACTTGAGTGTATTCGCCAGCTATAAGTCTGGCAAAATAGATTCCAGTGCTGATGGTCTTGCCATCCGCTGTTTCTCCATTCCAGATCACATCGTACCAGCCAGCAGATTGATTCTTTGATTGCAGAGTCTGAACAACTTGCCCGCGAATATCGTAGATCACCAGCGAGATATTTGTGTCTTCTGGAATACTATAACTGATTGTAGTTGTGGGATTGAACGGATTCGGGTAGTTCTGATTGAGGATTACTGTCCTGGGTGTAAATTTTTGAGTGTCCCTTTCAGGATCTATCGAAATTGTGCTTGAACAGGCGATTTCGGAGGGTAGTGATTCAGTCATAGGTTGAAAGTGTACTGACGAGAAATTCTCTGGGAAGAACCGAGTAATATAATAACAATTATCATCCTCTGCCGGGTTTTCATCGAAGTACTGGTAACGGGTACTAAGAAAGGCAATATCCCCGCTATTAGGTATGCTATAATCTTCTGGATGCCCACCAGAGTATGTATCAAATTGCCAAGTTGGTCCCATTCCTGATGAATCAGAATCATCATCCAAAAAAATGATCATATCTGATTCATAAGCATCAAAATTAAAAACACTATCTTCCCCCACTATATCCATAAAAGCAAAAGGGATATCTTGCCATTCTTCACCAGTCCCAACGAATTCAGGGAATCTCTTCTTAACACAAAAATTCACTGGAATACTCGGTAATAAGACATAACCGTCGAAAGCACCAAATTCAGTAGAACTGTGGCCCTGTGATTCTATGAATTCAATTCGATAATCTCCTCTCAGAGGCAATCCATGAGTTAATAGACCTACATAACGATTTAGGTGCAAGTCAGGCAAAGTTTCACCACTCCAAAATCCTCTCTGCAATCCTACATCTCCAGGTGTAGACTCGTGAAGTGAACCATTTCTGTATACCTTGAATTGATAATAAACCAGGCCTCCAATATGCTCAGGTAAATACTCTGCATCCCAGGAGACACGAAAACCATCGTCTTCTGCTTGCAAGTTCAGATCAAAGGGTACGGAGACTTCTGGATCACCAATTAACGCTGGTGAATATACGTTGAGGGTAAGGGTGGCAGCCTCGAATCCGTAATCAGGGTCGTTGGTTTGAGCTAAAAAGATTACCTGCCCGGATTCGGGTAAGATTGCTGTAGTATACTGAAAAGCGGTTGCTCCTTCCTCATCGGTCAGAAGCCACAAGGTATCGGCGTTACTATCGTTAGTGATTTGAATGCTTTTTTCAGCATATGGTGACCCATAGTAATCATTGAGTTGTAGAAAAATAGAATCTCTGCTGACTCCATCGTTTGCGTATACATAGCCTAAAGTTGCTTCCATTTCCAAAACTGCAAATTGCGACGGATTTGGTGAAAATCCACTGTTGTAGAAAAACTGGATGTCTTCAATTTTGTTCCACATCTCCGTTTCATTCCGGCTGAAAATGGTGGCATATATCAGTTCCTTCTCTTCTCCTGGTGCCAGAGCAAAATATCCAGAAGAAATAACCAGGTTAAAATCTCCGGGCTCTTGAATTGGATCCCAGAAAAATCCCGGCGCCAACCAATCATTCCATAAATTGACGCTTAAAAGACTAATATTTGAAGGAATGCGTCTTATAGCAGATATTCCAAGGGAATCAGGTGTCTCAAGCACTAGGTATGATGCTATACCAACAGAATCAGTCCCAAAATGTTCGTTTCCAACATTGTCACCATCAAAGGACCAGACAACCTCTTGGTCTAAATCATAGTTTGCTTGATCATCACCAGCATCACCAGCTCCACCAACGAAATCGGCAATCCATAGTGCAACTACATTGGAATCTAAATGTTTGGTGCCATCATTTTTGATTGTGAAGATATGGAACAGCACATCATCCAGTACAGGTGTACTCCAGGCTATGGTTCTATTCTGCACAATTATCCCGGCACCCTGTCGAGTAAAATCGGTTGTGTCTGGATAGTAGGTTCCATTTAATAGATGATTTAGATCATCGGAAGTCTTTGAGTAAATCTCAGCCCCCTCGATAAAATAGTCTTTGCCAAAATAACCATTCCAGGAACCACACCAGCCTTGATCAGTGACATCATTTAGTCTATCTGGCCAACATTCAGGCCATGAATTGTAATCTGTACTGATTGCTATACTATTTGAGTTGGTATTTAGATATTCGGGTACGGGTTCAAAATTCATAGAAGATCCATCAACTGGGTCAGTGACATAGTTTGAGCTTGTTACCAGTGGTTGCGTATCACCTTCTTCAGTGACTATCAAGGATCCAACAAATATACCGGCAAGGGCAATGTAGTGCTGACTTGTTCCTATTGGCCACTCATAAGGGATGTGTGTCAGTTGGCCAAGGTCAGTTCTACCAGAAAAATTGTGATTAAAGATGGAGGCTCGAACTTGATTGGCTTCAATTTCTGTTTTCCGTCGACACTCAGCATCCCCCCGTTCGGCCGATGGCTCATATTGGGCCGACAATGCACCATAAAGAACTAAGAATGATAAAAACAGTTTAACAGTGCTGGATCTAAAGATGTTGATAAACAAAACTATCCCAGTTCTTTTTCTCTATTGAGAGGAAGGTTTGTTGTCACTAAGACCCCCAGATCTTTGTTTATCGTGTTTGAATTTAATCCATAGATGGATTGTTTCAAAAGAAATGGTGCTTTTAATCGTGCTCCCTATGCCCAGGAGGTAGATCACTGTTTCAATGAGTCAAGGTCTGCAAAGCTGATCGCTTTGAATATCGAATATCGAACAAGGATTGAAGAATGATGAAGTAACAACCCTTCGACATTGGATATTCAATATTCATTATTCTGAATTAAAAAAACCCGCTGCGATGAGCGGGTTTTTCTGTGGGCCCACAGGGACTTGAACCCCGAACCGACGGATTATGAGTCCGGCGCTCTAACCAATTGAGCTATGGGCCCTTTTTTTAATTAAGAATTAAAAATTATGAATTGTAAATTTTTAATCCGCTGGGAAAGGCATATTCATCACGGACGATCTTCCCAAAAAGCTCGATAAAATAGTCGGGGGGTTCACCACTTGCAAAGAGATTGTAATTGGAGAATTCACACAACCTCCCAAAATACAAAGAGTCCCTTGTTCTGTCGAATAAGGGACTCCTCGCTGTCATTTTTCCGATGGTATTTTACGCTAAAACCAAAAGCGTGTCAAGCCTGCGAAGTATATTTTTTCAACTATTTTACAAGAGTTATGTAATTGAATATACTATTGTTAAGGCCTCATAGTACTATAAATCTGACAGGCCTGGATCATCGATTTTTCCACCCCTACCCGTTTCAACTGTTGGGGCGTGGATATAAATCACATAAATAGTGGAGCTGAATAATGAGAATAGCGAGTGGAAAAGCTGCTACCATCCGACTACATCGGTGTGGGATTGGGTTTGATATCTCGCTGCTCAAGTTGGAGTTCGACTTTTCTCCTGAAGTACTCCTGAGAATCTTCACCCCGGGCATCTGCATCACGCATGAGCTGTTTTAACTCATCCATTTCCCGTTGAATGGCCCACCACCGAACCGTCTTAATACACTGATGTGCATGGCTGATACTCTCTAAATCTGGTCGGGCCTCATTGATCAAACGGGCAATAAATCGCCGAATCTCAGCCGATTCAATTTCATCCAGCAACCTGCTGTGATTGATGGGTAACTCTTTACGCAGACGACCGTGGAGCATCTGGAATATTTCCACATAATGAAAGGCTTTGATATCTTCATCACCTATTGTGGACGTCAACCAGTTCAGCAGACTTTCATCCTGGCTCAGATGCAAGCGCAACAGCTCAAATTCTGCTTTCTCAGCGCCTGATTCTGGCCTGCGTAACATATTCGATTGGGCTTGTTGAGGTGCGGGACGGGCATCAGGTGTATAGTCACTGCGACGGACCCTTTTTGATTGACGTTTAAGCAATCCCATAACCGCTTCTTCAGGAACATGCATCTCATCTGCCAATTGACCTGCCAACATACCCCGGAGAATTTCATTCTGCATGACAGCCAGTTCAGAGACCATCCCTTCCAGAAAGGCAGTTCGCTTCACAGGAGAATCCATTTGATCTTGATTGGCTCTGAGTACAAAAGTCATGAAATCCAGCGCTGAGCCAATGAGTTTTTGAAATGCTTTAGTGTCCTTCTCATCAAAAAAGCTATCTGGATCTTCCCCTTTGGGTATCTGGATAATGCGAACGTCGAGTCCTTTGTCCAGAAGTGTGAGACCGGCTTTTTGTGCTGCCTTCTGACCAGCAGCATCACCATCATAACAGACCAATACTTTATCTGCGAAACGCTTTATCAGACCAGCCTGCTCTGGGGTAAAAGCAGTACCAGTTCCAGCCACAACATTCTGAAAGCCTTCCTGATACAGACGAATGAGATCCATATAGCCCTCAACCAGGATGGCTGTGCGGGAGCTTCTGATTTCATCGCGACTCTGATTTAATCCAAAGAGAGTCCGACCCTTATGATAAATGGGTGTTTCTGGACTGTTCATGTATTTGGCACCATCAGCCTCGCCAAATATTCTGCCACCAAACGCCTGGACTTTGCCATTGATATCCATGATGGGAAACATGATCCGATTGCGGAAACGGTCGTAGTATCCACCCCCGTTCTTGGGCATCAATAGACCGCTGCGGGTCAGCACATCCTGGGATAATCCCAGCTTCATTACCTCCAGAGTCACCGTGTCCCAACTGTCTGGAGCAAATCCGACCCGGAAGGTTTTCAGGGTTTCTTCGGATAGGCCTCGTTTGAGCAAATAGTCTTTGGCAGATTTAGCACTTGATTCATTTAATTGTCGTTCAAAAACCCTGGCAGCAATTTCATGCATGTTATAAATGGAAGCCCGATCATCTTTCTTGCGGGGTTCCCCTGAATCAGTCTCAATGTGAATATTAGCTCGATCAGCCAACAATTTTACTGATGATAAAAAATCGAGACGTTCGTGTTCCATGATGAAGTTGATGACATTGCCACCGGCTCCACATCCGAAACAATGATAGATTTGTTTATCAGGACTGACGCTGAACGAGGGGGTCTTTTCATTGTGGAAGGGACAGCGACCAAAAAAGTTTCGACCTGACCGTTTGAGCTGGACATAATCAGATACCACATCCACCACATCATTGGCTTCCCGTACCTGTTCAATAATATGTTCTGCAATGAGTGCCATGATTTCTGCGATGAAGATAAGACGACGATAAATGAATGCTAAGGGAAGTTAGGTTCCCCCTCTGTCAGAACTCAGTTCTGACATCTCCCCCTTGGGGAGAAAAAGCATTCTCAAAGATGGTTTTCATCCAATGCAGATAAAATAGTTGAGAGGACTTTTTCTTCTTTTTGAAACACGTCAGTGTTTTTGAACCGGAGAATTCGGTATCCATTGGCTTTTAAAAGATCTTCGCGACGCTGATCATACTCTCTGGCTTTTTGAGTGTTGTGGATGGGGCCATCCAACTCAATAATCAATTTTTCAGAGTAACAAAAGAAGTCAACGATGTAATTTAGAATAACATGTTGTCGCCGAATTTTGTATCCGCCAAGTTTTTTGCCTCGTAATAGGGACCACAAACGAATTTCAGCTGCAGTTTGCTTTTTTCGTAAAGCTCTACTTCTTTTAAGTAAGTGATGTGGAATTTTCATACGTTTTTTCTCCCTCCTTCAGGAGGGTCAGTTCGAAGAACTGGGGTGGAGAGGGACATAAATGAAGTTAAATCCTGCAGTCTAGGCTGGGATTGAATAATACCAAGCTGGGATTGAATAATACCAAGCTGGGATTGCCTTCACTACATTCGGCTTACTTCGTTTCGAATCCCAGCCTGGAGTAAGATCAATTTAATTGATCTTACTTTAACTCAACAAAGGTGATACCTGCACCACCTTCATCCAGACCACCCAGACGTTTTTTCTTCACAGCGGGATGTTTGTCAAGCACTTCATGGACGATCTGTTTTATAACCCCTGTACCCTTGCCGTGGATGATTTGCATAAGGGACAAATTACTGAGGACAGCCTGATCAATAAATCGGCCTAGTTCTTCGATAGCTGCTTCGGCGCGAAATCCTCTTAAATCAAGGCTATAGGTGCTGCCTTTTCGATCAGAGACATTCACCACTGTGGTGGATTGCGACTCTGCTGCTTTTTTCCCGGGTGCCTTCCCCAACCAATCGATGGGGACGCGCATCCGTTTCCCGTCAACTTCCACCAGGGTCTTACCTCGGGTGGGTGCTTCAAGGACAACACCAATTTGGTCCAAACTGAATACGGTTACCTCAAGGCCTTTGGTAACATCCTCACTGCTTAACTTTTCCAGTTTGAGGGGTTCTTCAGTTTCCTCAATGACCTTTTCCAGCTCCGCTTCAATCTGATCCAGAGTTCCACGAACTTCTTTGATATTCTCTTTGCCAGCCTGGGATTCCTTGATCTGCTTGATAACCTGCTCAACCGTCTGTCGTGCATCGGTAATAATCTGACCCGCCTGTCTGGCAGCCTCTCTATCAGCTTTACGCTCGGCTTTCTGGACAGATTCCAAGGCAGTATCCATACGCTTTTGCTTCATTTTGAGATCGCGTTGCAGATCAGTATTATCAGATTTTAAATCTGATAGGGTGGCTCGCTCAGCTTCCAGAGATCTTAGCAGTTTTTCCATACTGTTGCGTGCCCAACCGATATACGAACGGGCTGAATTCAGGATGTCCTCAGAGAGACCAAGACGTTTGGATATTTCAAAACCATAACTGCTTCCAGGAATGCCAGCTAAAAATTTATAAGTAGGCTTGAGGCCTTTTTGATCGAATTCCATGGCGCCATTCATAACATTCTCAGCCTCGTGGGCGAAAACTTTCAAGTCACCTAGATGAGTGGTGGCCACAGTCTTTACACCAGCACCTCCCAGGGACTCAAGAATTGATCGGGCCAGAGCAGCTCCCTCAGCAGGATCTGTACCTGTTCCCAATTCGTCTAGAAGAACCAAACTTTGAGAAGTGGTCTGATCCAGAATGCTGATGATGGTGGACAGGTGGGCTGAAAAGGTTGAAAGATCATCCACCAGGGATTGTTGATCACCAATGTCTGTGAAAATTTTATCTACAAAAGGAATTACACTGCCTTCTGCAGCAGGTACTGGGACACCAGCATTGGCCATAAGGGCGAGGAGACCAATGGTTTTGAGCGCAACCGTCTTGCCACCTGCATTGGGTCCGGTGATAATCAGGGTATTGGTCTGACTATCCATGGCGAGATCCAGGGGAACCACCTTTCTCTGGAGGGCCAATCTGGGGTTCCGGGCAGTTTTGAGTAGAAAAGTACCATCCTCGGATAGAATGGGGATGCTGCAGGCAAAGGTTTTTCCAAACTTGACCAGAGCAGTGTGATAGTCCAGAAGTTCCAGCATTTTATAATTCACCTGGATGGTGTGGTGGTGGACATGAAGCCGACTGGTGAGCTCTCTCAGAATGCGTTGGACTTCCTGCTGCTCTTCAATTTCAATGGTTTTAATCTGATTATTTAGTTCAATAATTTCGAAAGGTTCAATAAAGGTGGTTGTCCCCGTATTTGACATGTCCTGAATAACACCTTGAACCTTGTGTTTGTAGGAACTGGTGACAGGCAGAACCAGGCGTCCCGCCTTGATACCTGCTTGAGTATCGTTTAAATAACCTGAGTCACCATATTTCTTAACCAGATCTGCCATGCGTGTGCGGACAGCACCACCAGATTTTCTGAGTTTGCGCCGGAGCGAAGACAATGTAGATGACGCCTTGTCCAGTACCTCACCATCTGGTCCAACAATTCTGAGGATATCTTTTTCAATATCCAGAAGGGGTGTAATCTTTTCATAATCCTCATCCCAGATAGCTGCTTCATCAACGGGACTATTTTGAAAAATATTTTTAAGTACGCGTGATTGCTCCAGGACGTTGTGAACGATTTTCAAGTCTTCAGGATAGAGTGTACTGCCTTCCAGGGCCAGAAGTCTGAGAATTTCGTAGAGGTCATCATACTGGCGAAGGTAGAAACTACTATTATGATCCATGAGGGCTTCAATACCCGCCACACGATCATACTGGTTTCTGATTTCATCTGAATTTTTTTTGGGTTGGAGTTGTTGAAACTGGAGAGTGACGCTTGCACCTGCGGCTTCATCGGCCAGCCACTGCCGGACATCATCAAAACCGAGGTGTATATCACTAGAATTGGTTGAGCCAGAGGAATCCATGGCTCTACTTATTGCGACCCTACTTCCATCTCTTCGCTACCCTCCGCCTCTTCTTCGATCACTTCGCTACTATCCTCCTCTGCTTCCATCACCGCGCGACCCTGGGCCATGGCTTCTATCTCTGCGAGCATTTTATCCATATCTGCTTGCCTATTGGTACCAGCATGCTTGACTTTTTCCACCTCTTCCATGATATCCAGGTTTGATACATCATCCACCCCTGCGGATTTCAACATCTGCTCCAAGAGTCCTTTTTGAGATCCACCCATTGACTCCAGGGCTTTTCCCAGAATTTCATTCTGATCCCCGCCATCGCCATCGCCAAGGAGACCCTGCAAACCACCTGTTTCACCACCGATAGCAGCCTGAAGAAGTGCAGCCTTGTTAGCATCTGGATCCATCATGGTTTGCATCATTGCCAGCTCATCTTCCAGGGATAGGATATAAACAGCCTGTCCGGCAAATATCTCTACAAAGGGATACAATTTTGATTCTTTCTGCCAGTCGCCTTTCAAATCCGCAGGAACCATGGCGAAGGCCCATACAACAGCTGATAACATCAATCCAGCCTTAAGCGCCCCAAAGGTGATTCCACCGATTCTATCTACAGCTCCCAGACGCAGCGTCTTAACAATTTTTTTTAGTAAAAATGACACAAAAGTTATGGAGTACATCACAACTAAAAATACAATCACAAAACCGGCTGGTGTCTTATAGGCTTCTGGAATACTGATCAGGGGTTCCAGGAAGGCAGTTCCATACTGATTGTAGTGCATGGAGGCATAAACTGCTGCATACATACCAACGATTTTCAGGACACCATCAATGAGTCCCTTTTTCAGCCCACTCACTGCCATGATGACAATGAGAAGCAATCCGATTAAATCAAATCCTGTGGCCATTAGCTGAGCATCCCTTTTACAATTTCTTGAAGTCGTTTTCCATCTGCCTTACCTGCTGCTGCTTTCATGAGTGGACCCATAACCTTGCCCATATCGCTCATGTTTTCAGCACCAGTCTCTGCCAGAACTTGTTTA
The DNA here is from genome assembly GCA_016784025.1 of Fidelibacterota bacterium. GTDB lineage: Bacteria > Fidelibacterota > UBA8477 > UBA8477 > JABMPR01 > JABMPR01. The sequence goes on along the minus strand of JADHVL010000014.1, from coordinate 104,657 downwards.
ACCAGTGTTTCCATTTCCGGGTCACCCATCATTTGAGGTAGATATTTCTCCAAAACCTGCAATTCAGCTTTTTCGACAGCTACCAATTCTGGCCGATCACCCTTCTCATACAAAACGATGGCTTCCTTGCGTTGCTTGGCAGCAGTTTGAACCAGCTTGACAAATTCTGCCTCTGAGAGTGGCTCACCCTTTTCAATTTCACGGCTTTGAATTCTGGACTTCAGATCACGGATCGTTTTTAACGAAGTGCTATCTTTAGCTTTCATGGCCGTTTTTAATTGTTCAGTAAGTTCTTTATGAAAATCCAAATTCTGTACTCCAGTTGTCATTTCGAAAAAATAAAAATAACCCAAAATCTATCACATATGGATAATTATTTATCGGTAAGGCACTCAATTGAATAGTGATGGCTCAGGTGGTTGGATCAGGGGACATCAAACACATCACGTAGCGCGCTGGTGGCATCATTGAGATGTTTTTCTTCAATGATGGCGGAAATAGAACTGATTGAAGTGGATATGGAAAGGATGTTGATGCCGCGAATGCCTAACGCTCTGAAAAATGTAGCCGCCAGACCACAACGCTCTTTAAAGTGAGGGCCATAAACTGTTAACAGGCAAACGTGTTCAATTACTTGAACACTTATATCTTCATGTAATTCCGCGATTGCATCCACAGCTTTTTGAAAGGATTCAGATTCATCATGGTGGAGCGTGACGGATAAATTAGCCTTACCAGAACTGTCCATGTTTTCACTGATAAAATTCACAGTTTGGCCATAAAAGCAGAATTCTTCAAGGGCAGAACCACCCCAGTCAGGTTCATCTGGAAGATTGAATATTCTTACAAAGGTTAACTGCTCATCAACGATGATTCCACCGATTGATTCCTTCCTCACAATTCCTCCTCAAAGGGCAGTTGAACTGTAAATGTACTTCCCCGACCCTCCTGGCTGTCAACCTGAATATCGCCGCCATGGAGTTCAACCATACGCATCACGATTGCCAGACCTAGTCCTGTACCCTCTGAAATCAGTTTCCGGGCTGTAGAGGTCCTGTAAAATTCTTTGAAAATATTGACCTGCTCGGTTGCAGGAATACCCTGGCCATCATCAGATACTTTTACCACATAATTCAAGTCAACTTTTTCTAAACTCACCTGAATGCTACCTGATTCCTGGGTATATCGAATGGCATTGGAGATGAGGTTGTTAAATATTTTCCCAAGGGCATTAACATCCCCGAAATAGTCGAAGGATGCATCGGCAGAAGTGAAGGTCAGAGTTTGGCTTTTTCGATCTGAATTGGGTTTCGCATCAGATACTAAACCAACCAGCAATTCTCGGAGACTCAGACTTTCGAAGTGTTGTTGTTCCTGGAAGTTTCCATAGGTTAGATCTGCCAGATCTTTGAGCATGCCAATGGTTTCTGAGGTCCGTCCAATGGCTCGATTCAGCATATTGATCACACGCGGGTCGGCCTTGGTGCCTAAGATATCCTCAATGACCATGAGCGTGGATTGGATGGTGGCAATGGGGGCTTTCATTTCGTGGCTGGCATACCGGAAAAACGTGGTCTTGGTTTCGTTGATTTCCTGAAGTTTTAGATTCGCAGCTTCAAGTTTGTCTCTCACACGACGATGCCTCTCTGTCACATTCTGGGCGAGATAAGCTGAAACCATCATGGTCACCACAAAAACGAACCAAATCCCTATAACAACTCGGGAATCATTCATTAAATGAAATTCGTTAAAAAAGCAAAGATGCTCCACAAAACTCGACTGTTCTATTACCAACAGTCCCGAATACAGGATAACAACCAGCAGAGAATACAGATAGGAGAAACCGCCAGGGAATATGATACTGGCCAGAATAATGTGAAAAACGTAGAAGAAGGAGAGCGGACTTTCTGCACTACCCGTGAGATAAATCAGCACGGTGAGCAGAAACAAATCCATGACCATTTGTAAATTGAGCAAAATGACCAGATTGGACATCCCGAACTGCTTTTTGGCAGAGGCATACGTCAGATACATGAGATTTAAGCCAACCAGGATGAAAGCAACAATGGCCATGGCATTCAGGCTGGATGGGGGTCCAAGTTCAATGAACTTTAGGAGAATTACTCCAGAGAAGAGTCCAAGAATTGCAACCCAGCGCAGCCGTATAAGCCATTTATCACGCCGAAGCATGGAGGCAATTGAGAATGTGGGTGTTTCAGGAAATAGCATCAAATTGCTACCGTTTTTAAGATCGAATCAGTTGAAGTCTCTCCTGCTTAGACCTTAATGTTTTGATGTACGACGTCCACCAGTTTTTTTGGATTTACTGGTTTTTCTAAAAAGGCATCAACTGGTAAAAAATCAGCATCCTTACCGGGATCAAACTGAAAACCAGTCTGGTTACCCACAGCTGTTAACATGACGATGGGTGTATCCTTGATGTCAGCATCTTCCCTGATTTTGTAGGCGACGTGAAAGCCTTCATCCATGGAAGACATCATCACGTCCAGGATAATCAGATCTGGAGATTCTGATTTAATCATCTCCAGGCCCTTTTCGCCATCCTGGGCATCTATCACATCATAACCGGCTGCTTCCAAGGTGATACGCATGGCTTCAACGAGATCGAAGTCATCATCTATTATCAATACTTTTTTTGTCATTTTTGTTTTCCTCCTGGGCGCGAACGCCAAACAAATTGAACTAAGCCTCAGCGAGTTGGCTTACTCGATTTAGTTTATCTTCAACGATATCAACGGCCATTTTCAAAGCCCTTTGAACGGGTACGGAAAGTGAGCCACTAAATTGAATTGATTCTGGTTCAATACCAATGATTTTCAAGTCTTCAGGTATCATATGCAGGGATTCTGCCATTTTTATTGACTCTGCCAACCCCAGACCATGCAATGAAATGGGATCATTTTTTATAACAAAGTCAATTTGAGCAGAGTCAAACTCCACGATGGATCCTGCTTCACGACCCATCTGACAGGCATCTACAACAATCACATGTTCTCGCCCCTCGAGATACTCTAGGATCCCCAGGGCGTCACTGCCGGCATCCACCAATTCTATCTGGGGATGTGTTTGCCGGGAGAGTGCATCGATTAGTAAAGGACCGATGGCATCATCTCCACGTAAGCGACTACCCACACCTATGACTGTTAAGGTTGCCATGAGGACTATTCGATGAAATCCACTTCCAGCATATGAACTGAGCAAGAAATACAGGGATCATAAGCCCTGACCAACATCTCAAGGTTCAACGTAATTTCTTCCTTGGTCTTGTTGATAATCTCAGGTACCAGTTTCATCATATCATCATCTATATTGGCCAAATTCTGACCCGTAGGAATGATACAGTTGGCCTTGATGATATTTCCTTTATTATCATAAGTATAATCATGGAAAAGAATACCCCTGGGAACCTCATTGGAACCAATACCCCGACCATAGCGAGTGGGTGTCTGGTTGGGTTTCTCATTTTTGAGACCCAGTTCCATCAATCTGTCAATAATACGGACACTATCCAGGATGCAATGTACTGCTTCAACAACCTGGGCAATGGTATTCATATAGGGATTATAGCAATTGGGTTTGAGACCCATGGCTTCAGCAGCAGCATGAGCTTCTTCCCCGAGTTGGGCATGATTGTTATTCCAACGTGCCAACGCACCAACGAAATATGAACTTCTGTTGTACTTCGCATGTTTTGAGGTGCTATGATTCACGATGAATTCATTGGTGACATCCAGATAATTGTGCACGGATAAGGCACCGGTGTCAGAGGAGAAAATATCTCCTTCATATAATGCATATTCATCTGGGTGCTTTAAGGAGATATATTCTGTTTCTCTTTCAAACTGAGGAATGGCGCCGGCCAGAGCCTTCATGGTCTCTATGGTTTCCAGACCGTCTGGGAGGGCTTCTTCGAGCAGGCGTCGTTTGATTTCCAAAAGCTCTGCTTTTTCTGGAATTCTTGAAAAACCGCCTGGAACCGGTGTGATGGGATGGACGGCTCTTCCAGAAACAATATCACCAATATCATTGGCCAGACGTTTCATGCGCAGAGCTCTCAGTACCACATCTTTATGAGTGGCTATAAGAGGAAACACACTGCCAACATTGAGGAAATCTGGAGCTGCCAGAAAATAGGCATGAAGAATATTTGATTGCAGTGTGGCCCCATGGATCAATAGTTTTCTGAGGAGTACAGTCTGTTCAGAAATTTCCAGACCCAGAGCATCTTCAGTTGCCACCAGTGATGTCAATTGATGACCGAGAGAACAAATGCCACAAATTCTTGAAGTGATGATGGCAGCTTCATGAAAACTGCGTCCCTTCATCATAGCTTCAAAAAACCGGGGAGGTTCTACGATACTGAGGTGAGCTTTTTCAAGGACCCCATCTTTCATGTTTACTACGATATTTCCATGACCTTCCACACGGGTCAGGTGATGGACTTTGATGTCAAGATCACGACTCATAATTGAACCTCGTTTGAATTATATAGCAGCATACGTTTTTTGGCTTCATCCAGACTGATACCATGACTGGTCATCACCTCCAGCATCCCATCAATATTGGGATTGTCCAGGAGCCCCCGACATCCAGTGCAGAATTGTCCAAAGCTTGGGCAAACTGCATCACAACCACCCCTGGTGATAGGACCGAGGCAAACCATGCCACGATTGTAAAGACACTCGTTTTCCTTGAGCTTGCACTCCACGCATACTGGAGAACCATATTTGGGGGGTTGTTTTCCCAGAACCAGTGCGATCAGCAGCTTGAGAAAATCTTGCTGGGTCATGGGACAACCGCGGACTTCGTAGTCTACTTTTACTACGGATGAAACTGCCATGGCTGGCAGGGTGGCAAACAAATACTTGTCATCCCCGTAAACCGTTTCGCGAACTTCATCTATGGGATGAAGGTTCTTCATGGCATTGACACCGCCATTCACAGCACAGGAGCCAAGCGCCACTAAGACATCACAGCGACGACGAATATCATGAATGCGTTCCACACAGGATGGTGAAGTAATAGATCCTTCAATAAAGGCGATATCATAGTGATCCGCCTTGTCATCCATAGCCTCGCGAAATTCAACTATATCTACATGTTTTAATATATCGAGTAGATCATTTTCAAAATTGAGTTTATTGAGCTGACAGCCTTCACAACTGGTAAAATCGAAAAATGCAACTTGTGGTTTCATTAGAGAGCCTCCTCCAATGGTTTGATATCAACATAGTTGAACACGGGACCATCCTGACAACAGTAGACACCATTGATCTGGCAATGTCCGCATTTACCCACACCACATTTCATGCGACGTTCAAGAGACAGATATATCTGATCATCAGGAAGCTGTTTTGACTTGAGAGACATGACCACAAACTTGTACATAACAGGCGGGCCGGTGATAGCGGCGATGGTGGTATTCAGATTGAGGTCCAGAGAGGGAATGAGGGTGGTAATAACACCGGTATTACCTTTCCAGGTCTCATCTGGTTGATCCACAGTCACATGTAATTCAACATCATCTCTTTTTTTCCACGCTTCTAGCTCATCTGTGAAAAGGAGCTCAGAGGGAGTTTTTGCACCATAAAGAATGATGAGGCGGCCGAAATCCTGGCGATTATCCAGAACATAATTAATGAGGGATCGAAGGGGTACCAGACCAATTCCACCTGCTACCACCAGGATATCTTTTCCAAAAAGTTTTTCCATGGGGAAGCCCTTACCAAAAGGACCACGAATTCCCATTGAATCACCGGTTTCATAGTTCTTTAAAACATTGGTCAGGGTTCCAACCTGGCGAATACAGAGTTCGAACTTACCATTCTTGGATGGAGAGCTGGAAATGGAGATGGGTGCTTCACCAATCCCGAATGCAGATACTTCCACAAACTGACCTGGACCATGCCCTAGACTCTGACCTTCAGGCATTTCAAGCTCATACCATTTTTCCATTTCGGTAATCTGTTTGGCTCCAGTCACCTTACACATCGTGGGGTAATAGAGATCTTCAGTTTCGTGATGTTCAACATCTTGTAGGCGTTTCATATTCAGCCTCCTTCTCTATACCCGGACAGGCCGGTGATATTGGGCCTTCTCGTCTTCTTGAATCAGCTCATTGACAATATCTGGCATTGAGATTCCAGCAGGACAAAAAGCAGTACAGCGTCCACAACCAACACACCAGGGCAAGCCCTCTTCATCAGTTATGTATTTGAATTTCCGAAAGAGGCGATGACGGGTTCGATTGATGGTCTTCTCTCGGAAGTTCTCGCCACCGGCGACTTCAGCGAAGGTACTGAGCATGCAACTATCCCAGCTACGTTGACGCATACCGTCTTCAGCGGTCACTTCAACTTCGTCTTGAACATCAAAGCAGAAGCAAGTGGGACAGGTCAGTGTACAAGCACCACAACCTACACAGCGCGAAGCCACATCAGCCCAGACCTCAGAATGATAGGCATACTGAAAAACACGTGGGAGTCTATTAAAATGATATCTGATTTTTTTCTTAAAGTGTCGCTCCTCAACTATTTCAGGTTCTGTTAGATTGATTTTATCAAACCCATTTAACATTCCCTGGCCATTATCTGTGAGGACATAGAGTTGAAAATCACCATCGATTTCATTGAGGAATAGATCAAAGCCTTCCATCTCTTCGATGACAATGCCTACACTTTCGGAAAAGTGAAATTCATCTGGCTCAAAAGAGATCCCCACAAAACGGGAGGACTGGCGTCGTTTGAAATAATTTGATTCAACAGAACCTGACAGCATGCTATGATCCAGTCTGAGTATTGATTGCATCTCATAGCTATGTACACCAAAGAACACTCTGGGAGCAATTGTTACATCTACCTGTTCATAACTCTTATTTTTGAGTGAGAATCCCATCAATTTTTCGACGGGTGGTAGAAACATCTTCTTGAGTGGTAATAAGGTACGGTTATAGTCCAGAACAACATCACTACTGTCTTGGACAGCTTCAAACGAATACGAGACATCCCCTTTCCCATGGGGGGCAAGTACCTCCCCAAAATCCCCGAGGTGATCAATCAGGGCTGGGACATCAGACCGTAATAGAGAAAAACACTCCATAATGGCTTCCTTCTATAAATGATCGGTTAATAAAATTCTCAACATTCATCAAATGATCATTTGCAAAGCACATGCCAAGACATCTGTTTCCTAATGACAATTATTCATCTTATCATGTATAATTGATAAAGTCAGCATAACACTTTATTAAGGGCTGATATAGATCAATTCAGCACTTTGTAATTAATTAATTAAAGCATCATGTGTTATTACGAAACGAAATGTCCGAGATTCTGGTTGTTGAAAAGGGTGTGACTGTACAGGGGTAATGCGGGTTTAATTCAGAGAAATATCATCCGTAATTCTGGGATCGACACGTTTAAGCAATTCAATGGTTTCGATCTGATCATCAATGAGCCACAGAATGCGATTTGCCCGTTCTCGGACAGAATCCATTGAGAGGAGCGCATATTGCTCATCGTTTTTTAGAGGCAAGGTGCGTGCAACCAGATTCACAAGTGCGATAAAAGATTCCTGTTCCCCCAGGATGGGACTAAAATCGAGGGTATCTGGAGATTGCTCCACCAGATAATTAAGACGCAGCAGCAAGTCTTCGCGCTCATCAATAAAATCATTTTCAGAATCTGATTCAGGTAATTCGATCAACTCAGCCACGCGGAAGGGATTGTCTTTGACTATTTCGCCAAACCCAACTCGAAACAGTCCTTCCAGAACAATATTGTATTTCCCATTTTCCAATTTCTCATAGGACTGAATTTTACCAAGACATCCCACAGGAAAAATTTCCGGGGTACCGTAGTAATCTTCCTCATAACCGGGTTTCAAAACACCCATGGCCAGGAGCCCACCCCCTTCCAACACACTTTCAATCATTTCCACATATCTCGGTTCAAAGATGTGGTAACTGGCTGTAGTTTCAGGAAACAGATTTACTGTGGGTAAAGGAAAAATGGGTGCGTGCATATATTTAGCCTAGGTACTAAGGTTATGAATTCCAGGAGGGGCAGCCATTTTCAAAACTGTCAACTGCTCATCGCTCTCATTGATGATGCCTGAGCTGACACCCATTTCAACTAGGACTGAGGTATTGCGTGTGAGTACCAGCACCTCATCTCCCACTTCAAAAACACCTTCGCCCCGCAATACGAAATAAATGATGTCTGATATAGGTTCCACTACAGGTGAAACGTACTGGTGGGTGTTCAATGACAGTACGTCCATCTGCAATTGGTCGCTTTTGAACATACTATTAATATTGGCAGCATCTTCTGAGAAGTGGGCGACCTGTTTTAAGTCTTTTACACTATTTTCCATGAATCATCTCTATAATTTTGTTGACCAGTTTTTCGATTCCCGTGGCAACCTCGCTAATTCTCATATCCAACATATATGCTGGAGTTGAAACCAGGTTTCTTTCTTCATCAACCACAAAATCGTCCACTGGACAGTTAATATGAATTCCACCCATTTCATTGATGGCTGCTGCCGTATCAGCATCTGATCCGATGGTCAGTTTGGCATCTGCGCCATATATATGCGGTATCATTGCTGGAGAAATGCAAACAAAACCCATGGGTTTTCCAGTTGCAGCAAAAGATCTTGCAAATTGGAGCACATCAGCCTGTACCTCACTTGCGGAACCTTTAACAGCGAAATTGGACAGGTTTTTAGCGGCACCATAGCCGCCAGGAAAAATAACTGCATCAAAGTCGCTGGGATTGGCTTCAGCGATATCAATGATCTGGGTTCTGGCGATGCGAGCTGCCTCTACCAGAACGTTTCTCTGTTCTCCCTGGGCAACATCACCTGTGAAATGGTTCACTACATGCATCTGTTCCATATCCGGTGCCATGCATTGATAGCTCACACCGGCGCGATCTAGAGCCAGCATGGTAATCACACTTTCTTGAATCTCTGCGCCATCTAAAAATCCTGACCCTGATAAAACCACTGCTATTTTTTTCATATCATCCTCCCCTTACCTGATTTTTACCAATCAAAAGCTGATGTATCGAAATCATCTTCGTCTTTTTGAGCCTCGGGCTGCACCCATAATTGTTCAGCTCTCATGACGACTGGATAGGTCTCCAGTCTGGTATAACTGGGCTTGATTCCTTTACCTGTGGATATGCTATATTTCCATCCATGTAAAGGACAAGTCACTGTATCACCGGTTATTTCACATAGTTCAAGTTTGAAGCCATTGTGCTTGCAGAACCCTGAACGGGCAATAAAACGATCTGGCGTGTGAAATATGGTAATTTCCTCTCCATCCAGATTCACATTAAGCGCGCCATTCTCAGGTACTGCAGATGCCTCACAGGCATAGATAAAATCAACTTCTGACATAGGCTTTCCAATCTCCACTGGCCAGTTTTTCAGCCCAGAACAAACCCACCATGGTTTTCGCATCAGTGATTTCACCGCGCCTTAACATTTCCATGGCTTTGTCCAGAGGCATTTCAATGATTTCCAGAAACTCATCTTCATCACGGTCTATTTCCTGCATGGTTAGATCGCTGGCAGCATAGACTGCCATTTTTTCATCTGCATAACCAATGGCGGGATAGAGATGACTTATGAAAGTCCAGGTCTTTGCTGTATAACCGGTTTCTTCCAGAAGTTCACGTTTCCCTGTTGTGAGGAAATCCTCTCCTGTGTCTGTTTTGCCAGCAGGAAGCTCGTAAAAAATCTCATTGGGGTAATATCTGAATTGCCGCTCCATAATCAGTGTTGAAGCATTCAAAAACGGAATAATGACTACTGCACCAGGATGTTTGATGCCCTCGCGGACACTGGTCTTTCCGTTAGGAAGTTTGACCTCATCACGGACCACATGGAGAAGATTCCCCTTAAATTTGGTCTCAGATGATATTTTTATTTCACGAAGTTCTTTAGAATTCATAAGGCTTTTATCATAGAACAGGATTAGGTCAAATGCAAGTGACATGCTCAAAATAGAGTGACGTAGATCTAGAAAGATCCCTACCCACATCGGAAATACTAAATCGTCATCCCGAGCGGAGTCGAGGGAAAACAAACAATCTTACTCCAAGCATTCCCAGATATGGTTAATTCTTTCCATCAGGGCATATTTCTCTCCCTCGACTCCGCTCGGGATGACGTAATCTAGACTATCTACTTATAATGGGATTATCGTGATTGCCACTGACCCAAAACACCCATAGCCACCACTCACTGTCGAACCATCGGGATGATAGGTATTGGGAATAAATGAGATGGGGCTGTTCCCATAACGAGTCAGGTTTTCATCCAGAGCAGTAAGTCCCAGGTAGAGTGGAGAACCATTTAAGGTAGAAAAATCCCAATCCACTTCAATTATATTTCCATTGGTTGGTTTGACGACTTTATCCAATACGCTTGCAGCGAAGAACAGGTACAGCTTGTATTCAAAGGCACTGGTATGATGTTGAATCTGGAACGAAACCTTATCAGAACCTATGAGGAGTGAATTGGCCACAAGTTGAGGTTTGTCAGGAATGATAGTGTGTCCTGTGAGGGTGGGAAAACCAGGCGCGCTGATTTCCAGATCATAGGCTTCACCAGCTCCAACACTCAGGGTAGTATCGAAATAGCTCCCCCAATCGCTGGAATCTTCACTTCTCACGAACTGGTACTCAGCACCTGAGTCAATTGAACTCACTTTTGCGTAGTTGATCTGTGGGGAAAAATTCTCTATGGAATCTGAATATATTTCTTCTGTGGTGAGCGCTCGATTTATATTAATAAAAGATGTCCCTGCCTGATCATCTGCCCGGAGAACAGCCATAATGTTTAGACCTGGTTGGAATTCTGTTTCTACAATTTCTGTGGGCATGGGACCTGGTTGATGCGGTAAATCACAGGTGCATAAGAATACAGAAGTCAGAATGAAGAAGACAGTTCTCATTATTTTCATGTGAATATCCATTAGAATTGTAGGCTATAGCCAAACGATATTGATGGTACATATTCAGCTCCAAACCCATAGTAACCATACTCAGGGATATAGAAATAGTAGATGGGATTGCGATGTAGAAATAGCAGGTTCCTGATGGTCATGGTCATATAGGCATCCACGCCTCCCAGGTATTCAGCCAGGTTAAACCCAAAGCCTGAGCGGAGCTTTTTCTTCCAGCCAATATCCCAGGCGAAGCGAGCGGGATACCTCACGTTGTTGCGCTCTGGAGTAATATAGGTGGCAAAATATCCAGCGGTATTGGTCAGCGGATCATAGGTTCCATGCATGCGCATTCCCGTTTCCCAGGTCCGAGGAAATCCTGAGGTAATCTGCAGGGTGGAACTGGCTACAATATCAGGGGTCAATTTGAAAAGAAGAATGGATTTTAGGTTGTGGGGCTGGTCTGCATCAAATAGACTTGTCTCACCATCCAGAATGGAGGGATAGCGACGGAATCCTTTTGAATAATTATAGCCCAACCAACCGGACAGACGGCCAAATTCACCCCTAAGTAGAATCTCAAACCCATAGGATTCTCCAGAGCCACCTTCAATAAGAGCAGAGCTTTCCCCAGCAAAAACTGTATTGCTATAAGTAGCCCGATAAAGTTGCTTAAGATCCTTATAATACGCACTTACTTCATAGGCGATATCACCAAACAAGGGACCGTTGAGACCTACAATATAGTGGATGGAATTCAGGGGCTCTCGATCCTCAAGTGACTGGTAATAATCCAGGAATTGGACAAACTCATCCCCCTTGGAGTCCATGGTTGTGAGATATTGAAAATATTTCCCATAAGCAGTCTTAAGCTGGTGACCACCTGGAAACATAAGGCTTGCTGAAGCCCGCGGCTCCATGTGCCACTCACCCTGGGCTTGAGACCTGGAATTGCGCAACCCAAGCTTAAATTGAAATGGACCCAGTTCAATCTTATCCTGGACAAAGAATGATTGAAATTGTGCCCCGGATTTATTGGGATTTGGGTCCGCATCGAAACGTCCCACTTCATTGGCAAAATAAATATCATTTATCTCAAGACCCAACTTCAGGGTTTGATTCCAGAAGGCATACCAGGCCAGGCTCGCCTTTCCCGTATTCTCACCGATTGTATTCTCAATATGAGTTTTATAATCGAGGGCCGCCGTAAAATCTTCAACCGTATCGGTTATGGAGTAATTGAAGTAGGTCAGATTGTCCACTGATGAAGCTGAATGATAGACTTGACCTTCCAGGGTTAAGGTTGGGAGTAGAACAGAATTAAACTTGACACCCAATGCCCGATTGGTGGTGTTGGTGACAAACCCCTCACCAAATGAATCAAACAACCCCTCAGGAAAAAACAGCATGAGGTTGTCTACACTATAATCCATATAGTCGCGGGCAAAAAATCCGGAAAACCTGAGACGCGTCTTGCCAAGTAAAACCTGATAGGCCGCATTATAATCCATGACCAGATTTGGTGAGCCCATCATGACACGAAGCATAAAATCGGTATAGGTTCTACCTGAAACCATGGCCGTCCCATTTTTGCCTGCAGGAAATTCAATAGCTCCACTAATCCCTGAAATAGAGGGTCGAAACTCACCATGGATTTCTGATTGATGACCTTCACGGGTGGAAATATTCATGATGGAGGCATTGCGACCACCATACTCAGCATCGAAACCACCCACCAGCATCTCCACATTCTTGATGGAGTAGGGATTAAAGATGGCACTGGAACCCATAAAATGTTGGGGATTGTAAATGGTCATCCCATCCATCTGAACCAGATTTTCACCAGGATCGCTTCCTCTCACATAATACTGGGGTGACATGGGATCTGAGGTGGTCACACTGGGTGAGAATTGGATCAGTTTGAAGACATCCTTATTGAGTTGAGGGATTTCTGTGAGAATCACAGGATCAACCTGCATACTGGAGATATCCATATCCTTGATGATGGTAGTCCGCTTCCCGACTACTTCGATGGCCTTGGTATCGATGGCATGGGGTCGCAGGGTCACACTTGAAATAAAATGATTCACAGGACCCATATTGACACTCAGTGTAGTGTCCACGTAGGCAATGTGGGAGAATGTCAGATCAACAGGTCCCGTGCCAACGTTGCGAAGAATGTAGAAGCCCTCCACATTTGTGGCGGCACCTTGCCCAGTCGCTTTGATAAAGACATTTACACCAATAATACTTTCTCCTGATTGCACATCGTGGACAAAGCCAGTGACATCGGAAGCACCGAGATGGACATTGAAGGAGAGGATGACTAGGAGGATGGCTAGTAGTTTCGTTCTCAAGATCATGGTAATAATACCCCGATCCTCAGGAATAGACCAATTTCGGTTTCGGGTATGACAGTTGGCAGAATGTTATAGCCTGCATAAACACCGAGACCACCATAGAGCCCGTTGTGATACACTGGGCGATATTCAATACTGGCTTGAGCTGACAAATTTATATAGAACACATTGTAGTAATCCAGATGGGTAAAATGACCGCGCTCAAAATTATTGAATCCAAAGCGATATGTCCCTGAGAACTGGGTGATCCACTGAGGTGATAACCGCTGAAACCACTGCTGATCCTTTCCTCCAATTGCTATGGACTCGTGATTATCTGATTGTCGGTAAAACAAACCTGGCGAACCTCGCATCCACTTTGATTCCTGATCGGGAGGAAAATCCAGTCTGAAGTGAGCATTAACACCAAATCCGTCGCTGAAATAAATGATTTCTGACCAGGTCATGAGTTGACGGCGAAAAAGGTGTGGATAGAATTCTGAATTAAAATCCTTCTCAGAAATCACCCTGGATTGCTCCCTGGCAAACTCCTGCACCACCCGCCCAAGATAAAGAGTGTCTGCCTCTTTCTTCTCACGCTTCACCCGCATTTCCCAGATCCAGTCACTGACAGGTTGATCCAGACTATCATAAAAAGTGGTGTATGCACTGAGGCAAAGCCCCTTTTGCTTGATGCTGGAATTGTCAGTCCATAAAATGAGTTTTGAAAGATGAAGGGTGCCAGCGAGATCAAGGGAATCTTGAACAAACTGAGCCTGGAAAAGGTCTGATAAGGATTGATCCAGAGCGAGATATTGGTCCACAGGAATGTATCTATATTTCTTGGTCTGGCGAATGCCCAGGATGGATCCATCAAGAATTCTGGAATCAATTACTGTAATTGGGCTAGAGGATGGATCCAGACTCGAATCCTGGATCACATCGATATTCAGGGTATCTGAAATAAAGGTTTCGATGCTGGGAATTTGAAATTTCTGTGCCCAAGCCTGATTCAGTGAAACAATGACAACCAATAAGCAATATAGCAGACGCTTATAGTTCAAAGATTTGATTGGTGGGACTATGGGATGAAGCAACAAATAAGACCTCATAGTTGGTATGATTCAGTCTAAAAAGGAGCCACTATAATTATCATAAATGTAACTATTCAAACGGATATACAAAATCCCAATCCTTTCGCATTTCATCAATTACCTCCATGGTACTAATGGATTCATGTAAAGGGATTATCCTACTCTCAGTTTCCCCAGCTCGAATGCAGCGGGTTACTTCCTCAACCTCATAAATAAATCCGTTGACATGATTATTGCCAGGAATGTAAACACTTTCCTCAACCTTATTGGTACCCTCATGGATGTTTATTGTAAATCCTGGTCCAGCTGAAAATTCAGGAAATTCTATGTATCCCCTCGTTCCATAGATAATTGCCTCACTCCTCATTTTCAAGTTATAGCTCGTACAAATGTTAACCAGGCAACCAGAGGGGAAACGAAACATATAATCAGCTATTTCATCGACACCCGTATCACTGAATCGACTCATGGATTTAATGTCAGTAGGAATTTCTCCAAGCAAGTAACAAACAAAGGATATGGCATAAACACCCATATCTAATGTGACACCTCCGGCCAATGAAAGTGTTTTAAGTCTCTTTTCATATGCCGGTCCCACTATGCCTCCATAGGATATATTGATCTGCTTGACTTCGCCGATATCGCCGTTTACGACACGCTCCTTCAACTTTTGGACGCTTGGTATAAATCGAGTCCACATGGCTTCCATCAAAAAGAGATTCTTTTCTTCTGCTATTCGGACCAGCTCTCTCGCTTCGGCAGCATTTACTGTGAAAGGTTTTTCTATCAATACATGTTTGCCATGCTCTAGAGCATATATTGCATTCTCGAAATGGAAACTATGTATAGTCGCTACATAAATTATGTCTATTTCGCGGTCTTTTACAATCTGTTGATAACTATAAGCTTTTTTTAAACCATGTTTATCTGCAAATGTTTGTGCCCTGGATTGTGTTTTTGAAGCTACTGCGCTGAGTTGGTTATTTGGACTTTCTTTTAGAGCATTAGCCATATTGTTGGCGACAACTCCCGGCCCCATGATTCCCCAATTAAGCCTTTTTGTGGTATCCATATATTGTATCCAATGTGTATCTTTTTTCATTTAAAGGATCAGTTTCCATTGGAACTGAAGGCCTTTAGCTTGATGGTGATTCAAGTCTATTTGAGCAGCTTATCCCCAACTGTCTCAATCAATAATGTCGTATCATCAGACATAATCCCCTTGATCATGGGATCCCTGGAAAAAGTTTTCATTTTCTCTGCATCATTCACGACCCAGACGTGCATAGGAATTTTTTTCACTCTGGACCAGAATTTGACACCCCAGTTCACGTTTTCCTCAAAAGGATGAAAAAGATCAGGATGGGAAAGGTGGACGCCCAGGGGATGTCTAAGTGACAAGATGCTGGGGTTAAACCAGAGTAAAGCTGTGAAGACTCCGGGATCAGACATCTTGACCCGCCAGATATTTAGAGGATTGAAGGAGGAGAGGATAACCCTGTCACGCATCTTGTTCTCATGAATAAATCTTATCAATTCTAACTCAGTACGTTGTTCTGAAAAGAATGAGAAGTTCTTGATCTCAAAATTAAAAATCGTGGAATCTGGCAAGGCATCCACAACCTCTTGAAGAAGGGGGATGTGTTCTTCCCTTCCCTCCCACTCTTTTGCGGCGTTGAGATCCTTTAATTCAGCCAGGGTATGTTCTGCGACTCGACCATTTCCGTTGCTGGTTCTTTCCAGTGTGTCATCATGAAAAACAACCAAATGACCATCTCTGGTCCGGTGAACATCAAGCTCAATGGCATTACACCCATCTGCAATGGCTCTCTGAAATGATACGATGGTATTCTCAGGTTCGTGTGTAGGCGATCCGCGATGACCGAATAGTAAGTAGGGATTTTTCTTATACAGAATTGATGTATCCAGGGGCTTCCAGATAAAGAAATGGTAAAGCAAGAGGGCCAGAACCAGAACTGAGAGTAAATAGATGATCATGAGGGCAAAATACTGTGGATTTTATACATCACAAGATCAGGAATCAGGCGAGGAATGGTTTATTTCCCCGCGTGATTATATACCTGATCTATGGTTTCATTATCAACTTTTTGTAGCCAGCATTTTTAATCGTTTCCTCATTGATGGGAAACACTCTGTATTGACCCTTATTAAACATCTCAGCCTGATCGGCATAATTGGGCGAACGTGGGTTGCCAGATTGTCCTGTGGGTAAGACACTGAGTCCCCCCTTGTCAAAATTCGCGAAATCATAGATATGTCGAACTGATGGTCCCAGAACAACATCATATGGGTTATACATGCGATATTCCATGTTGTTGACGGTGGTACCAGACCCGGCAGCGGGGAAAGGACCAACATTCAAGTTCAACATCCAATCCAGAATTTCTACCTGAGCCAGGGGATGTCTGTGTGTGAGGGTGTGCATTTCAGCCCATACCCAATCCTCAATATTCGGTCCAAATCGTTCCTCAAGATGCGCCACAGCTTCTTCAACGGATCGCTCGAGGATATCTGTGGGATTCTCAGCAATATCCTCAGTGGAAACATCATCAAACCAGGCTGAAGTGGGAATTTCCTCCAGGAGATAAATGGCATTTCGGATGGCAATATTGGCCAATTTAAAGAACCCATCCTTGAACTCAGGTCCAATCAGATCCATTTCGTCACCATAGAGATTGTAGGCGAATTTCACCCAGAGCACGTTAAACACTGCAGCCTCAAGTGAATTTTTACCCATGACATAATCCCAGTTTTTCAGTGCATCAACCGCTGCCGTGGCATTGGGATTATTGAATTTGCTTTCACTAAGTAGATCTAAAAATAGTGGGGTCAAATCTCTGGCATGGTCAGACAGGAAATCATTCTGAATATCCTGCATATCCTGGACATTGTACTTCTTGTCGGCAACCCTCAGCATCTCATTGATACGATTTGCCCGGGCAGGCGGCTCC
Source organism: Fidelibacterota bacterium (assembly GCA_016784025.1). Classification (GTDB taxonomy): domain Bacteria; phylum Fidelibacterota; class UBA8477; order UBA8477; family JABMPR01; genus JABMPR01. The sequence goes on along the minus strand of JADHVL010000014.1, from coordinate 87,271 downwards.
CAGTAAGCACTGATGTAGTATGGAAATTCATCACCAATGGTTTTATTGTTGGCAGTGGCGATATAGCCCTGCTCAGGATTGTACTGGTAAGGCATTTCCTCAAAAGGTACGAATCCCTGCCAATCCCATTTGGGATCATCCCCAGGGAGAGGAACCAATCCCGTTCCAGATGCTCTCAGAGGGAGTGCTACTGCAGGTCTCCAGCCAATATTACCTTCCAGATCAGCATAAATCATATTTTGACCAGGAATCCAGAATTTTTCCACAGCATTTGAGAATTCATCCCAGTTGCTGGCAGTATTCAGTCCGATAAAGGCATCGACCTCATTGGTCAAATAATTCCCCACCCAGGACATGGACACAGGCGCTGATTCATTGGCTTTTAATACGGTATGGACATCATTAATGATGGGTCCGTGGCGGGTTTCCCTGACGATATGAACCACAGGTTCTTCCCCTTTTACATTGATGATCTCTTCGTGAATGACCATGTCTCGCCATTCACCATCATAAAAATATTGATCGGGATTGGCATCATCTGTGACCTCAACATAGAAGTCTGTGTCATCCACCATGACGTTGGTAAAACCCCAGGCATAGTGTTGATTTTGCCCCAGAATAACCACAGGAACTCCAGCCAGGGTGACACCAGCTACATCGAAGCGTCCACCAACCAGATGCATCTCAAACCAAACGGGAGGCTGAGAATAGGCAAGATGGGGATCGTTAGCCAGTATGGGTTGGCCACTTTCTGTCATCCCCCCACCCAGAACCCAGCTATTACTACCGATATGGGATCCCATGGCTCCAGTAATTTCTCGGATCCTTTTTTCACTGCGGAACATGGATTCTGCAACGTTACTAAAATTTTTGGGTGTTTGAGGAACAATGTAGGGTTTGGTATCTGGATAGACGGGGTAGAGCTCCCGAGCCAGTTCATCACCCAGTTTGTCAAGGACACCACCAAATATTACTTCAGGCATCCAGGCCAGACAGAGATCGTGGCCCATGAGACGGGCATATCCAATGACGTGTTCCAGGGTCCAGCGGATGGGTTTGTGTCCGGCTATTTTGAATTCCACGGGAAGATCATCCTCGTGTTCATCGATATAGGCATTGATTCCCTCCAACCCTCTTTCAAGGATATTGCGGGTCTCAGCGGACATGTTATTAATACTATTTTTAGCGATTCGATGGAATCCCCAGACCCGTAAATACTTATCATCGTCGATGAGATCTGGTCCAAAGGCCTCAGAAAGACGACCTTCCACAGCGCGGGCGATGACATCCATTTTATAGAGTCTTTCAGAAGCCTGGATATAGCCAGCTGCAAAAAAGAGGTCTTCTTCGTTTTCAGCATAGACGTGAGGTACGCCATACTCGTCGGTATAAACCGTGACAGGAGCAGACAGTTGAGGCAGGTTTAATTCACCCTCATGGACAGCCAGGGGTCCCTTTAAATATGAAAATTTTAACCACCCAAATACAACGAGCACCAATACCACAATGATAAGCAGTGCTATCCATAGCTTTTTCATGTCCCGATCTCCTGAATTTGTTATGCTGGAAATCTACCTTTTGCAGGAGGATTATCCATTATAAAACAATTTGGGATTGTGAGAATGAAGATTGAAAATTGAAAATTGGAGGTGAGGGCTCAATCTTCCTGCCAGAAGGGTGAAAGATTTGTGGCTATGTACCCAACTAACACTTCCTGGTGGATTTAGGGCTTATTTCCCTCATAGTAGGTCTTGTACGAATTTAAGAAGGCATTCCCAGTATTGGAGCTGCCAAAATTTCTATAGAAGAACCCCATAAAACCTGGAGCTGTGAGGTTGCTGATAACCAAGCGATACTCAATACCGGAAGTCGTAGGTGTGAAGCTTTCCGAAAAGTGAGACCTGGTGGTTATCATGGATCCAGCCTTGTATTCTTCATCGAACTCCACCACCACACTTTCACCGTTAATTCTTAAGGCAATTTGCGTACGCTTCATGTACCCTTCATTGGTTTTGATGGTTACATAATCAGGGCCTTGATCCACCAGTTCCACACTGGATAATCCCGGCATGAGCCCAACGATTGCCACATAGTGTTCACCGAGATTTTCCAGGGATTGTTTTACTTGCTGGATGTCGCAATCAATATTGTTTGAGCCATCAAACCAGATATCCATTTTACCTCCTTGTTGAGACGATTCGCCAGCCAATTGTATGGAACAACATGTCAGTAGTACCGTCAAAATGATTTTCATGTGAAGCCTCCAGTTGATTATCCATACATATCAATACTGCCACATTACTCCCCTCAATTATGGTTCTTGACGTCGCACCGTACCGCCTACCACCAATGCTGCTGAAATAATCATGAGGTTTTTGATGATATACTGTCCCTCCATGGTGGGTCCATACGGAAAATAACCAGCCTGAAAGGTGATCTCTGGGAGCATAACCAGGGGCAAAAAGGTCCCGACCATCTGGAGTGCAAGTAGACCAATGGCAATACGTATGGTTCGTTTAAAAAGAAAAGCCACACCAATCAATACTTCCCACCAACCAATGATGGCAACCCAGGTCTCTCCTTGGAAAACAGGTAACCAGGGAACAGTAGCTAAAACCAGCGGTTCGGCTGAGGAAATACCCAGGGGTTTTAGCATGCCAAACCAGATAAAAATGATTCCAAATGATATACGAACCGCCAGTATCCCCCAGCGCTCCATAAAAGTTGAAATATTGCTGTCTATTTCATCAAAAGTCATTTCACAGTCCTTAAATTCTGAAATTTAATCGTCGATTTTGAGTGAGATGTATTTTACGATTTCGTTTTCCAGTCCATGATATTCATTGGACGATTCATACCCTTTCAGACCATTGAGAGCCTCAAAATACAAGGTGTCAGGCGAATTCTCCCTGATTTCAAAATCCAGCAAGATTTCTTTTGGAATCCCAACAATTGGATATTGAAAGGAAAGCTGAAAGGTCATCACCCCTCCATCAGAAATTGAAAAATTAACGGGTTTAATCTTGTCAGATGGAATCTTAAATTCTTGTTCTATCTTTAGCTGAATACGCTTTAGAGCTGGAGCATGAGAAGCCAATATTTTTTGCATATTTCCCTCTTTTATTTGATGAATCCTTTTGCGAATGATTCTGGCTAAGACCATTTACTCTGAAGAAATCAGAAGTGATCTTAAAGCTAATACTCTCGCAGCCACTCCCATCGACCCTGGAACCACCTCGCACTCCACCTATTTTTTCCACAGCTCTTTGTGAACGAATATTTTGAGGTCCTACAAGAAAGACAACATTGTTAACAAACTGGAAAGCGTGTTCAAGCATCAGTCGTTTCATCTCCGCGTTGTAGTATCCCCCCCAATATGAACGGGCCAAAAAGGTCCAGCCGATCTCAACCTCACTTCGTCCTTCATCATAACCATAATAACGTGATGAACCGATTACCTCCTGGCTCTGGGCATCTTGGACAATCAAAGCACCACCAGAATCCATGGACTCCTGGAATAAAGTTTTAAAAACAGCAGGGGTGTAGCGAGTGGACGCTGGATGCTGTTCCCAGATCAAGGGGTCAGACGCAACGGCGAAGAGATCATCATAATCATCTGCCCAGAGTGGTCTGAGACTGAGCTTTTCGCCCTTTAAAACAGGTTGGAGATCGAATGACATACAAACGCATCCTTCATTTGACTTGCTCTGAAATATCGATTCAGCATCCTGCTAAACCAAGTGACCAGAGTAGAACGTCGATCTTCTCGGGATGTTTCAGCAACGCGACTCGTCGTGTATTACCAGGCGTAACTCATCCCGACACTCAATGCCTTTTCTCCAAGACCTGCCCACTCAATAAATGTACCGGTTTTACCAAATTGCAGGGCTGTTCCCAGGGCAACCTGATAGTGATGAATATCTGAGCCGATTACTTCTGCTCCATTTAGTTCCCAAGTTACAGGACCTCCAAAGACACGGGCAGTTAGATATGGAAAAAGTCTATCATTTATTATCCAGCTGGCGCGCCCTCCTACTCGTAGATCAGAAGAAAAATAGCTTGTCGTTTCTTCAGTGGTAGGATTCTCTACCTGGGCTGAAGAAGCGCTTATAAAGACTGAATAGTCCACATAGGGCTTAAAATCCTCACCTCGTTGCCACAGATATTCAACTCCAACTGCCAGCAATCCACCAGATTGTACATTTTGAGTTGATTGCCCAGTGGGAGTCAGTTTTCCATCCAGGATTATACCCAATCCCCCGCGCAGGGACCATTTTTCATTGAGTCTCCAGGCACCGGAAAGGGATGTGGTATTCATTTCAATCTCAACCTCATCGCTTTCATCAAAACGGAGGGTTGAGGATAATGACCCCAGACCAACACCCAGTGTTAATGGATTGCTCTGATGCCCATCATGATTACCTGAATCACTGCATTGTGGGGGCGGACCGCCCGGCAAGGGAACGCCTCAGCCATAGGCTTTTGGGACTGAGGTCATCAAAAGACAAAGCATTGGGAGCAATAGTTTTTCCATCATAACCCTTTTCAACTCTCACACACACCGTGTGGTTTATATCCTGGACTAAACCTTGATCCAACCACGAAAACCTCTGGCAGCGTAATATGATTCAGTACCCTTGTGGTACACAAAGACCTGGTCATAGCGACGATCACAAAAAAGGGCTCCACCAAAATCTCTTATCTCACCTGGGGTTATTACCCAACTCGAGGTTTTTTGTCCATTTACTTGCATTCCTATTTGTTGCATCGGCAATTCCCGACTCACTATTGATTCGCTATAACTGAAGGTAGCGTGAGTGACTACTGAATCAAGGGATTTGGTAGTCAGAAATCAGAAGGTGGGGTTGAAGGTCCAAGGTTCCGCCTGACAAGTCTTCGCGAGTCCGATAGGACGCGGCGATCTCGATACCTTATTTGCCCAAGGGCTCCGGGATTGCTTCGGTCATGCTTCCCTCGCAATGACTATGAGGAGGGTGGGGGATTATTCGATGAAGTCGTCTTTGATTTTGAAGAAATATTCCCTGGAGGCTTCATATTCATTGGGAATCTCGCCATCTAAAATGGCTTCCTCAATGGCCTTTTTAATGCGCCCAACCACTGGTCCAGGTGGGACCCCCAGAAGTTCAATGATCTCATCTCCGCGTAGGGGAGATTGAAAGGCACGCATAGCATCTTTTTCTACCACCTCCACAATGCGATCCATGACACGGTCAAAGTTGCCATAGTAGCGCTTCACACGTCTGGAATCCTTTGAGGTAACATCGGCGAGCACCAGAATCATCAGATCCTCTAGATTTTCACCTGCCTCAACAATGAGTCTTCTGATCCCCGAGTCACTGACTTCTTCCTGGGCCAGGGCAATGGGACGGAGATGGAGGCGAGTCATCCGTTTTAAATAGGCTGTCAGTTTGCGGGAGAGTCGCATACGTTTACCAACTTCGTTGAGCATTTTACGTCCCAGCTCTTCATGTCCGTGATAACTCCAGCCTATACCTTCAATAAATTTTTTGGTTGCCGGTTTACCAATATCATGGACCAGAGCAGCGAAACGTAGTCGCATTTTATCGCTGCGCTCGGCCGTATTATCCACCACCTTGAGGGTGTGGTGAAATACATCTTTATGACGCTGACCATCACGGTCTTCTACCCCGCCGAGGATGGCAATTTCAGGGAAGACCAGGGGTAAAAGCCCAGCCTCTTGCATCACATAAAATCCAATAGAGGGCACCCTAGCTTTCAGGGTCTTGACAATTTCGTCAGTAACCCGTTCCTGAGAGACAATACTTATCCGGTCTACTCTGGCTTGCATGGCCTGCATGGCTTCCGGAACCAGTTTAAATTCTAACTGGGCAGAAAATCTGGCAGCTCGCATCATGCGCAGGGGATCATCATCAAAGGTTTTTACTGGATCAAGGGGTGTTCGTAAAATTTTATCCTGGATATCCTGAACTCCACCGTATTCATCGACCATTTCTCCGAAATGCTCTGGTAAAAGATTAATGGCCATGGCATTCACCGTAAAATCCCGGCGACTGAGATCTCCTTTAAGATCCGTATAGACAACCCTGGGTTTGCGGGAATCGGATTCATAGGTTTCAGTACGAGCTGAGGCAACTTCAATGAGAAATTCACCGTATGGGATAAGTGCAGTACCAAAGTCACCATACTCTACAATGTCTGGGACCCCAAGCTCCTTGCCCAGTTTCCGAGCAAATTCAAGTCCATCCCCAATGACCATAATATCCACATCTTTACTGGGAACATTCAGGATAAGATCACGGACAAAACCGCCAACGGTGTAGCATTCAATATTTATGGCCTCCGCCAGCCGGCCGGCTCTCTCCAGGACAGATAGAATATTCTTTGGAATTCGACTAATCATACGGGATGAAGATAATCTGAAATTGACTGTGGTGAAGGGAATTGAGTTGGGAGGTTGAGATGGGATGTAGAATGTAGGAGGGAGAAAGTAGAAGGTAGAAGAAATGGCTGAGAAAATATTTTGTAGGGGCAGAGCTGGGACTACTTTGTGACCATGAGATTTATCAGATTTTCCAAGCCATCCTGGTCTAGGATTTTACCACTTTTGCTGGTGATGAGTCTCAGTAATTGCAGCTTCATATTCCCTGTGATGGCTCCCTTTTCTGATCTTCCTGAACCGACGGGTCCCTATTCAGTAGCTACCTACAGCTCAACCTGGACCGACAGTTCCCGTGATGAAACTTTCACAGCAGAAAATGATTACCGTCGTTTGGTGGTCCAAACATGGTTTCCCATTGTAGATCAAGAAGACCTGTCTACTCTGCCCTATATTGATGATCCAGAATTGAGATTACCAGCCCTGGCCAGGCAATTGCGCCTTCCGCTCTCGCTTATCAGTCATTTTGGGGAGGTCAAAACTCATTCGGTAGCCTTTCCTGGTTATCTTGAGTTAGACCAGAAATATCCAATCATACTTTTTTCACATGGATTGAGTGGCATGCGCTTTCAAAACACAGCCCTCATTGAGGAATTGGTCAGTTATGGGTATGTGGTCTTTGCAGCGGATCATAGCTATGGAGCTAATATTACTATCTTCGATGATGGGGAAACTGCTCAATATCGAGCAGGCAAAAGACGAGCCCTGAATGCAGCTTTTTTAAACACCATAGATCTATCCCAAATCGATATTCTTGTGAGAGATCTCAGCTTCATCATAGATGTGATAAAAGCGGATAGTTCCGATTCATTTTTGAGTGGACTACCCATGGATAGAGATCGAATCGGAGTGATGGGCCACTCGCTGGGTGGGGCTGTCGCTGTCACCACCATGGCTGTGGATTCGCGTGTGGGAGCTGCAATGATTCTTGATGGATGGTATGCCCCAGTACCAGATCCTGTGATTACAGGGGGTCTTAAAAATCCGTTCTACCATCTCGGTCAAAAACAATGGAAAGATCCTGGTAACTATTTAAGAATGGATAGATTGCTGTCACACAGTAGTGGACCCATTTATAAAATGCTCATTCCAGGAACACACCATACTGACTTCACTGATATGCCACTATTTACTCCATTTTCTCTGTTCATTGGATATACAAAAATTCTTGACCCGATGTGGCTGAATGATTTAATGGGGACAAATACCAGAGTCTTTTTTGATGTTTATCTCAAGGATCATCCCGATGCAGAGTTGAAAGACATCCTTCTCAGCCAGAGAGATGTCACAAGCTATATATTCACTCCACCCGGTCCCTGATAGCCAAGCTTTTCTCCATCTTACAATATTGAATATGAACCTCATTTTTTAATGGGTACCAAACTTTAGCATTCCTTAATTATGACAAATAAGGGCTTTAATTCTGTTGACGGGCCTGCAATTCGTTTATATTTGTGCTATATCAAAGGGGGATTTCTATTCACATTACTTGTGTGCCACGTCACAGATTTTCCCCTTCTATGATGTATTTTCACTTGTCACTAACAAACATGGAGGACGTATGATGCGTACCATCAACTCAAGAGGAATATCCTGGCTACTTATTGTGTCTATCATGATAATGGCCATGCCAATGTTTATGCTGGCAGATGATGCAGCAACTAACATTGAAAAAATCAAACAACTAAGGCAGGTGCAGAACCAGAGCACAGTCCTTAAAAATCTTAAAGCCAATAGTGTGGCTACACAGGCGACGCCTGAGCAACAACGTAACCTGCGTTTGAGCAATGCCTTGACTAGGATGAAGAATCAACCTGATCTTGATGCTGATCAGAGTATTCATCTCATGAGAACTGATGGGGCACTCCCCCAGATCCGGACAAGCGCTCTGAGGGATGTCATGTACGGTAGCGGACAAATGATCATGGCAGCAGATTCTCTTTATTTCAATTTTTTGACGGGAATGATGGGCAATGATACTCTGGATATGGATGTGATGATCTCCAGTAATGAAGGTACAAACTTCGGTAGTGAAGGGGCCTGGATAGATGGTACATCCTATCCCTTTTTTACAGACCCAAGTTTACTTCACTACTATTCAGTAGATGGTTCGCTTGATACAGTCACGGTTGTTCCTGCTGTGGACGATGCACTTGCTGAATGGACAACGATTTCCTGGGATTGGCAGGGTGGTAACAATGGCCAGCCCCTTGGTGTGGGAAACCTGTGGGTTATCCATACACGTACTTCCAATATGTATGTTGTAATGGAAGTGACTGGTGTGAGTGTAGGCTGGACTGATAACTGGTTTACTTTTGACTATATGATCCAGACGGATGGCACCCCCATTTTTGATGGCACTCCCTCTCTCTATGATATGACAGTGAATGGTGATTATACCGACACCCTGGAAATTGGCTCCAATCCATATTTTGAAATTACTCTTGACGGTCACATGTATGGTGAGTTTGCAGTCATCTGGGATGGCAATCATAATGGTATGTTAGATGATGGTGACGTCGGCCTTGAATACTATGAATTCATGGACGATGACATGCATGATGAAGATCCTACACCTGGTATATTTGGTTTTACCTACAGCGATGAAATGGCCGATGGACTAAACTATCTCGCCGATGATCTGCTCTTTGTAGCCACGTCGGATATGGATATGGCTGTTACTTCCGTACAGTTCTATACCTTACCCTCTCCATACTTTGTATCTGGATCCATTTATGAGACCAATGGCGGCGGCGCTCCATTAGGCGGCATTGTTGTTTGGGCTGTGTATGAGGAATCGGAAGATGACGAACAACCCTCTGTAATCGTTGTTACTGATGGTGCAGGTCAATATCACATTGATCTACCTGACACAGGAAATGTTATGGTTGGAACTGAAGACCACTTCTATATGACAGATGGTCTCATTCCCGAACCACGTCATCATTTTGTGAATGTTCAGGGCGCAGAGTTTGGATACAATTTTTATTATGTTGCTCCTACAGCTGCCATTGAAGGTTACGTCTACAATGAGATCGGTGAGCCAATTGAGGGTGTAGAAGTTAAAGTTGACAGTGATTTTGGTGGTTCAGGAGCCTGGGGTCTTACTGGTCCTTCTGGATATTATAGCGTCGGAGTGATGCCTGGCAGTTATGAAGTGCAAGTAGAGTGGGAATCCCTTCCTGCTCCTTATGTCGTCCCCCATAGCGAGTATGTGGATGTTGGTGATTTTGCCGTTACAACTGTGAATTTCACCCTGCATACAGCCAACAACTTCATTAGTGGCGTTGTCACACTTGATGATATGCCTTTTGATGGAGCCCATGTGGTCGCCATGAACCATGATTTTGGCTTCTCTTTAGCCATGAGTCAGGGTGATGGTTCTTTCGACATACCCGTTTTTGGCGGACCTGAGACCTTTTATGACCTTATGGTATGGATGGATGATGATATGTTCGATGTTGTCCAGACATCGATGAACCATCAGGTTCCAGCTGGTGCTGAGGATCAGATGATCACGCTGGAAACAATTTCTGGTGGATTGTTTGGCTATTTTATAGATACCGACACCAACGAACCCATCATGGATGCCTTTGATATCGGTATGATGATGCGTGATATTGATACTGGCATGGAATTCTATGGTGGTCCAGATTATGAGGGATACTATGAAATACATGTTCCCCCAGGTCTCTACGAGGTAATGGCTGGAGGTCATCAGTGGATGGGTCCAGAACCTGATACGGTTCTCATTGGTGATGTTCTGCTGCCTTACGATTTCTTCTTTACCCATATGAGTTTTGATGCCTCCCTTGATGGCTATGTATTTAACCAAGATGGCTTGCCCATACCTTATGCTCAAGTCCAGATAGGAAATGACGGTTGGGGTGCTGGAACCATGGCTGATGAATTCGGATACTACTATTTTGATCTACCTGTAGGCTACTACTATGTCAGTGCCTGGGCTGAGGGTCATTATATGTCCTTTGATGAATTCCCAGTTGGACCCGGTCCCAACGGCTACAATTTCTTCCTCGAACAGTATGAGGTTGATGGTGCCATTGCTGGAGAGGTTTATGACCTCGATTCAGGAGCTCCCTTAATGGACGCAAATGTCTATGCCTATGGTTGGGATGATGATCAAAGCTACTGGTCAAATACAGATGAATTTGGTGAATTCTGGTTCGATCTGCCCAATGGCACCTATGATATTGTGGTTGAACATTGGGACTATCCACCCATGTGGATACATGAAATTAACGTCCAGGATGATACCACTTATCTATCATTTGCCATGGAGCTACCAGATGGTGGCGTTGATGGATATGTTTATGATGATAATGGATATACCATCCATGATGCTGAGGTTGTATTAATTAGCACTGTAGATTCAACTATTGGGTTTTGGGGATATACTGATGGTAGCGGATATTACAGTATTCCTGCTCAAAATGGGGAGTATTTAATCTCTGCCAGAGCCCCAGGTTTTGAGCCGAGTCAGTTGAGTGCTCTTAGCATCAATGATGACTGGCAATTTATTGAAATCTGGCTACAGCCACGTGATTTTGCCGGGCCAGAGATCAATTTTATTATTGATCAGCCCAATGACCAAGGTCGCTGGGTAAGAATGCAGTTCTGGCCAGGTAGTTCTGAATGGGGTCCTTTCTCAGGCTACAGTATCTGGAGATGGACGAACACGCCGGCGGGTATCATGTATGATTTCGTGGACTATATACCTAACTATAATCTAGATGAGTACATGCTTGTTGCCCCCACTCTAGTGGATTCCAGTGCCAATCTCACTGAACCGGAGTTCTACACAAGTATGTTCGTGGTAGCCGGTCATTGGGATGCCTTTGGTTTCATGGAGGGTCCACCAATGAGTGGTTATTCCATTGACAACATCCACCCTGGAATGCCCGGACCACTGGCACTCTTAAGTGCGTCGGAAGACGGTGTAGAGATAGGTTGGGAAATGAGTATGGCTGATGACTTCCAGTACTTTGAAGTTTATCGGGCAACCAATCCTGATTTCACAGATGCAGATGTTTATGCTACTGTAGAACCAATGTTCTCAGACGGAGATGTGATCATTGGCCAGACATACTACTATGCAGTCAGTGCTGTTGATGCGAATGGAAATATGAGTGAAACGACCAATGTCGTCACAACTTCCATCGTATCTGTGGATGACCTCGAGATGATTCCTACTGCCTATGGACTCTCTCAGAACTATCCAAACCCCTTCAATCCAACCACTTCAATCGAATTTGCTCTGCCTGAAGCTGCGGAAGTCTCACTTGAGATATACAATCTCCTCGGACAGAAAGTTCGTACTCTGGTTACTGGATATGTGCCAGCCGGCTATATCAATACCAGCTGGGATGGTTTGGATCAAAATGGTAAAGAGATCAGCAGTGGTACCTATATCTATCGCTTGCAGACGGCCGATCAGACCTTTAGCAAGAAAATGGTACTCATGAAGTAGTTATGAGAATAGAAGTGCGCGTATAGCATTGTACTTCGACCAGTCTACGCTTCTTAGCTACGGCTTGGCAGGCAGGCTCAGTATGACACACATTCATTTATGTTTGTCTCCCTGAGGCTCTCGAAGGGTCGAATACAAGTTTTGTCAGCGCGCACTTCTAGGATCTATTTAAATTAATCAACGCGTTTTCTATAGAGGCCGTCCTTTTATCTGGGTGGCCTCTATATTTTGTGTCGCTTCTCATTCAGAGGAGCAAAAATCCTCAATACAGATCATTTCAGGCACCTTCTTTTATCCAGGTAGGAGGAAATTCCAAATATTATGATCTGGAAGGACTATTGAAATAAGCCCTTTATTGTTGTTTATACAATATTTACGACATCTGGTGATCTCCAACACGCCTGGGTCCAATCTTGCTTCAAATGGGGTCTTAATCATTGACTGAGGAAATGATGTCGTCTAATTTTGGCGGCTTCATTTTCATCCCAAAAACTTGGGAATGATTATTAAGGTCTTCTGGACTGGAAGAGGGGAACAATTCTCCTGTAAATTGGTAGGTTGATAATGAAATTGCTAATAGCCACGCAGAACAAGCACAAGGTTGAGGAATTAACTCTTCTCATGCAAGCCTATGCCGTTGAAGTTGTGTCGCTCCTGGAATATCCAGAGATCGGTGAAATCGTCGAAGACGGTGATACTCTCCAAGCAAATGCCCTCATCAAAGCCAGAGCTGGATTTGCTCATTGTGGCATCCCAACCATCGCTGATGATACTGGGCTGGCGGTAGATGCTTTGGATGGAGCCCCTGGTGTGTACGCTGCCCGATATGCCGGTGAAAATGTGACCTACGATGATAATGTTCAGAAAATGCTAGATGAGATGTCGGAGGTCCCCCAGGATCAAAGACAGGCTCAATTCCAGACTGCTGCTGTCTTTTATGATGGTACTGAAACCGTGACTGCCATGGGCGAAGTTCCCGGGATGATTACCACTGAGCGGCGAGGTGATTCTGGTTTTGGATACGACCCTATTTTCTACATACCTGAGAAGCAAAAAACTTATGCTCAAATGGATCTGAAAGAAAAAAATAATTTGAGTCACCGAAAACGGGCATTCGCTAAACTTATAGATCAACTAAGCCAAACACACCGCGCTTTTAAAGTGGAGCTAAACAATTAGAACCATAAGCTAGTCTTTCCACTCATCCCAAGAGGATATATACCGGGCTACAATACCAACAACGTGAGAACGATTGCAAAAATTATATTATCCCTGATTACCATCTGGCCATCTGTTTATGGTCAGACAGAAGAGGTACAACCTGGTGGTGCCACCTTCACCATGCAGGCAAAATTTTATCAGCCCGCAAGTACACCTATCTTTGATAGTCCAAACCGGGGACTCTTCTTTAGCGATACCTCGCTGTTTCTGGCTTCACCAATGAGTCAGCTGAAATTGAGCTCCATCAAATCCACCCTTGAGATGGATAGCACGGCAACTTATTTCACCATGAGTCAGACAATGGATGGTAAGCCCATTGGTATCCCTACCGTGGTTTCCATTGATGAATATGTCAGCCTCAGTCTGGCCAAAAAGAAATCCGGTCTGTTTAAAAAAATAGCGACAGGTCGTCTCCAGGCAGAAGAAGCCTCTGAAGGTGGTCAGGCCTTTGAATTGATTGGTGCTGATATCGCTGGTCAACGGGTTTCCCTGCGAGTACGTGGAAATGTTAATATCACAGGAAAACTCCGTAGCGAGGATAGATCCAAGACCACCAATACCAACAGTCAGCAACAATCTAACACTTTCCAGATCGAGCAGAAGCAGGCCTTCAAAATCGAGGGTAAAATCGGGGATCGCATCAGCATCCAGGTTGATCAGGATAGTGAGCGAGATTTTGATTTCGAAAACAACATGGAAATTTTCTATAATGGGAATGAGGATGAAATTATCCAGAGAGTGGAGGCTGGTAATATTTCCCTGAGCCTTCCTGGCACCAAGCTGGCCATGTTCTCTGGTCAAAATAATGGTCTTTTCGGGTTAAAAGCCCTGGCAAAAGTTGGACCCATTGATATCACGGCCATTGCATCACTGGAGCGTGGGCGCAAAGAAAAATTGTCCCTGAATGGCAATTCTGAATCTTCTGAAGTTACTGTGGACGACTACAACCGTCGCCGCAATACCTATTTTTATGTGAATCACTTCTATCGTCGCAAATCATATCCTTTAAATGAACAGGGGCAGTACCGTCTTACAGGCCGATCCGTGCAATCCATTCGAGTCTACAAGTACACCAACTTCAATCAGGGTGATCAAATCACCAATTTTGCACAGATCTATGATAACCCAGAAACCGATACCACCGTGGCTACAAGCAGACACGTTATTCAGCTTAAACAAGGTGCTGACCAGGATTTCGTCCTGTATGAAGATTTGGGTGTCATCCGAATGAACACCCCTGTTCAGGACAATGAAGTATTAGCCATTGCTTATCGTGATACCTTTTTAAACGCTGACAATATGGATCAGACCAACTTGATTGTTCCCGAGTACGATCCCCTGTTTAACCCCAAAATAACTTTCCAGGAAGGTAGTGACATTGCTCTGGGGACACCTGGAATTTCAGATACGCTTAGATTGAAATTAATTAAACCTGATGGGGCCCTGCCCGGTGATGCCTCCTGGGATCTGGAATGGAAAAACGTTTTCTATCTAAATACTTCGGGGATCAACAAAGAGGGCTTTGATCTAAAAATCAGGGAGAGTCTGGGAGGCGAGGAAGCTGAACTGACAGAAGGTGGACAATCCTTCCTGCAATTGTTTGGATTGGATCGAAAAGGAGTAGATACAGATCCAGTGCCAGATGGTATTATTGATCTGGACTATGAAAATATACTCAACCTGAGGCGAGGTGAGCTCATTATGCCCTACCTCATCCCATTTCTTGCAGATACTGCGGTGGTGGACCAACCGATTTGGATGACCAACTCCGCCGGGCAACCCCTGAACAATGGTGGTAATCCCAATCTCTCAACACCAGCTAACCTTCAGTACTCTAGTAAGTCCTTTTACGACTTCCCCATCTCTTCGCCTTCTGAGTATAAAAAAGACAATAAATTCAAAATGCATATCAGCTATGCCAACCAGAGTTCAAGTTTCAACCTGGGATTTAATGTGATTGAGGGGTCAGAGGAAGTCACCCTTAACAATATTCAACTAGAGAGAGGCGCCTCCAAAGATTACACCATTGACTATTTTTCTGGACAGCTGATCATCTTGAATGAGTCAGCCCTGGCTCCAGGTGCTGATCTGGATATTAAATATGAGTTGAACGAATTCTTCCAACTGGATAAAAAGGTCATTCTGGGTACCAGAGCAGAACTGAAATTTGGAGAGAATAAGACTTCATTTATCGGTTTGAGTGCTATCTACTTTTCCAAAAGTAGTATTGATGAGAAGGTTCGGGTTGGCAAAGAGCCCATGGAAAACTTTATCTGGGATTTGAACACTAAAATTTCTCAGGACCTTCCCTGGTTAACCCGCGGTCTGGATTGGCTACCTCTCATCAAAACAGATGCAAAATCCAATGTCACTGTTAGTGGTGAAATTGCTCAAGTTATTCCAAATCCAAACACATCGGTTAACGATGATTTGGGTGATGTGGGATTGGCCTATCTTGATGATTTTGAGGGTAGCCGTCGAGAAGCTCAACTCAGTATTATTCGTGGTGCATGGGGTCTATCATCAGTTCCAGTTGATGGTACTGGTCGAGGGAATTATGAACGAGCCTATACTTACTGGTATAATCCTTACAATCGCATCCTCACCAAGCAAATCTGGCCCAACAAGGAAACCAGTGCCCAGGCTCAGAATGATGTGACTGATATTCTGGTTCTTAATGTCATTCCAGACTCCTCTTTTTCTGTCCAGGCAGGTGGAGCTCCTGGAAGTGCCTGGGGTGGAATCCAACGCTCCCTCTCCTCAGGCTATTATGACCAGTCTACCTCAAAATTTCTAGAGCTGTGGGTCAAGGGTGATCAGGGCAGGCTACACGTTGATTTGGGGTATATCAGTGAGGACCAGCAGGAACCAGGACAAACCTGGAATGTGGAAATTCTTGATCAGGTTGTAAAAAAAGGATATGGTCAATTAGATACTGAGGATATTTCCTCTCAAGTATTTCCCGCAGGAGATGGATTTGTTGAGGATGCCGAGGATGTCGGGTTAGATGGTATTGATGGTCGTGATACCATTCCACTGGTGGACATCGCAAAATATGGTTATCACCACCCCACCTGGGATCAATATGAGTTTGATCCAAATCCAGAGAGCGGTTCAATCAACTATCGTCATATCAATGGTACCGAAGGCAACCTGCAGATTGAAGGTGGTAATTACCCCAATACTGAAGATTTAAACAATGATGGTGCTCTGGACACGCGGAATGCCTATTTCACCATGGATGTAGATCTTACTACAGAAGAATACATTGCAGGACGCACCAAATTTAGCGATGGCTCTGAAACAGGCTGGAAACTCATACGAATTCCCCTGGTTGATTTTGTTAAAGCAGGTGAGAATCCAGATTTAGCACTCTGGTCTCAGATCAAATTTTCCCGTCTTTGGATGGATGAAATACCTGCAGGTGGCGCTGCCTTGCAGATTGCAACCGTTGATATCGTTGGAAATGACTGGCAGGAGCGTGGCGTTTTCTCCCAGTACGATAAAATTGAAACCAGTATCACCGATTCCCTCCACGGGACCCTGAATGTCATAGTAATCAATACTGAAGACAATCCCAGTCGGTACAACTCTGAAGATGTTCCAGGGAGTTATTCCTCACCTCCTGCAGGCGTAGAGGGTATCCTGGATCCCATTACTCAGTTGCGCTCCAAAGAGCAATCACTGGTCATCCGCGCCGATAATCTTGAACCAGGCTATACGGTGGTAGCTGATAAATTATTTCAGGGTTCAAAGGCCAAGGATTTTATCCACTATCGGACCTTAAAAATGTTTATCCATGGCTGGGGCGATCCCCGGCACGGGAGCTACGAATCCACATTTACCGACTACGAATTGGAAAATGGATCTAATCTGGAATTCTTTTTTCGTTTTGGTGAAACTGATGATGATTTTTATGAGATCCGTCGTCCTATCTATCCTGGTTGGGATGAGCGAAATCACCTTGATGTAAACATGTCCGACCTGGCAAATTTTAAGCTCTCTCTGGATGACTCGCTTTTCGTCATCAAAAGAATCGAATGGTTGGAAGGCCAGGATGAAGGAGACAAAGACACAGATAGTACGGTTTATGATACCCTATACTGGTCAGAACTTTCTGTTGATGATAAATATGCAACGAGAGAACTTGCGGATGGCAGCTCCATTGCAGTCAAGGGTAAACCATCACTATCCCGAGTGAGATTGTTGAAAACAGGTTTTAGGAATCTCACGGATCAACCAATGACCGGTGAGATCTGGCTGGATGAGTTACGTCTTAGTGATGTGGAAAAAAATACAGCAACAGCCTATAGAGCTAATATGAGCATGCAATTTGCGGATGTGGCCAAAATAAATATGGATATTCAGCGCGATGATGCTGATTTCCACAATGTTCAACAGCAATTTGGAACTGGAGATAATTCTGTTGCTGCCAATGTAAGTGGAAGTGTATCCCTACATAAATTTTTACCCGGTTCATGGGGTTTGAATATTCCTATCTCGGCTTCCTACAGACAGAGTGAGAAACAGCCAAAATATATTACTGGTAGTGATATCCGAATTGTTGATCTGGATCCATCTCTTCAAGATACACTGGAGACCATGACCAACAGGAGTGAATCCTACAGTTGGAATGTTTCCCTGTCCAAAAAGGTCAAATCAGAGCACTGGCTTCCTAAATACACTATCGACAATATGAATTTCAAGGTTGGCGCCACCAATAGCACGGCATCCAATGCCCAGAAAAGTGAACAGAACTCAGAAAAGATAGATGGAAGCTTCTCATATAAGGTCAATCTTGGGAAAGATTTCAAAGTAGCACCCTTTGCCTTTATGGATTTCATCCCTCTTGTT
Source organism: Fidelibacterota bacterium (assembly GCA_016784025.1). GTDB lineage: Bacteria > Fidelibacterota > UBA8477 > UBA8477 > JABMPR01 > JABMPR01. The sequence continues at coordinate 69,269 of JADHVL010000014.1, read as the reverse complement.
GGAGAAAGCCTGGCTGAAACGGAGGTTGGGTATCTGCCTTCCAATATTGGTTTCGATGGTTCCATGGTGGAGAATAAGTCCTCAAGTGTCTTCCGAAATATCAATGCGACACCGCTTAAACCAACCCATCAGCTGACCATGAGTCGACGTATGAATGCGGATTGGAATTTGTTGAGTACAGTCAGCGCAAAATTCAATGCCTCTCTATCTAACAATCTGGATAGCTTGAAGAACCGCAAAGAGGATATAATCAGAGAATTGGATTTTGGTCACCTGGGAAGCTACAAAGAATCCTATAGTCTGAGTTGGAACCCCCAGAGTCTGAAGCTCCTCTCGCCCACGTTTTCCTATTCATCCAACTTCTCGGCTACTGATAAAATTAATGTGGATCAACCAGGTCTTGACTTGAACGTGAGTTCTAATACATCTGCCAATATGGCTTTAACTGTTTCAGAAGTTTTTGGTCTTGTACACAAGCCTGAGGATGCCAAAAAAGGATCCTCCAACAATAAAAACACACAGTCCGCCAGAGGCCGGGGGCGCAGTAGGGCGGCTCCTGCTGAGGAGCAAGAGCAGGCTGAAGAAAAGACAGAAGAAACCAAAGAGCCCCTGACCTTTACAAAAATTCTTGATTTGACCTATACGACACTGGAGCGGATTGATCCAATTTCAATGAGTATCACACAGGGACAAAACACCACCAATATGCGTCAAATAGCTTCCCTGGACACAGTAGCGGTTATCAGTTCTGGAGATACCACAGGTGTTCCAGATTCCCTGACTCTTGTAGTAAGAGAAATGGATTTGAACAATATTGGGTATGGCTATCGAATGGGATTCAATACTGCCCTGGACAATCTGAATCATCCTGATGCTACCAATCCCATTGCCACCAGTGCAAATTTTAACCTGACCACACGAACAGGTCTAAAACTCACAAAAACGCTGACCACAAAATTCACCTTTACATTTGGTCAGAAAACAACTCTGTCGAATAAAAGCCAGGGAGAAGTTATCAATACCAATCTGGATTTCCTTCCCAGCGGAAACCTTTATGGGGCACCAAAAGATGAATATAAATCATTTGGTACCTCAGGTATTCCTCTGCCCTCTTTCAACTTGAGGTACTCTGGACTAAAGGATATTGAATGGCTTAAAAAATTTATTACTGGTGCCAGTCTGGATATGAACTATGCCGGGAAAAAAACCTCAAATCAGGAGAAGGGCATTCTGTTAAGGGAGACCTACTCTATCGCATTCTCCCCACTGATTGGATTGAATATTCAGGGTAAAAAGAGCATCAATGGCTCACTCAATTATAGCATGACCAAAAACATTAGTAACTCCATTGATGCAGATAGTTTCATCTCTTCAAATCAGAGTTTTAATCAGTCTGTCAATGCTGGTCTATCCTATTCACATCGAGGAGGAATGAATATTCCCCTACCCATGATGGAAGATAAATATCTTGAGAACAATATCGATTTTCGTCTTGAGATAGCTTATACCCATGAACAGGAATACACTGGAACTGAAAATGCAAACTCTATTGAATTTGGCGATGGTCGCTACACCAAGACCCTTTCAGCCAGACCCAGTATCCAGTACAGTTTCACAGATAAAGTTTCAGGCAACATCTCCTATGATTATCGCATCACTGATACCCGTGATCATGGTAGGCAGGATGTAGGCGATTTTCAATTTGGTGTAAATATACAGATTAAGGGTTAGTGAATTTATGCAACCCAACTTTCATTCTATTTACCTGTCTATTCTGCTCATTATGTGTAGTGGGGTACCACTGGCTGCACAATCTGGTTTTGATGCAGAACGTGCTTTTGAGGATCTGCAGGCTCAGTGTGATCTGGGTCCCCGCAATCCCAATTCGGATGGCGCTCAGGCAGCAATTCAGTATTACAGCTCCATCTTAAAACCCCTGGCTGATACCCTGCATATACAGAATTTTCAAATGGATGATCCCTACTCATCAGAACAGCTAAATCTCACCAATATTGTAGCTCGCTTTCAGCCCCAAAAAACCCAGCGGATTATCTTGTGTGCCCATTGGGATACACGTCCCAGGGCTGAATACGATCCATCTGACCCAACAGGCCCCATGATCGGTGCAAATGATGGTGCCAGCGGCGTAGCCATACTTCTGGAAATAGCCAGACAGCTGCGATCCAACCCGGTGAATCCAGGAATTGATATCGTTCTGTTTGATGGTGAAGATTATGGCGAACCACGCGATCTGGAGCACTATCTCCTGGGGAGTCGCTATTATGTGGAGCATCCATTCAAACCGATGGCTCAGCGGGTCATCCTGCTGGACATGGTGGGTGATGCTGAACTGACCATCAAGGTAGATCCTGTCTCTTACCGTTCTGCACCCCGTCTGATTGAAGAAATCTGGGCTCTGGCTAATGATATAGGCTATGATCAATTTCAACTCGTCGCAGGTGCCTCTATGTATGATGATCATGTCCCCTTTATTGAAAAGGGCATTCAGGCCATTGACATCATCGATTTTGAATATCCAGGACCAAACAATGCTTACTGGCATACCCACGAAGATACTCCGGATAAATGCAGTGCGGAAAGTCTGGAGGCTGTGGGGAATACACTGCTAAGCTGGTTATATCAACAATGATAGCTAAACGTAAAACGGGATCTGCCTCAAACGGCTTACCCCCGGAGGACTCTGCTTATGAGTAAAATTTACGCAAACCCTTTTAACTGGGGTGAACCTGTAAAGGGCAATCATTATGTTCAGCGACCTGAAGATCAGGCATTCATTCTGGCCGGTATTGAAAAACAAAGCCATCTGCTTCTGATGGGCAAGCGTGGCACGGGTAAAACAAGTCTGTTAAATTTTATCCTGGACAAAAACGCCACCCCATATATACATCTTGATTTACGATTTATTGTCAGCAGAGAGGAACTGTTTGAGCTGCTTTTAAAAGCACTGATAACAAGCTTCCCAACGGTTGAAACGGATAAACGATTAAAGTCTTTGGCAGCAGATGTGAATACTGCCAATCTCCAAAACATCTTCGACATCTGGTATGAAAAGGTTAAAGGCAGCAATAAGAAGTTTATCCTGGTCTGGGATGAATTTCAACATCTCACCAAATTCAAAGAGAACATTGTTGAAGAGCTGAGACTCAGTCTGAATGGAAGACGGGGAATAACCCATATTTTTGTCAGTCACCGCACGGATATCCTCAGGGAAGTCTTTGGTGATGACAACAAAGTATTCTTTAAGAACCAGGAATTTTACGAGCTAGAGAATCTGGAGCAAAAAGCCTGTACCCGCTATTTAAAGCAGCGCTTTCGTCGAATGGGTCTAAGTGACTTTGATTTACCTGAAGCAGTCTACAAATATACAGGTGGTCAACCTCTCTTTACACAAAGACTGGCATATACCGTATCACAGATATGGCTTGAGGGCACAACAACAAGACTGCTACAGCGCTCCATTACCAAACTGCTCAAAGAGCGCAATATTCTTTTTACGGCTTTATGGGATAATTTTGGGTTAAACGAAAAACGTCTCCTGCTGGGGTTGGCCAGTGGCTACTCCCGTCCCACTGAACTTGGATTTATTGCCAAATTCGGATTGTCCGCCACCAGTACTGCGCATAATACAGTGATAAAATTGGTCCGCGAAGGCTGGCTGGTGAACAGGGATGAAGGTTATCATATCTATGATCCCCTCTTCTTGAGCTGGCTGCAGAAACGAGAAGGTTTGATTTGATAGAACCCACCTCACAATGGGTATCTGCTGATATTCGTGTTGCTGATCAGCACCGTGAAATCGCCATTGACTTTGCCATGGCGTTGGGCGGACTGGCTATTGTTGAGAAAGATGATGTCCTTCAGGTGAGTTATCCCCTGGACAATGAAACTCAACTTATCCTGGATGAATTGAAAACCTTTATCATCGATCTGGATCAAGCAGCCAGTATCTCTCAGGATGTGGTTGATCGCGAAAACTGGAATAAAAACTGGCAGGCATTTTTCAAACCTACTGAAATTACTGAGCAACTCATTATTCTTCCTGAATGGGAAGCCCCTGACCAATTCCCTCAGACCATCAAGACCAGGATTCGTCCTGCCATGGCTTTTGGTACCGGTACCCATGAAACCACTCAATTATGTCTGGAGATTCTGGATGATCTGATTCAAGGGGGCGAAAGGGTTCTGGATGTAGGTACAGGGAGTGGTATTCTTGGCATTACGGCCTTACTCAAGGGGGCGACTGAAGTAGATGGACTGGAAAATGACCCTTTTACTGAAGAAAATATCCGGGATAACCTGGAATTGAACGGGATTCAATCTGGATTTAATATACAGATAAGTGAAACCCCAGTCTTGAATCCGCCGTATGACATCATGGTGGCAAATATTATTAGAGCTCGACTCTTTCCCATACTCCCGGATTATTTCGCCTCAGTTCGTAAGGGTGGCAGAGTGATCGTCTCAGGTCTCCTCCAGGTTGAAGACCAGGAAACCAGGGAACTCCTTGCGCTATCCCCCTGGAAAGTATTGAAAACTTTTACAAAGAATGAATGGATCGCCTATTTATGCGAAGTAAAATAATCATCACCGTGATACTCATCGCCAGCTTGATTCAGTGCGATCAATCACCTACAACGCTAGATGAAGAGCCCTATCTTGGAGATTCTGGTGAGACGACATTTTCCATGGAAATCAGCCGCTTCGAATTCGACTATCTGTCCCAGCAGTTTTTCTTTTCAGTTGAAGTAACCAGCCCGCTCGCAATAGAGGAGGTCGTATATAATCTGGGCATCTTTGGTTCATCATATTTGTTGCTGAATGATCTCGGTCAAGGTGATGACATCCTTATTGGAGATGGTCGTTATGATGGAGGCTGGATCTTACCTGACTCCATGTCTACATATGTAGACAGTCTTTGGACACTTGAAGTTATTGTACGAGACGATGCATCAAATTCCCTGGCTAAATTTAAGACATTGCAACCGGAAAGACCTGCTCCCCCAGTTATTGGTGCTGCTAGTCATCTGGATACACTGACACTTCTGGCAAGTGGCTTGGTACTGGACACACTAACCCTTGAAGTAAGCCACCCTGCAGGATTGGATGAAATCAGAGACGTAAGCATGATGTCTCTCAAACCTGATGGCACTTATGCCAATGGTGGTCAACCAATTCCCCTTTATGATGATGGTGGTAGTGTGATCTTTTATTCTTTTGAGGGTATTGATTTTACCAGTGGCGACAGTCTGGCCAATGATGGTGTCTACAGTCTCCTATTGGCTCTGGCTCCCAACAATTTGAGTGGGGTTTATCACTGGACCTTCAATTCCAGATCCTGGTTGGGAATCGAAGCAATTCCTGTACTTGATTCAATCGTTGTTTTACCTGCTGGGAGTTTATCCCCGAGTCATAGCCAGGATGTTGAGCTGAGCGGGGTGTTCAAATGAGATCTCTTATAGCCCTCCTCGGCATCATTACCTCTTTGTCTCTGCATGCCCAACTCCTGAGACCTTCAACTTTTTCCCTGGAATCAGCCGATACCGTCTATAGTGGACTGATTGGAAGCAGTATCTCTGATCTGGCAGGACAGGGTGATACCCTATGGCTGGGTTCAGGGCACGGTCTTAGCGCTACCTTCGACAACGGAGATTCCTTTGTTGGTTTCAGTTCTCGTTTTTCAAATCTGGGTCAGGGAGGAGTATCTGCTCTGGCAGTCTGGGGAGATACAATCTGGGTGGCTATGGGTTTTGACACAACTACTGCCTTTGGCGATCTTAAAGCTGGTGGCGGTATCAGCCGCTCCGTGGATGCCGGTGCAAGCTGGACACATCTAGGACAACCCATGGATAGTCTCCAGATGATTATTGAAGGCAGTGATACAAGTTATGCCAAATACTCCGAGATGGATCTCTTTGGTGTTTCTATTTTATCTGTTGATGTGGTGACCGAGGTACAAAACATCACCTATGATCTGGCTTTTGATGGAACACGTCTCTGGGCTACCTCATTTGGTGGTGGGTTAAGAGTTTCCTATGACCTGGGTGATTCCTGGCAACGTGTCATGCTGCCCTGGACTGATCAAGCCAGGCTGGACTCCAATGTTGTTCAGGATATGGAGAGTGATATTCTGGCAGACCAGGAATATTATGCTCTGGATCCCCTCACTCATTTAAATCATATAGCCTTTGCTGTAAAGGCCTGGAACGATACAGTCTGGGTAGGAACTTCTGGTGGTATTAATCGCTCTTTAGATGGCGGATTTAGCTGGGATCACTTCACATTTAAGAATTCAAACATCTCAGGAAACTGGGTGATCGCCCTTAATCGACAAACCCTTCCAGATGGCTCAGATCGGATTTGGGCATCAACCATTACAACAGGTGCTGGTGATGCAACTGGCTTGAGTTTTTATGACGATGAGACCAATTATTGGCGTGCTCCCCTCCTGAATTTTCGAGTCTGGAATATTGGTTCTGATGCTTCAAATATTTATGCGGCCACCGACCAGGGGTTGTGGAAATCCAGAGACGGTCTCCACTTTGTGGTATTGCCCAATTTTCATCACGATGATTTCTCCGAAATTATATACTCCGATGCGGTATATTCCGTTTTGGTGAATCAGGATGGCGCGGTCTGGGTGGGTACGGGTGATGGTCTGGCGGTAAGTTTCAATGAAGGATTGTCCTGGAATATCCACAAGGCTCGATCGGCAGAATCCTCTGATGATTTTTATGCTTATCCCAATCCATTCACACCACGATATGACAAGGTTTTGAATGGTCAGGGCAACCTGATAATTCGTTATAGCGCTGACGCCGGGGAAGATGTTTCTATCAATGTTTTTGATTTTGCCATGCATCGTGTCCGGGAGGTCCTGGACAATGTCCCATCCACACTATCGGGTCCTCAGGAACGCACCTGGAATGGGCGGAATGAAGCTGGCTACCTCGTTTCCAATGGGACCTATTTCATTCGAATCGAGATAGATTCTGATATTCACTGGACGAAAGTGATGGTGATAAATTGAATAATTTCATGATACACACATTCACCAGTCATTGCGAGTGGCGAAGTAACGAAGCCATCTCGAATTCGAGATCGCCGCGCTCATTATCATTCGCTCGCGAAGACACTATCTCAAAACCTGGCTATAGGGTCAGACAAATCAGCATTCTACGGTCGTTGAGTGCGAATCTATTACTGCCAGTATTAATATTATTTGCTTTAAGTCCCAGTATATACGCATCAGGTCTGGGTGGATATACTGGGACCTCGAATCGGTTTACATCTGACCCACTTTCCTCTGGGACTGGAGGTATAACCCTCTTTCATCAGACCAGTACCAACAGCTATTCTCAAAACCCAGCCTCCAAGGCGTTCTTTGGTCAGAGGAGTTTTGATGCTGGTCTGGTCCAGCTTTCCCTGGATCGATTCATTTATACAGTGAATGCTGGAGTCCCTTTACCTCCCACAGCCAGTTTATCCATCGGATTGATAGCCGCCGGAACAAAAAATATTGAGGCTCGAGACTCCCGTGGCTATGCAGCCGGGGATATCAGCGATACTGAGATGACCTATCTGGTTTCATTCTCAAACCGCTTTTCTGACAAACTAGCATTTGGACTCTCCCTCAAGCTCCTAACCAAACAATTCAGCTCAGGTGACGTTGATCTGGATTTAAAAGGGAGTGGTTTTGGAGCCGGTCTAGGATTTGTCTTCAAACCTATGGCGGGAAGCTCATTCGCCCTGGCCATCAAAGACTGGAACAGCAGTTATAAATGGAAAACTCAGGACATTTTTGAGCGAGGCAGTAGCTATCAAGATGAGTTTCCCATGAGTCTTTCCTGGGGCTGGCTGCAGGATATAGGAACCGTTTCTCTTGCACTGGAGCATGATTATTATTTTATCGATGAAAACATATACCGTGTTGCCATGATGTGGCATGGAATACAGGCACTCCAGGTAAATGTTGGTATGAGTTATGAAGATGAGAGTATTTATCCCGGTCTCAGTGCCAGATATGAGTTATCCTGGAAACAGGGTCCCCCCATGCACATCGATTATGGGTTTAAATTCGGAACTCCAGGTGAAGGATACCGTAATTATATTGGATGGGGAGTAAATTTCTAATGATGAAAAGACTTTTTCTGATTTTGACATTCATCGTGATGGGCTTGAGCCAGACAGGTTTTGATATTCTATCAACTCCCACTGATGCCCGTGATGCATCTCTTGGTTTGACCCTCAATCCAACGGTCAAACCAACCCGTATTCTCACCCACCCAGAATCCACAGTTACCCTGAGTGTCTGGAATTGGGTTGCTGATATCCAGGGAGCGTATATGGGTATTTCACTAAACAATACACATTTGAGTTTCCAGGCTCTGAATAGCGGCGAACTGGAATATCGGAATGATATCCCCACTGAAGAACCACTGAGCACCTTTCAATACAATCTATTCAACACAGGGGCTGCCTATGCTCGAGAGTTGGGACCGGTCATTCTGGGTTTTGGAGGTGAACTGGTCTATGAGCGTTCTTTGAATGCCAGTGCCACCAGTCTTTCACTCAATCTGGCTGCTGCCTATCAAGTGAGGGATTACCTGGTTCTCAGCGGAGGTATAAGACACTTTGGAGTGAGTGGTGAACTGGATGAAGAGAGCACTACGCTCCCATCTGAAATGTGGGTAGAAGCCGATGCCAACTTTAATCAGCTCACTGTGTTTGCCGAGGTCAACAATGGATCATTTCCAAATGCAGTTGGTCTCTCCTATTTACTTTTAGATAAATTCGAGCTCATGGGTGGATTTCAGATAGAAGCTGCTGATCCAGACCCGCGTATATATCCCTCGGCTGGTTTTACTGCAGATTGGTCAAATTTCACCCTGGGATATTCCATTTATCAAATGAACCATACTCTGGATGCGCGCCACTTCATCTCTCTCTTCTGGAATTACTAAACAGGTTTTTGCATCTAATAGAACGAAGGAGTGCGCGCTGATGAAATTTGATATCCACCCTTCGAGAGCCTCAGGGAGACAATTAATAATTATATTCTGTCTTGCTGAGCCTGTCGAAGTATAAAAGATCTAAGTGCACAAGGGACTGATCTATGGATAAACAAAGCGTCATAAAAAGTTTTGAAACCCATGTCTCTGCTGGCAAGGCTGCCTTCTTTAAAAAATATGGAATGGACTTTGTCATGGGTAACAGGGATGGCGCCTGGATTCATGATATGGATGGGAGTAAACGTCTCTTCAATTGTCATTCCAATGGTGGTGTATTCAATCTGGGACATCGCAACCAGGAAATAATTGATACTCTAAAGTCTGCCCTGGATGAATTGGATATTGGCAACCACCATTTTATGAGCCAGGAGCGTACTGCTCTCGCTCAACAAATCACCGCTACCATGCCTGACGATTTAAACATTTGTATTTTTGGTGTGGGTGGTGGTGAAGCAGTTGATCTGGCTTTAAAACTGGCTTGTGGACAGCCTGGCCGGTCCAAAATAATATCGGCTGCTGGTGGCTTCCATGGACATACTGGTCTAGCGCTCACAGTCGGTGATGCACAGTATCGTGAACCCTTTGGTATCAACACCTCAAATATGATTCAAGTCCCCTTTAATAATGCAGCTGCACTGGCTCAAGCCCTTGACCCAGAAGTGGCTGCAGTTATTCTTGAAACAGTTCCCTCCACGCTGGGGATGGTCATGCCTGTTGAGGGTTATCTCCAAAAAGTTCGAGAGTTATGTGATAATAATGGAACTTTGCTCATCATGGATGAAGTTCAGTCTGGTTTGGGACGTACGGGCAAATTGTGGGCTTTTGAACATGCCGGGATTACACCCGATATGGTGATCCTGGGCAAAGGCCTTTCCGGTGGCATTTATCCTATCGCTGCTACGGTTATAAGAGAGCCTCTTGATGCTATCTTTAAACGGGATCCCTTTATCCACATCTCAACCTATGGTGGTTCAGAATTGGGGTGTCGGGTAGCTAAAAAGGTGCTTCAGATATCGAGTGAGCCCATTTTTCTGGATCGGGTTCAAAAAGCAGGGCGAAAAGTCCGAGCAGGGCTGGACAGGATTCAGAAGAAATATCCTAAATTCTTTATCGGTATTCGCCAAACTGGCCTCATGATTGGTCTGGAGTTGCGAGATAAATATGGCGGTCCTGCCTTGACAAAAGCGGCCTATGACCAGGACCTCTTAATGATCTATGCCAACAACGATACCTCTGTGACTCAATTCCTACCCCCACTCACTATTACTGATGAAGAGATTGATTTGGTTATGGAGAAACTTGACAGCGCCATGAATGCTGCCCGAAAGCTGCGCACTGCACTCATGGCGAAAGAGAAGAGTAGTGGAATTCTCAGGCGCTTTTCCGGGAATGAGGCCTGAATGCTAGACCAAGCTACACTTCAGCAATTTGAGAATGATCTCAATCCCAGAGACCCTATATCTTCAATAATCCCATGTGAAATCTTGGGCTATGGTGAAATATCCTGCGTCCTCCAGATCAACAATGATTTTGAAATTGCAGCCAAACGCATGCCCCTTTTTGCCAGCATCTCAGCTGCTGAAAAATATGCCGCGGCATATAAAGAATACTGTGAACGGCTGAGAAGAGCTGGATTATTTGTGCCTGAAGACGCTACCCAAATTGTAAGCGGGCATGGCGATATTGCAGTGCTCTATATTCTCCAAAAGCAACTTCCTCCCTCCCGATTTTGCCACAAATTAATTCATACCCCGGATGCTGACATTCCCAAGATCATGATTCAAAGGATTGTTGAGGAAATTGAAAAGGTCTGGACTTATAACTCAGAAAATGATCCTGAAATTCGATTGGCTATTGATGGTCAATTGTCCAATTGGGTCTTGCTTGAATCAGGGGAAATGGCTTACGTCGACACAAGTACACCCCTCATGTTGGAAAATGGAACGGAGACACTTGATCCTGAGCTCCTGTTACAAAGTGCGCCTTCTTTCTTGCGCTGGCTCATTCGCTGGCTGTTTCTGGAAGATGTCATGACGCGCTATTATGATCGAAGACTGGTTTATACGGATTTGATTGCTAATCTATATAAGGAGCAATGTCCTGAATTAGTAGATAGCTGGATCGAGACAATCAACACCAGCACGTCTGGCAAAATGGATGCTCTGGATAAACCTGCGATTGAAGCCTACTACAAGGAGGATAAGCTCATATGGAGACTTTTCCTTGGCTTGAGAAGAATTGATCGCTTTATCAAAAGCAAACTCCTTGGACAAAGATATGAATTTGTCCTGCCTGGCAAAATCAAACGATGAGGATGAGTTTGAGCCACGGATTTACACAGATGAGCGCAGATTGAAAGCAAAAGCATGTCTTTGATGATGTGATGGCAGAAGCAGTCTTAACCCCTTCAGGAGATAAGTGATATGTGTGATACTTTTGTAGCCCTCCCCTCCGTGACCAGAGATGGAAGCATGATCTTTGGGAAAAACAGTGATCGAGAAGCTGCGGAAGTTCAACTTCTGGAGTATCATCCAGAATGTCGCCATGACCCTAGTGATGTGGTGGCATGCACACACATGAGCATTTCTCAGGTAGAGGAAACTCATGCCGTCCTCATCAGTCGTCCCTTCTGGATGTGGGGTGCCGAGATAGGCGCAAATGATCGAGGCGTTGTCATTGGAAATGAAGCGGTATTCACCAGGATGCCAGTCCAGAAAGAGGGTGGCCTCACTGGAATGGATCTCTTGCGTCTGGCTCTGGAGCGTCGCAGCTCCGCCAGGGGTGCTCTAGAAACCATCACCGAATTATTGGAAAAATATGGACAGGGTGGCAACGGTGGGTACCAGAATAAATCCTTTTATTATCACAACAGCTTTCTTATTGCCGATCCAAATGAAGCCTGGGTATTGGAAACAGCCGGGCATTTGTGGGTAGCCAAGAAGGTGGAAGACTACCATGCCATCAGCAATGGTCTCACCATTGGGAACGATTTTGACCTCATGCATGAAGATTTGATCTACACGGCTCTGGAAAAGGGCTGGATCAAGAAAAAGGCTGATTTCCATTTTGCCAACTGTTACTCCGATACCTTTTATACCAAATTTTCTGCCTGTGCAGTCCGACAGTCCCGATCACAGGAGATGTTGAGAACCAAAAATTATTCTCTCACAGATGCCTTTGCTCATCTCCGCGATCACGGCCAAGGATCTTACCGTCCCGACAATCATTTTCTCATGAATCATGTCTGCGCACACGCCGGCGCCAGTCCTGCCAGACAGGCCTCCCAATCCACAGCTTCTTTTGTAGCCCATATGACTCAGGATAAAGAGACCTATTGGGCCACAGCCACATCCAGCCCCTGTACATCAGTTTTCAAGCCAGTTTGGTTTGGTCATGATCCCCTCCCAACATCCTTTGCTGGGGAGGATCTGGAAAAATTTGACGATGATATATTTTGGTGGCATCATGAGGAACTCCACCGTCAGATTTTGCTGGATTTCGAGCATCGCAATACACTGGTACGGCGGGAATTTGATGTGTTGGAAAATCGATGGATACAGGAAGCTGAGGAAGTGGAAGCAGGCAAGCAGGCCGCCCTTACTGCAGAGGCTTATAGCCTGGAGCGTGACACCACAGATGCCCTCATCGCCATGCTGGAAACTGAGAGTGTGGAACAAAAACCTCACTTCCCGTACAGGCGTTTCTGGAAAATACAGAATGAGATGGTAAACCTGCACTTAAAATAGGTGACTGCCCACCGCGTTTGACCTTTATACAGCTCATTTTCTTCATTATCCTTGAGGTGATGAAATTGTGCCCGATTAGCCCCCTTTTGGGCTGAATTTTCCTTCCACTAGCCGTACAGATAATTATCTTGGCTAAATGCGCATTACCGTATTTGCAGCCTTCATATTCATCCTATCTGGATCTCTACATCCAGTTTTTGCTCAGTTAAACAAAGCTGCAATTGATGATTATGACAATACCACCATTGTTGGGGAAATGGGTCTCACTGTAACCAATTTTGGAATCATCGGTGAAGGCTGGAACAATCCGAATCAAGCCTCCTGTCGTTACAAGCAATATGGTACTGAGCGAGAGATGGTTGAGCTCATGAGTTACGGTGGTTTATGGATTGGTGGTATCCCCATCATTAATGGTGTACCAGGACTCCCCCGTGTGTCTACAGCTATTGTTGATGGCGCCTTTGATTATGGTGAAGAGGGTTTCGAATTTACCACTTCAGCTGCAGATGGTGACACTATTCAAACTCGCTCCAGTATTTCCTCTGCAGGCACCTCCCCCCTGGCCAGCTATTTTTCGCTTGAAGCAGTCAGCCATCAAGATTTGTTGGCAGATTTCAAGGACACTGACTCTGAAATCATCAATCATGTACCTCTGGGTATTGAGGTCCATTTAGAGTCCTATGCCTGGAGCCATTCATTCATGGAATCATTTGTGATTCTAGACTATACCATTACCAACCGAAGTGATCTTGTCGATTCTTCGGGGACAGGTTGGGATATTAAAGATGTCTATGCCGGTATCTGGGCAGATGCCTCTGTCAACAACATGAATTACAAAAGTCGCTGGGAACCTGGCAGTGGGTTTAGCTGGTACGACAACATCAACAGTTTTGAACGGTCCTACAATACCAATGGTTATCCCCGTAATATTGGCTACCAGTATGACTATGATGGTGATGATGGATGGTCGCGTGCGTATTTCGGCATTATGGCCCTTCATGGTCCCAACAAAAGATCAACCTCCCATGCTGATGCAGAGGGAGACTGGTACACTTATTACAATCCCTGGCGCTGGAATAGTCCAGAGAATATGGATATCCCAGAATTTAACATGCCTATATCTGATGAGGAACGCTATGGCAAGCTTTCCAGCTCCCCTTTTTATGACCAGGATTTTGTTCAGAGTCACGAGGATCAACCCTGGCTGGATCTACCTAATTCCTGGATGATGCTGGTCTCAGCCGGCCCTTTTGGTACTTTACCTGAAGACGATGGCTTTGTTCTGCCTGTGGGTGAATCAATCAATGTGGTCTTTGCAGTTATAGGTGCTCCGTGGTCTCATCAAGGCTCCAGCAATAATTTTGATCGCCGCCAGGATCTCATCAAAAATGCAGATTGGGCTCAGAAGGCTTTTAATGGTGAGGATGTTAACGGTAATTCAGTTCTGGATGCTGGCGAGGATTTGAATGAAAATGGTGTGCTGGATCGCTACATCGTTCCTGAACCTCCTCCCTCACCTGCCCTGGCTGTGGTAGCCGAAGATCAACAAGTCACTTTATACTGGGATAGTGCTCCGGAATTAGCTTTAGATCCAGTTTCCAGGAAACTTGATTTTGCTGGTTATAGGATTTATGGCAGTACTAAAACCAGTGGGAATACTGCCCAGTACTCCTTGCTGGCAGAGTTTGATCTTATCGGTGATGAATTTGGATATGATTCTGGACTTGACCTGGTACAGATATACAACGATATGGGTCTGGAAGATTCCATCGAAATCAAGGGACACTTCTATCACTACAAGTGGGTGAATCAGGGCGTCCAGAATGGTTGGCCGAACAATACGGTCTACGCCATCACAGCTTTCGACAGTGGGGATGAAGATACCGGTCTGGCCAGTTTAGAGAGTTCCAAGAATGAAAACCGGATAAGTGTTATACCGGGTACTCCACCAACTTCAGATGTCTCAAATTATCCAGTATCAGTTTATCCCAATCCCTACCGCGTGCGAGCCACCTGGGATGGTGATGGACAGCGGGAACGTTTGGTCTGGTTCAGGAATCTTCCTGCCAGCTCAAAGATCCGTATTTACACACTCAGTGGAGATCTTGTGGAAGAAATTGACCATGAGGGCGCACAGTACAATGGTGGAGATGTTCGCAGAGTGCCTTCTGGGAATACAGTGCTTTCAGGTGGCGAACACCCCTGGGATCTGATCAGCAAATTTGATGAACCTGTTTCCACAGGAATGTATGTTTATACAGTAGAAAACTTAAGCAATAGCCATGTCCAAACCGGGAAGCTATTGGTTATTAAATAATGAGAAATAATGGGCTATCCTGAGTGGTAGCTTGAATCAAAAAGGAGAAATCCATGAAACGAATGTTACTTTTATCAATTCTCTGTATCTCTGTGGGCAGCGCTCTGGCGGTGGATTACGAGACAGAAATTCAACCCATTTGGACTGCAAATTGTGCCGGTTGTCATGGTACAAATGGTGGTTTGAGCCTGGCTGCTGGTGTTAGCTTTGACAATTTGGTGGATGCTGTAGCTTCTGCTAGTTACGCACCTGCTTTACGAGTAGTTAGCGGTGACCCTGCAGCATCTGTGCTGTATAACAAACTCAACAATACTGGCGTTCACGGTGGACAGATGCCACCCTCTGCAGCTTTGTCTGCTGGTGAGCTCACTTTAATTAGCACTTGGATTACAGAATTAGGTGCGGTTACACCAATCAGCATTGCTGAAGCCAGGGGTATGGCTGACGGTGTTGAAGTTACTGTTCAAGGTATTATCACGGCCACGACCTGGGGTACTGTTGGATCGTCAACTCAGGCTGCTATCCAGGACGATACTGGTGGTTTGGTTATTTATGCCGGTGGATTTGATGCAGAATTAGTAGTTGGAGATGAAGTCATCGTAACGGGTCCCATCGATATCTATGCAGACCTTATTGAAGTATCTCCAGTTGCCCCAACGGACATTGAGGTATTGAGTTCAGGAAACGAGTTACCAGCCATTCAGAATTTGACTGTGCCGGAGATTCATGCCAACGGTGTTGATTATGAATCTGAGTTCATACATCTTGATAGTCTTACCATAGTAGGTGGCACCTGGCCAACATCCAGCTCCAGTGTAAACATGACTGTTGCTGATCCCAATGGTGAGACCATTACCATGCGCATAGATGGTGATACAGATTTGCATATGAATGAAGCCCTGTTAGGATATTTCAATTTCACAGGAATCGTAGGTCGCTACTATGAGACCTTTCAGATCTTCCCCAGATACTATACAGACCTTGCCCAAATTGGAGATCCTACACCACTTATCACAGGTGTATCCCAGGATCCTGCTAGCCCGGGTCCGGCCGATGACGTTAGCGTTAGTGCTACAATCATCGACAATTCATCTGTGGCATCTGCCTCATTGAATTATGTCGTTGATAGTGGAATTGAGATGACGGTGGTGATGACTTTAGGTGAAGCTGATGAATATACTGGTGTCATACCAGCTCAGGCAGCCAATGCAGTGGTTAGCTATACCATCAGTGCTACAGATGATCTGGGTGGAGTAAGCACCTCTGAAGCATCCAGCTATGTCGTTTATGGCGGTTCTGTCACATCAATTGCCTCCATACAAGATGGTACGATTCCAACAGGTACTTCAGTAACCATTGAGGGAATTGTAACAGCTGAACCTTATGCATTTAATCCTGAAGACGAAATTCTATACTATTTCATCCAGGATGATTTTGCCGCTCAATCAGGTATTAAGGTCTATGATCCAGGCCGTGCTCTGATGGAAGGTGATGAAATTCGGATTACCGGTACTGTGGACGAATATTTTGATATGACCGAGTTGCTGGATATTACAGAATTTGAGTTCTTGAGCTCTGGTAACTTCATGGAGCCCATGCTCATCACTCTAGATGCTGACATGGAAATGTATGAAGGCGTTCTCGTTGAAATCCAAAATGTAACCGTCGATAATCCCGATCTTGGAAGTGGTGAATGGAGTGTTAGTGATGGAACCAATTCACTAGCCATTGATGATGATGCTGATTATTTCTATACCCCAATCCAAGACCAAGCGCTATCCTCTGTAGTTGGCGTATTGGACTATTCCTGGAATGCTTTTAAAATCCAACCCCGTCTGGCTATCGATATTCAGACCGATGATGGTCTGACACGAATTCAGGCTATTCAGCAGGTTAGATATTCTGATCTTATGCCAAAATATTCAAGTCTAGATAGTTCCGTGTGGTTCGCTGATACCAGCTATTACCATGAGGAGTGGACGGATACGACCATTGTGAAGGTTCAAGGAATTGTAACCATGCCTACTGGGCTCTCTTATGCTGGAAACGGTATTAAGTTTATCCTTCAGGATGTGAATGGTGGACCCTGGTCTTCTATTTTGAGTTACAATCCAGATTCAACTGCATATCCAGTACTCTTTGAGGGTGACTTTATTGAATTGTCAGGTAGAATCCTTGAGTTTGATACTCATGAAGGAACCCATGCTTCAAATATGACAGAATTGTGGATCACAACTGAGATCGACATTCTAGATATTGGTTTAGAAGTACCAGATGAGCCTGTGGTTGCTACAGGTGATCTCCGCTGGCCTACCACTGCAGAACAGTGGGGCAATGTGGTTGTCAAGGTTGAGGATGCCGTAATCACAGAACTCAATCCCACCAACTTTGACATTATGGTCATTGATGATGGGAGTGGTGGTGTGTTTGTAGATGACGACTCAGACAGTCTCTCCAACTATATCCTGCCTCCAGTTGGATCTCTTTATGAAGAGGTTCGTGGATGGGTTTATCATCACTATGGCACCTATGCGGATTCATCTACCTACAAGTTGGTACCACTCTATGAATCTGACTTGATTCTAGATCCCACAGCCATCGATGATTTGGTTGTCCCTGAAGGTTATGCCCTGGGTAACTATCCCAACCCCTTCAATCCAACAACAAATATCACCTTCCGTATTCCTGAAGCACAACAAGTCCAATTGGTAATTTACAACCAACTTGGACAGGTTGTGACCACTCTGGTGGATCAATCCATGAATGCTGGTGACTATCAGGTTGTCTGGAATGGAGTAGATCAAAAGGGTCGTCCTGTATCATCAGGTTTGTACTTCTATCGTATGCTAGCAGGTACAGAACAGATGGTAGGAAAAATGACCTTCTTGAAATAGCAAAGAAATGGTTTCCGCCTGGTGGCTAACATCAGGCGGGGATTTTTTTGAAAGAGGCTTAATCAGGACTAAAGTCCTTTTTATTTAAGGTGGTTAGCCCCTGTCCTAAAGGACGGGGTAATATTTGATAGGGCGCTAAAAAATAGAATGAGTAACTTAAGTACAATAATGAGAATCCCGACCGGCATCGTTTTGATGCTAGCATTTCTATTTATTGTTGCATGTGAGTCTCTGGAAAACCCTTTCCTTGATGATCTTCCTTCTGAAGGATTGGGAAATGCTGCTCCTGAAACACACCTGTTTTTAAGCTTTGCCCCTGATCGTATTGATACGGTCTTGTCTGATACGACATCAGATACCACCTTTATATTTACCAGAAATATTGCTGACACAACCACGAGTCATCAGGTTATGTACTGGTGGGGTGAAGACCCTGATGGTGAGGTGGTGGCCTATCATTATAAATGGAATTTTGAAGATACCTGGACTCGCAGCACCGCCGAATCAGACACCTTCTTTCTCCCGCTTCAGATTTCATATGATGAATTCCTTTTTGAAGTCAAAGCTGAGGACAATCAAGGAGCGCTAGATCTGTCTCCAGCTACATTGCGTATACCTGTGGCTAATTCACATCCAGAAATTGAGTTTGCCAATAGCAGTAACCCCACGTCAGGCAACAACCCCAATGTTACCCATGTCACCTTCCCTACGCGTACCTTTGCATGGTCTGTTAGTGATATTGATGGACTGGAAACAATAAATCAGATTCGCTTCCGACTGGACAGTACAAGCAGTTGGAAATATCGCCAGGGGAATATCTCTAGTGTGACTCTAACTGAAATTCCGGCCGGGGTACATACCTTTTATGTACAAGCCATCGATACAGCTGGTGCCTTCAGTAATCTCCTGCAATTTCCAGACTCAACAGATGCCGCCTCCCCCAATGAATGGCGTGTAGTAGAGCCTGTTGGTGATGTCCTGTTGATTGATGATTACAAGCTTGATGATGGTTCAACTCACACTTTTTACAAAGACATTCTCGATTCCCTGTTCGGTGTTGATAATTACTCAGAGTTCGAATTGGGCTTTGATGAAAAAGCACTACCTGCGGCAACCACAGACCAGTTGGCCATGTTTAATTATTTTAGTACCGTTGTGTGGTACCACTATTCAGAAGCACCCTCATTACCAGGAGCCGACGGAGCTTTACGTACCTATCTGGAAGCTGGTGGTAATGTTTTTATCTCCAGTATTTTTATTGATACAGATTATACATTCACCAGCATCGACTCAAACTGGGTGGTTAATCCTTCAGGACGAATGATATCGGGTCTGGACATCAATATGGTGGACTTGAGTATCACTGATTCAACTGTGACACTGCCAAATCTTTCATTAAAGACTTCCTCCCTCATCGCACGGAGAGTCAGTGCATATTATCCTGCAAATCTTATCGATGGAGAGACCAGTCAGGATCTATTTATTCTCCAGGACTCCCGCAATTCAAGTGATGTCTGGACAGGCAATCCACCAGTAGCACAACTTTTCAGACCTTCATCTGGATCAGGTCAATCTATCTTTTTCAGTCTGCCCCTGCATTTATGTGACGGCAATGAAAACATTGTTCCTATTATGGATTATCTCTTGTTTGAGGTCTTCGAATAGTGCGAAGTCTCCTTACACTCTTAGTATTTCTATCCCTGGCATTGTCCATTTTTGGACAAGGTAGCTGTGTTATTGAAGGGTATGTGAGCGATCCTATATCCGGTGAATCACTGCCGGGTGTGAATGTTATCATTAAAGGAAGCTACTATGGCAGTGCTACTGATCTGGATGGTCGCTTCAGATTGACCGGTATGTCTCCTGGAACCTATGATATCGAATTTTCTATGATTGGCTATAAGGTCGTCCTGAAAACCAATACCATTGTCACCATTGCTGAGCCTGCCTATGTAGAAATCGAACTGGAACAAACCACATTGGCTCTTGGTCAGGAAGTGGTAGTTGAGGGTGAACGTCCCCTTTTTGAAGTGGATCAAACCTCCTCCAGCGTCAGACTTACATCTGATGACCTGAAAATGAATATTGTGGAAAATGTTGGTGATGTTCTGGCTGAGCAAGCCGGTATTACTTCTCAGGATAACGAAATCCACATCCGAGGTGGTCGGGTTGATGAATCCATGTTTATTGTGGACGGAATGTCAGTCAAGGATCCACTTTCAGGGAGTGCTAACAATCTCTACTTGAATGTGGATGCCATCGAAGAACTTGAGGTGATAACAGGTGGATTTAATGCTGAATATGGTCAGGCCATGTCTGGTATCATCAACATTCGTATAAAAGAAGGTTCTGAGGACTATCACGGAACTTTCTCCTATTCCAGTGATCATTTTGGGTTGAAGGATTTGCCCTGGGAGGCTTTCTCCAAGGACAGAGTAGAATTCACCTTAAGTGGTCCGGAGGTGTTTACTGGAGCCTTGACTGCTCTGGGAATTAAACTCCCTGGCCATTTCAGCTTTTTTCTCAATGGTTATATGAATTTAAATGATTCCTATCTACCTGGGGCCGATGATCTGGCTCCTTCACAGTCATGGATGGAGAGTTTAGCACCTCGTCATAAAAATGATTGGCATGGACTTTACAAATTGACCTGGCGCATTAACAGTCAGCAAAAGCTTAGTGTCTCATATGATTATTCATTAAATATCAATCAGGGCTGGGGTTTCCCATACAGATACAAAAACATTCTGAACAATTTCAACACCACTACCAGGGAATCTATCCTTAGCTCAATGCTATATACCCATACTCTCTCAGCAAAACTCTTCTACGAAATCACAATAGGTCGCTTTTTTACCAATAATCATTCCGCCGTTCAAAACAAACACTGGACAGAGTACCAGCAAACCACTGACACTGAACCGATCAATTACTATTTGCTTGGTGTTGAAGGGGAAATTGATATTGCGTATGGGGATGAGTTTTGGGATCATGGTGATGCTTCTGACTGGTACGATTACTACTCTGATAACGTGTCCATTGATGCAGATGTCAACTACCAGCCGTCCAAACGTCACAGCTTTAAGGCAGGGTTCGGTCACAAGCAATCAGAACTGCAGGTCATCGATATTGATTCGCCCTGGTTGGGAGAATCCGGTCTGGGTCGCAATTATGACTTCTGGAATGTTACCACTGATTATGGATCATTTTACATCCAGGATCGGATCACCTTTGACGGCATGATTGCCAATTTGGGGCTTCGCTATGATTACTGGTTCCCTGGACAATATCTGGAAGACGCTGTAGCGGATAGCTCTGTTTTGACTATCACCGATGCAGCTCGGGCAAAATTCTACGCTGAGACTTTTGAGTTTGCAGGGAATAGAGCCAAAGGACATTTAAGTCCACGGTTGGGAATATCTCATCCGGTTACTGACTCCGATGTGCTGTATTTTAACTATGGCCATTTTTCACAACTACCTACATTTAATTATGTCTATGCAAAACTGCGTTCATCAGCAGAGGCAACCTACCAGCTCTTTGGTAATCCCAACCTATCTCCCAAGACTACAGTGGCCTATGAAATAGGGGTTAAGCATAAATTCGATGCCAACCAGGTATTGGAAATCAAAGCTTTCTACAAAGATATGTTTGATTATGAAACCAGCCAGCGGGTCACCCTTTTCAATCCCCGCTATGGTCATCTCTCCTATCTCATCTATATCAATATGGATTATGCCCGATCTCGCGGCATCGAGATGAAATTTAAGCGACGTTTCGCAAAGTTTTTCTCAGCTGATGCCAATTTGAGTTACAGTTTTACTACGGGCAAGAGTTCCACACCTCTGGACAACCTGCTTGTAGAAGCTGGTCGTCTCGATGAAAAGCCCCTGGGTGAGAATTTTTTGAGATGGGATCAACCTTTCAGCATCTTCACCAACTTGCACTTTAATGTGGGCAAAAAGGATGAGCTCCACCTATTTGGGCTTCGACTTCCAAAAGATTGGGGTGTTTCAGCGCGTATTGAGTATCAGGCAGGTCGACGTTACACAGGAATGGAGAACATCACCATCAGGGAAGAAGATGGTAAGTTCTATTATGAGGGTCAGTCAAAAAGTGATACACCCTATTCTGAAACTGCCGATCCTTTTACCACGGTAGATCTCAAGTTGAATAAATATTTTCAACTAAGCGGTCTCCAGTTAAAAGCCTATTGTACGATTGAAAATCTTTTCAATGTGAAGCGTCCATCCAGCATTAATCCTTTTACTGGTAAAGGGTACGATCCCGGTGAGATCTATTCCTATGGTTTCATCAACAGTCCAGATCCGAATTATAATCCAGGTCGCTATTCTATCCCCCGGACTGTTGAATTGGGCTTGAGTTTGAGATTCTAATGCGCCGCATTCTGATCATATTAACCTTACTCCTTTCAGCCCAATTTGTTGGGGCTCAAGGAAACCTTTTCCCCAGTTTGGGTGGTCAACGAGCCGGAACTTCTTCCTTTTCATTCCTCAAGATTGGGATTGGTGCCAGGGCTCATGGAATGGCCGGAGCCTATACTGCCATTGCCGATGATGCCTCCAGTCTTTTCTGGAATCCTGCCGGTGCAGCACAGGTGAATGAAACCATCAACATTATGGTGGATCAGAGTCAATGGATTGCAGATTTTCAATTGAGCACTTTTGCCGGGGTTTGGAAGTTTGGTCGCGTGCATCACATTGGTTTCAGTGCACTGGCCTTATATGCCCCGCCAACTGAAATTACTACTGAATATCAGCCTGATGGAACCGGAGAATATTTCAATTACGGTGATATGCTTTTAGGATTCACTTATGCTTTGAGGATGACTGATCGCTTCTCCTTTGGTATCACCACTAAGCTGGTAGAAGAGCAGCTGGCTGATTTGACCATGAGTAGTATGCTTATGGATCTGGGGACCTATTATCGAACAGGCTATAAAGATCTGCGCTTTGCAGTATCCCTCCTGAATTTCGGCTCGCCTGCTGGTCCAGATGGAAAGTATGCTGATACTGATACCACTGAAGCGGAATATGAATCCTTTGCTCCTCCAACAATTTTTCGTCTTGGTGTAGCCCACGAATGGCTCCAATCACCCAATCAGAAATTAACCAGCTCCATTCAGCTCAATCACCCCGTGGATAAAGCGGAAAATATATCACTTGGAATTGAATACGGGTTCCATGACATGTTTTTTTTAAGAAGCGGTTATCACTTCAGTGATGAAGTACGTTCCTGGACAGTCGGTCTGGGTATTGAATGGTCTGGATTCAGTTTTGGCTATTCATATGCAGATATGTCTGATTTAAATCGCTCAGAGCATATCAGTCTGGGATGGTCCTTCTAATGTTACGGCTTAAACAATATTTTTCCGTATCTCTGTTGGTTTTATTGTTCACAAGCTGTGGCATCAAGGTTAATCTGCCCACAGAAACAGTTGAATTTGATCCAGTATTTGGAGCTGGAGACACATCCTATATACGTATCAGTCCAGATTGGGATGTTTCAAATGGCTTTACCTTTGCCAGCCCCTGGGATATTATTGTTGGAGCGGATGGCTATGTTTTTATTGCTGATCATGGCCAGGCTGCTATTCATGTCATCAGTACTTCTGGAGAGGAAGTCGTCAACGATGATTATGGAAACCATTTTGGAGCGCTCTCGAACCTTGTGGATGAAGCAGGAGTTAGCATTTTACCTCAAGCTATTCATCAGGATGACCGCCTCAACCTGTTCATCGCAGATAGCAGCAATCGCCTCATGGTCTGGAATCAATACCTTAATAATGTGGGCGTGGATTCAATTGCCACCAGTGTAAGACTTGAATCACCAGATGGTGACCTCCTGTGGGTAGTTGGTTTTGACTCTATCAACACACTTCAAGAGCAGGACTGGACCGTTGATTCCATTGGATGGTCTGATGAAAATCTTGATTATTGGTTGGCTCCCCGGGCTTTCTGGGATGCCAGTGATAGTCTTGAAGCCATTCAGGTTGCCCGATATTTTATTGATCCATCAAATGTTCATGTCACTGGTGTCAGTAGCTATGGTGATCAGTGTTTTGTCGCAGATGCGAATTCGAATGCCATCATGGAGCTTCAGTATGTTCCTGTTGCTCTCTTGTTGACAGGGGAAGGTGACCAGATTTTGGTCTATGATGGAAGGATTACCAGTCGTGCAGTATCACCTGGAACTGGCAATGGAACTGTGAATGATCCTCGTGGAATGATTCACGGAAAAGATGGTGCCCTATTCTATACACAATGGGGTGAAAATTTTAGTGTCCATAAAGTTGGCGGCAGCAACGGATTCGAGTACGATCAAAACGACCCCGCCGCCACCGATGATATTATGGAAATAGAACGCTATGACATGGCCTCGGATGTGAGTCTTGATATTCTGGGGAATATTTATGTAGCTGACACGGGTCACGATCGGATTCAACAGTTCAATCCCTCAGGGAGATTTGCTTTTAATATTGGAATGAATCGCGTTCTCGTTGATTCCAGTTATATCGACTCCATTCTGGTTGGATCAGAGTATGAATACATCACCAGAGACACAACCTATCAGGTTGAGGTGGCAGATATTCTGGATGGACCCCGCAGTGTGGCAGTGGATGAGACTGGAGTGGTCTATATAGCTGATACCAAACATCAGCGGGTCATGCGCTATCGACTTTCCACGGAGCTGGATTATACTACTGAGGAGTAGATTCTTTTAATGTGTAGATGTACCCGGGGTAAACCGTGAAAACCATCAAACCTGTTATCGTTATTCTCATTCTCATCTTGATCATCATTGCCATCTTCTCTTTATTGGGTAGATCACAGCAGATGATTGTCGTCTATGAGGGAAATTCAGATAGAGATTCCGTTAAAATGACACCTGGCATATTTCAGTGCAGTGAATGCGGGATGCTCATCAATGATTTATATTTTGCTTCACAAGTGGTGGCCCCCAGTGGGAAAACCTGGTTCTTTGATGATCATGGGTGTATGGCGGCCTGGTTAAGTGCCAGACCCTTTAAAGATGAGGCCATAGTCTGGGTTAAGGATTTACCCTCTGGCCAGTGGATCGATGGAAAACTGGCATGGTATAGTCGCACGGATCAAACCCCCATGTCGCACGGATTTGGAGCTTATAGGACCCATCGAGAGGGTCTGGTCGTTTTTACTGATATGCAGCAAGCTATGCTTAGGGGCGAGACCATGGCCAATTTGAGTTTCCGCCAGCAACTCATGGAGCAATAATGGAAACCGTCAATATTATATCCATTATTACCATCGCCTTTATGGGATCCTTTGGTCATTGTATTGGAATGTGTGGCGGTATTGTCATCGCCTATTCAACTGCTTCTCTGGAAAAAGATCGTAGCAAGATGGCTCAGGCCATTTCACACCTACTTTATTCTCTGGGTAGGGTTACCACCTATACGGTTCTAGGAGCTGTGTTTGGATTCCTGGGCGGTGTAGTTGTCTTTAATAATACAACCAATGGTATATTGTGGATTGTGGCTGGAGTAGCCATGGTCATTGCTGGTCTTTCGCTCCTGGGCAAACTCCATGTACTGAAATTATTTGAAACTTCCTTTGCCAGCTCTACATGGTATCAAACAACATTTAAAAATCTCTTAAAAAGTAAATCCCTTCTGGGATTTTATCTGCTGGGAATGCTTAACGGGTTATTGCCCTGTGGATTTGTGTATTTCTTTGCTATCACAGCGGCCAGTACAGCCAGTCCCATCTATGGTGCTCTCGTGATGTTCATCTTTGGGCTGAGCACCATTCCTGCCCTCTTCAGCCTAGGCTTTTTTGTGGGGCTGTTTAAAAAGCTCAAATTCCGTCATATCATGACACAACTGGCAGCACTTTCGGTTATTATCTACGGCTTTTATACTCTGTATAATGGCTACCGCTATCTCACAGAACCTGCCCGTACCATTCTGGAGTGTCATTAAGCACCAGCTCAAAGTCTGGTTTCATGGCCGGCGGCTGAGCTTGTCGAAGCCATAGGCGAATAATCAAAGGCAAGCGCAGTTTCCGCTATGGAAGTGCCAGGATGAAGACTTTTTTCCACAACAAATCCACGAAGATGACGAATAGCTAAATGGTTAATTCGTTCCTTTCGTTTAGTTCGTTGTAAGAAATTAATTATGCACTTCCAGCCATAATGCGATCTGCCCTTATGTAGCGTAGGACATTTCGACGAGCTCAATGTCCGGTTTTGGGACCGACGGCTGAGCTTGTCGAAGCCAGAGGTGAAGATCCACAGGCAATCACAGTTTTTGTTATCGAAGTGCCAGGGACGAAAACTTTTTTTCTACAACGAATCCACGAAGATGACGAATGGCTAAATGGTGTATTCGTTCTTTTCATTGTAAGAAATTAATTATGTAATATTGGACATTTCGACGAGCTCAATGTCCGGTTTTGTGGCCGGCGGCTGAGCTTGTCGAAGCCTCTGATTTTTATTGCCACAAGCTGGACATGTCGATGGGGATTCGCGTAAAGAGCTACGCCCACACAGGTAACTTCAATGTCCATTACCCTTATAAAACAAAAAATCCGCCACAGCGGATATTCATCATTCCAATTGTGAGTTGATTTTATTTAAAGAGAGCTTTTAAAGATCCCCAGGTGCGTGGTACCACATCAAGCGTTGATTGAATGGTAATGACATCACTCAATTGAGAGCTGCCTCCCATATCCTTGATTTTGAGACGGTAGAAATAGTTACGCCCTGCAACCTTGGCAATGATGGAATCATCAATAAAGGTATAGCCACTTCCCTGACCCTGGGCATGCAAGAATCCAATTTCGAAAAAAGTATGACCATCAGTACTGCGTTGAACTTCAAATCCAACCAGACCTTGCTCTGCGGAAGTGTTCCACTGAATAATGATACGTGATGCATCGGAGTAGCCACTAAAGTCGTTTATGGTAGCAATACCAAAGCTACTGGTTACCAGGATCATCATCACAAGTATGGTGCTGAAATATTTCACGGAGCGAAGGTAATTGACAGGCCAGAACAAACCAATCTCTTTTTGCTAATTATCTATGACTATTTGATTTGGATCAGCAGTAAGGAAATGTGCTGAAGTGGGATCAAGAGTCATTTTAAGCGCATCATTCAGATACAACTCTCCCCAAAATACAAACAGCCCCGTGAAGGGGCTGTTTGCAGTATTTCGGAGAGATGTACTTTATTTCAGATACATCATCTTCATGGTTTTGACATAGCTATCAGTTTCTAAGCGGTATACATAGATACCTGAAGATACTGGCAAGCCTGCGTCAGATAGACCATTCCATGCTAATGTGTAGCGACTTGGGTTTTGGAAACCATTAACAAGTACGCTTACTGGCTGTCCAACAAGATTGTAGACAACAAGTCTCACATCAGATGCTTCTGGAATATCATAGGTTATGGTAGTAACCGGGTTGAAGGGGTTCGGATAGTTCTGATAAAGAGCGAATACATCTGGAATAAATGTATCGTCTGTACCTACTGTGGTACCGATAGTGAGGTTGAATGGGCCATTCAATGACCAGGCATCATACATATCACTATAAGCAACAATATCCCATGTTCCAGTTACACCTGTGGTACCAGTAAATTCAAAGGCAGCACTCAGAACTGAATAAGGAATCAGAACTTCAGTTGCAGATGTATCAAAAGGAATGATTACACTTCCAAGTGTGCCAGTCAATTCAACACCATACATCATATCATCACCAGCAGATTCCCAAGCAAAGAGCAAGGATCCTGTGGCAACATTAGCGGATGTAATCACAACATTATCATCGTTAGCAGGTGACAGAAGACTGAAATCTCCTGGTCCTGGATAAACATCAGATTCAACCATGATATCATCAATCCACAGGTGATCCATGGTAAACGATGTGGCACCTTCAACAGTGAATCGCAGTTGCCATCCATCTGTTCCAGCTACTACATCAGAAACATTGAAGATCATGTAATCATCAATATTTCCAAAGATAGAATCGTTGTGAGCAAAGAGTACCGTCTCAGTCACGAAGCCATCATTTGAGATGGAGGCCATGATATCCAAGGTACCGTTATCAGCATCATTATAATCATCCAACATCAGATAGAATGAGAATCTAGCAGCTGTTGCACCGGCAAAGTTAGCCATTGGTGATGTAACAGTCTGATAGAAATCAGTAGCCGTTGGTGACCAATCAAAATGCAGCATTTCATCCTCGATACCCCAGTTTGGAGCAACATTGCCAGCACCATCATCGGTTACAAAGCCAATGTCTTCGAGAGGAGTTGCGTCTGGATACGTGAAGTCTTCATAGTGATGCAGATACAGTGGTGACCAATACGTAAAGGCATCCACATTTGAATAACCTGATTCACCAAGATCGTATACAGCACTAACAGTATAGAAGTACTGTGTATCGAAAGTGAAGTCATCATCAAAGAACATCTCACCAGCAACGTTTGCGTATGCATCACCAAAAACCATTGGGTCCATGGATCTGAAAACGTTGTAGTTAAGAAGTTCACGACCAACTGTTGTTATGGTAGGACCTTCAACGCTACCTGTGGATACGAGATCCTGTTTAACACTGAGTTCAATTGGAGCACCAAGCTTCTCAATATTAACAGTTTCTGAACCGTGGAGGACGACTGAACGACCAGTACTTGGTTCACCGAGGTAAGCGTGAATTGCGAAAGTACCTGGATCCATAATCCATGCAGGAGCGCCTGATGTATCGGCAGCATTGGACCAGATTGAGTTGCCTATGAAAGTGTCATCATCATGACCGACATAAGGACCAAACTCATTGCCAACAGGCCATTCAATAACAACCCAGAAATCGTGTTCAGTCGGTGTAACACCAACTGGATAGAAATCCCAGGCTGCGTCAGGATACAATGCTGCATCCACTCCAGCAGCTGTCCAAAGAACATTGCTAAAGTCTGGCAGACCCATTTCATCAGAGCCTAATACAGAAACACTTTCAAATGCTGACTCAGCACCAGTTGCTGTAGACAGGACAGAGACCTCGTTGATCGCATATCCTGGACTAATAGCAGCCTTGAAGTGAGCAGCAAAGAAGTTGTCTGCAGTAGAAGGACTTACTGGTGTAACAAAACCTTCATAGGTTCCATCATCATAAGCAACCTGACCCATTGGAACAGGAGGCGCCCACATGAGACCGATGGTAGTATCTACCATACTTGGATAGGCCATGAGGTTAGTTGGAGCTGGCAGGTACATTTCCAGAACAAAGTCTAGAGTTGTTGCAGCACCCTCAGCGACAGTTACCATTTCAGCCATTACTGGATGATAATTGACGCGCATGACTTCAACGTCATAATCGCCAGCAGGAACAGTGAGTGTATAAACACCAGCTGCGTCAGTCATGGTGCCTTCATCGGCAAACAGACCCATGGCATGTACATTAGCATGATCGATGGCGTTACCATCAACGTCAAGTACTGTACCAGTGATCGTGCCAGGTAGAGGTGCTTCTTCAACAACGATGTTGTCAACACCCATTCCATAAGCCCAGCCACCATTATCATCATAATGGAAACCAAAACGGACGACGTCTCCAGCATATTCACCAAGGTTGAACAGTGCACCTGACCATTCCATTGGTGCATCTTCAAGGGGATATACCATAGCATCTTCACCGTCGAAGACGATGAATTCACCACCAAGACCACCCCTAACTGTATAGTTAAAGAGAATCTGGGGATTCACTGCAGTGGCAAAATCTACCCACGGTGTCCACAGGATTTCATTACCATTGGAGGTAATGGCAACACCATCATCATCAATTCCTGCGAATTGACCGGTGCTACCAGCTGGATGCCAGCCATTATATGCATTTGTTTGAAAATATGCACTATCTCCAACTTCCCAGTTTCCGCCATCTGGTTCACCAATTTCTTCAGTGACATAACCGAATGGGGTAAGGTGGTCCGTCACAGCTTCAAAGTCTTCTGTGAATGGGAAGGGATAGAATACAGGAGCCCAAGGAGTTGCCGAAACAGACTCGGATGGGATAGTTTCACTTAAGTCTTCTAATATCTGTGTGACATAGTAGGTATACTCAACATCTGCTACCACAGCTTCATCGATATATTCACCATCGAAGTCTCTGTTGATTGCATCGAGATCACCTACAAGAAGGACATCATCACGATAGAGATTATAAGTTGGCATGTAATCTGGATCTTCAAGAACAACGGTGATTGAATCCAGGTTATTTGCTTCAGACATCTCGTCTACGCTACCCCAGAAATCAACATCCATGGCAACAGTGAAAGTTCCTGCGCCAAGATTGGCCCATGTAAATCCATACAGACCTAATGTATCAGCAGCTGTTGGAACAAGGAGATCGGTATATTCATACGCAACATCCTCACCATTAACCCACCAATGACAAGAGACACCAGCAGCGTCGAGAACACCAATGTTGGTGATCACAGCAAAGACAGCATCACCCTCAAGGTACATCTCTGTAACCTCAAGATCTGCAAGTGGTAGATAGTCGATATAAGTCAGTGACCAATCGAAAGCGGCTGAACTGTACTGATCAGACCACTCAAAGTAATAGGTGGTTCCGGCAGTAACAGGAATGGTGAGAATGGACTGGAGTCCTGCTCCGCCATCATCATCATAGTCAATATACGGTAAATCACAATCATCATAAGCATACACCTTGGTATCTTCAGTGGTCAAACCATCAGAAGAAGCTGTCAGATAACCATCTGCAGCAGGTGTGTATGAATACCAGTATGGTGCATAGGGAGCGGAAACTACAGAGCCATCGGCTACTGTGAGTTCTACTGCCTCAGCACAAGTATCTCCAGCTTCACGGAAGGCAGATCCACGAGCTCTGTCACGTTTGTCCAACAACTCCTGGGAGAAGACAACCGCTGGTTTACTTCTGGTTTCGCTTACACCATGAATGCTTCTTCCAAGACCTGCAAGATCTGGCACTGGAATAACAGCAGTTTCCCAGTAAAGAGATACATGGGCTTCACCTGCCATGGCCATAACATGTCTTGGAGCCAGAGGTGGATACCCAATCTCAATCATGAGGGTATCGGTATTATTTGTTTCATCAATTTCTAAAACATCATCATCTGTATCAGCTTCAAATACCACCTCGTGTATTCCTACACCGAGGAAGTCATAATTGATACCGATGAGAGTATAGGTATGGCTCGCGCCTGCCAGGAGGGCAATGCCATCTTCGGCAACATAACCGAGATAGTCACCATCAACGTACAGACCGTGCCAATCAGTTCCAGCATATCCAGGAGAGTCGCCATCACCAATATTGGTAACCACAACATCCAGAGTATCCTGACCATAGTATTCCATGGAGCTTACCACAAAGTCAGGTACGCCATTGGTTCCGGTAACATTCAGCGTGTACTCTCCTGAACTTGAGCTATATCCATATACCTTGACCCAGTAATCACCAGCAGGCAATTCACCAAGATCAACTTCTGACTGAGTACCACAGAAATCATCATTATAGGCAATATATGTTGCTGAATCACAACCAGCCCACACTTCAATCTTTGTATCAAAACCTGATCCACAGAGTGATGCAAAGACATTATCATATGTACCATCATTGTAGAAGGTATACCAGGCTGCGCCATAGGAATCAATTGCACCTTCCATGGCAGGATCATTGACATCGCCATAAACAAGTGCCAGATCACAGTTGTCGCCAGGTAGTGGGTAATCTTCATTGTGGTAACCCAAACCATACCAGAAATTCTGATCATATACGATCCATTCTGAATCGTCTACATCAGTTCCAGCTGATAGAGCCCAGTCAGTATTTCCTGTTTCGACGTCAGGTTTGCGGACCAGATTATGTTCACGAGTTCCCTCAGCAACACCTGCAACACTCCAATATCCGTCATCATCGGGAAGACCAATGATATCTAGAAATGTGGTGTCTGTACCAACGATGTGTATCAGTGCTCTCGCGTCGTTACCATTATGATGAACAACACTAGGATAGCCTAAAACTTCATCGGCTATAGCCTGCATTTCTGGGAAAGATTGATCAGTAACTATCACCCATAAATCCTGATGGTCCAAAGTTGCACCGGCAGGAAAAGCGTGATAGTATTGCCAGCCGCCACCATTATTGGATTGAGCAATTTGATACTCATCCAGATTAAGCGTGGAACCGGTCAGGTTGTAGATTTCAATACCCTTGTTATTGCTTGAACCTTCCATGTATTCAGAGAAGAAAGGGGTATTGGTATTTGGTGTGAGGGGTGGCATGAGGATATCATCAAAACCAAACCCGTAATAACTTGATTCACTGTAATAGACATAAAGTGCTACATAGATGTCTTGCCCAGCATAAGCACTCAAGTCAACTGTTTCCATGGTCCAAGCGTCAGCTTCCGGTGGAGTCACGTTTGGATAATCTACAACTTCAACAAAATCCGCAGGATCTGTTCCAGTTGTAGAGACCATCAGTTTGAAAGAGTTCTCATAATTGACTGATTCTTGTCCATGCCAGAAGGAGAAATCAGCATAGCCAGCTGGGATCGTGAGGGATGGTGTGATGAGATAATCATCTGCACAACCCATACCTTCTGCAGCAACTTCACCAGAATAAGGATCTATATAGGAAAGATCAGGATTGATGGCAGATCCACCATCAACATCGATGATCGTCCAACCATAAGGTGGGAATGCTCCTCCTTCAAAATCTTCCAGAACAAAGTCTGCTGGATAGGCACTTCCGCTGAGCGCAACTGCATCATCATCAGCAGTGTAGTCACCGGTAACCGTAAAGGTTAGTGTCTCAGCAAATGGACCAGTAGCAGTTGGATCAAAAAAGATGGTTGCAGTAGCAGAGGTATTCTCAGCAATTGTACCTGAGTAGGTAGTTGAGAAAGGAGCTGCAACTGTGGCACCTGATACAACCAGGTCACCGCTACCATTATTTGTAATCATGACATCAGCACTAGCTGATCCACCAACAGGAACTGAACCAAAATTCAGAGCCGTAACATCAAGCACCATATTCGGTAATGATGGAGGAGGAGGTGCTACGAATTGAATAGCCATTTCGTCGTAGACTAGTTGTGGTGAGCCATTGTATAAGTATTCCAAACCGTCGCTACCATCGATGTTTTCGATTCCAACGGTTGCACCAATGCCATTGTCGGCTGAGGTATTGCCTAGCACATCAAGGTACTGGACCGTGATATCACTTGTGGCTTCGTCCAGAATAACTTCAAAACTGAAATAATCAGTATCGTAGGTTCCACGAACGATTTCGTCAAAGATCACAACAAACTGGCGATTGGGCTCAGTTCCTAATGTTTTGTATTTAATCGTTCCATGGGCTGAACTTGAACTACCTGGTGCATCACCAGCTTTGAAATCATCCCATAATGGGGCAATGATATTATTTGGTGTGGAAGTGTCCAGGATGGGTTCGTTTGTCCAGAATGAACTGGTATAACCTGAACTTGGACCCATACCGATCCAACCATTTGTAGTGGCTGTCAATTGTGTATAAAGGTTTCCATAAAACCTAAAAGTAAAAGGGATATCAATTGTACCACGATAGTCATCACCATTGGCAATGATCGCATCAGTGGAACCAACTGTATCGATCCAGGCATAAGTAGGACCGGCAACATCAAAACTATTTACCCAGGTATATCCAGCAGCATCGGGACCACCTATTGAAGGCAGAGCTGATCCGGACAGTGCAATTGTATCAGGGGAACCAGCATCGTCAGAGGCAAAAATCAGGCTAGCTGTGTAATCGCCAACAGCACTTGGGTCGAAACCGACCGTGATATCAACTGATCCAAATGCAGGAACACTTGCTGATGCATCTACACTATAAAAATTTGCATCATCAGCACTAATACTGGAAACAGTCAGTGCTCCGCCGCCGACGTTTGAAATAGTAACGGTTTCTTCAAGAACCATTCCTAATGGTACGCCCCCAAAATCTATTGAAACCGGAGAGAGACTAATTTCAGGTGTGATTGCTGCAACATCCACGTTCATTGTGGCATTTGTAAGGGCATGTCCACCGTCACTGTAAGAGTCAGAAATTAAAAAGACCCAATCACCAGCGAGATCTTCACCAGTGAAGCCAGATAATGCTACAGTGTAATGTCCATCTGTTTGACCAGCTCCGATAGTGAGTTGAGTACCTGCAGGTGAAGTAAGCTTGAATGCTCCTTCTCCTGGATAACTATCAGTGTCCCAATCATAATCTATCGTGACGGTACCAACAGTTGCCACGTCAGTGACAGTGACAGTCTCGGTAATATCAGGAACTCCAGATGGAATTGTAAAATCTGTAACTGCATAGATATAATCATATCTAAGATCGAGCACACCAAAATCATTACGACTTGATGCATCCCTTGCTAACAAATTGTTAGCATCAGACATGTCCAATCTATTTTTCTCAATTACAGCTGCGGTATGATCTTCTCCAACAGCCCGTACATCAACAGCAAATGCCGATGTAAAAGCCACGGAAAGAATCAATCCAGTTAGTAACAATTTACGCCACATACTTCCTCCGTTATTTTGTTGCATGCAATAAATAAAACAATATCAGCACCTTAGGTGCTAATTCATTTCATTTTCTTCGTTTTGAACATAATATGGGGTGAGGGTACAGCATACAAGCACTAAAAGCGTCACAATTATAACGTTTCGCGCCGGTATGATCTCCCTCACTAATTGAAATATTTTTCTATCGCAATAATATTTTAATCATGTTCAATTATTTCACTAACATATTAATGATAACTCAGCATTCTGCCATATTTTATTAGAAGTCTTAGCGTAACAATTATTTCTTTGCACAAATAGCATAACCTGTCGTCACTGTTATATTGATTCATGTGGTGTAATTTATCAATCCTGTTGAAATTGTATTAGAAAGTAGCTCTTGTGTCCCCTTCAACTCTCATTTCTACCCAGAGCATCCATAAATCTTACAGCAACACCCTCCTGTTTAAGAACCTGTCTGTCAACATCCACTCAGGTGAACGCATTGGTCTTATCGGTCCCAATGGTGCTGGCAAATCAACCCTCCTGAAAATCCTGGCCAGTGTTGAACAGGTTGATGATGGTGACATATCTTTCAGCTCAGGTATTCGTATTTCGTATCTCCCCCAAACTGATGTCTTTGATGAGCACCTATCCATCAGAGCAATCATCTCCCAACATTTTCCAGATCACCTTGAGGATTGGGAGAGACAAAAACAGCTCAATGATATCCAGGAGCAGATGCAGTTTTCAGATCTTGATAGGATTTCTGGTACCTTATCTGGAGGCTGGAAGAAACGTGTAGCGCTGGCCTGCATTCTTGCCCAGGACAATGATTTGGTGCTCCTGGATGAACCGACAAACCATCTTGATCTACAGGGTATTCTCTGGCTGGAATCGTTTCTCCAACAAGCAAAATTTGCATTCATCTTAATCAGCCACGACCGCTTTATTCTGGAGAATACCTGCAATCGCATCATGGATCTTGATCGACGCTATAAACAGGGCTACCTGAAAGTCAGAGGCAATTATTCTCAATTTCTCCAGGACCAGGAAAAGGTTCTAAACGATCAACGTGTGGAAGAAGAGTCATTGACAAATAAAGTAAGGCGGGAAATCGACTGGCTACGTCATGGACCCAAAGCACGTACCACCAAAGCCCAGTACCGTGTCGACAAAGCCCATGATATGATAGATGATCTTTCTGAAATAAAACAACGGAATAACCTGCAGACTGAGGCTGGGCTAAAATTTGAATCCGGCAGCCGTCGATCAAAAAAACTTCTCCACGCCAAAGGAATTAGCAAAACCAGAGGGGGTCAAATACTGTTTAAAGATCTGGACATCTTTCTTTCTCCCCGGATGAAAATCGGCATTATGGGTGTCAACGGTAGTGGTAAGAGTAGTCTTATAGATGTCCTTCGCGGACAGTTGGAAACCGATACTGGTGAGGTTGAAATAACCCAGGGCGTGAATCTGGTAACCCTTGATCAGTCGCGTCATCTTCCCAATGAGAAATTATCACTCAAACATGCTCTGGCTCCTGATAGCGATACTGTGATATTCCACGGAACTCCCCTCCACGTCAGCGCCTGGGCTCAGAAGTTTCTATTCCAGAAGGAGCAGTTGGAGCTCCCCATCTCCCAACTATCAGGTGGAGAAAGAGCCCGCGTATTGCTGGCCAAGATCATGTTGGAAACGGCTGAGATTCTCATACTGGATGAGCCGACCAACGATCTGGATATTCCTACTCTGGAAGTGCTTGAAGAGAGTCTACTGGAGTTTAACGGCGCCCTGCTATTGATTACACATGATCGCTATTTAATGGATCGAGTTTGTGATGAGATTATCTATCTGGCTGGGGATGGGACTGTAAAAGTCTTTGCCGACACCTACCAATTAACCCACTATCAAAAGTCACTAACCAACATTGATGAACCAATAGAAGTTCGCAATCCCAGCAACAATAAACTGCGACACCAACAACTTAAAACTCTGCGCAAAACATTTACTAAAACTGAACGGGATATTGATAAAGCTGAGTTAAACAAGTCGGCCCTGGAAGCAGAACTTCATAATCCGCAAAATGCCACCGATCCTGCTAAACTTGCAGAGCTTTCAAAGGCAATTGAAAAGCTAAATGGTGAATTAGAATCCCTTCTTGAGAATTGGGAAACTCAGGGGGAAGCTATCTCAAAACTTGAGGGGTAGACATTTGTGCATATCCAGGCTGGAATTCGTTGCATTTCCGGACTGGGATTCGTTGCATATCCAAGCTGGGATTCGAATCCCAGCTTAGACAGCATTTAAAAAAATTATCTCGGTAAAGCAGTCTTCCTGCAAATTCTATCAAAAGGACAATAGGCACAGGCATGCTTCTCATCTCGCGTTGTCAAAGGGAAATGGTTGTCCGCCAAGGCCTGTGCATAGCTAAGCGTCTCAGCCTTTATTCGTTCAACCGTCCAGTCTTCCTCATCACTAATAGCCAAGGTTGCCTTCGAACGAGCGGGTAGTGTATCCATCACGGGATGATCAGAGTCCACGTCTCCGATATACCCCTTTAATCCAATGGCGTTGTCTCTGTAGCCCTTGATCTGCTCATAGGTCAAAACGACATCACTTCCTGGATATTGTGATTTAAGAACCAGATAATAAAACAGCATCTGACTGGTCCACAGTTCCTTGCTTTCTTTAATATCAACTTTTCCGGTTTTGTAGTCAGTTGCCCAGACCTGCTTTCCTGATACCAGGACACGATCAATCTTTCCCAGTAGGGATAGTTTTATGGAGCTGCCCTCAATCTTATATGCAGGCCAGGATTGCTCATCTTCAGCATCTCCAAATGCTTGCTCATGGAGTCCAACATCACGGAATGCCGGTAACACGCTAAGCTCCATTTTCAGCATGGCGGCTATGAGGTTTTGTTCTACGTCCTGAAAGTTTCTAAAATATAACTCACCCCATTTATTATGGAGCAGGTCAGCATCCAGATCAATTTCCTTTTCCTTCAGCAGCGCGGTGGCGATCTCCTCCAATCTTTGGAGGGCTGCGGGAAAATTATCATTGGCCAATAAAAAACCACCATCTCGTCCAAACCGCTCCAGAACCTTGTGGACCAGATTGCCCACTTCAATTTCCTCACGTTCCGCAATATTGGTTTCGGCAGCCTCCAACCGAAGTTTACGACTGTACCAGTAACGTTGAGGACATTTAATCAGCTCATCAAACGCTGAAGCTGAAATATGATCAAATTCACTGATATCGTGATCATACAGCTTGCCCTGCCATGCCCCTTGATGTGTGGTTTTCTGCAACTGATTGTGTCGAATTCGACGCTGAGAACTGGGTGTGGCGAAGCGCTTCCCTGAGAGTTGAATGTATTGCTGGTCTTGTGTCAGGGAAGTGAGAATTGGATATTCCGATTTCTCTAAATATTGGCAGAAAGTGCTTTCCTGAAGCACGGCTCCATCAGCATTCCTTGTCGGTGCAGAGAGATGAAGTTGACCACTGGGGAAACTGAGCCACTGCTTGAATAAATATAGATTCAGAAACCAGGGATTTAGAGAAGCAGCCTTTAAATACGGATTTGTATTCATGGTCAGGGGGAACTGACCCTCAGTAAGTCCCATGACAAATAGATGACCGGACTTCAGATTCAATGTGTCCAATAGTGAAATGACATCGATTCCAAACCCTTGAGTCGATGATGCCACTTCAACACCGCGCAAACGCTCTCTCAATTCTCGATTTAGATCAGCAAGGCTCCCTTTGCGACTTAAATATTTCTTCCAATCTTTACCTAAACCGAGGATGGCATTCTTCAATGATGTATATGATTTGGAGGCTACACTACCTGCATCCAGACGATGGGCAAACTGGAAATTTTTAAGTATATCGACCAGCCAGTCAGCAGCCTCTACCAAACCCAGGGGCTGTCCTGTTTGCCAGGTCTCAGAAAGAAATTGAAGCAGTTCTTTCGCCGTATCCTGAAGTTTAGGATGTGAGACCAGATCTGGAAGAGTTTCACTTATCTGGGTGACCCCAAGCTTGCGCATTTCGATATCAAGTTTTAATCTCGCATAACCATCTGCCCCACTGGGAATGACCAGTGGGTGGAGCCAAACAGACATGGCCATATCCCAGGAAACCTGCTGCCGGAGTCGCCCCTGAATAAGTGCGAATGCCAATTGGGTAACTGGTCGTTCCATTACAGGTTCACGCTTACTCAGTCGCACTGAAATACCCTGTTGATCAAAGACCCTTTTTATGGCAGGGACATAGCGTTCCATGGAGGAGACAGCAATCCGAATGTCGGCGGGTGCTACATTGTTCTTGATCAATTGTCTAATTTGATCTCCCACCAGAACCGCTTCTTCATAAATGGAGAAGCAGGGTGTGTAGCTATGACGCTTATCCTTGGAGGGCATTTGCTCCTGAGACATCCAGGCCTCAATGGACATGTCAAATCCTGATACTGCCTGGCCACTTCTGAGGGGATCGAAGAAGATGAGGTCATGATCATCTGCAAGCGCTTTTAAAAAATCATAGTCCGCAGGAGAAGTGGAATGGATTGAGTTCACTATGATCTTCCTGTAGGTTGGAAGAAGCTTTAAATCAGAATTTTGACCAGGTGTCTGTATAGATTGCTTTTCACACCAAGCTAAGAATTCGGCATATAGTTCTAGTTTCCCATCTACTACACTCTCCCCGCCAGTGGCTTTATAGAAAGCCTCAGCCAGACGATTCACCACA
This sequence comes from Fidelibacterota bacterium, assembly GCA_016784025.1. Lineage (GTDB taxonomy): Bacteria > Fidelibacterota > UBA8477 > UBA8477 > JABMPR01 > JABMPR01. The sequence continues at coordinate 29,946 of JADHVL010000014.1, read as the reverse complement.
CCCCATTGCAACCGTTTCCCTGAGAGTTGTGCTATACCTAAACGCGTCAGGTAAGGTGTAAGTCTGCGACCAGCAGGTTCGGTCATTTTGCGAACTTCGCCCAGGGTCATGATTTGCAGCCTGGGATGATTGAGCCCGGCCTTTGCCAGTGATTGAGCCAATAACTCGCCACTATTTTTTGTCGGCTCTATGATGAGCATTTCTGCCATATCATCCTGACGCTCTAAAATTCCGGTCAAGCTGGGGTTTAGGTCTTGAGCACCAGGCAATATCGGTTTTAAACCTCGCCCATGCTCAAAGGTAGCCAGATTTGCAAAGTATAGGTCCTCTTCGAAGGCGATTGGAATCAGGGTATCAAATCGATTGAAATAGAGTTCTCCACGTGCCTCTATCCCATACAAATGCTTAAGCATCCACAGATAGGTTTGAATTTGGTACCAATAGGCGTGCTGCTTCAACTGATCCCCATGGGGAACTTCTTTATCTGTTTTGTAATCGAGAACAACCCACTCATCTCCGCTTTGATATAGCAGATCAATTATGCCTGAAACTTTAAATATATGGGTGTTGTTTTTCAGGAAGCCAAAGACAGGCAACTCTGGCAATTTATTACCTGAATCAAGATGAGAGATTTTCTGTGCTATCTGACTCTTTCGATATATCTCAAGACAGTCAGTAAGATCCTCAATAAATTGATTTTGGGTTTCAGCATCAACCACATTTCCGTCTTCGAGAAAAAGTCGGATCTGGTCCAGATGGTTTTCTGGAATGAACCATTCCATTTCCATGGCGCGGTGGAGGAGTAAACCAAAAGTTTTAGGTGCGGTTTCCAAATCCAGGTCGTCACCCAATTGACCTTCCTCTGCTCCAGCATATTTCTTTTTATCCATCCACTTCATGATTGTGTGCGGGGATATTTCACTATAAACCAGGGGCTGCATGACTGGATCTATTTGAGTGATATCAGCTGCCGTAGAGACAGGACGCTCAGCTTCGGAGAGAAGAATATCTGAGCCTAATGTGAGATCATAGGTCAAGGCTGATGTTGATCTGTCGTTCCATTCCTTTTGCAATGCATGGGGATCATTTAGAGCCAGATCTTTATCAAGCTCCAGATCGAAGACGGGTTGCAGATATCTGCCCCAGCGGGAAGTGGCAGGAGCCTTTGTTTCAGGTTTGATTTTGGCTATAAAGCCAATTCCGAATTTGGCTCTGGTCACAGCAACATAGAATAGTCTTTTATCCTCGGCCTCTTCTTCAGCCCTGGTTTGCTCCTTAATCTGCTCATGCATCCAGGTTTTGTGACTTGCTCGTTTTGAGTCCAATGTAATACCGGCCTGCCAGTCACCCTCATGCCGACCAATAAACACACCGCTTCTATCAGAGGGAGTGGGTGATTGCATGCCAGGTAAAAGGACCACAGGATATTCCAGACCCTTGGCCTTGTGGATGGTTAAAATCTGAACCCTGGCCGCTCCTGGAAGTTCGGCCTGTGACGCATCACCATGTTGAATCTGGAATTTGAAGTATTCATGAATTTCTCTCAGACCCAGACCATCAAGTGAAAGTTGATGAACCATGAGAATAATTCGATCCAGATTTGCCAAACGAAGCACTCCCCCTGTTTCAGATATCCAGGACAGTCGTCTTTCGTCTTCAGAGATGATTTTCTCAATAAGCCGATCCAGGGGTTCCCGGGCACTGGCCTGCTGCCAGTCTCTTAAATTATCGCATATTTCTGGATGCAATTGTTTTAGCCCATTCCAGACCCAGCCTGAGCTGCTGCGATCTTTGGCTACATCCTTTAAGCGTTGAATATCCTCATCCTTCATTACAAAGAATGGACTGCGTAAAATTCCTACCAGAGCCTGGTCATCAAGCGGATTGGCCAACACGCTGATCAAATGGTAGATGTCATAACTCTCTTGTTGTTCAAACAAGCCCTTACTCGATAAAACTTCAAACTCAATCCCCTTGCTGGTGAAAATGCGAATGTAATCCAGGATAGGTGTGAACGATCTCAACAGGATGCCAACAGAAGGTCCGCTTTCAGGCTCCAGCTTATTTTCTTTTATCCATTCCAGCCATTCCAGTGTCAGATCAGCTGTCTTGAATATATCGACTGCTGAGCCTCTGGACGCTTCATCATCCAGCACAACACTGACTGTACAACTGGATATTTCTGCATTAATATCAGCTTTTATAGTGCTTATAGCTGCATTAGTTGGCCTGAAGACCGTCTCATATAATTCTATCTTGTCACGATCCTCTTCACCAGGGAAGGTTGAACTGATCAAGGGGTTGATAACTCGAACAACATATTTTTGAGATGAACGATAGGTTTCGTCGGCAGTAAGAACCCATCCATCACCCTCATCAATGATTTTTCCCACTCGATTCATGACCTGGACATCGGCCTGATTAAATCGATAAATGGACTGTTTGGTATCTCCAACAATAAAGAGTCCCTGATTACGAAGGACTCCCTGACCAGCTTCTGCAATGAGTCTCACAATATCCCAACGTACATCATTGGTGTCCTGGAACTCATCAAACAGGATGTGCTGATATCTCTGACCATAAAGCGCAGCTATCTGATCATCCCTGAGAATGTCTCTGGTTTTCAGCATAACTTCGTTAAAGCTCAAAATACCTTCACGTTTCAGGCGTTGATTCAGAGCTGCCCAGTACCCTTGAAAGAATTTTGCAAGATGGTGATTTACCAGGCAGGCCTCTATATCCCACACGCTGGGGATCTCATGCATAAGGATTTCATAGGGGAAGAGCTGCTCTGCCTTATCCTTGAAATCTCTTAAGCGAGCCTTGATCTCATCCTTAAAATCCTCTGGCCAGACATTCGATGGAACAGAGAGACGCTTCAAATAATTTTTACGATCCTTGGTTAGACCGATACGTCGGGCAAACTCAATGAGCTCCTGACCATAGCGATAGTCATCTTCAATGGGATTGCTTAAAAGCTCCTTGAGATCTCGGAGTGACTGATACTGGGAATGATTGCTATCCAACATCTCATCTGCAGACGGTAGACCATCCAGCAACTGAATAAGGGCTGACTCAATCTCAGCCAGAGCCACTGGCAAGGGATGCCTCATTTTGAATTCAGCCTGGAGATCCTCAGGAGATGTGCTGCTGTGGTGTTCCAACCATCCCACCATCAATTGGGCACTGGACTGAAGCTTTTTTACATACTCGCTTATGTGGCGTACAGAAAGGTGTTCCAGTAAAATCTTTAAATCTTGGTCACCATTACGACTGCAATCCCCTAGGTATTTCTCCCAGGTTTCTAACTCCATGCGCTGTGTATCCGCCTCATCCTGAATTCTGAATTCTGGATCAATATCCAGCCGTTCCGCCTGTTCTCTTAGGATTTGGGCACAGAATGAATCGATGGTTGAAATGGCATTTTTGGAAAATGTCGATCGTAAATGCATTTTAGTGTTCTGGGATGCAGATCGCAGAAAGGAACCAAAATCATGATCAACATTATCCAGCGATTCGTCGTTAAGCAGCTTATTTAAGTCTTCATAAATACGTCCAGCCATCTCTGCTGCTGCTTTGCGGGTGAAGGTGATAACCAGAATATTTGAAGCATCTTTCTTGGAAACCAGCGTCTCGTGCTGCCTGGCAAAATCGTTCATAATAGTGGAATATCGTTTTGAAAGCAGCCAGGTCTTCCCTGCACCGGCGCAAGCCTCAATAAAAACATTTTTATTGAGATCAAATACTTTGCTTAGATCAATACTCATGCTGTTTTTATTTTTGGAATGTGAATCGGTTTAAAGTTTTAATAGGAAAGCACAATCTGTGCGGACTTAGAATAGAAACATGGCTACGATTTTTGATCAATAATATTTAGCAGCCTCTGAGAGAAATCAGGCTTCAGGTCAGCCATATATTTTGCCACACCAGGCATGGCGCATATTCTGTGAACACCTTCCTCCAAGGCGAGAATTTCATTCTCATCTAGAATTCCAGCATCAGCTTCTTCGCACTGAGCTTCAAAACCCTGGAATGCCGCATTAACCATAAGGGTCATACTTAGTTCTTCATCTGGACCACTGGCTGCAAGACCTTTGGAAAGCTTGGCCCATAATACGGGTTGATCCATAAAATCGTGTAAGAGATCGTCTGCTTTGCCACTCCCAGATTTCTTCAGCGTGCCTCGCATCTGCTTGGTATTATTGTAAATTTTATATGCTAAAACAATAAACAATACAACTGTGATTGCTGCGGCAAATAGATCTGTTAGGCTCATGCTTTCCTCTCAAGCAAAATGAGTTATATAAATTTTAAGTTTTAAGTTTTTTCTAAAAAGTTTAACCTAAAACTTAAAGGGTTTGGCTAATTTGTAAATAAGTCCAGTATATTACCCAGAGAACTGGTCTTGGATTTATAAATTTCTGTATACTTGCAATTCACACAGGTAACTGTGGTGAATTTTTTATTCTGGACATCAAATATTTTTGAAAGCCCGCCACCAGTAGCTGCAAACTGACCAGTTTCATATTCATTGTTTTTACATTTTGGACATTGCCAATTGCTATGTTGCATCAAGCCATCCCTATTATTGTTCCCCTTGAAGAACGTTCACTATTCAAAAAAAGCCAGCAGTTCAGAATCGTAAGATGTGGATGAATGTAGTTAATAGAACTCCAATCTACAATACTCATGCTACAACTGCATTGCCACCATAATTTCATGCCTTGCTGCGCTTAAGTTGAACCAGGGTCGCTCCCAATGCCGCAATTCCCATGCCTATTCCTTCCTGCGTGGTAATCTTTTCATCCAGGAAAAACCAGGCGAGAAAGGCAATTTGGATCAACATGGTGCCATTGAGAATACTTGATTCCATGGCTGAGATAGAACGCAGAGTGTGATTCCATAGTGTAAATGCAAATGCCGTGTTCACCACTGCCAGCCAGATCAAATACATCCAGTTCTCAACGCTTATTGTGGGAATCCCGGAATATAGAAATCCTGTGAGTAGCAAAATGATTGAACCTACACCCATACTGATAAAAGTGATGACCATCGGACTGATATTACGCTGGCGATTTATATCTCTTCCAAGAATTCCAGCCCCTGAGTTGGCCAGGACACCGAAGGTCATGACCATCAATCCCAGACCCTGATTCCCCTCAAATGAGATTGGGAAAAAGTAAAAAATAATCCCGATAAGAAAAATGACGGCCCCAGACCACTGTAAACGACTGGGAATTTCATTGATAAATACGATTCCCATGATTGCTACCACTATGGGAGTAAAATTTAACATGAGACTCACACTCACTGCTGGCAATAGAGATAGTCCTAAAAACTGGGTCCCCTGAGTGAGTGTATAAAATACAAATCCCAGAAGTAGCAATTTGTACCACTGTCGGACTGAAAGTCCTTTGATCTCATCCACATATTTCTTTTTAAAGATGAATGGCAGAAAACACAAGAAAGCCAGGAAATATCTTAAACCAGCATAAGTAATGGGGGGAATATCTGCCAATCCCCATTTGATGATAATAAATGAAGTGGACCAGAGGAAGGTTACCAATAAGGCTTGGAGAACTGCAAAAACATGATGAAGACGGTGCTCTTTCACAACGCCTCAAATCCTGTTTGGCCTGGCTCGGATACTTTCCAAAAGCTCAGGTATCTGGCAAATATTTTCACATCCACCAACACAGCCAGTGTCGCTCCCAGTCCATAAGCAAGGATGTCATAGGGATCAAAGGTTACTCCAAATAACTCCACCCCAAAAAACTGAGCGATTTCTGAGGTTGTCATCACCAGGAACACGATTCCAAACTTCACAAGCCATGGTCTGAGAAATGAAATCGACTCCTCATTTATTGACAAGAGGAAGTAGGCAGCAAAGGGAATCTGGACATCTCCAAAATAGCCATAGTACAATTCATATAAATCACCATTAAATACCTGACCAAGCCTGAATATGCTGAGACAAGCCAGACCGAGCTCCAGCAAAACAACTACTATGGTTTTGCGTGTTAGATTCGACATTCAGTGCATCAATAAGTGGGCAATTACAGGGACTTCATTTTGCTACCCAAACCTGTTGAAATGCCTGTTCTCCAGCATCCCAGAAAAAAACCGAAGCAGGTCCCTCATCCACAAAAAGATTGATAGCATCTGTCATGAGATAAAAGCTGGACTTCACAGCGCTATTAGGATCTTTATTGAAAGAAATTTCCATAGGTCTGATGACCTGAATCCCAATACTCTCAATTGACTCCATTGGAAAGCTTGTCAACTCAATCCAGCGAAATGATTGACCATCACTTAGCCGTAAAAATGCGAGAAGTACTATTTGGTTGGTAGCATGCTTGACCACAAGCTGGGCACCATCGTAGCGGGAGTCCCCGTTGAAATCTCCACCACTGAAGATGAATTGTCCTGGTTCCTCGTGACGCCATTGATGGAACACTTCCTGAATATCGAGATATCTGTATGCTTTGGGCAACTCAGGGTCCATGGCCTGTAGACTTAGGGTGGCGATAAGAAAAATCAGGGCTCTATTTATCATGTGATAAGGTCATCAAAGAGGAAGTGAGAACGTAAAAACCGTCCCTTCCCCTGGTTTGGAAGTGAAGCTTACTTTGCCGCCTAATATTTTTTCTCCGAAAAGCTTCATGGAGAATGTGCCCAATCCCCGTCCAGAACTCCCTTTGGTGCTGAAATTGCGTTGAAATACTCTGAGACGAACATCGTCAGGGATGATTTGATTATTGTGAACGCTAAAACTTATTTTACCTGTCTCTAGCGCGATGGAAACGTTCACAGTCTCACCTGCTTCTGAAGCTTCCAGCGCATTGGTGATCATATTCGCTAACACCCGTTCCAGGAGGGATATATCAGTCAGCAGAACAAATTCTTCATATTCTTGTGAAAAGTTTAGGGTTTTATTCAGGGTGGATGGATGCTTTAAAAATAAATTCGTCACGTCCTCTCGAATTTGCTTCATGGATACATTCTGTTGAAACAGCTCATCATAATCAGCATCGCTTTCCAGCAAATATCGCTGAATTTCAACGGCCTTCTGCAAACGCAATGAGGATCTACGGACTATATCAACCATGGGGGATTTATTCTCGTCCATTGCCAACAATTCGCTGGCACCAACCAGTCCCGACAACATATTATTTATGTCATGGAAAAAGGTCCTTTCCAGGGCAGCTCTGCGCTGCTCAAGGGTAATATCCTGTAAAAAGAGCATGATAAATCGTGAGTTTTCAATGGTGATTGGATGTGATCGTACTTTCAATACAAGATCTACATCGTGACCCTCATGTTTGGCCTTTAGAGCGCAGGTATCTTCGACTGCTTTATTGGTCTCTAAGCTAGCCATGATAGCTTTAACCGCCCCACAGGTTGAGCAATACTTGGTAGTACCGCAGCCTGCTGGTTTATCTTGGGCATGGACGCAATCCAATGCATTTCCAGGCCTCAGACCCAGAGCATGCATAGGATCCTCAACACCCAACATCTTCAGAAGGGAATCATTCAAAGTAATGATTTGACGTTGTTCGTTTAGAACTGCCAACAGGCCATTGACTGTTTCCAGCAAGCCTTCGATGACAATGCTTTGGGAAATTATTTCATGTGCAGAGTAGAGTTGCTCTGCTGTTGCGCGCTCGGCTGGTGCAAAATAACTATCCATATAGGAACCTCCTGAAAAGGTAATTCTAATATACTACAATCTGTACGTTACGATAATTAAAGTTATTTTATCTTGAATTCATGTTTCAGTGCTTCGAGAACATCCTCTATTGAAGGTATTGATTCTGCACCTTTAAACTTTGAGATTCTATGAAAGATTTCGCCGGCCGCCCGGTGAAATCCCTGTGGTTGACCGGCACTTTTCAGAGTGGAGGCAATTTCTTCCATTTCTCCAGAGAACCGCCAGGCCTTGGCCGTAACACGTTGGAGTCGATTATGGGTGCGCTCAGTAAAATCAGAGCCGTTGCGTGACCATTGTTCTTCCAAATCCTGACGAACACCCATCTCATCGGCGGCTGCCATGATGGCACAAAGTAGGGCCGTGGATCCTTTGGTATATGCAGCAAAGCACATCTTGATGGCTGAGGCCTTTCCAATTTCAGGTCCCATGAGCTCCGTTTCCAGCAGTCCCCCATGAAAGCAAGCCGCTACTTCAGCCGCTTTCTGCCCAGCTAGATAAAGCCAGGTATTCTTGGCTTCCCAGGCAGGTCCCCCAATGATCCCGCCATCTACAAACTCAATATCTTTTGAGGTCATTAATTGGTGTATGGATTTTGCTTTTTCGGGAGATATGGCATTGACATCGGCATAGATTCCCTCGAATGAAAACTCAAGGATTTGACGTGCAACATCCACAGCTGCGTGGGGGGGACACACCGAGATGATTATATCGCATGTTTGGCAAAATTCTGCCAGAGAATCCAATTCGTAGAGGTTGTAGGTTGCAGCTCGGACTCTGGTCTCCTCACTCCGTCCCTCTGGTACCCAAAAAACCTGATGACCAGTTGCCTGGGCTGAGACTGCCAGGGATATTCCCATGGCTCCAGGATGTAGGAAACCGATGTTCATTACAATTTACCTCTAATGGAAATTTCTATATCCCTAAAGCCTCTTCTTGGAGAGCTTTTTCTGATGGAGATTTTTCCAGATCCATCTCAGGGTTTTCAACCAGGTTCTTTAACAGTTCCAGGGCTTTAATGCTGTAGAACCCATCATTTACACGTTCATCAAAACTGTACTTAATGGTCATCATATCTTTCACGGCGGGTCGACCCCGTTCATCAAGAGCCATGCGGGGTTCATTCGTACCCAGTGCCATAAAAATTGGCGTATCACCCCACTCATATAAGTGATGATAGGCTGGCTGTAAGCCAATGCTACCAAGATTGGCAATGAAAACACTGCTATAAAGCTCGTCGGCCTTAATCATACTGAGAGGTAACCAACCAAAATGATTCAGGGTTCTCAACAACCATGTGAAGAAACTGACCATGAACATAGGAAAGAGGAATACCAGATCCATTTCTTTGTCCGATACAGATTTGGCTCCTTCGCGACCTTTCTTGATTCCGCCCTGAATTTCTCGAACCGTCTCTTCAAAAGTCCATTCCGGATTTATTCTCTTTTTAACCACCACCAGCGGCGCATCATCATTCATCTCTTTTTTCATGGAAAAACTTATCCAGATGCCATCGCGCTGGAAGATGCGTCGACCTGCTACAAATCTATTCAACCCAGGTCGTTCATTTAAAACCTGTGCAGATCGCCAAATTATCAAATGTAATATGCTGGCTTTCAGCCCGGTTTCTTTTTGGAAATTTTCTACAAATTTCCAGGCTTTTTCCACCTCTACATGTTGTTCATAGTAAACAGTTGATTCCGTCCTGCCATGCATGAGAAACGGCATAATTCTACGTGTATTCGACAAGTTCTTAATAAATTTTCCATCAGGTCTCCAGCGAAAAGGCATAAATAGACTCCAATCTAATATTCAAGAATGTAACTAAACTGCATGGCGCGTTCCAATGAACGCTCCTTGGCACCCACATTTCTCCAGGTATAGGCGATACTGGAGGCATTGTTCAAAGCAAACTGGAACCCCATATTCCAGGTAATCCCCACATCTTTTAAAAGGACATGATCAAATTCTATGGTGGTCATAAGCCGTCGGGTTATTTGTTGCTCAACACCCATAAAGACAAAGACGTCTTGATTCCCATCAGAGTGTGCAGAAGTGTCATGGTAGGCAAACAAATCCGTCATGGCCATGCCACCACTTACCCGCCCCCGACCTAGATGTAATTTTTTGAATCGCTCATATTTATATGAAGCCACGACGTAAGCATTGCGAGGGGGACTCCAACGATTTTCCACAATCTCAACGGAGTTTGTGTCTGTAGTCACCGTCCAATTCCGGCTATTACTCTCAGCGCCAACAGCCAGAGACGGCAGTATCTTTCCCTTTTGCTCCCAGATACGAAACTTGGTATTTACAAAAGGCAATTCAAATCCGAATTCATCCATATTATGACCAAGAAATTGGTTTACTTGAATCTCTGCCCCGAATTCCCAGCGATTCCAGATACTCACTGCCCCGGCAACCCTGAGATTACCCTGAGCATCATTCTGGATATCCAGACCGATAAATCGATTTTCTATCACATCTGCGGTGGGAATGTCAATCAACCTGCGAACTCTGATTGGATATGCTTTGGGTAGCAAATGGAACTCTCCGCCAACCTCACCTGAACGGTAATCTGACCCTGTCAATCGTCGCGCTCCGATGTAACGTTTCATCCAGTAGTCCGTATCCATGGGAACTTCTGTTACTCCAGCGCTTGAACTGGCGTGAATCATTTTATCGCTCCTGGTATAGACCCCAACATGACTGACACCCTTACCCAGAGTATCAAAGAAAATCAAATCTCCATATTGAAGCTCATCTCTAGATACCTCATCACCAACAGTGTATTGCATGCGGGAAGTTCTGGGGATGATGATGCCCTGATCACGATAAACTCCTGAAGTGAATCCTGAGCAATCCACACCACGCCCTGGCTCAGTACCGCCCCATTTGTAAGGAGTACCCCTATATTTGGCAAATGACTTATCCATTTTACTCTTATTTAAGTCATCATAAACACCAACTTTCTGTGAACTACAAGCGTTCAACAGAATAGCTAGAATGACTATACTTAGAGGCAAATATTTACGTTGCATCAATACGCTCCCATTTGTTCTCAAAATTTTAAAATGTACCAAAAATATAGTTGCTAACCAGATGGGTGCAACCATGAGTTCCCCATACGGATTTTATACTATATCTTTCCTACTTAATAATCCCAGTCTGGATGGGGACTTGGAAGACAGAGTACTTCATCCAGATCCTTAAGAAGCGATTCTGGAGCACTCAAATTGCCGGTGGCTGATAATCCGGTTGCCGGTTTAACTCCTAACCACAACCGGGTAAATGTGCCTATATCAGCGATCAGGGTCGGTAATGCTTTGTCAAACCCTTCCGTTGCACTAGATGTTGGTCCGAGATCAATCGTGTATTTTCCTGCGCATCCTCGCCAGGTTATTTCTGGATCAAGGAGTTTATCCAGGGGGTCGCTCAGGTCCAAATTGAAGCGCAAGGATCTTGAATTCAGGTGAGTCGCATCAATGCACGCCTCAAGGTTGCAGATTCTGGTCTGCCAGTAGGCCGAGGCTCTATTGATATGCTCAAACTTGGATTTCTCTGTAACTATCCTTGATCTAAAAGGGTTTCGGATTAGATCTTGAAGCTGTATTCCAGCAGGTTCTCTCATTTTGACGAGTCGGATTTGATCACCTAGTGACTTAATCAAAGCCATCAATTCAATGAATTGCTCCGTTGTTTGATATGACAGAATATGTATGACGACGGGACCATGCTCACCCTTACTGGTTCCCCAAAAGAAATGGGTCAATTCGCCCTTGGGTCCGTCAGCATAACCCAGACCAAAACCCTTTTTTAACCAGGCTAACTCGGCCTCAACAAAACACTCCGGGTATAGCGTGACACCACCATGTTGAGTTTTTCGGTTTTGAAGTGCCTGATGAATTTTTTTCCAGTCATCTTGGTTTAAACGCAGTGGAGGTCGGATTTTGCTATCAATCGTAATGTCGGCTGGATCAAAGCTCATCCAATGCTCATATGAGCCGCTTCCATATCCCAATTGATCATAAAACCCCTGCTCAAAAATTCCCAGAGTCGATACGATGGCACCAGCTTCAGCTTCCTCGGCGATGAGTTGGGCTGTCAGTTTTTTTGCCAGACCTTGCTTGCGGGCTATTCGGCTGGTGGTAACTGAGGTCACGACTGAAAGTGACAATTCCTCGTTCAAATATTTAATTTTACCTGGATTGGCAGTAACCAGACATTCGGCACTCCCATTCAGGTCGGCAACCAAAGCTCTTCCCCCTCCGAGAAAAGCATCCAATAATTTTTCATCGGAGCTATCATCAATCCATTGGATTTCACGCCAGATTCTTCTAGCGGCTTCAATGTCTTTATCCTGAACATATTTTCTAAATGTATACATGCGGGGAATTCCCTATAATACTATTCACTCATTGCTGATTATCTACTAAAACAACTATTCTAGCGGTGGAGCAAAAAATATAGTGATTGAGTGGGGTTGTGCAATATGCTGTTTTTAGTGCTTGAACAAGGTGATTTCGTCTCAGCTGTTAATAATCTTTGGCAGAGATTTCCAACTAGGATACCTATTACCATGGAATTCCGTGAATTATTACCTAATTGATTCAAAAACGTATGAACAAGACAGGCATATAAGTTTATAATTGTAAGATATGATGAAACAGTTCCAAGCCAGAGGTAGTCGACAGAAATTTAAACACAGGTTGTATATTGCCTCAATCGTGTCGCTGGTCTTTGTGGTGGGCATATTTACATGGCTTTTCTTTTTGTCAAAGGATCTGCCATCCCTGGATGAATTGGAGCGTTATGATCCTGACCTGATTACTCGCATTGTTTCTGCTGACGACCAGGTTATTCAAGAGCTTTTTACCACACAGAGGACATTGGTTAAATCCAATGAAATCCCACCTCATGTGAAAAAAGCGCTCATCGTAACTGAGGATCAGCGTTTCTACAGTCACTGGGGTATGAATTTGTTCCGAACCGTTTATAACCTGGCCTTGAACATGGTAACAGGTGAGATTCATGGTGGCTCTTCCTCCCTGACCCAGCAATTAGCTCGTAGTTTGTACGCCCGCATTGGATTTAAGCAAACCTATCTGCGCAAGCTTAGGGAGCTGGTTACTGCTGTCCAGATTGAGCACACCTTTACCAAGGAAGAAATTCTGACCATGTATCTGAATACGGTTTATTTCGGACATGGGACCTATGGACTACAGGCTGCGGCTACAAAATATTTTCACAAACGGGTTGAGAACCTCACTCTGGATGAAGGTGCCATACTTATCGGCATGCTCCGTGCTCCAGCTTACTATTCACCAATTACTCACCCCGATAGATCCAGACACATACGTAATGTGGTCATCAATAGCATGTTTAGAGAGAAAGCTATTAATGCCGTTGAGAGGAATTATTTCAAATCGCTTCCAGTGGAAACCTATGTCCCCGATAGCGTAGATGTTGGCAATGTGGCGCCTCATTTTGGTGAGTTTGTGCGTCGCCAGCTTGAAAAAGAAGATGATGAAATGGGTGTAGATCTTTACCGGGATGGTCTGACGATTTACACCACCCTTGACACGCGTTTGCAGACCATCGCCAATGAAGTTGTAGCTCAAGAGCTGGAACGAATCCAGACCATTTTTGATGCCCGCATGCTGGATGAGAATTCCAAGGCTTTGGCCAATATCTTAGAAAAACACAATATTGACCTAACCGTTGATACCGTTCGCTTAATGATATCTGATTCAGTTGAAATGAATCATCAGATTGAAGATTTGTTGACGGTACAGGCCCAACTGATTTCTCTTGATGTGGAAACTGGTGAGATAAGAGCCATGGTTGGTGGCAAAGATTTCAGTAAGTCAAAATGGAATCGCTCTACCCAGATGAAGCGTCAACCCGGGTCATCTTTTAAAGCTTTTCTCTATACGGCAGCAATTGACAATGGATATCCTGTAACGACGACCCTTTTAAATCAACCTGTTGTGATCAAGTTAGGAACAAATGATTCGACAGATTGGCGACCGAAAAATTATGATTTGAGTATGGGTGGCGAAACCACCATGCGAGAAGGTATTCGACGATCACTCAACTTGATTGCAGTAAGAACAATCCAGGAACTCATTGCGCCATCAGCAGTAGTTGAAAAAGCTCGGGCTATGGGTATTACCACCAGATTGTACCCCGGTGATGCGCTGGCTTTGGGAGCTTCAGGAGTTTACCCCATCGAAATGGCAGCAGCCTATGCAGTATATCCTCGTTTGGGTATCTGGATTCAGCCACTGGGAATTCGCTCTGTTCAGGATCGATTTGGAGGCGTTCTGCGGAACTACAATCCAAATCAGAAAGAGGTTTTAGGGCGCGGGACGTCCTATGTCATGCTCTCCCTGCTTGAGACTGTAGCCAATCGGGGAACCGGTGTTGGCGCCAGAACCAGATTTGGCTTCCATGAACCATCCGGTGGAAAAACGGGGACAACTACTGGCTTTACAGATGCCTGGTATGTTGGTTTTACGACACGCTTATCCACGGCCGTCTGGGTTGGTATGGATTCGCCCTCCATCAGCCTGGGAAATGGTATGGCTGGATCAGCTTTAGGGGTTCCAATTTGGGCACAATACATGAAGGCAGTCTATGATAGTCTGGATTGGGAGCGCGAGGAATTTGTGATTCCTGAAGAGTCAGTTGTGTTTACCAATGTGTGTTCTGAAACCCATAAATTAGCAACACAATATTGTACGCCAGAGCGTGAAGTCTTTTTACCTGGAACGGTCCCCACTCAAAGTTGTGATGTTCACGGAAATCGTTCAAAACCAAAAGTTATCGACTTCTAATCATAATTAATATTTTGTTTTTTCCAGGCTCGGATTCGCTTGGTCTTAGACACGAATAACACCAATCTTCACGAAAGACCACGAATAACTGTGAAGAAAAAGCTGTTTAACTAAAGAATACTTCGTGTTAATTCGTCCAATTCGAGATATTCGTGTCTGGTAACTAATTTTGCCCGGAACGGTCCCCACTCAAAGTTGTGATGTTCACGGAAATCGTTCAAAACCAAAAGAAATCGACTTTTAGCTCTTCATAGTTCTGATGTATCCCCACAATTCCATTCTGTCTCACTGCCTGTCAGGTCGTAGCTGACAAGCGTAGACTGACGGGAACTCAAAGTGCTCATAACATACATATCAACATCCTTCGAGTATCCTCGCTTCACTCGGCCTCAGGAAGACAAAACAAGATACTCCTTTCCGTCTCGCTGCCTGTCAGGTCGTAGCTGACAAGCGTAGACTGAAGGGAACTCGAAGCGCTCATAAATTGCATGTCAACATCATTGGATTCAACTCGTCCAATTCGAGATATTCGTGTCTGGTAACTAATTTTGCCCGGAACGGTCCCCACTCAAAGTTGTGATGTTCATGGAAATCGTTCAAAGCCAAAAGTTATCGACTTTTAAAACCAACAAAGCCAGGATTCGAATCCTGGCCTTGATAAGCTCAATTATTTAAAAAATACGCTTAAAAAGAGAAGTGCTTGATTGATTCACCTTGCTCAGCAATATGTGTCATGGCTTCAATACCGATGTCCAGGTGTAGATCCACATACTTTTTGGTGACACTCTGGTCCAACGCTTCGGTTTTGACACCATCTGGTACCATGGGAAGATCACTAACCAGCAATAACGCTCCCCGAGGAATGTTATTCGCCAGACCGGTAATGAAGATGGTCGCTGTTTCCATATCAATACCGATGCAGCGCGTCTCCTTCAAATAATCCTTAAAAACTTCGTCATGTTCCCAAACTCGACGATTGGTTGTGTAGACCACACCAGTTCGATAATCAAGATCCTTTTCAACCAAAATTTGGGAGATGTATTTATGAATCTTGAAGCTGGGCATGGCAGGTACTTCTGGTCGGAGGTAATCATTGCTGGTACCTTCACCGCGAATGGCGGCAATGGGCAGAATAAAGTGACCAAGATCTGTTGATTGTTTTAATCCTCCACACTTACCTAAAAAGAGAACGCCATAGGGGTCTATAGCAGAAAGCAAATCCATTATGGTTGCTGCATTGGCAGAACCCATTCCAAAGTTGATTATGCTCAATCCATCCTTGTTGGTGGAGACGATCATGGAACGATCTTCTCCAAAGACAGGGACATCGAATCTGTGGGCAAACTTCTCAACATAGTTTCTAAAATTTGTCAGTAAAATTCTATCACCAAAGGCTTCTGGTTCAACTCCTGTATAACGATAGATCCAGTTTTTTACGATTGCTTGTTTTGTATCCATGCCAGTAATCTAACCAGTTTCGCGATTGTCCAAAACAGTTTGCTTAAATATGCATCGATGCGCTTGACCAAATAAAGCTGTAGTTCCAGAGCCAGATAATAATCATAACCATGAGTATGGAATGAATGGTCCATCTTCAATAGATTCCCACGAGCTATGAGGCCCGTTGTACCTCAAGCCGTAGCTCAAACTCAGCAGCCCTCGTTTTCGTGAAAACAAAACAGGATTGATATTTTAAAACCACGGAAAACACTGATTATTACAGATGATTTATTGGCAAGAGTTACCCATGTCCTGACTTTACATCGCTTCAATCCCACACTTTCGACATTAGACTTTCAGACTTTGAACATTAAGCGATCACTACGTCCTGGACCTCGCGATGACGAAAAGCATTGGAATATTCCCCCAACCATCTTTACGAAAGGAGAACAAAAGTCTTGTCATCAATGACACCTGCGGGGAAATTCGAGGACATGCTCAAAAATCCAAAATATTACTTTTTGTATTTATTTCTCATTGTGTTTACGGTATCCTGTACTTCACATGCGGTGATTTCTCCAGAGCCCCTTAAACCCGATGAAAGTTATAAGGGTGTGGCTCTTTCAGTTGAAAATATGCTTCCACAGTTTGTTTACAGGAAGGGCTTAGGGCAAAACATGGATGGTGGCATCCGAATTGGCATGTTGCCCGTTCACGGGAGCGGCGTAGATGCTACTATCAAGCTCAGAGATGAGGGCTCCAGATTACATACGGTTAATTTTGCCGCGACCTATGCTGAACAGAGTTCCTATGGAGCAACCTACTACAATGTTTCCCGAAAAGATCGAACCAAGACTGTGCGAAGAGATGGCAAGGTATTTAAGCAAACTGAAACTGACGTTTTCAATTACGGCTATCTTGGCCTGCGATATAATTATGTCCCTTCAGGCTTTTGGGGTGACAATGTTCATCTCTTTGGATTGCTATATGGAATGAATTTTAAAAAAACCTGGGGCTTTGAGTTTGGATATTTCCATGATTTTTCAGGTCGGACACCAGTTTCTAAGTATAACTTTAACGCCAAATACGCTCCACTCTCCGGGATTTCCATAAGGGTTTGGTTTGGTGAATTAATCAAAATCTAAGAGCCCTATATATCTATATCACTAATATATCTCATTTTCATGTCATCAAGAATGCGTCAGGCAATAGGCTTGAATTGGTTCTGAGCTAGCTCTATATTTGGTGTTTAACCAGAGAAATTGCACTTTTTAATTAGTGCTGTTTTTTTAGTAGAAAAAATTTTAACGGTAATAAGCCTAAATAAGGTCCCTGATAAAATGAATACTAAGGAGTATACCATGAAACGATTGTTCTCTAACGGATGGGTTTTTGTCCTCGTCATGCTAATGGCAACTGGAGCTTTTGCAGACCGGAAGGTCGCACCAACAGCAGCCTGTGATGTATGTCTGAAGACATCAGCCGACGGAACGCTGGCTGTAAATTGGAATGCTGAGACAATCCCCAGTTCTTCACTCCGCGATGAAGAAGCAGTGTATCATGATGGCTCCTTTGAAGGTCAAATCGGTTGTGGTGGAGGGTGTGGTTTCAGTGTGCGTTTCACCGCTGATATACCCATCTTCCTCACTGGCCTGACACTTTTTACCCAGGGTGGAAGTGCAACCGCTGCAGTTGTAAGCATCTATACTGATGCTGCTTCTGGTGTTGCAGGTCCTCCAACCCTTCCCATTGGCCCAAATGATGGGACTGCTCTCTGGGAATCTGACCCAATGGATCTAACGACTATTGATGATCCAGTTTCACAGTTTGATATTGTCCTGGACAATCTGGTTCTTGAAGCCGGAGATTACTATGTGGTTGTCTGGGAAAACAGCTCTGGATTCCTTGGAATTGCCAGTGACTTACAATCTAATTATCTAGATCGCAACTGGGCATACTCCGCCAATGGTTGGGAAATGATCAATGATGCTGTAGGTGGCGATCCGGAACTGGTTGGAAATTTTGGTATCTCTGCCCTATATCTTCCTCAGGAAATTACTGGTTCATACATGACCGTTGATACTCGTAACATCAACTTTGGTGTTCTTCAGCTTGATGACGGTGCAGTCACAACGGATGTTACCATTGGCAATATCGGTCTTGACCCTTTTGATGTTACTGCCATCACTATTGCAGGCCTGGATTTCTCCACAGCTCTCGTAACACCGGTTACCGTTCTGGCTGATTCTTTTGTTGTTTTTGATGTCACATTAACGCCTTCTGTCGAGGGTGGAGCAAATGGTACCTATACGATTACCTCCACTGCTGACAATACTCAAGAAATAGTGGTTAATGCAACGGCCATGGTGTTCGATGGTTTTCCAGAATATATGATCTGGAATCCGGCTGTTTCCATCAGTGGACCCGCATTTGTTACCGCTTTTGGTGAGTTAGGTTTAACAGCAATTGAAACACCTGATTTATTCATATTTGGCAATCCTATCGACGCTGAGTATTCAGCCGTATTTGTAACCCTTGGAATTTATTCAAACAATTATGTCCTCCAGGATAGTTCTGCTGAAGTGTTGGCACTGGTGGATTATGCCAATGCAGGCAACCCACTTTATATGGAAGGTGGCGACACCTGGGCCTTTGATCCAGAAACCGTACTTCATCCATATTTTGGAGTTGATGGTATTGCTGATGGTGGTGCCGATTTAGCCTTTGTTGCAGGTCAGAACCTGCTCGCAGGTATGGATTACCCATATGTTGGTGAGAATAGCTTTATGGATCACCTCGGACCACTCACCCCAGATGCACAAATAATTCACATGAATCCTGCTGATGGTGCAGGTTGTGCGATAGCTAACCTCACTCCAAGCATGACTTCAATTGGTACTTCTTATGAATTTGGCGGATTAGTTGATAGTGCTGCAACCAAGACAGAGCTGCTCACAGAGTATCTGGATTTCTTTGCAACCCCTTATACAGATGTAAGACCTCCAGTTATATCTGGTGTAACACAATTCACATTTACTCTGGACACCGATGGTCCTTATCCTGTTGAAGCATATATTGCTGATAACGTTGAGATGGATTTTGCCGTCATATTCTACAATTCCAATGGTGGTGCCTTCTCAACTGCGTCAATGAGTGATCTTGGCGATGGCATCTATTCAGGGGATATCCCTGGACATCCTGTTGGCAGCACGGTTGGATATTATATCCAGGCTTTTGACTCAGAAGGAAATGAAGGCTTTTCACCAGAGGGTTCTCCTGATGAATTGTATTTCTTCGATGTTGTCTCTCACTTGCCACCCATGTTTGTTGAAGCTATTTCAGGGCTTGATGGTACCATTGAGTTATCCTGGCTAGCACCTGGAACTGAAGCTCCTGCCCTGGTGGAATGTGCAGATTATCCAATCCCATCCCTGCCCTTTAACGCCACTGGTACCAATCTGGGTATGGGCGATGATTTTGATGTGGCCGCTAGTGATGGTGAAGATGTTGCTTATCAGCTCAATGTGATGGTCCCCTCCACCTATACAATTTCACTTCTTGGTGGTACAGACTATGATTCCAAGCTGGAAGTCTTTTTTGATGACTGCGTCACCTCAACTGGTTACTACAATGATGATTCAGGCGGTCTTCAATCTGAATTGGTCGATGTTTACCTGGATCCAGGCACCTATCTCGTTGTAATAGATGGCTTTTTCGGAGCTACTGGAAATTACACACTTGATATCTGGGAGCAAACTGCTCGTAGACAATCTGTAGTTGTAGCTGAAAATGATTTGAGCTACGAGGTAGCAAAACTTCGGGCAGCAGGTATCGAAATAACTCCTGGAGTGTTGAGCTCCAGCCCAGGTCGCTATTTACGCGAATTGCGTGAACTGACCAATTTTGGTGTTTATCGCAGCGAAGCATCACCTGTTCTTATTGAAGCTGAAAACCAGATTGCTGTTATTGATACACTCCCAATGGCATACACAGATTTTCCATTGATTAACGGAACCACCTACTATTACCGCATCACTGCAATCTATGATGATGGTGAGGCAGCCTCCTCACAGGTTGAAGGTGTCCCAATGAATCATGCTCCAATGATGCCTACAGGTCTTGTTGGTACAGTAGATGGTGTTACTGATGATATCTCATTGGATTGGAACGACAATACTGATTATGATCTTGCTGGATACTATGTATATCGCGATGGTGAATATGCCGCGACCGTGACTGAATCGGAGTACACAGAGAATCTAATCGATGGTGCCTATACCTACGTTGTATCTTCATTTGATACAGGCGCAATGGAATCTGACAACTCTGAAAGAGTTCAGGTTCTGGTTGGAGAAGTACCACCAAGTGAACTTCGTGCCGATGGTTTCTTTGACGATCATATCGAACTTACCTGGAGGGTGCCTGGCAACCCGGCACCACCTCTCATGCCCTGTGCCGATGAACTCATCCCATCACTCCCCTTCGTAACCAATGGAAGTACGGTTGGTATGGTTGATGACTTTGATGTGAGTGGTACCGATAACGAAGATTACGCCTATCAGCTTTTCATGTTTGAAGATGGCGCTATAGACATCACCCTGTGTGGACCAAACATTGATTATGATGCCAAGGTCGAAATTTTCAATGGTGATTGTGATGTCATCTTATCAACCGGTTACTACGATGATGATGGTCCAGCTTGTGATGCCGCTCCAGGTCTCATTGGACCTTCTGAAATCTTAGGGGCATTTCTCCCTGAAGGTGTTTATTTCGTCGTTGTAGATGGATACAGCGCCAATGCTGGAAATTATGATCTTACTGTGACTGAAGCCGTTGCACCAAGACAGTTCACACCAGAAACTACCCGTGAAATGCTCAAGAAACTTGTGCTCAACAATGAAATGACGCGTATGGAAGCAGATGCAATTCTCGCTACAGAAGAGTCTACTCCATTTGCTCCTGTTTTCATTGATAATCCCTATGCACAAAGTGACTTGCGCGAAACTACTGATCTCACTCACTATAATATCTATCGCGATGGTGGCGTAATTGGAACCACCACGGAGACCATTTATAATGATGCAGTTGAAGAAGATATGCCTTACTTCTATCAAGTAACTGCCACCTATGACAATGGCGAAGAATCTGCTCCTACCAACCTGGTTGAAGCACGCGCCAATATGGCTCCTGGTCCTCCTACCAATCTGAATATAGAGGATGTCGGCCATACAGTAACCATGACCTGGCAAGATCCTCTGTTCAACATGGATGGATCACCATGTTATGACCTTGAAGGTCTTGAAATCAGACGGAATGGTTCCTTGATTTCCACTGTAGATGTGTTTGAGTGGAGCTTTATGGATTTCTCATTACCAGATGGACATTATGTTTATGAAATCTCCGGTTTTGACGAAGTTCCAAACCATGGTGCTTCTGTTAGTATTGAAGTCTGGGTAGGACCAAAACCAGTTATTGTTCAGGTACTTACCGATAACTATCCTTATGAATCTTCATGGAACGTTTATAACTCCAGTAGTGAAATCGTCGCCAGTATCGCAGCAGGTGATCTTACTGAAGCAGGCGTACTCTATGAATGGGCTATCGGTCTGGAACCTGGAACCTATCTATTTGAAATGCTAGACACATACGGTGACGGTATCTTTGCTCCAGGATATTATCAGGTAATGCATGGCACCAACATCCTGGTTGGTCCTGGTGGTGATTTTGATACACAGGAAATCACACCCTTTGTTGTCGAATCAACCATTCTTATGGGAGATATGGATGGCGATGGGTTTTTGACTATTCTGGATGTGACCCGTTTTATTGAAATCGTAACAGAGACTGGTGAAGATCCCACATTCGATGAAATGGCCCTCATGGATATGAATGGTGATGGCAACTATAATATCCTTGATGTGGTTATGTTGATTGAAGAGGTTCTCAACATGGGTGGACTGGCTAAAGACAGTCCAATTATTGAGGATATCACAGCCACGATTGCTCCGCTTACACTGACCAATACCCGTGAATGGCAAAATATTCCAGTCACGGTGGATTGCTTTGAGATGGTGGCTGGATTTCAAGCCGACCTGGTATTTGATCCCAGCATTGTAGAACTTGGAATTCCCGTTCTCGCGGATGGTAACGAATCTGTAGGCGTCTTTTCATCTGTTAGTGGAAATACCATGCGTGTTCTGGGTATTGATCTCTCTGGAAACATGATTGACCTGGCTTCTGGTCTGCTCATGAATGTACCTGTTCAGGTCATTGATGAAAACGCCACGGGCGCCATGGATTTCGCCGTTGAAGATCTGATTATATCTGGTCCTGGCGGTGTTGAGATTGTTGCGGAATGTCTGGTTAGCATCATTGATATTGGTCTACCCGCACCAACAGAGTTCAGTTTACAACAGAACTATCCTAACCCCTTCAACCCAACTACAAATATCCGCTATGATATCGCTGAAAGTGGCGATGCTCATCTCGTGATTTATAACATGTTGGGGCAGGAAGTCCGCGCTTTGGTTAATGGAAATCAGGATGTGGGACGCTATGAAGTATCTTGGAATGGTCTGGACAATTCTGGACAACCTGTAGCCACTGGTATTTATATCTATCAGTTGCATGCTGCTGGTTATTCTAAGACTATCAAAATGGCTTACATCAAGTAGGACCTGTTTTGTAAGGGCTAGTCCCGATATATATCAAAAAGAGGCTGTCCCAAAAGGGCGGCCTCTTTTTTATTATAAGTAATGGGGTATAGAGGTATAGGGGGGGCATCTGGGTATGAAGCTGAGTACACTCAGAAATTACTTTTAAAATTGAATCTTATAAAAATCCGTGTGAATCTGTGGCTAAAAAAAAGTGATCATCTCTTGTTATGAGACATCCTCTTTTTTTAGCAAATTTAGAATTTATTTTTGGGGGTGGTGCAGTATGTCTATTCTTTAATATGCCCAACCACGTTCTTCAGAGATACTTACACTCAGGCTGTCTTTAATATTATCCGGCTCAAACCAGGCAAACATGACGGTCACTTTGAGATAATCCGGCAGTGAAGTATCCATGGGTGCGACACCATCAAAGGGGTCATCGACTTCTCGAACTGTTGTGGTGCGGTAGCCTTGTATGCCATCCAGGGTAATGGGAACAGAAAATTCGGGCATACTATCTTGAATGGAGAAATAATCCAGATCCACAGCAATGGCCATGCGCGTGGCCATGTTGGTCCATGCGAGTTGATCCCGCATGCCCTGATCGGCTTCCCAGCTGATGCGATCATAAATCTGGTATGATCCTACAGCCACTACTGAAAGTAGCACGGCGGATAACACAACCTCAACAAGGCTATAGCCACTATTCTTCATTTACCTGTATTGCTCAGCTAATCCCATATTTTTCCCACGCATGATTCCCCTAACGGAGTATCACCTGGATTGAACGTAATTGCGAAGCAGAAAAATGAGAAGTGAGCGAAGGGGAGTAAGCTGGCAATTCCCTCCCTGCCTAAGCAGGATTGCCGACCCCCGGTAGCAAGTAATTGTTTTTTCAATACCTCTGTTTCAATTCAAGATGATCCCGAAATCATGATCGTCGTCGAACTTAGAAAAAATCATCTCTGTTATCTATCATTAATTTGGATGTTCCTTATCCGCTATTTGTCACCAAACAGGCAAACCGAAAGCTGAAAGACGAAGCAACATAGGGGGGGGCAGATCTAATGGAAGAAACAGGTCTAGAGCCAGAAGGCACCTAAGCCGGTGTTATTACCCGACGTGCGCGCCGCGATCACGTTCATACGGTTTTCAAATTAAATGGCACATGGTGGCATAAGGTGGCACAAATTGGCACTTTAAATGGAAGTGTGTGTCTATTCCGTTTCAGCCTTTCGTTTTAGCGACCCGGCTGCATCTAATTTCAGATGGCTTGTTTCATCAGCATGATTCAAGACTCGAGCCCTTAAGTCATTTACAGAGTTATGCAGGCTAGACAACCGAAGTGCCTGGTCCGCAAGAGAATCGGTGACAACTACTTCAACCTCATCAATATTGTTATCCAGTTCCTTCTTAATTCCAGAAGTATAGGTTAAGATGAATCCAAAGATTACTCCAATAATAACAAGATTGACAGTTAGTGTTTTCCAAATAATACCCCAACTCATATCACCGAGCTTTTCAAATATTTCTGACCTGACACGCTCAATTCTTAGATCAATAAAATCTCTCCATGCTGGTTCATTAGTTCCGCTCGCACCTGCCACAGTGCCAGCATCAATTGGAGTCCCAGAGTCACTAGAGTTTGATGATGGAGCTGTGCCACCCCCATAATACTGAGGATCTGTTTCTGGTGGGTCAGTATCACCACCCGTAGGTCCATATTGAACTGACCTCCTATTTGTACCCCCCTTCTGAGACTTTTTGGGTTTATTGTAGAAATTCTTAGTCACGATACAGCCCTAACTCTTTTGATATAGATTCCTCAATTGCTTTTGTGCGATCGTAAACCTTATGCACGAGATCTCTTAACTCTTCGATATTATTTACTTGAGTATCTGATTTGTAAGAGTCGATATCCAGCCCAACCCCATACTTGAATGGCATATGATTCGAATCCCTAAAGGAATCGATGGCCCACTTTTCTTCGCTTGTGGTAGGACCAAGTAGTACATGTCCGTCCTCATGATCAATTTTTTGCATAACATCTTTTGGTTTGATAGGAATCCCGCTGGGAAGTTTGAAAAAAGATTCGAAAATGCGTTCGTTCACCTTTTTGATGCCCTTTACCTTGGGCATATCCATTACTTCAATAAACCTGACGCCACATCGTGCAATGTTGTTCACTGCTTCGCCAATATGAGAGTACATATATGATAAGTATTTATCGACCTTACTAAGAAAATCAGAGACCGACCCAAGATCTTCAAACGCAATCAAGGTCCGGTTATGAGCAATAGCAAACTCATGTTTGTTATTTGGTTCAGGCAATTCGATGAACTTTACCATCCCAACTTTAGTGTTCCAGTGAGGTAAGAAATTCCTCACCTTTGGATTTATATCGCTGATAATTTTGCCCTCTTTGTCAAAAATATCTGGTATAGCCTCGTACCTTAACTCCACAATGAAGCGTGATTTTTTTCTAATTTTTGAGCATGGGTCTTTCATATTTTCCTCGATCTTTTATTAATATATTAAATACTTCAGCTTTTATGTCTCAACCTAGCTACTTCAATCCGCTGGATCTCTTTCTGAGCATCTAGCCGCTTTCTCAACATCTCCACCAGGAGGTGGTTTTGCTCTGTGACCTCCCCAAACTGGACTAGGCCACCTTCAGCGAATGCACAAATCTTTGCATTCGCGTGTTTAGGGAATTGATCAGAGTCCAATATTCGGTACCAGGACCCTTCCCTCTCAAGGATATCTTCTGATATCAGACCCTCAAAATCAATTGGTGTGGCCATGGACTCAGCTTCTTTGAGCTGCTCTTCGAGTGGGATTTCGTTCCCGTCTACATCATGGGTTTTTACAGTTGGCCACAAAGATCTAATCCTTCCTATCTCAATTGCTTTTAACGCTCAATGAATCTGGAGGTACATCGATGCTTTCAAACTCAAGACTCAATCCAACAGTCACTGCTCCAATTGCGAGAAAAGCAAATCCATCTCGCCGAAGATCATCTTGTAGATTTTCAAATCCAGGTAATCCATCTAAATCACTTAATGCTGAGAAATTTTGAAATGACCAATAGAAGGACAGAAGGGCAATAGGAATCATGCTCTTATTGAAGCTGAATCCTGTTCCCTGACCCTCTGTACTGGTTCGATTACTTACTTTCACCTCGCCGAATTTATTTGATGTGTTGGTGGAGGATAGGATGTTGGGGTTATATGGTGTTCTGTCAATGCGTTCCAAATTCTTGGCTAACACCTGGATATGCTCCTCACCATAGACCAGAACAATTCCCTTATCTACCTCTTTGAATATCTGAATATTCTTAAAATATCCACCGTTCTTCAGATAGACATCCTCAGCCAGCACAGAGCCTAAAAATAACACTATAACTAATAATCGGATCATTCCCCCCTCCAATCTATATGCGGTTATTGAAACATTTATCTAATTATACGTATAAACAAATACGATTCCACCCTAAAAAACCTAACAGGTCGGAATAACTATCAAGCTCCTTCTATTCCAGGAAGAGGATCTCTGTTACCGCGGCTACGGCGTTTTGAAGCCATTTCGAGTAGGTCATCCATTTTTTTTACCTCTAATCTCAGGTCTTCATTATCATTTTTAAGAGCTTCAATCTCTTTCCTCAATCGAATTATTTCGAGCTCAGCCTCCTTTTTGATACTGGGATCAACGAACACAGGAAGACCATCATCGTCCAAAACATACAGGGCATCGACAGCTTTCTGTATGTACAGAGGAACCTCAGTTTTGCCATTCTCATAATCACTTAGAGATACTCTGCTAATTCCTAGTTCTTCTGCAAACTCAGCCTGGGTAGCATGCAGAGCAGAACGGATCTCTTTGATAGTAAATGTCATATACCGACTATATTCATTTGGATATGTCGCTTACCGACATATATTAACTGCATATGAAGGCTAATAATTTTAATCGTCTCTACCCCTATCAAAAGAATTCATTCAAAAACCTATGCTATCTGGAGGGCTGCTTTGCCAGCAAAAGTTGAGTCACGGTTAATCACCGGTGACAAGGAATACGACCGTGAACAAATGAGGATTTTGCTAATCAAAAATGGCCTCACTCCCACGGAAGTAGCACGAGCACTGGGGATTGCACCCCAGTCTGTGTCTCAAGTTATTCATAGAATTACTAACTCGCAGCGTGTGACGACGTTCCTCGAAAACCTACCTATACAAGTATGAGACAAAAGTATTCTCCTCTGAATAAGCAAGATCCCGGTTTAGCTGCCACGCGACCGGGACTTGCACCACCAATTTACCAGCCGCTAAACACGAGAACCATTAAAAAAACTAACATTTTTTGGAAGGACTAGTATGGATGCTATTCAAACAGCTGTTTACAAAACCATTCACCAGGGAAAACTCAACATCCCTGAGCTTGCAGATACACAAGGATTAACTGAGAACTCAATCTACAAGATGGCTCTTGAAGACTCAGGGACTGTCAAAAATCTCAAGCGAGTTGTTTCACTCATAATGCTTCAAGGAAGGGATGATATCCTTATTGCTTTGAACCAAAGAGTGGGTCGTCTATCCATCAAAATTCCCAGAACACCCAAGAACAAGGAAGAGGAAAGTGAAGTGGTTGCAAACTACCAGCAGTTAGCAAATGATACTGTGGGAGCAATGCTTCAACATTTCGCTAAACCCAGTCAAGAGACAATGGATATGTGTGTTTCCAAACTTACAGAAATAACACAAACGAGCATTGGTATCCAGAAGCGGATAGAAAATGGAAATCAGCTGAGTTTTTTGGATGATAAATCATGAGCAAATCAAAGGGAAATGCACCCACGGGTGCAAACTCAAATCCACAAGTCATTGATAATATTGAATTGACTAATTCTGAGAATGCACCCACGGTGCAAAATATTGCGATCTCTTCATCAGAAGAACTGATTGGTGCAATCAAACATCAGAAACGCATAAACCAAATCAGCGAAGCGACCCTCATTATTGAATTATCCAAGGTCCAACAGGCTTATCGGTCCAAGTCTAATCCTCATCTGACAGCAAGCGCAGATTCGTTCAAGGAATTTGTAGAAGTAGAATGTGGATTGGTTTACGGGACTATCAGAAACAAGATCACACACCTCAATTCTATTGGTCCTCAACTGCTCCATATGTTTGAACAGCTTGGCGTTCCAGTTACCCTTCAGCGACAGATTAAGGCTCTACCCACAGACCTCCGGGAACAACTCGATGATGCATTAGCTGGATCACCGGCGCAAAGTGCTGACAAAGTCGCAGAGGTTTTCAAGAGATTGACAGCCCACACAATCACCCTCCAGGACAAGCTCGATGAATCAGAAACCAAGACAAAGGTAGAGATCATCGATGAGCGCGATCAAGCGAAGAAGCACTATGAACTGGTTGAGGATCGGATGATCCAACTGAACGAAAAAAATGAGATCCTGCAAACAAAAGTTAAAACGCTCCTCGCCTCCAAAAAGCCAGATGAACAAGCGCTTGGTATACGCAAAATCAATGATCAGATGGAGGTCTATTTCAAAACACTATCAGAGGCTGATTTCAGCGGTGATGATCTGGCTATTCTGGCTGAGAAACTCCGCTTTCAAAAGCTTATCGATAAGGCAAGTGATCTGGGAATCAAATGAGATTGAAGAAGCCCAATCGACTGTTCTTTGTCTATCGAATAATGGACAAAACCAAATTCACAGATCCAGTGAAAAGTGAGTCGTCCGCAAGGCGCTCGAGGGCAAACCTGCAAAAGCATTTCGATCATGAACTAGCCGTTGGCTGGCAAGTCATGGGACAAGATGGTAAACCACAAACTACGGAGTATCCAAAATGAGAACACCCGACGGAAATCTAGAGTTTAAGAACAAGCGCCAGAAAGTCCTCTATCATCTCTATACAGGTAGAAAGACAAATGCCAGGTTAAACATCGCAACCTTTACTCAAGATGGTGTGTGGATATCTGGCGGATGGACTCCATTGTTCATGCTACGAGGTCCGTTCACTGGAGGTGATAGTGCAGGTCGTCGAGTCCGTGAATTAAGGGAAATGGGCTGGCCTATCATCGATAAGGATCATGAGTATGAACATGGTAAGACTCGCAGAATGCACATTTATGCCCTGGGTGTAGATCCTCGCACAATGGATTGGGATTGGCAGCGCATTCTGAATGAGTGGCCAAACTATATGCCAGCATTCGATCTAATAGAAGATGAGCTGGAAATTCCTGATTTAACCGAAGTGAGCTGACTAATGGGAATGAACATGGCGAAAATAAAGGAAATGGAAGAAGAGTCTCAACAAGCAAGGAGTAAGATCATGCCCCGATTCCATCATATAGCAGAAAATGCAACCCCGGACCCTATCCGTACAGATGTCGTGAAATTTGTGCGTGAGAACTATACCACTGAACAGATCCTGGCCAGAGTTCCCAAGAGCGTCACAGATGCCTTTTTGCCAGACTATCTCTCAGCCTCCAACCAGATCATGCTTCGCCTTCATGGTGGGGACAATTCAGATGTGGTGATCTTAGAGGAGGTTCCAGCTTGATTTCCATCGCAGATCTGGATGACCGCCAACGGCAAGTGGCCTATCACAGAGCAGACCTTTTAAGCCAGCTCACAGCACTCAGAAATGATGGCTTTACAGCAGCCCAAGCACAACAAAATCTGGGGCTAAAAGCAGCAACTGTATCACGCTGGAATAAAGCCTTTGCCCAATATGGTGTTGCAGGCCTGGCTGACCAGGCAGGAAAGCGTCGTGGTGGCAAGTCTAAGATGAGCAAGTCTCACAGGATGTTTCTCTATAAAACAGCTCTCACCCAGCACAAACCAAAGATGATGTCAATCTACCGTGAGGAGTACATGGTATTCTGTGCATCCCTGGCTGAGCAGCCTGTGAGCTACACCACCTTTAATCGTGAATTCAAACGCATACCAGAACCTGTAAAAACACTCTATCGAAAAGGCTCAAAGGCTTTTGCTGACTCTATGCCACATCACATGCGGGACTGGAACCTGGTCAAGCCAATGGAAGTAATTTTTTCTGATCATGTCATGCTCAATTTCTTTGTGAATGTAAATGGCAAAGAGGTCCGTCCCTGGGTCACCTGGTGGATGGATGGCCATAGCCGAAAAGCTCTTGGATGGGTGGTCACATTGAAGCCCAGCCAGGATACTATTATGCTCTCTCTCCTCCATGCAATCAAGAAATATGGAACTCCGATTAGTGCCTATACAGACAACGGTAAGGATTACAAATCTATA
>JADHVL010000035.1 GCA_016784025.1 Fidelibacterota bacterium | reverse complement strand
GTTTTAATCCGGGTACAGATGATTTTACACTACTATCCGTCAATGACAGGGTGACAATTGATCCACTTGGTGACGGACGAATCATCGATATAACCACCAGAGAGGCAAAGTTTAAAGATAGAGACAAAATGCATGTGAGAATCAAGTTCACTGAGGGGCAGACTTGCACATTTTCAAAATTTGTTCCTTGCTAGAGAATGGAGACTATTCCTCCGATGAATTTAGCACAGTCGTAACCCAGGCTCTACTAACCCCAAGCCGCCGAGCCAACTCAGATCTAGACAATTCATACCGCTCCATCAGGCGAATGTACTCTTCAAATCTGGCTTCTTTTTTCTGCTTCTCAAAATCACGTCTTTCGGAAATTGTTAACCGATGGGAGCGGGGTTCGCAACGGTTTCTGGGATTTGGTGAAATCGGCACTAAAACGGTCAGTTTTCCATCATTTACGCTAAACTGCTGATCGTTCGTAAGACCATGATTATAATGAACATTACGCATCGAAATCGAGATAGGAATTGGGTTCTTATTTTTGCCATCCCTCCGGAGCAAACCAAAAAAAGCCTTCCCATCTGGGAAGGCTTTTTTTGGTTTACTGAGGGCGAGGGTTGAAAGAACACAGCGTGCTTCGATAGACTCAGCACAGACTCGGGCAGGAGTTCATCCGGCTTCGCAAAGCATCGCCAGGATAAACCAGATCTAACTACTGGTCATGATCGGTGTCAAAGCTTATAGCAAGTAAGGCCAAACTTGTCCATCGAAGTTCTGTAAGAATGCAGATGAATCTCGACTGAAACCTGGACATTTCGAGAGCCTCAATGTCCGGAGGCAAACTGGGAAGGCTTTTTTGTTTGCTAAGCAACTGAGTGTTTGAACTCAGAACCTGCCTATGCAAATAAGCTACGGCAAGGCAGGTAAGGAACACCGATTAACGAATTTAGAACTTCTGAAATCAGAGTTTATTAATCCTTACTTGTCAATCGAAGCTCTACAGAGCGTAGATTGATCCCTGCCCATCGTAGCTATAGCATAGATGGGTCCCCTCCTGAGCAATAACCAACAAAAGACAAACCCCTCGATGCGGAGTTTGTCTTTATTACCTAGACAGTAAACTTGTTTAGTTGTATCTTGCTACACACCACAATTGATCTCGGTCTGTATTCTCGGAAGCTCTTCCTCACGCGATGAAATTGAAGAATCCAAAGAGGAGGCATTATGCACAATATTGTATCAAGTAGATTTCTGGACTGCTATCAGGTAACTAAATAATGATAATACATATAAGGGAAAATATCATGAAACATTCACTATTGATTCTATCATTAATTGTATTATTCGCTGGCTGTACCTCTATGGATAATAAAACCGCTGAGCAAAGCCCACCTATCGCTCGCGTAGAAAATGTTGATACCGAATATTGGGGAATCAAAGTGGATGATCCTTATCGGTATATGGAGAACTTGGAAGATTCCTATGTTCAGGAATGGATAAAAGGGCAGGCTGACTATACTGCAAATATATTGACCAACTTACCAGCACGTAAGAGTCTATTAAATCGGTTAATAGAATTGGATTCCGGGAAACCATTTACTACCCACAGTTATACCTTTTTGAAGGATAGTACACTCATCTTTAAAAAACGCAGGGCAGGAGAAAATCTTTCAAAGTTATATAGTCGCAATTCATCTGGTGACGAGAAATTACTCATAGATCCAGAAAAAGTGGTAGCAGACGAAGGTCAACATTACTCTCTTTGGAGTTACAGACCCTCAATGGATGGAGAGTTTGTCGTTTATGGTCTCGCCCGAAGTGGATCAGAAGAAACCGTACTTCATATCCTGAACACGAAAACCGGAGACCATTTGTCGGAAACCATTGACCATATAGAAACAGCATATAACAAACCTCACTGGCTCCCTGATGGAAGTGGTTTCTTTTACAGCCGCCGCCAGGATCTTCCTGTGGATGCTCCTGCAACGGAAATCTACAAAAACACTAAAGTATACTTTCACCGTCTACATACACAGATCCAGAAGGACCAACTTATTGCTGGGATAAATCTCTCGGACCGTATGCCTCTGGGTGAAGATGATTTCCCCAGCATATATATACCAGCTGGTTCAGACCATGCAGTAATAAAAATCAAACACGGCGACTCCAATGAGCTTGCCCTCTATACAGCACCCATCGAAACACTCCTTAAGGATAACATCCCCTGGGAAAAAATATGCGGAGTGGAGGATGAAGTGACCAGTTATGCTGTTCATGGGGACGACATTTTTCTAAAATCAGCAAAAAATGCTTCCCGTTTTAAAGTCATCCTGACATCATTAAGCAATCCTGATTTAAACACAGCGAAAACACTGATTCAAGAAAGTGAATCTGTTATTGATTATGTGGCAACCTCCTCCACTGCTCTATATATCGGTGTCATTGATGGAGGTTATGACCGCGTCCTACGCATGGATTATGATGGAAGCGGAAAATTAATTTCACTGGATCTGCCAGATAATGCATCAGGCTGGGTAACCTCGGCAAGTTCCTACCGGGAACAAGTGTTGATAGGAACCAGCTCATGGACCAAAGGCGGTGCAGTCTATTCGTATGATCCTGGAGATAATTCTTATGTCGAGACGGATTTACTACCCAAAGGTGAGTTTGATGATATACCAGGATTTGAATCTGCGGAAGTCAAAGTTAAAAGCCATGATGGCGTTGAGGTGCCCCTGTCAATTATTTACCAAGCAGACATTGTGCTTGACGGTAAAAACCCTGCACTGATTAAAGGGTATGGCGCATATGGTAGCATTTCTTCCGTTTATTTTAATCCCCTAAATATTGCCTGGCTTGAACGCGGTGGCGTTTTGGCTGTTGCCCATATCCGGGGCGGTGGTGAATATGGCAAGGCCTGGCATACTGCAGGTCAAAAGGTGACGAAACCAAACACATGGAAGGATTTTATTGCCTGTGCAGAATACCTGATTGCAAAGGGCTATACATCTCACGAGTTAATCGCGGGACAGGGAGGCAGTGCTGGGGGTATTACCATTGGTCGGGCCATCACCGAACGCCCAGATCTATTTAAAGGAGCCATAATCAATGTCGGTTGTCTTGATGCAGTACGCGCGGAGACAACAACCAATGGTGTTCCAAATATCTACGAGTTTGGTACAGTAAAAATAGAAGAAGAATTTAATGCTCTGCTTGCCATGAGCTCATATCACCAGGTCAAAAATGGAATCTCATATCCTGCCGTGTTATTGACGCATGGCATGAATGACCCTCGTGTGGATCCATGGAATTCTGCCAAGATGACGGCAAGATTACAGGTAGCCACAGCCAGCGATAATCCAGTTATGTTCCGAGTTGAGTATAGTGCTGGGCATGGAATTGGTTCAACACGCAAACAGTATTTAGAAGGACGCGCCGATGAATGGGCTTTTCTATTATGGCAGTTTGGTATGTAAATATTTTGCTACGGCTAGACGCGTATGTAGTTTGTTTTTTTGGGACGCTCGAAGAAACCAGTCATCAGAGGATTATTACTAAATCGATTTTAGTACCATTGTCACCCAAGCCCTGGAAATAGATAAAAGGCCAGCCATCTCAGCCTGAGTCAAATTATTCTCATCTATTATGACTGAAACTCGGAAATTTCCTCCTTCAACGGAGTTTATACTGAGCGAAACCGAAGTGCTCAGGGTTGACAGCTCAATGTCCTGTACCCTCAGATGGCTGAGCTTGCCTGCCAAGCCGAACTTAGGCACTGCCAACAGGGGCGGGTGAAGCATAGGCTGGTCGAAGTCATCTCCCCATTGGCACCCATATGTTCACTGACGACCAGTATTTGTTCAACGGAGACCAGAAACAATCATTGGGGAGTGGTACATTACACTGAAGAATTATAAATATTTGCCGAATGACAACACATGACTTATTTTCAGACCATTCCACATTGCCCCACAAGTTGGATTGATTCCTATTGATTCTCAGAGCTGATTAAAAACTCCAGCCAAACGATCATGGAGGGCACTATGATCTGTTCAGCGATCAAGGAACTCGGGAAAAATCTTGAATCTTAAAATATTTATAATGAATAGGTTTCCATTCAACAGAGGAAGCTATTACGAATATTCAGAATTTCTGGTACCATTATGCTGTGCTGTAAGTATTGGTCAAGGCACCAGAAAACAAAAGGGTGGTGTTTTATGAAAAAGATGAAAATGTTGAGCATACTAATTATAGGTATTTCATTGAGTTTCGGGACTCAATCAGGTCAAGCTCAAAGTGCTTTCAATGTCGATGAATACTATCAGTTCCTTGCAGATCACCAAGACATGCAGAGTCAGGATCTTTTGAACGCTCACATGCCACCGACGACATACTGGTCTAATAATGAGACCCCAACCGATCTTGAAGTGTTTGATTATCTTGATTCAATTCAGATAAAATATGAGCTCACCGCTGATGAATTATCGGCACTCCAGGAGCGTCATTTTGTTGTTTCTGAAAGACTAAGCTTCAAATCAATGGGTGATGCCTATATTGACATCTTTCGCAAAGACCTACCCGTTTTTGTATCTACCGATGCTATCCTGCATGCCCTGCATCGCTCTTACGATGAAATATTGAAAAACCTGGAAATCGCTATTCTGGAACCAGATCTACACATCCTTCTCGATGGGATGCTTGCTAACTATCCTGAATTATTGAATCAGTATCAATCAAATCCAGAGATGGAGGATGCTCTCAAGGATGTAGATCTCTATCTAACAATGGCTAAATCACTCTTGGAAGGATCTCCAGTCTCCCCCCAACTGATTTCTACTGCAGATTTAAACATCTACTGGGAAGCAGTCCAGGATGAGGATTTTGCGACAATGCCCTTATTCACCAGTGTGTCACGTCTGCTCGATTTCTCACAATTCACTGTAAGAGGTCATTATGCTGAATCAGAAGAATTATCAAGATATTTTCAGTCCATGATGTGGCTCGGTAGAATGGATTTTTTGCTCACACAACCCCCCATTCCACTTCCTGAAGAAGATATACTTCGGATGTATATCGGATCCGTCCTTCTGAATGAACTTCTCGATCTTTCAGGTAACACAAATACATTGGATGAAATGGACAACATCATTGGATTTATGGTTGGTGAGAGTGATAACCTGACCACAGGAGAATTGCAGGATATTATTGCAGCAGAAGACCTCCAAAGTGCTGCTGATCTCTTAGATGGTTCAGTCTATTCATCTTTTAGCAGCGCCATTGAACTTTCACCCTATTCAGAGCAAAGAATATTATCCAGTATATTTATTTACGACCCAACAGATGAACCACCTCCGCTCCCCGTTTCGTATAGACTCTTCGGGCAGCGGTTTATTATTGATTCGTATATATTTTCCAAAGTTGTCTTTCCATGGATAAGCTATCAGGATCAGATTATATGGCGTCCAATGCCAAATCCCCTGGATGCCATGTTCGCCCTGGGGAATGATGATGCGGCTCATTTGATTATTGATGAGCTGGATACCTATATGTATTCATCTTCATTGGCAGGGGTGCGCTATCTGGTTGATGCTTACGATGATGAATTCTGGTCACAAACTCTTTATAACACCTGGCTGAATTCTATCCGTGCCCTTAATCCTCCTACAGATGATACGAATCTGCCATTCTTTATGCAAACCACAGGTTGGCATCAACAGAAACTGAATACTCAACTGGCATCCTGGTCACAACTACGCCACGACAATTTGCTGTATGCCAAGCAATCATACACCGGTGGAGGGTCCTGCTATTACCCATACGGTTATGTCGAGCCCTACCCTGAATTTTACAACCAGTTGGGCAATTTCGCTGAGATGGCACTTAACTACTTCACAACATTGGAGGTAGGAGAGGATGTTAACATTGGTGGTATAACAGATTATTTTGGAATATTTGAGAGTATTGTCGATACACTTGAAACGCTGGCTTCAAAGGAACTTAGTGGAACCGCCTTTAATGAGAGTGAGATAGATTTTCTTAAACGAGTTCTCACCAGTGAATGGCAGGCAGGTGAAAGCAGACCTGAAATATTGGCAGATGGATGGTACATGGGGCTCTTCTTTGGAAATGGTGATTCATCCGTAGCATCTCAGCACACCTATGAAAGTGATTTTATTGTAGCGGATGTTCACACTCAGCCAACTGATGAATGGGGAAATCCTGTTGGAAGGGTACTTCATGTTGGTGTAGGTGAAGTAAATCTCGGTATTTATCTGGTTGATCAGACCCATGATAGTAGCTCACACCGAGCTTATGTAGGACCTGCCATGTCATATTACGAGCATATCACTGAAGGTTTTGATCGACTCACAGATGAGAGGTGGACGGAAAACGTTGAATCAGGTGGTGTTCCTCCGCGGCCTGACTGGGTCAACGTTTATCTGACAGATAGTGAGGGTTCACAATTTTCACCTGGGCGAGAACTGCCAGGTGTGAGCTATACAGGCAATCAGGATCCAATCAGATCACAACCTGATGCATTCGTTTTGTTTCAGAGCTATCCTAATCCATTTAATCCCATCACAACCATCGGCTACGCAATACCTGAACAAGCCTCCGTCAAGCTGACAGTATTCGATATTAGGGGTCAAGAGGTCAGGACTCTCCAAGATGCATCGAAACTTCCTGGCACTTATGAGATTCAGTGGAATGGGATGGATCAAGGAGGAAAGCTAGTGAGTACAGGTGTGTATTTTTGTCGGCTGCAAGCGGGATCATACAGTCAAACTATTAAAATGGTTTACTTGAGGTAATGATCAAGATTTACCCCTCGCTTGCCTATCGAAGTCCAGTAGGACGTAGATAGGTAGACTTCGCAGAGGCGTAGAGGGGTGGTGTATTTGAAGTAATTCTGATTCCCTCAGTCCTGGTGTGGTTTTGTGAAAATAGAGCATGGTAGGTGAGCCATAGGCTGAGAATCACCATTGATGGTGGTGTTACTCCACCCTTAAAGATTTGGTTTGATTAACAGGCTCAATTATAACTGGCGCGTCTGTTGGAGAGTGTCCCAGTCTCAATTGCCCCGGCTTTCAAGCCGGGGATTATGAATCCTGCCAAAAACAAGGGCTTTAGCCCAACACTTTCCGGACTAAAGTCCTCATCTAATCGTGTATTATTTTTATCCCCGCGCTAAAGCACGGGGCAATTGAATCGAATATTGGCTACGCTATCATCCTGGAAAGTCCAGAATGATTCAGCTCAAGACCGCGAGGGGGATTCTGATATTAAAAAGAGTTATTCGTCGGAAAAGCTGACTTTTTTAAACCAGACTGCCAGGGCAATGGCTATCAGTGCCAGGTTTGAACAGATGCGGGAAAATTCTTCGGCACTAATACCAAGGATCGAACTCCCCAACATTACAGAAACAACTGCTGAAAGCAAGCCTACAGCAGCCAGTACAATTAGGCCGAGAGCAACATTTCTCATCATTTTGTGAACTCCTCATGTTTACGGTTTATACCATCAAATATATGCTTGATCATATGCTTCCCAGGTTGGTCAAATATGAGGCAAATGTAGTTTCAGACTAGAGCTGAGCAAGGGCTGAATGTTATTAATAAATAATTTAGCTCTGGTGAGACTT
Source organism: Fidelibacterota bacterium (assembly GCA_016784025.1). GTDB lineage: Bacteria > Fidelibacterota > UBA8477 > UBA8477 > JABMPR01 > JABMPR01. Next base: position 16,610 of record JADHVL010000035.1, on the reverse strand, counting down.
TGTGGACTGGACCTGGTTGTAGATTTTCATGATAAAGCGGGTGCTTCCTTGTATTGGGGAAATATTAACAAAAACAAGTGTATACAGTGTTGGGTATTACTTCTGAGTAAAGCAAATGATTACAATTCTGATCTTCAAGAATTAATTGTATTCCAAGTCACATCAGAATGAGAGATATTTTGGAGCACTCCTGAGAACAATATGGATTTAATGCAATGAGTTAAACCTTAGAATTTCAACATGTTAAAGAAATTTGATATGCTGATTATTTCGAGCAAATCGTGTAGTCTCAAAACAGGCGAACTGATTAGAATCAATTCTGATTCCATTGAACTCTCTCCATTGATACCGTAACTTCGGTGCATGAAAAGATGTTAAAGTTTTATTTGAGAGGGGCAGCCATGAAAATTAGATACTTAAAAATGTTGGTATTAGGCCTAATGATGGTCACTGGTATTAGCGCTCAAACACCTGATCTGGTGTTACAAGAGAGCATTGATACAGATTATGTCAATTATTTAAATTCCAAAGAATCAGAATGGGAAGCCCAGGTTGCAATTGGTGGTGATGACGCCGCCACAATGAAAGCCTATATCGGGCTGGCTGCGCTATCATTTGCCTGGACTCATATTGATGCTGATACGGCTTTTGGTGATCTGGAATTGTGGGCAGATTCTATTGAAATCAACCTTGATTCATTATTTACCCGTATAGAGGACGACATAATCCCAATGCTTGACCCATGGGAAATGAATCCAATCCTCACAAATCTAACAGGTTTTTTTGATAGCGGAGATTATGAATCCTTTCGGGATTTCATAAACGACATAGATGAGACACTGGGCAATAATTTTGAAAATATCGGATTGACCCTGGAGGATCTAGGGGATGATATCGATGACAATTTCATGATTCATGATTTTGGTCATAATATGGATTCAGTCTACAATCATATCGCTGATTTTGAATTTTCCATGCAGATCCTGGCCAATGATATTCCAGATACAGTATTCGTCATTGATCGCGATTTATTTGATCATTTCCATGACCTCAGCGAAATGGGAGACTCAATCGCAACCAACATGGAAAATTTCGGCGATTATATGGATTCCATCATGATGGTTTACGATGGTGATGTCATGCCTGGGATTTCTGAACTGCGGCTTGGCCTTAATGGGATGACCGAATTATTGGATACAGTCCGCGTGATTTTTGAAAACGAACCATTTGGACCCTTCGGAATCGATACGGCGCCTATTGACTCACTCCAAAGTGCCATTGCTGAGCTGGACACGCTGCTTGGCGGCAAGACCTATGAATTTGGTCCAGATACCGAAGGTAAAACCATCGTTCCTCTGGCCATAATTCAGAATCTACCAGAAGGACAAATTGTTGATGTGTATTGGGACTTTTATAGATCCAGCACACCTGAGAGCTTCACTTTTGGAGGCATATTCCCTGATGGTCTGGATGCCCAAAATTTAGATCTCCTCTCAGCCGATTTGGTGATGAACAATTGGGATGAAGATGATGCCCTGGACCTGCGCATAGAGGCTCTGAGAATAGCCTGGGAAGCTGACTTATTGTTAGATCCTACTGATCCTGATGCCCATCTGGGATTGGCTGGGATCATGGCCTATGATATGTTTGATGAATACAGCGGTACCTTTGATGATATTTTTCGACTGTTGGAAGCTGGTCGAATTGACAGCCTTACCTATCTCTATGATTGGCAAAGTGTGGATTTATTTAGCGATCTGGATGATATGCAAGATCACATAACTTCATTTCTCGAAGCGGACACCTCAGTTCACTTCGTCATGCTGGTTAAAACTGAGCTAGATGCATATGGACCTTATTTAATCGGACCTAGCAGTGAGTTTGAGATTGTCCATATTCCATGGGTTGCAGTTGCTGCACTACAGGTGGAATTAGAAATTCTCCAGGGAGCGGCTGAACTCATGGTGGATGTGGTCACACAAGTCTATGACAATCTCGATGAAATCTTTGTTCTCAACCTGGATCCCAGCGTACTTGATTTTAGCAATATTGAAGATGAAATGGATCTGATCCTCATGCTGGAAGAATCGAATCCAAATTTCCTGACCCTCACTGACTATGGAGTAGAGCAGTTTATCCAAATTGGTGATGATCTTGAGGAAGCCCTGTCAATCATCAATGAGTTCTTTGAGCTTATGGTAGGCCTGGCAAATGCCATGCAACCCTATGACGGTGATTTTGGTATTGATGGGTTCTCCTTTGTAGAAGATATGGAGGAAATGGAAACCATTAGCTTTGATCTCTGGCAGGACTTTGCTTTTCCAGATTCCATGGTGTGGATGGATGACGAACGAGTCAACTTTTCGGCCTGGTTTGATAATCCACCTACAAGTTTTCTCCTCATGTGGCGCGGACAGGTATTTGGGAATGATCTAACCTGGGGTGGTCTATTTCCAGACCGCTTTGTTACGAATATTGATCCTGAGCCTGAAACGTTACCAGAGACATTCAAGGTCTATGCTGCTTATCCTAATCCCTTCAACCCGGTAACAAATATTCGCTTTGACCTGCCCTCAGATGGCATGGTCAATGTCAGCATATTCAATATCCGCGGGCAGCTGGTTGAAACACTGGTTAAGGAGGAACTAACTGCAGGTCATCACAATATCGCCTGGACTGCAGCAAGCTTGCCATCGAATCTTTATTTCTATAGGGTTCAATATGAAGGCCATGCTGGTACTAATAAGGTTCTATTGATTAAATAGAAAACGCATTAGCTTGAATTTCAAAACATACAAGAGGAAGAAGCAGAGTTTCTTCCTCTTGTTTTATATGGTCTTCGTCTCTGCCGCAATAGCACAGGATTTTTATGAATTCTTGAACAATGCCTTCGATCAACCCACTTTAACAAGAATGAATCTGGCTGATCTTAGCCAAACCCAGTTCAAACTTTCAAGCGCTTATGTCTATCAAGATTATTTTCGTGAGAGAATATCGGGCAAAGCCACCCAGTCACTTCATGGTGGGGGTGTCACGGTCAATTTGCATGCTGTAAACGCCAGGCGAAGTTTTAAATATGGAGCCATTTTCCAGATACAGGAAAGACACGAAAATTACTCCAACCTCAATTCTGATCTATTCATCAATACAGACTATCTGAACGAAGGCCGCGATCTCGACTTCCAATTAGCCCTGGGCAATGAGAGCATGCTATGGGGTGTGAGAATTGACCGGCGCACTACAAAATTTACCGCTCCCTTGCTAATAAATGAATATCCTGAATCTGAAGATTCTCAGATGAATAGTTACTTCCTTAATTGGCTGGAACCCAGTTTTGGAAATGAATTGGATGCCCATGGTAAATTCGAGTTAACTGGTTTACAGACATTTACCAGCTTGCCCCTGGGGTCGAATCTGATTCTGAATCTCAATTACAGAGTTTCAGAAACCATCTTTGCACCCCATTTGGAGTATTTTAATAGTTCCAATATTGACGAGTTGAGGGGTGATCGTCAGATGGTTTTTGATGGTGCCAACGTCAATCAGTTCCTGGAGATAAGCCTGGAACATCGACAATGGTCATTTAAACCGACGTTGACCCTACAGCAGAATAATGCTGACCTGACCATAGAAAATCCCCTCCCTGTGGGCGTTATTGATGATTTCCCAGAACTAGGATGGCTTGATTTCAGCCGCAGGGGTAGTGCATTTACTTTTGAAAGGCAACTAGAAAATCTGGATCTGAAGCTTGGTGTTGGATATTCCCAATGGGAGGCAAATACTGAGATGACTACCCCAGTGTTGGGACGATATTGGTTTTTTCCAATTGCACATGCAGCTCAGCTCCATATATCGGGAAAAAGTATCTCACAACATTTAAGCCTTCGCTGTGAACTAATTAATAGAGGAATTAGCATAGATCTAAATGCAGGATACCAACATGCTTACTTTGATTTTATGGTTAGAGGAGAAGCTGAACTCGAATTTAATATCCGCTCAGTTCCCATCGATGATCCCTTGCAATTCCATTTGCATACGATTTCCATGGGAGTTCCCATAAGCTACACCTTCAATTCCTTTACGCTGAACTATGAAATCAATCAGGTAATCCCCTGGTTGAAACGAGTGGATGACAGTCCTTTTAATTTTCAAGGGGAAGACGATCAACCTGACAGAAAAGTGCGCGGCGGAGGTCAACACATAATTGCCCTGAGCTATAATCTGAACTAAATGACAAGGTCTTTATTAAACCCTACTTACTCCAATCCTCCCCTTAATGTCCACCCTCAATTTCGTAGTCTAATTCACCAGCCTCGATTGCAACTGTTATCTGATTTTCCTCAGGAGGCAGGGGGCAGGTCGCATAGGGTGAAAAGGCACAGGGCATGTTGTAGGATTTATTAAAATCAATGAATGTCCTGCCATTTTCATCAACTGCTGGAATAACCAGGAAACGACCGGCACCATAGGTACTGACCCCATTGGTAGCATCTCCAAAAATAATGAAGTAATTTTCATCACCAGGATCAGCCAGTGGAGTTAAAGTGAGGGCCTGTCCATTTACTTCAAAGTGCAAAATTCCTGGGGTAGAGCCAGGACTGGTATCACCTAGTACATTCACAATATCAACCTTCCTGGTGGTGTCGAATGTCTCCAAAGTGGCTGGAACCCTCCAGCTGCTATCAATAGGAAATAATTCTGTGGGTTTGAAGTTTACATAATTTGGGTGCTGGTAATCTCTAAGACGAACACCAACGCGATCGCCTCTCTGAATAATGTACCAGGTGAGATTTTCCCAGGTGAGAATATCCGGTTCACCATCACTATCCTTTTTAAGGTCACTTCTAGTGATAAGCGAGTCGCGGAGGAAAATATGGATTCCGTCTGCAACGTGGATGGATACACTGTCACCTTCCAAATGCAAGACTCCCATATAGCCTGGGACACTTGCCCCTGGAAATACGAGATGGTTATCATTGTCACTTCCAAATCGATTATCGCCCGCTTCAAGCCAGAAAAGACCTGCTAGAGTCAGCCAACCCGTGGGTTGGTTGAGTCGTTCATTTCTGGTTTGATACCAGACCTCGATTTGCTTTTCATATTCAGATAATTTACGGTCTGGTGCAGGTGCTATTGTTACGCAAGCAGATATGAAGAATAAGATTGCCAGGATATAAATTTGAATTCTCATGAATGCTCCATTTGTGTTGAGTTTTTTAATCAACATCTTCAGGGACGAAAGTAGTCTGTCTAGACTTGCAGACAATCAACTTCAGATTCTATACATCAAATGAGTGAAAGTATTCGCCAGTCATTTTAAGGTGACACATAAAACTTAGAATTCCTGTTCAACCCCCTAAATGTTCCATATGGGATGGTATTGGTTCCATCTGTGACAGAATTTCTGCCAATTGAGGATTAACCTTATTGATAGTTTTGAGATTAAATATGTGAGATCAGGGAAGACTCCAGGTGGAATGTTATATGACTATTAGTTATGTAATTCTTTGATGATAGTAGATTATTTTTAGATTGATTCTACCAGGCAGTACAATTGGCTCTACATATTTTCCTGACTTCGGTCTAAACGGAATATTCTGAATTAAGCTTCGGCTTATTATAGATGTAAAAGGTTGAAACACAATTATCTGAGGGGACATCCTCTCTAAACTCGTCATCACAAAATGGGGAAGTCTCATGGGAAAACCTGGAAAACTGATTGTCATCATTCTGATAGTGAGTGGTCTGTTCTCATGCTCAGTCCAGAAAATGGCAATCAATACCGTTGCAGATGCACTTTCGGGATCAACATCAGGTGTATTTGCTTCAGATGATTTGCCCGAATTCGTTGCAGAAGCTGTTCCTTTTGGGCTCAAACTAAACGAAGCTTTGCTAGAACAAACTCCCAACCACAAAGGGTTGCTACTAGCTATTTCTTCTGGATATGCACAATATTCCTATGCCTTTGTACAACTTCCGGCAGACACACTCACTCCCTGGGATTTAAAACGCTCGAAAGAATTAAAATCTTATGCCAAAAAATTGTACCTACGCAGTCGCTACTATGCTTTTCGAGCCATGGAAGTTGATTCACCAAATTTTAAACAGAGGCTTTTTGACCAGCCAGAAATCACCTTGAAACAAATGACCATCGAAGATGTCCCCACCCTTTATTGGCTTGGCTTATCCTGGATAGGTGCCATCTCAATTTCAATGTCAGATCTGAGCTTGTTGGCTGAGCTGCAATATGCAGAGAAAGTTCTTTTGAGATGTCTCGAATTGGATGAGAGTTATGGCGAGGGAGCCCTGCATGAATTCTTTATAACTTATGATGGTAGCCGGAATGAAGCTATGGGCGGAGGTGCTAAAAAAGCAAGAGCCCACTATGTCCGAGCCCTGGAATTAACCGAGGGCAGGAAGGCAAGTCCACATGTGGCACTGGCCACCACCGTCGCCATACAAAACCAGGATGTTGAAGCCTATCGCAGCTTACTTAATCTAGCTTTGGCCGTTGATGTAAATGCATATCCCCAGTATAAACTTGAGAACACCATCGCCCAAAGAAAGGCTAATTGGTATCTCAATAATATTGGAGACTACTTTTTACTGGATGAAGGAGATAAAGACGATGATTAGGTCACGCCTATATCTAGGCTTATTAATATTTGGGCTCACTATAACAATATCCTTTTCGCAAACCATCAAGATGGGGACGCTTGCGCCATTGAGCTCGCCATGGCATGATGCCATGCTGGTTATGGGTGAAGATTGGAGTGAGATATCTGACGGTAAAATTAAAATGAAGCTCTATGCCGGCGGTATCCTGGGGGATGAGTCAGATATGGTACGCAAAATGCGCATTGGTCAATTACATGCCGCTGCCCTCACCATAGAAGGATTGATGTATATCATTCCTGAAATCGATGTCTTACGGATGCCCATGATGATACAGACGGACGCTGAACTCGACTATATCCGCGACAAATTGTCTGACTACTTGACTGGTTTGCTTGAGGAGCGAGGTTTTAAGTTATTAACCTGGAGTGATGCTGGCTGGGCACGTCTGTTTACCAATGCCCCTGTGATATATCCGGAAGATCTGAAAAAAACCAATCAGATCATATTTCTCTGGGCAGGGGGCTCAGGCAAACGTGGTTGGATGGATGCCGGATACAACGCTGTAGAGGTTTCAGCTCCGGACATATTTATGTCCCTACAAACTGGTCTCATCACTACCCTGACGACAACTCCGATAATTGCCCTTAGTTATCAATGGTTTCCTGCTGTTCCGTATACAATCGATATGAAAGCAGGACCTCTACCTGGCGCCATTATCATTACCAAAAAAAAGTGGGACAAAATTTCTAATGATAATCAAGTCCCACTCCTGAAAAAAACTGTAGAACGAGGAGACGAACTCTCGGAAGAAGTGGTACAGCTTGAAACTGAAGCCTTGCGGGTGATGCAAGAAAATGGCCTAACCTTACTCCATGCGCCCGATGATGCCAGGGCGGCGTGGCTGGACTTAGTCGAGACCTATATGTACCCCGAGATATTCGAGAAGGAAGTACCGGAAGAACTCTATCTTCAGGTAAAGAGTATGCTGGAAGATTTTCGAAGTAAACCAAAAGAGTAAGTACCAATGAACTTCTGGTCAAGAGTAAATAACCAACTTGCCTTGGTTGAGAATATCACACTGGCAATTTGCCTCATGCTTATGGCGGCATTCCCAGTGTTGGAAATTATATCTCGGACATTTGGAGTTCTCGGGATAACTGGATCAACAGACTACACACGTCATCTAACCCTGATAATTGGATTGCTAGGTGCGGTTATCACCAGTCGCGAAGGAAGCCACCTTAGTATACATGCAATCATAGAATACATTCCAAAACGTATTCAGTCAGAACTTATAGCTTTTATTAAGGGGCTTACTGTAGCTGTTTGTATTGGTCTAGCTTGGGCGGGATTCCACTTTGTACAAGTTGAGTACCATTCTCTGAACACAGTAGGTCAGTTAATACCGATCTGGATCGTGCTCATGATCCTACCTTTGGGTTATACGGGTGTGGCTTTGAGAGAAATTCACAATATTGTTGGCCTGCGATCTCGCCTTTTAGCTGTGAGTGTAGCAAGCGTGATCTCCCTCTTCGCCTGGTGGGCATCCCCTGAGTTGTTATCCACACTCCTAATCCCAATCATTATTGGCTTTCTAGCAGCCTCCCTTTTTGGCTTGCCTATTTTTGCCTGGATTGGTGGGATTGCACTTGTACTTTTTTTAGCGGAAGACATTTCTATTGCAGCTATATCGGTGGAAACCTACCGTATTGTCGCATCACCAGTTTTACCGACAATTCCACTATTCACATTAGCTGGATATATGCTGGCAGAGGGGGGCGCCAGTAAGCGACTGGTTGATTTATTCAAACATCTCCTGGGGTGGCTCCCAGCTGGTCCAGCCATAGCAGCAGTGTTTGTTTGTACCTTTTTTACCACCTTTACTGGTGCATCCGGAGTCACAATATTGGCTATGGGAGGTCTTTTATTACCTGTCTTACTTGCTTCCGGATTTAATAAAAGTTTTTCAATCGGATTGGTTACAGCTACAGGGAGTCTTGGTTTGCTGTTTCCGCCAGCTCTACCGATCATTTTTTACGGTGTCATTTCACATACACCAATTAATGAGCTCTTTCTCGCAGGCATTGTACCAGGGCTACTGCTTTTAGCCGCCGTTTCAATATATGTATGGTACAGAAGTACGAAAATGGAGATTAAAAATTTTCCATTTGATAAACAGGCAGCCTGGCAATCCATCGTTCATGCCAAATGGGAAATATTTATCCCCATCATTGCCTTGGGTGGCATATTCAGTGGCATCATGACCCTGGTTGAGACTGCCGCAGCAGTGGTCTTTTATGTGATAATTATTGGAACTCTGGTACATAGAGATATACGGATCCGAGGTCAATTTCTGGAGATTTGCGTGAAGAGTGCCACTCTTTTGGGTGGTATTCTCATTATTCTGAGTGTATCAATGGGTTTTACAAACTATCTCGTGGATGCAGAGATCCCGACTCGAGCCAGCGCGTGGGTGGCAGCTAATATTGATAGCAAAATTACCTTCCTACTCTTCCTTAATCTTTTTTTGCTACTCGTTGGATGTGTAATGGACATTTTCTCAGCAATCATGGTGGTGGTACCTATCATCATACCCATGGCAGCAGTTTTTGGCGTACACCCCCTCCATCTTGGTATCATCTTTCTGGCAAACCTGGAACTGGGCTACCTCACACCTCCTGTGGGGATGAATCTCTTCCTCTCGGCCATTCGTTTTGAACGACCTTTGCCTCAAGTATATCGAGATACCCTACCCTTTTTTCTTCTACTCCTGGTTATGGTTCTCATCATCACCTATGTACCGGGACTGGTGCTCTGGTTACCTGGTGCTAATTAAAGATTTGGACTGCTGTAACCATAAATGCATTCCTAATAAATAAAGAAGGAGCCATCAATCGATGGCTCCTTCTTTGATACTGGTAGTTGTAAATGGGGGCGTGTTCTTAGGCAATGACCTCTGCTGTATTGTATTTTTCCATCACTTCGTGCAACCGGAATGCCTGTAGCATAAAGGTCTCCAGCCTGGCTTCGATCACCTGAGGGAAGGGATTCCCATCACTTTCAACGGCCAGGAAAGGCAGGTGTGACACTTCTTCCATCACGGTTCTGGTCATATCATCATGACGGTGTTTTAGAATATGTTCTTTGGCCATTTTATTGTTTAGTATGGATTCACTGAGCCTATTCGGCATGCAGCCGAAAGGACCAATAGCGATGGCACCACAAAACTCAGTCCCAACTTCAGCCAGTGGACCACCAGTTGTGATGACTGCTTCACCAGGTAGTTTAGGCGATATGTATGGTTTAGAAGCCTCAATGACATGATCAATATTGATCATCCTCTTGATGTACCATCCAGAAGTCTCCATAATATTCTTGATTGACCGTTCACCCCTGGACATGATGGAATTCTTCAGCCTGGTCTTCATTCGGGACATTGTGCTTGCACCAAACATGTGTTCCTTGTGCATGACCAACCAATCTATGTAGTGGACCCACTCATGTAGTGGAGCAACATGTGAAACGATGCCGTTTTGAGCCATACGCTCAGGCAGCCATCTTCTTGAAATACCATCCTTGCGGACATATATTTCTCCAACAATAAGTACATGGGGGAGGGTGTGAAGATCATTTATCTGCTCTATCTCCTGAAGATCAACCGCTGCCTTTTCAATGGCTTCAAAGAACCTCTTTTTTCCACCTTCGAGTCCAGCTAATGCCTCTTTCCAAATTTCATTCAATCTGGCAATAGCCTTGTCTGGATTTTTTGCATTTACCAGCATGGCATGACGCATATCTTCAAAAATATCTGAAAGTACTACACCATAGTAGATCATGAGGGTGGTTCGTTGACCCAATCCGCCATAACCATCGGAACTTGATGTAGAGAGAAATGCTACATTTTTGAACTTCTGTTTTACCACCAGATCACGCATAAAGTCCTGATATTGACCAAAACGGCAGGGACCATTGGCTGTGGGATAAAAGAAAACTGTGATTTCGTCATCAGGTCTTTCCTGCTCCAGATAATGAATATATCCACCAGTAGTAAGCTGGAGTGGGAGACATTCCTTGCAGGATGAATTGCCACGACCGGTCTTGAGCTCTTCCTCATTGGGAGGACTAAGCGTGTAACTGTTTATCCCTCGACTTGTGAATGCGGCTGCAATTGCAGGTGAACCATATTCACTCATGGAAGCAAAAACTACTTTAACTCTTTTGTCAAAAATGGAGACTTCCTCACCGTCTGAGGTGGTGATAATAAATTTACCATCCTCCATGCGTGACTCAGCTTTGACGAAGTCGTCTTGCTCTTCTTCAGCTGCATCCCCGCGCTCTTTTAAAATCCGATAGCGGGCCACAATATCCAGGAAGGCCTCAATGCGGGTTTCAAGACCGGCGTCAGCGGTATGATTGTCAAGTTCCAATGTAAGTGAGGGTTTGGTGCCCATAATACTACGGAAATAGCCCACTACAAATGAATCGGGTCCACAGGAGAAATTGGTTATAAAAGTGCCAAATAACTGAGGATGAGCTTCTACAATCGCTGCACCCTTCAGATTTATCTGACCCATGCTCCAATACATATGGTCACGAACTTCAGCCTCTTTGAGATCAAGACAATCAACGGGGATCAATTTGTACCCTCTGGAAGCAAATTTATGTGGGATTCCTTTATTAGCCTCTGGCATAAAAGCATTATAGGGTCGCCCAAATAGAACGATTCCAACTTGATCTGGATCCTGTTCCAGTTCTGCCAGAGCCTGCCTACCCATCTCCAGCAATTCAGCATGCATGACCTCTTGGATTGCCATCGCTTTTTGATACGCTTTTTGGAGACGATTTTTTGGTATTCCAAGTTGCTTTCCTAAGGACTGAAATCCATCACTTGGATCGTCCTGTCCGTAGCCCAGTTGCATGGCAGGGGTCAGGACGACAGGTCCATCATTACTCAGCTGCGATTCAAAGGTGCTGCCCAGATAATAGGGTTCCCCTTGAACCAGGGGACAGGTCGTTGCATCTTTGAACCCGTTTTCCACCGATATTTTCCGAACATGGGGCATAAAGAGGTAGTCCAATTTCATATCGATCAAGTTCTGAAAATATCCATGGGAAATTTCTGCTGGGTAACAAAAGGGAGCTGCACATTGATCTACACCACGTTGCTCCACTGTATCTGAAAGCACGGGTCGCATGCCAACTTCTTTAAAGAAATTGGAGAAAAGGGGATAGTAGGTTCCAGTCAGGAAAGATCTGGAAATACCTACTGTGGGGGCATTTTCAGGTAGATCAGTCAAATCTGCAGCATATTTATTTAAAACCAGTTCCTGTCGCTTGATAACCAGGTCATTTTCACCTGTGTTAACAGTGATTTTTTTGCGAATATTGTCATAGAGGTTACAGGCTCCACCAAAGGGATAGGTCTTGCCTTCAATCACCATGCGATTCACTTCGCAACCGATATCACATTTTTCTTTTCCACCAGCACAAATAAAGGATGCTTTGCTACCAACCTCGCGCTCTATGAGGGTTTCCAGATTGAAAATCTGTTCATCCATGAGACCGTTATCAATACGGCTTTTTACTTCAAGAGCCACACCATATGAACCCATAAGACCTGGTTCTGGGGGGACAATAATTTCCTTGCCAGAGAGGGCTGCCATGGCGATAGGTACAGCTCGGTTATAGCACACACCACCTTGCATAAAGACCTTGTTTCCCACAGGGCGCGGACCTTTTACGCGATTCACGTAATTCAGGCAGATTGAATATACCAAACCAGCAACGACATCTTCTTTGGGGATGCCTTCGTGGTAGGTGTTTTTAATATCCGAGGAGATAAAAGCGGCACACTGATCGTTGAAATTAGGAGGCTTGGTACCCTTCATGGCCCAACCAGCAATATCCTCCATCTCAATATTGAGTGTCTCTTTGGCTGACTCCTCGAGAAATGATCCCGTCCCAGCTGAACAGGCCTCATTCATGGCATAATCACTGGCCACTCCATTGGTGAGATAAGTATATTTTGCATCTTGCCCGCCAATTTCGAAGATAGTCTCAACGCCCTCATCGAAATGAAGAGCTGCAACGGCATGGGCAATAATTTCGTTGATAACACCTTCTGTTAACGCATGCAATCCGGCAATTTTTCGGCCTGATCCAGTGACACCGAGCCCCCGAATCACAATGTTTGTCCCATCAAGTTCATCCAGGACGGCCTGATAGCACTGTTTGGAAGCACCTACAGGATCGCCATTTGTTCGCAGATACTCACTGGCCACGATTTTCAAATCGGATTCGCGCAGGACGACGATTTTGGTGGTGGTTGATCCAACATCCAGACCTAGAATACAGGTATCACCCTCTCTGGCAATCCCACGATCTAACTCCACAAAATTCACCTTATCCTCAAATTGAGAGAGAGCTTTATGGAAATCAAATTGGGAAGATTTTTTCGAGAAAAGATTTTCGAGATCAACCTTATGGCCGTTCTTCAAATCTGAGGCATATACAGCAGCTCCCAAGGCTTCAAAATAGGTGGCTTCCTCCGGGATTGTCAGATTCTTGATACTTGTTTTGAGATAGTCCATCATGACATCGATCTGAGTGGTACCACCTACGATCATGATGTCTTCCTTGGGGGTGTTCTTCAAAAGTTCCAGAATTTTACTGGCCATCATTTGGCTGAGACCGGCTACGACCTGTCCCTTGGGAACCCCGATATTGGTGGCGTGGGTACAATCACTTTTACAAAAAACTGAACAGCGTCCTGAAACAACATGGGGGGTTTCACCCTTGCCAAATTCAATGGCTTCTTCCATGTTCACACCCATGCGACGGGTCTGCTGGAGGAAAAATTCTCCAGTTCCTGAGGCACATTTGTTGCCGGTAAAAACTTTGGAAATTTTACCAGACTTATCGAGTTGGTAAACCATAAAGGTTTCACCACCTGCACTGATGATGGCGTTATAGTTTTTTTTATCTTTATTTATAAATTTGAAGGCAAGTTCGGCAGCCTGCGGCTCTGAAATGGTCTCAAGATCAATGAGTTCCTTGAATCGGCGACCTGTAACCACGACTGCGTCAAACTGATCAACATCAATTTCATTTAACAGATTGGTAATAACCTCACGGGGGTTGCCCTCATGAGGTTTGGAGAAAACGTTTCCAATGGTGGTGCCTTGACCATTTTGGTGGAGATTTACTGATGTGATGGTAGAAGCTCCAGCACAAATACCCAGAAATTGCTGCATCAATATTCCCTTTCGAAAAGTTACCCTCAATTTTTAGTGTGTGGGTAGAATAGTGTTTACGTCAAACACAATGTCACATTAGTTAGATTGATCATATACTATTCTTATATCACCGGAACTGTTTCCAGTACCTGTAAAAGACCACACCCCGTATGTGTCACAACTAGAGACACAATATATTAAGTCTGTGAAACAACATTTCGAAAACGCAACAAGAGCTTCAGCATTTAGTATCTGCAAGTAAATGAATAAGCAATAACTTAAAAGAAATAAGGAAAAGTCCAATGAATTAGAATTATTTGAAGCTCTCTATGGTCAGTCAAATATGACCTGAAAATAGCTTCCAGGCCAAATCGAGAATTAGATCATTTGGGATAAAGGGAGTAGCTCTTCACCCCTGGGAAGTGTTGATATAAATTAAGTTAGGTGAGGCTCATGTCATGGATGAATCAGTGATAGGAGTCAATCGAGTTTTCACTATATTTGTAGAAATTATATGTCGGATAATTGATTACTAATCAATTCTAATCTTAAATAGTCCACGAAATGAATGTCAAAGGTTAATAGTGATTCCGAAAGAGAATAAGAAACGTGTATTAGTGGTGGAAGACGATGAATCCATCATCGACCTGTTGTCAATACATCTTAAGGATATGGGGTTTGATGTAGTTCCTGAAGACCACGGCAAATTGGGTCTTGGTCTGGCACAGAATGAAGATTTTGATCTGATTATTCTGGATATCATGTTGCCTGGTATGGATGGTATGGAGATTTGCAAGCGCATCAGGATGGAAGATCGATTGACACCGATTATGATGCTCACCTCACGCGCAGAAGAATTGGACAAAGTCCTGGGCCTGGAACTGGGAGCTGATGAATACATTACCAAACCCTTTAGTATTCGTGAATTTATAGCCCGGGTCAAAGCCATCTTTCGACGTATGGAAGTTGATGCAGAAAGTTCTCTGCCCAAGGATGCAGCCACATCTATTAAAATCGAAACTTTGGATATTGATAGTGAGAAAAGGCGGGCCAGCGTGGATGGCCAATCCATTGAGCTAACAGCCAAGGAGTTTGACTTACTTTATCTATTTGCCAGTCATCCTGGCAAAGCTTATTCCCGCCAACAATTGCTGGATCTGATCTGGGGTTATCAATTCAGTGGATATGAGCATACCGTCAATTCCCACATCAATCGTTTGCGAGCTAAAATAGAACAGGATCCAGCCAATCCCCACTATATCCAGACTGTCTGGAGTGTGGGGTACCGCTTTATTGATCTGGATGAGTTAGAGTAATGAGACGCTTCTTCCAGTCATTTTATGGCAAACTGACCTCGGTATTTCTACTGGTTCTTATTGTTATGGGTATCAGTCAAGTAGTCATCACAACACGCTCATTCATTAATTTCAACCAGGAAGTTGATCAGCGTCTGAATCTGAATCTGGCCAGGGACATGGCCTTTGAACTCAAACCCATTCTGGACGAAGAACTGGATTTTGCACGAATTGGTGAACGCATTCACTATATGATGGTGATGAATCCCAAGATTGAAATCTACGTGCTGAATGAGAGTGGTAAGATCCTGGCCCTTTTTGCAGAGCCTGGTAAAGCCATGGTGGCTGATTCTGTTGATCTAGATCCAGTCTATCAATTTTTATTGCAGTCTGATCATGTTCCCATTTTGGGGAGCGACCCCAGACAACCTGGCGCACGCAAGCCCTTCTCCGCATCTGAGCTAGAGATGGGGGATGGATCAAAAGGATTCCTCTATATCATTATAGGGGGCCAGCAGTATGACTCAACCTTCGCCTTTTTCGAAGAGAGCTATATCATTCGCACGATGATCAATGGTCTGCTCATTACGGTATTGTTTGCAGGTATCATCGGGTTGATTCTGTTTGCCATATTGACCAAACGCTTGCGGGTTATCTCCGAGATTGTTACAGAATTTGAACAGGGCAATCTCGAGCATCGTATTGATGTATCCACCAAAGACGAATTTGGGCAACTCGGTCATTCCTTTAACAGTATGGCTGATACCATTGAAGCCACCATTGAGAAGCTCAGACTGAATGATAACCTCCGTCGAGAGTTGATTGCCAATGTTTCCCATGACTTGCGTACCCCACTGGCTTCCATTCAGGGCTATGTGGAAACCATCCTGATGAAATCGGATATGGATGATGAGAGCAAGCTGAAATACCTGGGAGTTATTCTAAAAAACACCCAGAGCCTGAGTAAGCAGGTCAATGAATTGTTCGAATTATCTAAACTGGAAGCCAAACAGATTCTACCCGCGCAGGAACCTTTCTCAATTAATGAGCTGGCCCAGGATGTGTGCTTGAAATTTAAAACTCAGATTGAAACCCATGGTTTAGAGCTTGTGGACAATATTCCCCACAGCTTGCCTCCAGTGATTGGAGATATAGCTATGGTGGAACGGGTTATCTCCAATTTGATTCGCAATGCTTCTGAATTTACTGAATCAGGTGGACGCATTATTCTAGATATAAAGCAACAGGATAAATCTGTATTGATCAGCATTGCAGACACCGGTCAGGGTATCAGCCCTGATGATTTGCCCCATATTTTTGATCGTGTTTAGCCGTTTAGCATTATGGACATGAAAGTCTAATTTATTAAGAGAGACTTTGGCTAGTTTGAAAGCTTGAAAGGAGCATCAAATGAATCAAAAGTCAGAGTCTGAAAGACGCGTAAAAGAGATACGCAGGAACA
>JADHVL010000013.1 GCA_016784025.1 Fidelibacterota bacterium | reverse complement strand
AAAATCTCTCCAAAGGACATCAGCAAAAAATCGACGCCTGGACTATTGAGCTGCACCAGGGATCAGTATCGCTTTAAATCTTTCAATAAACCATGTATCGTTTACGTCCAACTAACGCTTTGGGCTTAAGCTGCGTGCCCGCCAACCGTAATCTATTTGTCTATTCATCAATATAGTCCTCATTTTCGGTATTGGCTAAGTCAGCTTGAAGCCTTTGTTAGAGTGCGGCCGTTCAGACCACTAATAATTGGCAAAGCACAATCAAAAAAACATTTGCTAACCCCAGTCAGACATCAAAAACCACTTTTCTTCAAAATACCACCAGACAAAACCAACTTACCGCTTTTTTAATACCAATGTACAATTGTAGGATGACGCTCTAACTATGTTTATACGGTCTGGTATAATATTTAGTGTGCATTATTTGAATCATAATAAGTACTCGGTTTCTCCACAATTTTCCCTTCAAAACACTCCAGCTCTTGAAAATAATATTTATTTGGGGTTATTTACTGTCCATGTAAGTGACTAGAGATCATCTAAAGGACTCCTGACACCGCCTGGACCTCTATTGAGGACATGGGTGTAGATCATAGTCGTTTTCAGATCCTTGTGACCCAATAAGGTCTGCACGGTCCGGATATCATAACCCCCCTCTAATAAATGCGTTGCAAATGAGTGACGGAAGGTATGACAGGTAATCCGCTTGGTCAAGTCGCATTTGTCAACAGAAAGTTTAATTGCACGTTGTATGATCGAAGCATCCATATGATGACGACCCTCAGTCCATGTCGACCTGTCTACCCAACGGTTCTCCTGGGGGAACACCCACTGCCATCTCCATTCAGCAGATGCTCCTGGATATTTCCTATCCAAAGCTCCAGGCAACATGACCTCTCCCCAGCCTTGTTCAAGATCAGATTTATGCAGAGTTTTAACCTTGTTTAAATGACGCGCTAAACGTAGTTTTAAAACCTCAGGCAACATAACTACCCTATCTTTATCCCCCTTTCCCCTATTTATATGGATTTCATTCCTGCGCATATCCAAATCCTGAACCCTTAATCGTAAACATTCTATCAATCTCATTCCTGTACCATAAATTAATTCCACCATCAGCTTCTCACGACCAACCAGACGACTCAACACCATTTTCACTTCAGCCCTTGACATGACAATAGGAACCCGGATGGGCTTACGAGCCCGAATTAATCCCTCTAATTTTCCAACCTCTCTCCCTATAACATGCCGATACAAAAACAAGAGTGCCGCCAATGCTTGATTTTGGGTTGATGAACCAATATTGGTTTCCACAGCCAGATAACTTAGATATTGGTTAATTTCCGCCTCAGCCATCTTCTCTGGGTGCTTGTATTTGTGGAATCTAATAAAACGAACCACCCAAGAACCGTAAGCTTTCACCGTTCTTGGACTATAATGACGAGATCGCATGGCCTGGTTAAATCGATCAAGGAGCTTTGAATGTTGATGTTTCTGGTGAATTGAACCATCTGAATGAAATGACTTAGCATTCATTTTGTACCTCAAAATTTTGGATTTTCGATTTGTTTTACTCGGTGATCAGATGGTTGACGCCACAAACATAGAAATTCGATTAGACTTTAAAAACATTAATTTGTGTGTAATTACAATATGTTATTGATATTGTTAAATTGAATAATGTGTAGCTACCCAAACAGTCACATGCAATTTGATGGAACTTATGCCTCATATTGGGGTATATTAGAGACACATCTATTCAATATGTTTGTTTACAATAGTTTATACCAATTCAAAAAAAGGAGAATAACATGACCCTTAAGGAAAAATTAGAACTTCTATGGAAATACCTGTTCCTGGCAGTCATAGTTTTTGCCCTGGTTCAGATCGGACGAACCCACAAATCAAGAGTCATGCACCACGATTTCCAAGGCAAACACGGATCCAAGATGATGTGGTACAGCGATGAAGATTGTGATACGGATGAAATGAAGGTCGATGTTGAGATTGAAAAATTCGCTGGGGGTGATTCCGTCATCAAAGTTATCATCAATGGAGAAACCATGGATCTGGAAGATCTGGAAAAACTTGATGAAAATGTCTTTATTAAAAAGATGAAGCATGATGGCAGTAGCAAGGAACGCAAAGTCAAGATTATCAAAAAGGTGATATCGGACAAATAGTAACACTCCCTGTATTAAAAAAAGGCGAGTACACCTCGCCTTTTTTTATGTCAATTTATCTAATTCTATTTTGAAAAGACTGCTATTGCAGACATCACTTCCCGTTCAACCGTTTTCCCTGCTGGTCGATTGAGCAGCATACCATTTACAACCAGAGCAGATGACCCGCCCCCATCAAGATTAATGGCATCTACACATCCCAGTTCCTGCATAATATTAGCCAGCTCAGGTAAATCAACACCGCGACTGATCAATTGTCGCCCATCTACCAATAAGAGGATCAAATCGCCTTCTGAGGTCACTCCTGCAGCAGTACGGGGATGAACTTCTGGTATGCTGGTTCCAAAGAACACTTCTTCATTTACGGGAATGAACACTTCCCCACCACGCAATAGTATGGGTCCAGCTCCTAGGATATCTCGATAGGGCCATAATTTGCGATGGGTGGTATCTTTCTGTGCGCCTGGAAGCCCCGGAGTATTGTCAATCCCCTGCTCCCAGCTAAAGACAGAATCTCCAGATGAAGAAACCCAATTTATTTCTATACCATTATTATCATTGAACCCAATCGCTGAACGATGAAGATAAAACCTCTCTTCACCTCGTAGTACCGAAGAGGTGGCACCGTGTATCAGGACGCCATCAACCTTTAATAATCCAACGTGTTTAGCCGGATTCAAATCCATCCTGAAATAACCACCATTTATCATGACAGGTACATCAAGGCGTTGGGCGAAATCTGAAACCGTTTCTCTAGCATCAGTATCGGTGGACACGACAACACGACTTTCAATTTCGGGAAGCGGTTCTTTAACGAGCACATACCAGGCCCTGAGGTTTGTGCCAACATGTACGGAGTGATAGACTGATATGCCCTCAGGTAAGTCCCGATTAATTGAGTCGATGGCTGTCCACTCCAGACCCAGCCCAGGATATTCAATAGTGGAATTGCCAGAAGTATTACATCCTGTTACCAGCGTGATGACAAGCACCGAGAAGAGTATTCGATTCAACATAATTGCCAATATAGTATGATTTTGACCAATATCGAAAACCGATTATTGGATTAGTTACTTTTCTTTGCAGAGTTAATCAGAAATACAGCAATTATAGATATAGTGCCACCTAATAGTATGTTTAGTTTTAGTGGTTCATTAAGGATGAGCATGCTGAATAATAATGCACTTAACGGTACCGTAAAAATAAATGCCGAAGCCTTTTCCGAGCCCAACCTTGAAGCTGCAATGAAATATGCTGTGGTGGCAAAAGCCATGGCTCCCACCGATATTGAAATAAGATTTAACCAAAAACTTAATCCCATCGTGAATACGGTGAATATTGCGGAGGTATCTACGAAGAATAATGCCAGCACTGCGCTGACCAAATACAACCAGAAGCTGTAGGTTAACGTACTCATGTGCTGGTTAATTTTTGATGATATGAGTGTCAGAAAGGCCCACGTACTCGCACACAATACAAAATATTGATTCCCACTGGTGAATATGGCAGACCAGCCATCCTGCCATACGTTGATCAGGATGCTTCCGCCAAATATCCCCAGGAGCAGTCCGCCTAATGAACGACCTCTGGGTAGTTTCTTGTGAACAACTGACACAAGCAGAAAAGTCAACACTGGATTGAGGGTGGTAACCAATACTCCACCAGCACCGGCAGCACCCAACCTTGTCCCGGTAAAATAGAAATGATTGTAAAGAACCAGAAATACAGCACTCCCCAGAATTGAGGGCAGTCCTGCCAGAGTGATTCTCCATTCAACTCCTCGTAATATCAGAGTGAACCACATGAATATTCCAGCTATTAAAAAGCGCCAGAACATGAGGATGGGAATGCTGGTATATGTACCCAGAATCTTCCCATTGGTCCACGAAAGTCCCCACAAAGCCATGGCGAGAATCATAATGACATAAAGAAATGTATTTTCTGATCTTTTCATCTGACAGGTTAATCAGGAGAACTGAATTTACCCTACTTGAAATAAAAAAGTCCCCATCAATTTCTCAATGAGGACTTTTTATTGAGTTTTAGCAGGCTTTACTCAGAAGCAGCTACATAACGTGGATATACTGGTTGGAACATATTCTCCTTTACAAACGCCTTTATATCCTCAGGTCGTTCAATACGGGCGAGACCCTCATCAAATGCCATTTCACATATGGCAACAGCTATGGTCTGAGAGATTTTACGAATTTTACGGAGATCTGGATATACAGTTCTCAGAGATAGTTCTTCTTCTGTGACCATTTCGGCAAGTGTTTTCGCAGCCCTATAGAACATGGCATCTGTAACTTTGGTGGCTTGACATAGGGAAGCACCAAGACCAACACCGGGAAAGATAAACATATTGTTACCTTGCCCTGGAACAAAGATTTTCCCCTTCATTCTCACTGGATCAAATGGACTTCCACTTGCAAATATGGCTTTCCCCTTTGTCCATTTATATGCCTCCTGCGCAGTACACTCAGATTTTGAGGTTGGATTAGAAAGCGCAAAGATAATGGGCTGTTTTGAATAATTCATCATCTCTTTGACAATTTCTTGTGTGAATGTCTGTCCTTGACCACTTACACCAACCAGAATAGTAGGTTTTACTGCTTTAATAACATCCAACAGGTTGTCGATGAGGGGTTCATCCCTGGCATAAGCGACCTTGTGATCCTGAAGTGGACGAGGACCATTTTTGACAACCAAACCCTGGCTATCAATAAACCAGAACAGTTTCCTGGCATCTGCCTCACTCATGCCACTCTCTTCAACAATTCCGGCAACTATCATATCCGCGATACCAACAGCGGCGGAACCTGCACCATAGAAGATGATACGCTGTTCAGAGAGTTTTTCCTGCTTCATGCGCATCCCACCAAGTAGACCTGATAGAGCGACTGCGCCGGTGCCCTGGATGTCGTCATTAAAGCACAATACTTTTTCCCGGTATTTATTCAATATTGGGAATGCATGATCGTTTGTGAAATCTTCCCACTGTATCAAAGCTTTAGGCCATCTATCCTGAACTGCATTGACAAATTCATCAACGATCTCATAGTATTCATCATCATCAATACGATGCTGATTGAGTCCCAGGTAGAGTGGATCGGCTAACAATTCCTCATTATTGGTTCCAGTATCAAGAAGAATAGGTAATGTCTTGCAGGGATAAACACCACCACCCGCGACATATAAGGCAAGTTTACCGATAGGGATACCCATTCCATTGGCACCCAGATCTCCTAATCCAAGGATTCTAGATCCATCTGAGATCACGATGATGTCAATTTCATCTTGATTCCAGTTATCGAAGATGTTTCGGATTTGTCCCTTGTCTTTAGCGCTGATATACATTCCGCGATTTTTACGGTAGATATGTCCAAATTGCTGACAGGCAGCACCTACAACAGGCGTATAAACGATAGGGGTCATTTCCATCAAGTTCTCAGTGAGCACCTTATAATAGAGCGTCTCGTTCCTATCATGAAGACTTGTAAGGAAGATGAACTTCTCCAGCGGATCAGTTTTGCGCTGATAGTTCTCAAGGACTCTGATAACTTGCTCTTCGATATCCACAACTTTTGGTGGAACCAGACCCTGGAGCCCCAGCTCCTTACGTTCTTCCTCTGTAAATGCAGTTCCTTTATTGAGCAAGGGCTCATTTAGAACATCTGACCCTCTAATGATTACCTCAAGCGGTTCGTCTGGAGTTTCCATCTGATAGCGACGCTTTTTTACCATTCCCATGATCTTCCCCTTCTAAAACTATTATTAAATATTAAGGGACACAATGTGCCGAAGTGAACCCTTTGCTAGTGTTGACCTTTCATGCTGACATAATTATGCAAAAATGATGCAAGCTTGGCACTATTCATGCAAATAAAATTCGATGATTAGAGATTTTTTAATCACCACAGATTCATTTTTTTAAAATAGCGGAGGGATAATGAAAATTAAAAATCGTTGGTTTGTTGTTTTGGGGGCAGTTCTCATCCAATTAGCATTGGGGGCAATTTACGCATGGTCTGTTTTCACACCATCACTGGTTGATGCTGGTTGGACAAAAGCTATGACACAGGCTGTTTTTGCTACAGGTTTGTTCTTTTTTGCTGTGGTAATGGTTATCGCAGGTAGAATTATGCCAAAACTGGGACCACGCAAGGTGGCCATGGCAGGTGGATTCGTTTTGGGTTCAGGGTATCTCCTTGCAGGTCTATTCGGGGGTACCAATTTTATAGCCCTGCTCATATTTATTGGAATGATAGGCGGAGCAGGAATTGGTCTTGCGTATGTAGTCCCTATTGCAGTGGGCATGCGTTGGTTTCCAGATAAAAAAGGATTGATAACTGGTATGGCCGTTTCAGGATTTGGCTTTGGCGCAACACTATGGGTCAAAT
Source organism: Fidelibacterota bacterium (assembly GCA_016784025.1). Lineage (GTDB taxonomy): Bacteria > Fidelibacterota > UBA8477 > UBA8477 > JABMPR01 > JABMPR01. Next base: position 113,211 of record JADHVL010000013.1, on the reverse strand, counting down.
TGGCTGGATCATGGGGCACCCTCATTGCTCTCTACGGTCTCAGTACAACCTTTACCGCCCTGGGAGCTATCTTCATGCTCATGATCCTGGTGGGAGGCATCTGGATGATTTTTCCACCTGAGGGTTGGTTGCCTGCTGGTTACACCTTGCCTGTCGCTTCTGATGGATCTGCCATCGGTGATGAGCATCATTTTAACAGCACTGAAATGCTGAAAACTCCACAGTTCCACTTCATTTCTATGACCTTCGCCTTTGGCGCCAGCGCCGGACTCATGAGTATTGGTCTAATGAAATTATGGCCCATGGTTGCCCTAACGGGTAATGGTATCGATAAAGTAGCTGCCAGCGCCATAGCTGGAACCGCCATGGCTGTATTTTTCTCACTTGCCAATGGTCTGGGACGAATTGCCTGGGGTGCCATTAGTGACAAACTGGGTCGCAAAGAATCCATTGTGATAATGATGGCCACACAAGGTGTATTTGTCATTCTTTTTCAATGGATGGCTGGAACACCTGCCCTCCTTTATCTGGGAGCAACACTCATCGGCTTTAATTTTGGTGGGAATTTTTCACTCTTCCCAACTATTACTGCTGATACCTTTGGCAGTAAGTTTATCGGACAGAATTATGGATGGGTATTTTTGGCCTATGGTTTTGGTGGAATACTGGGTCCTATCATGGGTGGCTGGCTTGGAGACATGGGTAACTTCCCATTGGCCTTCACCATTTGTGGAATTCTCTGTTTAATTGCTGCAGTCATTATGTCACAGATTAAGCCTGCAACAAAAACAGTTTAGATCAAGCTTAAATTACAGAACAACAAAAAGAGGCTGTCCCAGAAGGGGTAGCCTCTTTTTGATTTAAGAATCTGCCTACGCATATCAGCTTCGGTAGGGGAGGCAAGGAATTCTGATTGAAGATTTAAGAAGTGGGCAAATTTCAGTATTCAAAAATCTTTAATCCTTGTTCGATATTCAATGTAGTTTCATAATGATACTGTCCCAACGGGGGTATTCTCCTCTTGATTTAAAAACCTGCATTCGCTTATCAGCTTCGGTAGGGCAGGCAAGGAACATTGATTAAGGATTTAGAGAAATTAGTAAACTTCGGTACTCAACAATCGTTAATCCTTGCCTGTCAGGTCGAAGTTTGAAAAACGAAGACTGAAGCGACATTCAAAGGACACAGCACTTGCAGTCTCTTTTTTGTTGTCAAATCTTTACACAGAGCTTTAAGTAGATATTGAAGCTAATAATTTTGAATTGTGTAAACCTGTAAGCTCAACAGCGACAATGCTATTCAACAATACTTCTGAATGACTGTTAATATGGACTTTCAGGTAATTTTCTGTCATTCCAGTCAGCATCCCCTCATTGGAACTCTCAAGCAAGACCTGCTTTGGCTGATTGAGTTGCCGCATGGCAAAGCTCTGATTCTTTTTCTCTGAAAGCTGTGTCAAGCGCTTGTTTCTAGCTTTTCGATCCCTCAGGCTAACTTTACCTGACAAGTTGATGGCGTCAGTATTAGGTCTCTCTGAATAGGTGAAAACATGAAGATAGGAAATATCTAATGATTTTATGAGATCGTAAGTTTCCTGGAATTCAACTTCACTCTCCCCGGGGAACCCAACGATGACATCCACACCTATTCCAGCATCAGGCATAACAGATCTCACTGCTCTAATTCTGTCTTTGTATAACTCAACACCATATCTCCGTTTCATAAGACTCAAAATTTTATCTGAGCCCGCCTGCAATGGGATATGAAAGTGTGGGAGGACGCTTTTTGATTTCGAAACAAAATCGATGATCTCATCTGTAAGTAAATTAGGCTCAATGGATGAAATCCTGATTCTGTCTATCCCTTCAACAACATCCAGCCTTTTTAGTAGATCGATAAGGGTTAATCCTGAACCAAAGCGGTAGTCACCAACGTTTACACCGGTGAGAACGATCTCCTTGACACCTTTAGCAGCTATTTCATGGGCCTGGGTGATCAGAATCTCAGGATCAATACTGCGACTTTTCCCCCTGGCCAATGGGATAGTGCAATAAGTGCACGGGTAATCACATCCATCTTGTATTTTTAAAAATGATCTGGTTCTATCGCCAACAGAATATGATGGAGTACAGCCATGTAATTCATCAATTGCTGCATCTTGAATAACCAGAGGAGATTCTTCTTCAGAATCAAAATCAAGGTGTTGAAGAAGATTGAATTTCTCCTTCATCCCCAGTACAACATCAACCTTTGAAGTTGCCACAATGTTTTCAGGTCTCAACTGTGCGTAACAGCCTATGACAGCGACTTTTGATTCAGGAGCCTGTCTTTTCGCTTTGTTAACAATTTTGCGGAACTCGCGGTCAGCGTTCTCAGTTACGGTGCAGGTATTGATAACATAAAGATCAGCGGCTTGACTAAAGTCTATTTTTTCATATCCAGCAGCCTCAAATTGTCGCGATATGGTTGAAGTTTCAGCGTAATTCAGTTTACAACCAAGGGTATGAAATGCGACCTTTTTTGTTCTTCTATTCATCGGTATATAATAGTCATGACACCCCGGTTGGAAAGTTCAATCTGAATCTCGATTTTTTCTCAATTGCTTCTGTGGAATAATCAGATAAAACACCGATATATCCGAATATATCACCCGAATTCAGTTTGATTTAATACAGAGCAAATTATTTTGTTTTCTCACATCAAAGGAGTAAACATGAACCTATTTTCACATTCCTGGCTTCCATTCATTTACCTGTATGGTCTTGGAGGAATCCTTTTCATCGCAGGAATAGTCATCACTATGAAAGCCGGTGCATTTGACATGAAACGTCCTAAGCATAAGAAGTGGATGTGGATTTTAATTTTTGGTTTTGTCTGGTACTTTACGATGCACGCCTTAATGACCTGGGCTGCACTTGGAACCATCTCTCCCTATACAGTCCTCTATACCCTGTTAGCTATGGTTGGAGTATTTATTGTTGTAACTCTAAGATTTGGGAAAGGAGCGAGGGCATAATGCAGACCTTTCATAGCATCGGAACGACCACCGATTGGATTGTTATGGTGGTCTATTTTATGGCCATCATGCTTTTTGGTAGCTATTTCGGACGATATACTAAGAACACTTCAGATTTTTTCTTTGGCGGTCGTCGATTTTCCTGGTGGCTGATTACCATGTCTATTGTCGCTACTGGAGTTGGAAGTCATAGTTTTGTAAAATATTCAGCTAAGGGCTTTGAGCATGGGATTTCCTCCTCAATGACTTATCTGAATGACTGGTTTTTTATTGCCTTTTTTATGTTTGGATGGTTGCCAATCATCGTTTATTCTAAAGTGCGATCCATTCCTGAATACTTTGAAAAGAGATTCAGTCCTTCATCACGTTTTATCGCGACTATTCTACTATTACTCTATATGATTGGCTATATCGGCATTGGCTTCCTCACCCTTGGTAAGGCTGTGATTCCCATGTTACCCAGCGCTTTCATGCTCTTTGGAATGACCATACCCATCACACTCATGGGTGCCATCATTGTAATTGCCATCATAACTGGTATCTATATTACGTTTGGTGGGCAAACTGCTGTTATTTTTACTGACCTTTTACAGGGATTTATTCTACTCTTTGCTGGATTATTGTTATTCTTTTTTGGAATTACTTACCTGGGTGGATTTGATATCTTTTGGAATCTTCTGCCGGTGGAGTGGAAGCTTCCCATGGCGGACTTTAACCAACCCTCCAATTTCAATTTTGTGGGAATATTCTGGCAGGATGCCATTGCTGGATCTATCGGATTCCTATTTATGAATCAGGGACTGATCATGCGGTTTATGGCCTGTAAAAATGTTAATGAGGGACGAAAAGCTGCTGGTATTAACATCCTGTTCGTGCTGCCAATTTCAGCAATCGTTGTTGGTAATGCTGGTTGGGTTGGAAAAGCAATATCCATTGCCAGTCCTGATATCGTTAGTCCTTCAGTCTCACCAGATCAAATTTTTGTTGTGGTAGCAAACATTATTGCCAGTCCAGGTATGTTCGGATTTATCATGGCAGCCCTTACTGCTGCTCTCATGAGTACTGTGGATACCCTTATCAATGCTACTGCAGCGATTTACATTAATGATGTTCACCGACCTGTCCGTTTATATTTTAAGAAAAAGTATGGGACCCTTGCAGAAGGTGACCGCAGTGAGCTAACTGCAGCACGCTGGGCATCCGTTGCTGTCACCATCCTGGGTGTATTGGCAGTATTAGCTTTCAAAAACTTCCCAACGGTTTACGAAGCCCATGGATTTTTCCATTCAACCCTTACGCCACCCCTGGTTGTTGGAATATTCCTTGGTGTATTTTGGAAGCGATTTACAGCCTCAGCCGTTATTACTACATTTGTTGGTGGAGTGGCACTCATGATTCTTGGTTCGAGATTTCCTGGGATCCTCATTGCTCCTTTTGATCACGGCATTGAAATGAATGCAGCTCACCCCTATTCTTACATCCGTGCCCTTTACAATACCCTGGTATGTGCCGGCGTTGGACTACTGGTAGCATATACCACTAAATACCAACTCAGCTTCATCTCAAATATTAGAACCAAGGCCAATGATAAGATTCTCATGAATGGATTACTTGGTGTTGCTGTTCTACTGTTTGGAATTGTCTTGTTTGGAATTTCTGGAATGACAATCCAGCTCATCGCTGCATTTGGTGTCATCGCCCTGGTCCCCTTGGCAGTGACTTACTTTGTTCATTATGATGAAGAAGTAAACACCCTGGGCTTAACGGCAAGTTCAATTCAGACTGCCCGCATGCAATTTAAAGGCAGTGCTCCAAATGATGAAGAGGGTGAAAAGGTCCTCGTTCATTGGAAATTGGCTGAAGGTGATGAAAGTCTCATGTGTTTTTCAAAGAATGATATGTCCCTTATGAAAGCCAATCTTGGTGATCTGGTCTATCTTTGCGATAAGCGAGGCTGGTTGGGCGGATTGAAATCTGTTCATGCATCCTTTGCTGAACCTCACGATGAGGATGGTGTGGTTTATCTGACACAAGATTTAGCAGAATCAGGTCTATTTGTTAAAGGTCGTGAGCTCCGCGCCGAAAAAGAAATGTAGAACCTATAATGCGCCTTCTCCTCCTCACACTAATCGTCATCTTAGGATCGAGCGGGCTGTCTGCTCAGAGTCAATTTAAAGCTGCATTCTGGAACGTAGAGAATCTATTCGATACAACGAATGCAGCTCTTATCCGGGATGACGATTTTACCCCCTCCGGTAAATATCAATGGACTGAAGAAAGATTGGTGAAAAAGTTTCAGGATCTTTCCAGGGTTGTCCATGACATTGATAAAGCCAATGATCTTGCCATCCTGGGTCTGGCGGAAATTGAAAACAAGCTGGTTTTAAGTCGTTTAAATGAAGACTTCATAAAACGTGGAATGAAGATGGTTCACAAGGAGTCCCCTGATGAACGGGGCATTGATTGTGCCCTCCTTTATGATTCCAGTCTGGTTAACATCAAAAACTTTCAGTTTCTCCCTATTTTTTTAGCGGGAGATGATAAAACCCGAGATATCGTTGAAGCTGAATTTAGTTTTAACAATACAGATGAGAACAAAACTCTCTACGTTTTTGTTAATCACTGGCCTTCTCGCTGGGGAGGTCAGAAAGAAACCGATCCCCTCCGTCGGACTGCCGCTCGTACATTGCGCACGCGCATAGATCAAATCCTCTTGAAGAATCCACAAGCAGATATATTGATCATGGGTGATTTCAATGATTATCCAGATGATCCTTCATTATATGATATTCTGAGAGCACATGAAGCAGGTCCCCAAGCCTATCCAGGTGACCTGGTCAATACAACCTGGTCCTTAGATAAAAACCCAGATGCTGGAACGGCTATGTACAGAGGTAAATGGACTGTTCTAGATCAAATCATTATTTCGTCTGGTATGCGGGATAAAAAGAATTTTGATTGGGCTTTCCAATCCACTCAGACGTTTATGCCTGCTTATCTCATTGAGAAAGATGGGAAGTACCAGGGTTGGCCCAATCGGATGTATCGCAGTGGCAAATATCATGGCGGATATTCTGATCATCTACCCATCGTATGTGATATTCTAGTAAGTCCTAAATAAGATGAACATCGTTTTTGTTTCAGTCGAAGTAGCACCTTACTCCAAGGCTGGCGGCTTGGCTGATGTAGCTGGAAGTCTGCCTCAGGCACTGGCACCCTATGTAAATGCGGTTCAAGTACTCACACCTCTGTACAGTCAAATCGATAGAATCAAGTATGACATTCAGACTACCGCAATTAAGGGGAAAATCTCACTGGGTAAAAAGATCATTCCCTATGCTCTCCATCAAACCATGGATATTGATGGAAAGACTAAAATCGGATTTATTGAGTGTGATCAGTTCTTTGGTCGAGATGGCATTTACACGGAATCCGATGGTGAAGGGTTTGCAGACAATAACCTCCGCTATTTCTTTTTTCAGATGGTTGTACTGGATCTGATTTCATCAGGAAGTATCCCTGTGGATATCCTGCATTGCAATGATCATCATACTGGACTTCTTCCCCTTATGATGAAGACACTGCAACTAAAAGTTAGAACAATATTTACTATCCATAATTTTCTTTACCACGGTCATTTCTCAGCAGAAGAGCTCAACTTACTGCCTGGATCCACAAAGACTCTTCTAACCAAAACACAATGGGATAATTACAGTGCCTTGCTCGAAGGAATTGATCACAGTGATATTGTGACCACAGTGAGCCCAGGATACGCTCTGGAGCTCTTGGCAGGCTTGAATGTAGATGTGCATAGCCTCAAGAGAATACAGGCTGTAAAAGCCAATTTCTCCGGGATCGTGAATGGTATTGATACTGAGTATTGGTCCCCTGAAAGAGATCAATACATTCCATTTCATTTTTCTAAAGATGATCTTGATGGAAAACGGAAAAATAAAGCAGCATTGCTGGCAAAAGTAGGGCTAGCTCCAGATATGGATGCACCCCTTTTGGGCTCTATCTCGCGACTGGTTGAGAATAAGGGTTTCCCTTTAATAAATAAATTGCTAGACGAATTTGTTGAGTTGGGAGCAAAATTTATATTTCTTGGGTCTGGCAGCCCTGAAATAACTGATCAACTGCGCAAGGCAAGCAAACGTCATCCACAGCATATTGCTTTTGATGATGGCTTTAATGAACCGCTGGCCCATCTGATTGAGGCGGGTTCAGATATGTTTCTCATGCCCAGTAGATTGGAGCCCTGTGGATTAAATCAACTCTACAGTTTACGATATGGTACTATTCCAATCGTCCATCGTACAGGCGGTCTTGGCGATACCGTTGATCCATGGACTGCAGATTCAGGGACAGGATTTGTTTTTGAGCCCTATGATATCAACGAGCTGCGAAAAACCATGGGTCTGGCTCTCAAGGTCTATCATTCAGGGTCAGATTGGGTTAAACTCATGCAGAGAGCCATGTCTATGGATTTTTCATGGGATCAGTCCGCTAAGCAATATTTTCGTTTATATAATCTTTGATGAGGAGGTTCCAGTGAAAAAATCTGAAGTGCGTTTGGGAGCTATTATCCTTGGGGGTGGACGTGGAGAAAGATTAGCTCCTCTGACTTCTTACCGGGCAAAACCTGCAGTACATATTGGTGGTAAATATCGTCTCATCGATGTTCCCATCAGCAATTGCATTAACTCTGGGATTAACCTCATACACGTGTTGACTCAATTCAATACCACATCCCTACATCGACACATCTCCCGTACCTACAAATTTGATATCTATTCAGGCGGTGATATTGAAATATTAGCTGCTCAACAAACAGCTAAGAACAAAGATTGGTTCCAGGGCACAGCCGATGCCGTGAGATCCTATTGGGATAGATTTGAGCAGATGAATGCAACTCATTATATCATTCTGGCAGGTGATCATCTCTATAAAATGGATTATTCTGAATTTTTCGATCATCACCTCGCTACAGGCGCTGATGTTTCCGTGGGAGTGAGACCCATGCCCACCTCCACAGCTTCTGAACTGGGTGTTCTAAAGGCCAATAGTGATGATGAAATAACTAGATTTGTTGAAAAGCCACAGTCCCCTGAACTCATTGACGAATTAGCAGATGTCATTGATGGTGAGAAAATAGTACTGGCGTCCATGGGTATTTATATTTTCAATAAAAAAGTACTTACTGAGGTGTTGAAAATTAAAGGTGATGATTTCGGTAAAAATATTATCCCCCATGCTATTGACACTTTGAAAACCACCGCTTTCAGATTCCAGGGATATTGGGAAGATATTGGAACCATCCGAACCTTCTTTGAGTCCAGCATTGCACTGACAAAGGAGAATCCGGATTTCACTTTTTACAACGAAGAGAACCCCATCTATACCCGCCAACGCTTCTTACCTGGCAGTGAAATTCGAGGAGCCAAAATAGATCACTCTATTATTTCTGAAGGTTGCAAGATTGGCAACGCGCAGCTAAAAGATTCAATTATTGGTATTCGAAGTATTATTGGAGACGGCGTTAAACTTGATCGAACCTATTTTATGGGTGCTGATTTCTATGATAATGAAGATTCAAACACCATCATTCCCATGGGGGTCGGTGCAAATTCAATCCTTTCAAATGTCATCGCCGATAAGAACGTACGCATCGGTAAGAATGTTAAATTGACCAATAAAGACAATCTTAAAGAATTCAGAAGTGACACCATCACCATCAAGGATGGTATTATCATTATTCCGAAAAATGCAACCATTCCCGACAATTATGAGATTTAAACGGAGTTTTCGAACTTTGAGGTAACGCGGAAAACTTTTTCCAGCAGATTGCTGGTTAAGGGTCTGGTTATTTGTCCTTGGTGCTGGAAGTTTTGGTAGTTTTTGCTTCCGAAGATTTTGAAGGCGTTGATTCCTTTGGGGGTGTCACCGTTTCAGTTTTCTTCGTTTTTCCTTTGGCGTAATCGGTAATATAAAATCCCGATCCTTTAAAAATAAGTCCGCTACCCCCACTAACGATTCTCCTCACACTTCCTTTACAACTGATACATTTATCCAGGTGAGATTCGGACATCTTTTGGAATGCTTCGAAATGATTACCACAACTTAGGCATTCATATTCATATGTGGGCATTAGCTAAAACCTTAATCTTTTTTATTTATGTGAAACTTTTTATGAAGAACTTCAGCAACATATGGTGTGACAAAAGAGCTGATATCACCACCAAAACTTGATACTTCCCGGACAATGGTTGAATTCAAATGCGTGTAGGCTTCATGTGGCATGAGGAATACTTGAACCAGATCAGGATGCAGCGTTCTATTCACCAGGGCCATCTGAAACTCAAATTCAAAATCTGACATGGCTCTCAAACCTCTGATCATGGCGACCGCATTCAATTTGCGAGCATAGTCGACGATGAGACCATCAAAATAGGTAACTCTAACATTCTTAAGGTGGGCAGTGGTTTGTTCAATCATATCAATGCGTTCTTCTACAGTGAATAATGGCTTTTTACCAATATTCCGTCCAACGGCTACTACAACTTCATCAAAAATAGAAACGGCTCTTTCGATAATGTCAAGATGACCCAAAGTGATTGGATCAAAAGTACCTGGGTATATGGCTAATCGCTTTTTCATTTCAGTATGCCTTATATATTTGAATTCTTGTTTCTGCAACCACTTTTTCTTTTAGCAATTTAAATACATCTGAGTCGAGAGTCTTTTCATCTCTTCTGGCAGATTCATAAACAAAATAAGCATTCCTGGAGCTATGCGCCTCAATTAGATGCATAATTGTTGAGGAAAGATTTTCTGCATAAGGTGGATCGGCGAGGATCAGATCGAATTTTTGATTCAATTTTGTGAGCACCCCCTGGACATCTCCAACATAGGCTTTGAAGTTTTTTTTGCGATCTCTCATCCAGAGTTTCTGTTCATTGATATATTTGCCGTCTCTGTCGATAGAAACGAGAGATTCAGCACCACGACTCAATGCTTCAAAACCTAAAGCGCCAGTACCGCTATAAAGGTCCAATACTTGCATTTCCCGTACATCCCGTAATGTGTCAAACAATATGGTGCGAGCGCGATCCGTCGTCGGTCTTACCGATCCTGCCTTAAGTTTGGGTAGAGGATGTCCCCTCCACTCCCCGGCTATAATGCTTGTCATGGTGAATAATTGAAAAAGGTGACGCTGAAGGTGAGAATGAGGTCTTCATTTTGAAAATCGATATCAATCGATCCAATGAGGTAATTGCTCCGTGATTCAGACCATGAAGAAAGAATGTACTGAATTTCCTGGGGAGATCCCGAGAATACAATTTCAACAGGATTATCATCGGTCTCACGGACAGGATCAATGACAATTTCTTCCAGATAATCAGTAAATGGATTTGCTAGAATGTCTAGCAACCGCATAGCGTCAAAGGATTGACCTTGAAAATCTTGTTCAGCATTCATGATAATCTCAAATTTGCTGGAAATATTTGCTGTGCCAGTACTATAGTCCTCGTTGAAGGATCCCAGGACGAATTTGTCCAGAGTAGATCTCATCTCTCCAACCCATTCACCACCGCGAGGGGCACTGATTTTAAGTGCGTCTCTCTTCAGAAATAAATGCCCAGAACCGTATTCAACAGGAAAATTACTGATCATTTCTGTTACCATGAGTAGCAGGGAGCGATTGTTAATGATAGAAATATCATCATCAGTAAGTTTAACCACCTCTTCAGGGACCTGTGTGAACTCCTGATAGACAATGACTGTGTCTCTTCCACCCGGCAATTTCACACGCAAAGAATCTGGCTTGGCAGCAGCAATTGAATCTGGCTCGGCAGCAGCAATTGAATCTGCAAGAGCGGCGATATCCTCTGTCATGGGCATGAGTTCATTAAAGACTTCATCTGGAAGCACATCTTCGGGAGCAGTATTGTCAATGACCAGGGAGTCTCCAGAAAAATATTCATCATATTGGTCAAGGTCTGAATCATCCTCGACTGGGAGAACCGGATCAATGCCTAAGAGATCGTATACATATTCCTCAGCCATATCTATGGTGGAAAACAAGATTCCCTTATCATGTAGATAATAGGCAGTGATTGAAACCATGAGGATCAAGAGAACAAACTCACGCAGGGGATTTCTATTGCTGTCTTTTTTCTTTTTCTTGGCTTTTGATTTGGTCGCCAGTGCAGGTGTTCCACTCTCGGGAGTTTCTGCATCATGAGTATCAGGTTTGTGCGCTGAACGACGCCTGCGCATGGTCTCAGCGATGAGTTCATCTTCAGATAATTCAGGGGTAGAAGATTCATCTGCCAGAAACTTCCTGGGCTCAAGAATTCCTCTGTCTTTTCTAAGATCAATCTTCACTGAAGCGCTCCTGTATTTCTACATTCAAAGCACCCAGGACAACTGCATATTCATCAATATTCTCAGTATCAGGATCTCTAAAATTAAAGTGGTTACCGAGTTTAAGTGGTTGGCAACTCACTTCATAATTTTCAAGGTTATTGAGCAGAGATGGATCACCCGTGGAGGAGAAGTAGAATAAATTCGTGATTACATTGTCAGGATCGCGTTTGCCTTTAATCGCTCTCTCAATGGCTTCTTTCACAAGTCGAATAAGATTGGCATCCCCACGAACATGATCTAGTGTGATTTTATAATCCCAATTCAGTGACCCGTGAAATAGCCCTGAAAATTCTTGGTTTTGGAACATATGACAGTTAATCGTGTTTTCCCGATTTTCCAAAACGACCTGAATGCCACCTTCGAAATCAAGGAGCTTGGTTGCTGTCAGGACATTGCCAATGGCTTCCATCTCAGTGATCACCTTCTTTAATTCCAATTCGGAAGGGCCGATAATACGCTCCACCCAGGTGTCAAAAGATTGCGGGATGGCCAAAGAGACGTATTGAGCAGACTTTCCTGATGATCGATTGAGTTCCTGGTGAACCATGGAATATTGAGATACAGAACCTTCCAGCATCTCTTTCATATACCAATTGAGATATTTAGATAGATCATTCCCGGATAAAGCGCCATCAACGGGGTGGATACCCAGTGGGAACCAGCTACTATCTATGACAAGATGTGTAGTTGTATCTGGAAATTCAGCAGAATTTCGAATGGATGAGATTTGCTCAGCCAGGGACATGATGACTTGAGTATTCGTCATGTCTGGATTTTGAAATTCCTCACTCAAACTAACTTTACCCAGACTCTCGATAAATGGTGTACCTTTAAAATTCACCAATTGAGCAAATTTTATGGTACTTCGAGATATGTGAATTGCCAGCATGATGTATTAGCCTATTATTTGGCCCAGCTTTCCTCACCATCAACTAGACTTCCGTGGGTTGAATCAATCTGTGTAAAGAAAACGTATCGGCTGGTTTCGATTGGATGTTCAATAGGTGATTCAATGCCCAGATTTACATTATTTCTCACAGTTATTCGATATGGAAGATCTGTAACTGTACATTTTGTCAGCATAGGATCAAACTGATAGTGAGAGAATAGTTGCTTCTTGACGTATTTTTTGTTGATCGTCGTATCAATCCAACCACCGAAGGAATCTTTCTCCATGAAGAGAGACTTTTCATTGTCACCGGCAACAAATTCATCTGAGACCACACTGAGACTATCAATCTGAATGGAGTCAAATTCTGCATAACTGTCTGCGATCAAGAACAAATTTTCCAACAGGCTATCTCCAGCAAAAATGAGAATGAATTGATCCTGGCCGTAATAAACCTTCTCTACGTAGGCAGTATCACTTTTTTCCAGGATATTCATTGATAGGACACTATCGGTACCATTGAAATCATAGCGATAGTTGGAATTTGCCATTGGAGCCAGGAAGGGCAGTGAATCGAGTGAGAAATCCTGTGACACGCCCACCATGCCTCTATACCAGACACCATTAAAAGTACTATCATCAAGTTGTACGACCGTATCACGGGCAATGGTGAATGTGGTATCATATTCAGATAGATAGGTTGGGAAGACATCAACCAGCAATGTATCAGCAGCAAATTCAATGACCTGTTCGCCACGCCAGTCCAGAGTATCAACACCAGCCATATGCTCTGCAATTCCTACAATCTCACGAGCTCGGTTATGTATATTAATGAACTCACCTGTGAGCTTCTCAGCCAGTGTTAAATTCATATCATCATACTTACGCAAAAATTCGTCGTAAACATTCACATTAAATGTGTCAGACTCGACTTCAACAACCTGCCATTTCAGAAAATCAGATTTTTTGATAAGTCTATCACCTACAAACTCCACCACTTCAACAGCAGCTTTCTCCCAGTCCAGATCGCTTAAATTCACGGCAGATTTATAATAGGCTTGTTCCAGACTCACTGTGCTGAAATACTCTGATATATTTTTGTGAACGTTAATATTAAATACAGCGTCTGTTAAGTCTATATCCAAATGGATTGAATCTAATCCAGCGTTGGGGCTGTCCAGTGAATCCAGAGCAACGGCTATGACCTGTTCAGCAATATAAGGACTAGGTTCAGAATATCCGGTTAAGCGCTTGTATAGATTGTTCCTGCGTTTGGACAGGGCACCTTCCATATCCCTTACTTTAACTTCAACGGGGATTTCAATGTCGATACCACTCGTGTCAAAATACATCAGAGTCATATAATCAGGCATGGTATCCAGAGTATCGTTTATAACCAGGAACTCCGTTAATGCCATATCATAAAGTGTATCACCATAGGTGGCTGAGTCATATGAATCAAATACAAATTGTTTTTTAAGTGTTTCCAGGGTTTTTGCCATGTTTTCTTCAAAATTTGAAGGAATGATAAAATCAACCCTTACGGCACCATCATAGATACCACTAAATTCAATACGACCTGAAAGTTCTTGATTTTTGGCGATGCTATCCATTACTGCATCAACCAGGGGATTTGAGAAGGATGGATATTTTGTGTAACTCGTGGTAAGTGCATTGAACATAGAGGTTTTAATATTCTGATATAAAATATCGAATTTGTCAGAAACAGTAAAGTTCAAACCTACACTATCAATTTCCATACTTTGCTCACCAACATAGTTACCAACGTCGAAAAGAGTTTTAATACTATCAAGCATGAGGTCGATAGTATTTGGATCCATATTGTGGTTGGGCTCCAGCGTCTTAAATAGCTCAAGATGCAACTCATTGTACAATTGTTTGTATTCATCAGAATAGTTTACTGAAATGGACCTGGGAGCCAGTGCTATACTCTGAGAGCCATAATAGCTGTAATTGGTATCCATAGCTGCTGCAAGCAGGCTGTCTTTGACACTATTAACTACGAGTAAAAGTTGCTCTGGGTCAGTGGTGTACTCTTTAACCAATTGATAGTGAAGTTTTTCAGCAAGGCTGACAGCATTCATCCGAAATCTAGCCTCATCGCGGAGTTCTGCCTCATAATCCCAGATAGTTTTTGGAAGATATATCACACTGATAAACAGTGCGATCAGAACAATAATTATGATTGAATTGGTTCTGTGATTAGCGAAAACATCTTTACTCACGAGTCCTCCTCGACTACTCTGTCGTAACTAAACCCTCAAGACGGGTGTATATTTTTTCTCCGATCCCCTTGACGAGGATAATATCTGATTTATTCTTAAATGGACCATTTTGATCCGTATAAGCTTTAATTCTTTTAGCCTTGGCCGGGCCAATACCTGGTAACTTAGCCAGCTCACTGACTCCAGCAGTATTCAAGTTAACAAGTTTGACTTCGCCTGTGCTCACTTCTGAGGATGTAACTATTGCCATTGAGTCAGAAGTTGAAATAGTTATGTCAACAAACTGGAGCGAGTCAGAATTAATCTGCTCTGCAATCTTTTTGAATTGTTGCTCTTCTTCGTAAAAGCGATTCGGAGTCAACTGATTTTCAAGACGCTGATTTCTAACCAGCCTAAGAACCGCGCCTACTCCCAGAGTGACAACTAAAAAGTAAATTACGATTCGTTCCTGGCGGGTAAAATTTAGCAAGTTTCCTGCCTCATCATAGTAAGGATTTTATTTTTCTAAAGATACTACCCTTGCTGCCCTTGCTTTTTTGACTTCCGTAATAGGCGGCGAGCTGTTTGTATAGCTCTTTTTCTTCTTTGCTGGGCTTAACAGGAGTCTCTATCTGAATCTTTACCATTTGATCGCCAACCATATGGCTATTAATACGTGGAATCCCCTTACCCCTTAATCTCAGGAGTTTTCCAGACTGAGAACCTGCCGGGATTTTCAAATTCACTTTTCCGGTTAGCGTTGGGATTTCCAATTCTGTGCCCGTAACAGCCTGGGCGATATTAATGCCCAGTTCAAGATAGATATTGTCTTCATCTCGAATAAATAACTCATGTTCTTTTTCATCAATTAAAACAATCAAGTCACCATGTTGTCCACCGCGCCTGGCTGAATTTCCTTCACCCTTTAAGGTCATGTAATTGCCTGCATGGACACCAGCGGGAATTTTGGCAGATACCACTGATTCTTTCCGCTCTCTCCCATCCCCATTACAGGTCTTACATGGATGAGCAATAACTTCACCAGTACCATCACAGTTTGAGCAAGGTTGAATGTTTACAAATTGACCAAACATGGATCGGGAAACCTGTTGAACTTCTCCTCGACCATGACAGACCGAGCAATTTGTTTTGCTGGCTTTATCCCGAGCGCCTGAACCATCGCAATCCGCACAAGATTCAAATCGTTTGACTTTCATCTTCTTCGTGACACCAGTGGCGATTTCCTCAAGTGTGAGTGGCAGTTTTATTTTTAGATCTGAACCTCTGGCTCTTCCCCGGGAGCGAGATCCACCTCCACCACCAAATAAATCGCCAAAGCCACCGCCTCCGCCACCACCGAATCCATCCATAAAGATGCGTAGCGCGTCAGACAGATCAACACCAAAGCCACCTCCGCCAAAGCCGTCAAATGGACTACCGCCCATGCCACCTTCAGGTGCATGACCGAATTGATCGTAGTGAGCTTTTTTCTGCTCGTCATTTAGGACTGAGTATGCTTCAGCAGCTTCTTTAAATTTCGCTTCAGCTTCTTTGTCGCCTGGATTTTTATCTGGATGGTACTTCATGGCAATCTGGCGATAAGATTTCTTTACATCTGCTTTATTGGCCCCTTTGGATAGACCTAGCACTTCATAGTAATCACGTTTTGCCATAATTATTGACTTACCACTACTTTTGCAGCTCTAAGCACACGATCGCCTGATTTGTAGCCTTTTTCGAAAACCTGCATGATGATACCAGAATCATACTCTTCAGATGGCTGCATAGCCATTGCTTCATGCAGTTCAGGATCGAAAGGCTCTCCGGTTGGATCATAGACCTCAACATTATCAGTATCTTTCAAAAATTTTTGAATCTGATCTAATACCAGTGTAATGCCTTTAGATGAGGATTCTGCATCGCTCTCATCCTTTTCATATTGGGCAGATCTTTCAAGATTATCAATAATCGGGAAAAGACCCATGAGTACGCGATCCTTTGCAAAACTTAAAGAGCGCTCCTTTTCCCTCTCAACTCGTTTTTTTCCGTTCTCGTATTCGGCAACCACACGTAGCATTTTTTCTTCTGCGGCTTGCACACGTAGTTGTTGATCAACCAGTTCATCAGTAAGTTTATCTACCGTCTCTTCGAGTTTATCAACCTTTTTGGTTAGTGCTTTTTCTTTGCTGGTTAGTTTAGGCTTAGCAGCAGCCTTCTTTGGCTTCGTCGTCTTTTTCGTTGTTTTATCAGTCATTTCACTTTGTGTATTTTGTATTAATTAATGTTTCAATTTTATCTGCAGTAAATTCTGCAAGTCCAATGATCCGTTCATATTCCATGCGTGTGGGACCTAAAATATGAATCTCGCCACTACAGTTATTCCCTTTATAGGCAATTGAAATCAGTGACATATTCTGAAAGAATGCCTGTCCTAATTCACCACCAATAAAGACACTGGGTTTGCCATTGTACAATGGAGCGGGTAAGTATCGCTGGAGCGTATCGGTTTCGATAGCTTCCAATAGAAATTCTAATTTTGCAGGAGCTGCAATTTCAGGATAGTGTAATAGCTGGTGGGTGCCATAGGTTCGATAATCGTTGTTTGAATTGGAATCCAGGACCCTGTTAAAACTCTTTAAAATCTGATCGATGATGGGATTTTTGCGTACTGCTTCATCGGCTCCCTGTTCAACCTGTTGTTGAATATCATCAATATCACGACCAGCGAATAAATCATTGAGAATATTTTCAGCTTCCTGCATCATGACTCGGGAGAGCTTGCTTTCCAATTCAAAGGCAACCGTCTTGACCTGCTCAAGTGACATATGAACAATAAGCAGAACAGAATCTTTATCCAGTTCATGCAAGGCAATTGATCGAATCCGTGTGGCACGTTCCTGAGGTCGTGACATAAGCACCAGAGCGTGGGACATATCTCCCAAAAACTGAGCCGTATTCTTGATCAAACGATCAAGATCTCTACTCAAGTTATCCAGACCTGATTCATAATCTCTGGTCACAGCCTGTTCTGGCTGACCAGGCTCCATGAGCCTATCTACAAAGTAACGGTATCCCTTGTCAGTGGGAATGCGTCCAGCAGAGGTGTGAGGCTGTAACAGGTAGCCTCCTACTTCCAGATCACTCAAAACATGACGAAGTGTGGCAGAACCCACTTTAAAATAATCCATGGCAACCAGACGTGAAGAGCCTACTGGATGGCCGTTTACGGCATAATCTCTAACCAACCATTTGAGGACTTTTTCCTCACGTTCTTTGAGTTCCAGAAGCGCTTGTCTAGTCATTCGATTCATAACCGAACATAATAATTTTCGGTCCTATTTAATACAACATTTTAAATGTGTAAAGAGTTGGTATATAAGGCTTGGGAGGATTTGTTTATAAGGGAAGAATTGGTGAATTTAAGCAACAAAGCGAAGCATTTTTCTGACTGCTTTTAAAACCCCCAGTGAGGACAGGCTAACTCCAAATAAAATGAGACCCAAAATCACTTCTGGATGATCGATTATTTTTACAGGTAGATCGAGATGGACGTAATACTTGATGCAATATTCTGCCAGAATGATCAGGAGCACTGAGAGAGATGCACCAAGAAACCCGAGAATTCCTCCTTCAAGGAAGAAAGGTGCTTTCACCAGGAAATCACTGGCACCGAGTAGTCGTACTGTTTCTATAAATTCGTATCTGGCCAGTATCATCAAGCGGAGATTATTGGCTGTGAGAAAGACTGTGGACAGAATGATAAGAAACAAGGTGACCGTTGCCACTGTGTAAACCAACTGCATAACGCCCTGGACCCGGTTGAATAGATCCTTCTTAAAAATGACCTCATCCACCCCATCCAATTCATTCATGTTCTGAATAAATGTTACGATATAGTCGGCAGAACGGTGATCTTCTTCAAAAGTAATACGGAAAGAGCTTGGCAATGGATTATCATCCAGTAAAGAAAGCACGTCTTCCCCGAATTCAGCATTGTAGAGGGCAGCTGCATCTTCCTTTGATAGGTAATCCATCCTGAAAATGCCTGGATAATCCTTCACAATGGCTGCCAATTCAGTCTTTTGAAACGCCGTCGCTTCATTTTCCAGAAATATCTCGAGATCGTAATCTGCCTGAAATTCACCAATAAATTGTAAGCTGTTGTCGACTGCCAATACTCCCAGACCTACAATCAGAAGTGCAATCGTTACTGAGAAGACAGATATCATAAATGGCATGCGGGATCGCTTGATGCCAATAATCCCCTCCCTGATGATATAGCTCAGTTTCATAATTGCCTATCCTTTACCACTTCACCCGATACCAATGTCATAGCCCTGGCTGGATCTTTTTTGAGAAGAGCTTCATTATGTGTGGCATAAACAACGCTGGTTCCGGACTGATGAATTTTCCAGATATACTTCACAACCTCGGCTGCAGCCTTTTCATCGAGATGTGCAATGGGTTCATCTGCCAATAAAATATCTGGAGAATTCACTATGGCGCGTGCCAGTGCAACTCGTTGTTGCTCTCCGGCAGATAATTCGTGGGGATAATGTGACAATCTCGAGCGAATACCAAGCTCGTCAGCCTTTAAGGTCACTTTACTTCGAACCACATCAGCCTTGATTCCTTGAAGTTCAAGAGGAAGTGCAATATTGGAATAGATATCCCTATCTGACAGGAGATGGAAATCCTGGAATACCATACCAATTCTCTGGCGAATCCTGGCAATGTCTCTTCTTTTAATGTTGCTAGAATCAGCACCCAGGACATCAACGGTTCCAGAATTAGGAAACATATCCATGTAAATCATTTTCAGAATGGAGGACTTGCCACTTCCCGAATCTCCATAGAGATATACAAACTCATCCTTTTCGATGGTAAAATTCAGATCCCGTAGTGATATACCCGTATCATATCTCAGGAATACTTTATCGAATCGTATCATGCACTTTTCCTGAGCATGACTATAAATCGCTCTGCCTTAGCAGTGGGCTG
Organism: Fidelibacterota bacterium; assembly: GCA_016784025.1. GTDB lineage: Bacteria > Fidelibacterota > UBA8477 > UBA8477 > JABMPR01 > JABMPR01. Next base: position 93,650 of record JADHVL010000013.1, on the reverse strand, counting down.
CTCCAAAGTTTCATCATCAAGAATCTGCCACCACTCAAAATCAGAAGATTCGCAAAATCCTTCAACATCGACTTGCTCGTATGCTTTTTGAATATGAGATTCAACATCAACCGTATCTGTAATATCAGTTTTCAAAGTGAACACGGACTCCGCTAGTCGAGAATTAGGGTCATAATTTGTGTATCTCTCGTAACCACCCCGTTCATCGCTGAATATCTCACGATATCCACGGAAATGAGTTTGACATAATAAGGGTGTAACCACATCGAAAAGTAAAATACCTCCAGGTTTCAGTAGTGCATAAGTATTTTTAAGGAATAATTCAATATCCGAAACCTCTAGGAGATAGTTCAAACCATCATGGAGATTGATGATAACATCAAATTGTTTTGTTGATGAATAATTGACCATATTTCCTACGTTGAAATCGATATCAAGTTTTTCTGAAAGGGCCTTACCACGTGCAATATCTATCATATGCTCACTGAGGTCAACCGCTGTCATTTCAATACCAAGATATGCAAGTCTAAGTGCCATGGAGCCAGTTCCACAGGAAATATCCAGCCAGGTCTTACCAGGATCATAGGGTGCCACTAAGGCTTCGATATCCTCTACCCAGATATCATAGTTGATATAGTCCATGAGTAGGTCATAATATGCAGCGAGACGCTGGTAAGGCTGAATCTTCTGTATATTTTGCTTGTCAAGCATGGGGCTCAGTTTCCTATCAGGAACGGCCGTAGAAAAGATATACATAGAAACCGATATAACCGGCGACCAGGATGGTGCCAGTAAGACGACCGATTTTATGCCGAAGTCCAAGTGGAATGAGAACCAGCCCAAACATCATCATGATGATGTATTGAGCATGGGGGAATAATTTTACAACCTCACCGGCTATGGTTCGAGTCTCAAGGACATCAAGAGGTTTAATGAATCCCACCCCTCCCATAATAAAGAGGATATTAAAAACATTGCTGCCGATAATATTTCCAACTGAAATTTCACCATGTTTCCTGAAAGCAGCCACCAGAGAGGTAGCCAGTTCAGGTAAACTGGTTCCAACAGCAACAATAGTTAACCCGATGACCATCTTGGGAATATCAAACTCCTCGGCAATCCAGACTGCACTCTTAACAAAGAGCCAGGCACCCATAGAAAGGGCAATACTTCCAGCCAGAACCAGAAGAAGATTTTTTGCTTTGCTCCCAAATTCTCCTTCATACTCCTCGATAGGTACCTCACCGGGATGTCTGTATAAATAGAAGATGTAACCCACCAGAACGAGGACCATCATTAATCCGTCTAACCTAGAAACCGACCCATCCAGCGAAAGCCCATAGAGTAGAAGACTTATAACGAATAAGAAGATTAAACCCTTATAGGTTTGTTTGAAATGAATTGTGATGGGAAATATCAATCCACTTACACCCAGAATCAAACCGATGTTGGTCACATTGCTTCCAATAATATTCCCAATAGCTATAGTGGAAGAATCTTCAAAGACATTGGCAATCAAACTGACCACAAACTCCGGCATGGAAGTACCAAAAGCCACGATGGAAAGCCCAACTATCAGCGGCTTAACACCCATTTGCTTGGCGAATTGGCTCCCCCCTCTTACCAGCCATTCCGCGCCAAAAAAGAGCATAGTCGCACTGATAGCAATGACAATACTATTGCCCCCCATACCGATTGAAGCAATCAAATTACCCATTACTCAGATCCATATAGTTTGTGATTTTGGATGTATTCTGAAACAGCTGTTGGGACATAAAACCGAGTCATCCGGTCTGCATGAAACCGATCTCTGATCTCCGTACTGCTTATTTCCATACGTGGTAAATTTAAAAACTTAACCCTGTCAATGATGTCTGCATCAATATCAGATTTCTCAAACCTGGGTCGTCGAGCCACAATAACCTGACTTTCGTCAAGAATGTCTTCCCAGTCCTTCCAGGATTTAAACTCGGCCAGACTGTCACTTCCAATTAAAAAGTGTAAATCACTTGAGGTAATGTTCTTTTCCTTCTTCATCTCACGGATCGTATCGATGGTATAGGACACGCCCCCTCGTACAATTTCAATATCAGAATACTCGAATTGCGAAATATCATCGATACATAGCTTGAGCATGGCAATTCTATGTTCGACTGGCGTAACTGGTTTGATCTCAAACTTATGAGGAGGTCTGTAGGCTGGAATGAATACAATTTTATTCAAATCCAGGGATTCTCTAATCGCCTCAGCAATGATAAAATGTGCATTGTGCGGTGGATCGAACGTACCGCCAAAGAGACAGACCTTCAAGAGTATCAGCTCACTTCTTTGAGGCTTCGGTTTCTGCGACCACTTGTTCACCCAGCGTGCGCATTTTCAGCTTCTCCTTGGGGGTAAGATCATTTTTACCATTGAGTGCAATGGAGTTCAGCAATTCTCTGGCTTCATCCCAGCGACCGAGAGCGACCATATCACCAGCTTTCCCCAGCCGGGCAGCTGCATATAAACCTGTGTCCCCATAATCATTAATGACATTATCGTAGTAATATATCGCCGACTCAAACTCGCGTAGTGTATCATAGAGTCTGGCACTTTCCAGCAACTTCCTGGCTAATTTTTCGCGCATTTCCATGATGCGGATTTGGGCCTGTTCAGAATACTTACTCTCAGGATAAATATCTACAAAATCATATAGAAACCTTAAGGCTTTATCCGTCATATCTCTCTCCAGACGGTAGTCAGGAGATAACTCACAGTAGGATTCAGTTTTTTTCCAAAAGGCATCCTCTACATAGCTTGAATTTTTCATACGACGAATGAGACGATCATATTCACTGATTGCCAGGAGATACTCTTCCCGCTCAAAATAGGTTTCAGCGAGTTGGAATTGTGCATCGTCAGCATAAGCGCCACCGGGATCATTATAGATGATGAAGGTGAATACTTCTTCGGCCTTGATATAGTTGTCTTTTTCAAAATAATCGAGGCCACGCTGGTAGGTGTCACCAATATTTGAAGCATCCATAGCTTCTTTTTGACTGCCACATTGCTGCAGGGATATTCCCATCACAATAACAGTAGCAATGATGAATCTTTTTCGGGTAGAGCTTTTAATCAAAACGTAACCTCCATCGTGATGCCTTTTGAGACATTCAGCGGATTAATATAGAATTTTCCAGCGAAACTAGTTGATTCAAATGATGTCATATCTGTGCCTAGAGCAGCATCAAAAGCACTGATGAGATGGTTGACCATGATTAGGGTTCCAGCTAGCTGTCCATTACGGTACAATTCATTGGAACGGGTGCGCATATCGATATAATAAGCTTTGTGTGTCTCTTCATCTTCGTCATAATCATAGGTTACACCACCAGCAGTGTAATCATCCCAACCGCATGAGAATTCTGGGTACTTTCCAATATTCTCGTAGAAGTGGTGATCCTTCAAAGGAATGAAATATCCATTCTCATCCAGTAGAAATTCCCCATCCGTATTTTGGAGCAATGGCATGTTGTGTGTGCTTAAATTTGTCCCGCAGGTTCCCACAGGGGCATTATTAGGTGACCAATCTCCAAAGTACCAGTGATTATCTCCATATAACTTAAATTCCTGCTCTAAATCCTCACCTTGAGTGTGATATGATTCATAGCCATAGATTGCTGCGACTTCAGCTACCACGTATCCAACGGCCCGAACCTTATTCCCATTCTCCCATTGTCCCCAACCAGGAATAATCAATGATTTTACAAAGTTTTTCAGCATACGCTTATCTATTTTTAGTTTTGCAGGAGGCTGAGTAGGCTCCTGGGTATAGGCTGTTGAGAGGACCAGCAAACCTAAAAGGGATATCATTAGTGTTTTCTTTAGCTTAATCAAAACCAAACAGAACCTTCCAATAATAGCGCCATTCCTTGCCATATGGAATCATCTCGCCTGAACTGGTTTCTGATTCAACCTCGTCCAGACCATAGTATGCACCAAACTCGAATGCAGTTGGAAAGGCATAGTAAGAGTTGAGAGACAATCTAAGATCGACACCAACATCTCGGACCAATTGGATCTTATCTCTTTCATGGGCCATCCATGCAGAAAAATCATCTGGTGTCACAAATTTAGAATCTGCAGACCATACACTACCCATTTGACCATGGAATCCGATATAAAGGTCACGAATGGTGAGGTGGGCGACTCTACGATAGTTATCACGAAATAGAGGAAATCTCATGGTTGCAGTAGAAATAATTCGGCGACTACCCTTCATTGAATAGTAGGGATAACCCTTTAATCCAGGCATTCCCCCACCAAATTCCCAGAAAAAGTCATCAATGGCATTGTTATCAATGAGACTAATCTCAGTGGAGTTTGACAATACAAAATTACCCGGTATGGGTAAGAGATATCCATAAAATGCTGAAGCATTCATTTTGATGTAATTGTGATCACCGAATTTGCTGGCATCCCGTGCTGTGAGATCCTCTAGAAACTGATGGTGGTTTGTCCTGAGGGAGAGGCTGCTTTTATAACCGGAAGGATTTATACCTCTCTCCTGTCTAATCTTGATTTTGTGAATATCCCATTTTAAACCCCAATCCCAACCTTTGAAGTAATCATAGCTAAAACCACCTGCAGGTAGGCCAATTACAGTGTGGGATGCGATAGCTGTATTGTAATTTGATGCTGAGATATCCAATTTGAGGGAGTGCATGGGAGGAACTCTAATATCCGCGGACAGCACACCCTGGGTGAGACTGAAGGTCACATCAACATCACTATCTGCAGTATAGACTTGATCAAAATACCCTAATTCTTCATCTGTATGCCTGATCATCTGGTAAAATTCAAAAGTAAGGGTTGGCAAGAATCCCTTGTATTGTGCAGAAAGGAATAAATCCAAATCAAGATTGGGAGCCAGACCCAATCCACCTATCATTGAGTAGTTACTGATGATCTCATCCGAGAAAAAATAGATTCCAGGTTTTATTTGAATCTTGTCCTTGGATTGATCCAGTTCAATCTGCAAACGAGGCAATACGAACATTGGACCTTCACGAAATACATAATCCTTCGCAGAAAGGCGTTCCTGGTGTCGAGTCCAAGTCGGTTCAATAATACGTTCTATTGAAGCACTAACCGGACTGGTTTCTACATGTAGCAATTCAGATTCATCCAGGACTGCAATATTGAAACCCAGACTATCATAAAGCGAGTAATAGAGTTCGCTGTCCTGCCATTCAGGCTGAAATGCTGCACCGACCACATTGGTCACACGATGATTTGATGTATCCAACAGGTTGTGTTCGTAAATGTTAAAGATACCTGTTCGGTCATCGCTGTAATAGATGGTTGAATCGCCTCTAAACACAGGGTTGCGCTCATCCCATGGAGCTGTCAGCAAGGGCTTGACTGTCTGGCTCGCCAGATCATATATAGCGATATCACGATTGCTACCTGAGGTATAGTCAAAAATTACACGGTCTCCACGAGGTGACCATCTTGGACCATATACCTGAGTACCCGGTTCAAAGTAGGTGAGTTGCTGAATGCTATCTGGATAGTCCGGGAATGCAAAACAGAGGTTATTGGTACCATCCCGCAGATTTACAAAGGCGATTTTATCTCCGAGGGGTGACCAGGACGGATTCTTGACTCTTTCACCTGAGGTGATCTGGCGTTCTTCCTTAAGACTATCAGGATGAACAATAAACAGATCTGAATAGCGGGAACCACTAATGACCAATTGACATTTTTCACAGGTAGAAACTGAATTGGCGGAGACAAATGGAATTAGACTATGGCTACCGTGATTCATCGTCCGAGCTTCAGGTGTTCCCCCATCATAATATTCTTTCCGAGCATAGACAAGGTGTTCACCGTCTGGACTCCAATCAAAGCCCTCAACTCCGGGAAGAAATTTTTCAGCTTTATCAGAGCTATCTTTAATAAATAGGGCGGTTCTGGAGAGATAGGTTTCTCCAGCGCTGGATATAAAACCCAGCTTATTGCCACTTGAATTGAATCTAGGGTAGTGATTTGCGTCACCCTCACGCTGAACAAAATGAATGGGGCTAATGGATTCACCCTCTTGATATGAAAGGGTATGTCTATCTGCAAGAGCGGTAAGCCAGTTGGACCATAGTCTGTTTGCTGGCAATCCTGTCTCTGCCTCCAGAGCCTTATAAAAACTATAATTCAAAGGTCCACTGATTCGATCAGTAATTCGCTTGATGATATCCTGACCATATTCATGACCGATATAGTTGACCAGTCCAAATCCATGATCATAGACACTCTCATTGCCAATTCCAACTTTACCAAATCCATCCATCTCATTGAGTGTCAGGACTTTATCATAATTTAGACGATCTCGCAGAATCATATCGCGATTACTATCCCACCAATCCCAACGGGTCGTATCATTCTGAAATTGTGCTATACCTTCAGCCCACCACATGGGCACAGCAACTGAAGGGAGCGGATATGAAGCGATACCATTTGGGTAGCCATATAATACGTCTTCACGGCGTTCTGGCTCATAAGAAATAACTTGAAAATAAGCTGCCGGAACATTTCCATGCATCTTTCTTGAAGCCCGTAAACTTATGATATGAACGAATTCGTGAGTGATCACATCCCTAAGCCAATAGTGTGACCCTCTCAAACTATAATCCAAAGGCATGGCCCATATTTCGATCTTGTTGTCAAAATAGTAGGCACCGCCGTTGGCATAGTCATCTGTATCCCGAATAATCAGATGTGTCTTTTCCTCGGGCTTATAATTGTACAGGGAGGTAATGCCATCGTAGATGTCATCAGCGACATGGAGAGCTTCGTTGGCTGTCCACTCAGTCTCCTGATGATAGTGAACGATGAAGTGCTTCCCCTCGATGGTCTTCCATTCCAGTTCAGGATGGTTGAATCCCTGGCCTATGAGAACACTTCCTGTGCTAATTAATAATAATATGGTTTTCAAGGTGTTCATCGAATAACGGCGATCTTGATTATCTCTGATGAATTACCTGCAACGATTTGAGCAAGATAAACACCATTTGAGACATCAGAGGCATCCCAGAGCCATTCATTGTAGCTATGCTGTTGAAGCACATCCTGTTCAATGCGGGCAACCTGCGCCCCACTCATGGAGAATATTTCAATGCTCCAGGTGTCCACATCCCCCAACCAGGCGCGGATAGTGGTGGTGCTCCCCTTGATTGGATTCGGATAATTGTAAGCCGATCGGAATTTAATAGCTGGGGTTGATACTGACGTGACAGCTGGTGTAACGACAACTCGATCTCCTGATTTATTACCCTGCGGATCTGACCAGAAGGCGATCCCTTCAGTTGTCTGATCATATTCAAAATAAAGCAGATCCTGGCCACTGAGAATCAGACTTAGACCATTTGAAGTACTGAGGTAGTTTTCAATGCTTGTGGATTCCTGGGGTAAGATTCCACTATCCAATAAATTTCCTGTGAAATCAAATATAGAATAACCGTTGGTGTGGCGTAAAAAGATACTGGGCTGACCCTCTATAGTTGAACCAACAATGGGATTACCTATATAAGCGTCAATGCTGAAAGGATTGCCATTATAGGCAATTCCAGCTTGATTGATAATCTTAATTGAATTTTTGTAGAAAAGGGCGATCTCATAGTATCCATCCAAATCTGCATCCAATGGAATAATTTGTCGTGGTTTATCAGCACTGATGTATTCCATTTCATCAGAAGGAAGATGAGATATTCTTAAAGCATTTTCACCATTGGACCATGAGATAACATCCACTTCTTCAGGTATGATGGTTAATACGCCAGCAGGATCTCGATATGGTGTTACCCCTACAGGTGTTGGGTCCTCTGTAAAACTTGAGTAGAAAGGTTGAATGCCTGAAGTTGTCTGAAATCTGGCGACAGGTGGTCCAGAAAGTTGTTCACTTATGAATTGTGCCTGTAGTTCCAACCATTTCACCAGATAGAAGTTATCACTTTCCTCAGCAAAAAATGACAGGGTTAGCAGTGGATTGTTTCTGGCAATTATCTCAAAAGGCTTGTGCTTAGTAGGATGAGAATGGAAGATACCCGTCTCCATATCGATAAATCTGGATCCCATATCCATATTTGGAAATACCCAGGGATATCTGAATTGAAAGGTGCTATCGCTATTTACATGAAGGATATCCTGGGGTGTCACAGTTAAATTCGAAGTATGGGATAGACGCCCTTGATCAAAGACGGTTTCAATTACCTCAGATGAATCAGTATTGAAAGCCCAGAGTGAGCTTGACGCTGTACCCCAACCAATAATACTTGAGATGAAATCCGTTACCACCAATCTGTCAGAGGAAATTGAAAAACTCATGGTTGTGCCATTGTTCGAAATGTTCTCGATATTCAGATGAGTAGGAGCACCTGAATTGGAAGTGGTGGCCGGGAAGGTCCCTGAATTGAAGCTGAGCAGACTATCTCCAACCACTTCCTGGTAACGGTTGATATGAAACCAGCCCTCATTGCCAGCAAACCATGGATCAAACCACCAGCCAGTTTCCAGATAGGACGCAAAGAGTAACTGAGTGGTATGTCCCATATCCTGGGCACCATCAGCTTCCACAAAATCCACCATCTGAATGGGTCCACCATTGGGATTGTCTGCCGTGAATCTCGCATTCTCATCAATGTGCCAGATGTTGAGCCCATTACCTGGCAATCCAGCGTTCTGTTCGTCAACATTAAGAACCACTCCCCCGGTGCTTAAAACAACAGATACAGTGTCAAACCCAGCCTCATCGATCCAAAGGGGCATGCTGCTGGGGTGCAGAATGTTTCTCTGGCGATTCTCAATGAGATAATACTCAGAGTCGCTGATGGAAATTTTTACCGGCGGATCATCAACATGAATCGAAACCGAATCCCCTATGTACATCTCATTAGCAGTTGTCCAGCCCTGTTCAATGCGAGTATAGGGATCAGGGTAAGCGGGGACAATGCCATGAAAATTATTTGAGCCCTGGTCCATGAGTGCAAAGCCTCCCACCAGGGACACACCTGTCTCGGTGTTATAGAGGGGTGGTAGATCAAGATGAAAGCCCAGCATTAGCGCCAGGGTTCCGTTAAGCCCAACCTGATAAAAACATGGATCCTCAGCATCCTCAAAAAGGCTACGGGTCTCTTTATACTGAAGAAAATTTTGCGACTCCGGGATAATGATTAAATCAGTAAGATTGCCTTCATCAGTTTCAAGATTGCCATATTCGGTAAAATCTTTTTGGGACAGATATGCTGACGGAATGTTTCCTGGTGTGGGATCAAGTGCGAATGCGAAATCACCACCCATGCCGGCGTGGGCAAGAATTATGGTGGTATATTCATCAAAATTGATGTCAGGATCTGCCAGCAGGATAACATCTTCACTCAACTCAAATAGTTTGTCCGTTTCATCATAGTCTTCTAAATAAGGATGATAATAGAGCATGTCATGAGGCAATTGGTAGACATCATCATCATTTAGTGGATATATATCTGATTCAGCAATGTTCACATGAACCGCGCCATTACTAACCCGCTGCCAGTAGTAGTCCATGGCTGTGAGGTGATCCTGAAAATATGTACGACCATGTGGAGGTGGATCAAGAGACCAATCAGTACAATCCAGATCAACTGTATCCTTCAGAACAAAACTACCATCCCCCGTTGTTGCCGGTGAGGAGTCAGGTTGAAAGGCTACTCGCAGGACAGCTACCTTCAGCTCCTGTCCTGAAAGGGTGAGGACTGACAGAATAATCAGCAATAATCTTACTGTGAATTGATTGATATTGTCCCCGCTAGTCTTTGAGGGTGAAAAATTAAAGATCGACGATCAGATTAATCCGATCGACCTTAAAATTTTAACATCAGCGAGAATCGCATGGTATTGTTCAGAGGGTGTGTTTCCTCTGCCACCGTGTAACCAAAATCAAAACCGTAATTTCCATAACGTAAACCTGCACCGACAGTCGGTGTGGTAATCTTACCTTCAGAATCGTAGTAGTAGCCGCCACGGATGGCAAACATTTCATTGTACCAGTATTCAAGACCAACACTATGGATAAGCGATTTAAACTCATCAGCAGGACTTCTATCATCACTGTTTCCAATTTCCAGGTCACCGTTTTCGTTGTACAGTCCATTATCAGATAGTTGAGTATATGTAGAGTCTTGATCTTCGATTAAATCCCAGCCACCAATAATTCTATCATTATCTATATCACGGTCACCACCGAGATACCAATCATCCAGGAAGGAAGTGAAGATTCCCTGCCACCATGAATCGGTATGGGCAATTTCAATCTGCCCGTCACCATTATAGTCCCCGGACAGTTCTTGGTTGCCATCAGAATCATATCCACCAATTAACATATCCCCATCCCAATCCATTGAGGCGTATGTGCCAACCAGGAGTTTATTAACATCATAAACCATGTTCAGGCGATTGTATTTCGAATCATAAACCCGCAGGTTAAAACCAAGTTTCAGATTGGTAGGCATGGGATCAGCCTGGGCTTCATCATTAAAAATGACCTTGGGACCCAGATTGGCAACCATGGCGCCAATATCTAAGGCACCATTGAAATAACCTTTACTGAGATAGCCCACATCAAAACCAAAATTTGTGGCTGTACCTTTTGTTTTTTCACCTTCAACATCTATATCGGGATCTGTGAGGTGCTGGTATAATATTTTGAAATTAAATCCAACACTTGAGTTTTCGGAAATCATGGTTGCATAGCTGAATGCACCAGATGTGAAGTATGTTAGAAAAGTACCAAGTGAATTCCCATTCGCATCCGTATACTGTTGTTCACCAGCATTCAGGTAGATCAAATGTCCACCAAATACGCCGAGACCTTCTACTGGAGCTCGACCGGCCAAAAAGTCATAGTACATGTCGTCTACAAGCCCCGGGAGCCAATTTACGTGCATTCCTGAGACCTCATAACCAGTTTGAAATCCTAGTCCGGCAGGATTCCAGTAGGTTGCATAGGAGTCATCTGCAAGAGCGACTTGTGCTTCACCCATACCACCAGCCCGTGCACCAGGTGCAATCAGCAGAAATAGGGCACTCTGCGAGAATGCAACTGATAAAAACATCAGACTTCCAATGGTGAGATTAATAATTTTATTCATTTTCATTGTATCTAACTCCTCATTCATAAAAAAACCGAATATTATTAATAACATTCGGTATCAACCTTAAAAAAGATGAACGCCAGGTTCGTATTATTTTTTCGGCGGATTCTCATTAAAAAAATCCCAGTAACGTTTTCTCTCTTAAAGCTCTCCTCTATTAAAGCGGGCGAATATAGGATTACACCTTACGCTAATCAAAGGAATTCCCAGCATTTAAGCCTTCAAGTGATATGGATAACCCTGGAATAATCTGTGGGATACCATGTCGAATATTGTAGGCTATGTCCTGGGTATTATTGACCAACATATTTGCAAATTTCACTTCTTGCAGATCACCATTCCCGTTAAAAACCTGTCCACTTTCAACCCGATTATTTATTGCATCTATAAGGGTATCACTGGCTGGTTTTAGCGCGGTTTTGGAAATGGGACAATACAAGAGGTGTTGCTTCAAATTATCACCTAAATTTTATATCTGTTTCTTCTTTATAGCCACTGATAAAATCCTGCACCGATTTCAACTCTGACTTTCTCATTTCTTCCACGCTACCAACAAAGGAAAAGTTCCCTTGATCCAGCAAAACAATTTTATCAGCAAGAAAAAAGCCGGTTGGTATGTCGTGAGTCACAATGATGCTGGTAACTTTTAGATCATCTTGCATTTCTTTTATCAACATGGCTATCTGCGCACTGGTGACTGGATCGAGACCAGTAGTAGGTTCGTCGTATAAAATATATTTTGGTTCCATGGCTACGACACGAGCCAGACCGACACGTTTACGCATTCCCCCGCTCAATTGTGCTGGGAATTTTTGGCCCACATCCACGAGCCCTACACGTTGGAGGCTTTCCTGGACTTTTGAATCAATCTCTGAATCTGAATATCGGTTTTTCGCCTTCAATCCGATACCCACATTGTCACAGATATTTAGACTATCGAATAAAGCAGCTGACTGGAACAGCATACCGAATTTCAAGCGACATTTAACCAATTGATTTGGGTTAAGACTACCCAGATCCTCCCCATCTATGTAAATATTTCCTGAATCTGGATAAAGAAGGCGGGTAATTAGTTTGAGTAGAACACTTTTTCCCTGGCCACTTTTGCCCATGACGACGAGGCTCTGGCCATCTTCGACGTGTATACTGGCACCGTCGAAAACGACTAGATCGCCGAATGATTTATGAAGGTTTTTAATTTCGATCATATCGATGCATTTCTGAATCAGATCGGTTGCATGAATCTAGATGTCGTCCAGTTCTGCTCTGAACTCTTGAACATCCTCGAATTTTCGATACACACTGGCAAATCTGACATAGGCAATTTCATCAAGATCCTTGAGGTGTTTCATCACCAGTTCGCCAACATCCTTGGCATGCACTTCAGAAGATCCGAAAGTATTTACATCCTGAATCACCAGATCAACAGTCTGACTCATCTGGGCGCTATTCACAGGACGTTTACTGCAGGCAATAGCTATACTTTTGAGAATTTTTTCCCTGTCAAAAGGCTCACGACGTTGATTGCTTTTTATGACCAGGAGTGGTTGGGTCTCTACATACTCATAGGTGGTAAATCGATACGAACAGCTACCACACTCCCTGCGACGCCGAATAGCTCGACCATCCTGGGTATGACGAGAATCAATCACTCGAGTATCACCCTGTTGACATTGGGGGCAATTCATAATGCTTACTCGACATCCTGATAGTGAGGGAAATCTTTGACCAGCTCTCGCACCTTGGATCGGACGGATTGATTGACGCTCTCATTGTCAGGATCAGCAATGACATCATTGATGTATCCTGCAATTAATTTCATCTCATTTTCCTTAAAACCACGAGTGGTTAAGGCAGCGGTACCAATACGAATACCACTTGTTACAAGCGGACTGCGTTGATCAAAGGGTACCATGTTTTTATTAGTGGTCATCCCAGCTTCTTCCAGAAGACGCTCTGCCTTTTTACCACTAATATCCTTCGCAGTTAAATCAATAAGAAGCAAGTGGTTATCAGTACCACCTGAGATAAGCTTAAAGCCGTAATCGTTTAGGGAAGCACCCAGCGTTTTGGCATTAGATATGACCTGCTTGGCATAGGTTTTAAACGAGGGTTCTAAAGCTTCGCCAAATGCCACTGCTTTTGCAGCAATAACATGCATAAGCGGACCACCTTGTATGCCAGGCATCACCGTACTATCCAGAAGCTCACTCATCATTTTAGTTCGGCCGCTTTTTGGGGCAACTATACCAAAAGTATTTTCAAAATCTTTACCCATCATCACCAATCCACCACGTGGTCCACGTAGTGTCTTATGTGTGGTAGATGTTACGACATGGCAATGTGGCATGGGACTGGGGTGTTCTCCGGCGGCAATTAATCCTGCGGGATGGGCAACATCGGCCATGAGAAATGCCCCCACTTCATCAGCGATTTCTCTAAACAGTTTAAAATCATAGTGTCTTGGGTAAGCAGAACCACCTGCTATGATCATTTTAGGTTGATATTTTTTGGCCTGATCTCGTACCATATCATAATCGATATAACCGGTTTCAGGTTTCACACCATAGGCCACTATATTGTAGAATTTACCAGAGAAATTGACATGGGATCCATGGGTTAAATGACCGCCATGGGATAAATCCATACCAAGAACTGTATCGCCAGGTTTCACCAGGGTGAAGTAAACGGACATGTTTGCCTGGCTACCAGAATGCGGTTGGACATTGGCATATTCTGCACCAAAGAGGTGTTTAACACGATCTCTGGCGAGATTCTCTGCCGTATCTACGGCCTCACAGCCACCATAGTATCGTTTTCCGGGATAACCCTCGGCATATTTGTTGGTCATGACACTGCCTGCAGCCTGCAAAACAGCCTTACTCACGAAATTCTCTGAAGCGATTAACTCTAATGTATCGTTTTCGCGATCGCGCTCAGCCATGATTGCTGCATAGATGGCCGGATCAGACGTTTTTAGCTCATTCAGCATCTTGACCTCGAGAATTTAATTCAATTTTATTTAGTCTTCTCGCATGTCTGTCACCCTCCCACTCAGTGGTTAACCAGAGAGAGAGAATGCTTTTCATGGATTCAACAGATTGTGTTCTGGCACCCAGGCATAGGACATTGGCATCATTGTGAAGTCTACTCAGCTCGGCGAGCTCTTCAGTAAAACAAAGCGCTGCGCGGATACCTTTAAAGCGATTGGCAGCCATTGACATACCTAAACCAGTACCGCAGATCAAGATGCCACGCTGGGCATCACCAGATTGGACCTTCTGGCTCACACTGGCAGCATAGTCCGGATAGTCCACAGAGTTCAAGCTGTGAGTACCTTCATCGATTAGGTCATGTCCTAATGACTTGAGAAATTGAACGATCTCAGTCTTTGCATCAAAAGCGGCATGATCACAACCGATGACAAGTTTCATAGTTGGCCTGTTTTAGCTCTTAGGGGCTGTGACGCTACGTTTTAACCAGGCATAACATTCCTTCTTAGGCTTTGCTTTACCTGCTTTAACGTATTCATCTCTATTGAAGAACCAATCCCCACTCTGTGGAATACGGGCTTCTTTTAGAAAATCAATTTTATTGGTCGCGCCGAAATAACCAACTGATTTGGCAGTTATGTAATCTTCATAGGCCATCATGAAAACGAGTTTATCATCAAAATCCGGCACCGAACCAGCACAAGCTATTCCTACAGCTTCATATACTGAGGCGCGATTGGCATAGGTTTGACCATTTTGGGGATCCATATTTATGGCTTTACCAGCCCATGACATTGCGGATTTTAGCTGGCCATCCTCTATGTAGGCCTGGGTCATATCAAAGTAGATACGGACATCTTCAGGATTGGCAGAAGTAAGTTTTTTGAGTATTTCAATTTTGCTTTTGGTTTTACCAATTTCACCATAAGCATCAACGAGTTTTTTCATAACATTGGTTAGTCCTGGAGAAATGGCTAGAACCCCTTCATAGACCGTGATGGCTACATTGGTTTCCCCAACTCCCAATAACTGATCACCATATAACTGTGCGTTGGAAATATCAGCAGGATCTTTTTCATATTTTATTTTCAAAAAACCCAGCATGTCACCACCCATAGCCTCAACGCATTCATAAATAATGTTGGTGAGGTTTGAATTTTCTGGATCTTTTAGCAGCAGAGCTTCAGCCATAGCCTTTGCTTCTTCATACATACCGCTTGCAACATAATCTTCAGCAATTTCTTCACCTAACGCAGCGTCTTCAGGAAACTGGCCATACATATTGACCTTAGCCATTAGCACTGCATCATCATCGCCAATCATTTTCAAGGTAAACAGCTTATTCTCCCATAAATATTTATTGTCAGGAATAACAGCCAGACCTTCATCATAGTAAATTAAAGCTGTATCAAGATGGTCCAGTTCACGGTAGGAGTTACCCATATAGACATAAACATTTTGAGCCATTTGCTCATCGACACACTCATATTCAAACAATTTTTTATAATTGTATAATGCATCTGGATAGGCTTTATTCTTATAGTACTCTGTAGCAAAACTTAAGTGTTTCATGCAGTAGCGTGAATTGGCTTTGCGTACTGAATCTTTGCGTGCTTTTTCCATGGCAGCCAATTCTTCAGCGGTAGCTTGTGGAGGCATGCAGGCGGACAAGACCATAGTGAATAGCATGATGCCCATAGTAATAATTGACACAACTTTTAACTTCATGAGTTAACCCTCATCTTCTTTTAACTTTTTTGAACCACATATCATTAATTTGAATACCCAATTTCATACGGGTAAATAACTCATCCGGCAGACTTTCATCTCCCCCACGAGATCCGAATTCCCCTGAAATCTCAAACAAACTTCTTCCATTTCTCAGATCGAGATTGACACCAGAAATCAATGAATATTCATATATCATATTTTCACTGGCTGGTGACAAGTAATAATTTTTGATGGATACCCCAGTTTGCCAACCCGTTCTCTTGGTCCAGTAACGTGAAGTTCTATCCGTGGGTAATTTTTGCATGGCAAGCTGGAACGATGCGACTGGTACGGTTTTCCAGCCAGCAGGAAGAGCAAAAACTCTTGCTTCATCGAATCCTGACTCAGTAAAGAGTTGCTGTGCAATCCCAGCCGTAAAATTCATAGTTTTTGAGTGATGATAGATGACACCTAATTTAATTGTGCTTGGCCAGGCATCCATTTCTTCTTCTATTTCAGTAAATACAGAAGAACCAGCCAGACTATCGTGACCGGATAATGTAGGTTTGTCGTAAGGAATGTTTACAGTTAGACCGAGGGACACCTTTTCTCTCACATTTGAAATAACGCCTGCTTCAATACTCTTGCCTGAGATGTCACCTTTGATCACATACAATTCTTGAATGTCATCTGATAGAATCATGGTTTCACGTCTCAATTGACCCTGAAAGGTGTGTAGTTTCAATCCCAGCTTAATGACAGGGGAAAGTGAATAACCCATTCCAATATGAAAATCCCAGATACCTCCGCTGGATTGTTCAGAGAAAGCACCCATATCCAGACTTGCCTCATAATCAGATGCAAAATCAGCTACTGCATTGGTTCCAAGACTCATCCCAATTCGCTTCCCAAGTGGCAATGAAACAAAGAGATGTTCAAGTCGGGTAGTATTGGATACAATGTTGTCGATTGATCTAAACTCTGATCCAAGACTTACGCCAAAATGAACGCGGCTGGAACTGGTGAGTGCAGCAGGATTATGTGTGGTGACGCGGTTAGAGTCATCAAGTGCAACGACACCATGACCGAGGCTGCTACCCAGGACGTCTGTGGTTGGAAAAATGTCCCCATACCCCAGTCGATAATAGGCTGATTGTCCCATGAGCGAAATGGCCAGGATGAGTAGAAGTATTAATTTCCTCATGGTCGCACCGCCAGAGATGATTTGACATAAAGCGCTGAGGCAGACACATCTTTTGAAATAGCAATAAATCCAGGATCATAACCGGCAGCAGTAGGGTGTATCATTAACTCTATTTCATTTTTGTCATCATCTATTGCAGATTGGATGATATTATTAATCTGATTTGAGTTATACCCATCACCTCCATATTCAATCGGAGATGATAACCCTGAGCCAGGATCCTCAACGAGCATACTAAACCTGAAAACACTATCTGCAGTGTAAAGAGAGGATGCAAGATCATCAATTGCTGGTAAAAGACTGGCAGAAACGATATGCTGCAGGGTATCTCCAGCTACTGCAAAACCTTGCAGGTCTAGAGTAACCAAAAGTGAATCACTTTTTAATTGGCTGATGTATTCAAATTGAACTCGATCAAAAGCTCCAGATTTCTCAGCAAGATGTAAGAATAAAGTGTCGGACTGGAAATGACGAACTGTGGCGCTATCATTTCCAGCTGTATCAGGTTCATGGAAGAAAAAATTCAATTCAGGTCTTGAAACGGAGCCTCCCCCATAGAATGAGGAAAAGTAATCAGCTTCATGAGGAAATATTCCAAGACTTACAATAGTATCATTTTCTGCAATGAGATCAGATGGTAAAGTAAATTTCCAGGAATTATTACCACCGCCAATATTCATAGAATCACTTCCAAGAATATTGCCGTAGGCAGAATTTTCTATATCAATCGCTTGATCCATGGTTTCGTAAAATCCAAACATGGAATAATTGGAAGCCAGAGTATCAGTCCCATTTTCCGGATAAGTCACAACATGGTTAACCTGAAATTGGATACTGTCCACCTCACTGAGGTTCAATGAGGTATCAGAGAAGACAAACTCAACTGTAAAGCCTGATTTATAATATTGAGTTTCACCAACCCAGGCTCTGAAATGTGATCCCCACTCTAACTCACCAATTCCTGCTTCGATAGCAGTTACATTATTAAGTGTGTCTTCGGTAAATGAGAATGGGTTGTAGGTAAAACTACTATTATCATACGATATTGGATCATCACACGACCACACGAAAAGTGCGGTGAGAACAACTGCAAAAGGAATCCGGATTTTCATAAGCCCCTTTAAAAAAAGAGTTAAGCGATCAAACACTTAACTCTGTTGGTTTAGAGTCAACACTGTCAATATTCAGAGTTTTAATTCTCAACTCCAAAGAATGTTTCCAATTCCAAATTGAGCTGTTGCCATTCCTCTTCACTTTCATCAGAAATCGTAAAGTACTTAACTTTCTTGCCAGTTGCTTTCAATGCTTCCTGAATCTTGTCATGTTTTTCAATTTGCTCTTTATTGCTTTTACCGTTTATAGAAATACTAATGATCTCATCTGCATGCTTTATAGCAAGTCCCAGTAGATTGTCTTCATAACCAGCATAGTCTTCTGGTTCCAGACCTGCCATTTCGTACTGCTTTGCCCCAACCTTGCCCATCTCTTCGATGTTGACCAGGTTCAGAACCGTCTTCATGTCTGTGAAGAACTCTTCTTCAGCGTAAACAGTTTTAAACAGGATGGGGACCATAGCAGTGGTCCAGTCGTTGCAGAGAATAAAATCTGGCTGCCAGTACAAGTAGGTGAGATTTTCAATAGCTATTTTTGAAAAATAGAAATACTTCTCAGCATTCCGCTGATTGTAGCGATTTTCTGCAACCTTGTACAAAGTTTTATTTTTACCGCCAAAGTAGGGCTGGTATTCCATGAAATAGACTTGAACTCGGGTTGAGGGCACAAAGGCTGACTTGGCAGCACCGAATCCCACCTCACCTTTATATTCTACTTCAATTTCCTTCAAGCGAATAACTTCACGAATTACATATCGACGTTCGCTGACAAATCCATATCGGGGTGTAAATATCCTCAAATCCTGCTTTTTTTCTTGAAAATGAGTGGGGACCTTGTTGGAAATTTTAGCAAGGTCAGTTCCCTCAGAAAATGGAGATACTTCTGAGGAGAGATAGTAAATTTTTGTTGGCATAGAATTCTTTTTTATATAACCTATTTATCTGGAGGCGAGGATTTGCTTGACTTTTTCCCGGTAGGAACTCTCAGGGAACATATCCAGAAGCCGTTCTAATTCATCGTAACCGCGGGCTTTATCACCGCTATTGAGGTAGGAGTATCCAATCTTGAATTGTGCAGCATCGGCTTTATTCGTATCTGTAAATTGAATCACTTTTCTAAATGCTTCGATGGCCTTTGAGTACTCATCTAAAGCGTAATAAGACTCTCCAATCCAATACTGAGCGTTGTCAGCATAGTCATTCTGCGAATCATTGAGAATCAACATCTCAAAAGCATCAATGGCTCCCATGAAATCACCATTTTGATATGCACTTAACGCATCAATATAGTGTTGCTTATAAGTCTCATAGTCCATCTTTGCAGCGGAGGGAGACTGCTTCATCGGTGTTTGAGATACTGGGGTTCGAACAATATTTGGAGTTGTCGAAGGCATAGCCATGAGCTCATTGAATGAATTCGTAAGGGAGATTATTTTATTCTCCAGGAATACTAACTGTGATAGAATATCATAATTTGAGCTATCCTGAACCCGTGCATTCATTTCC
Organism: Fidelibacterota bacterium; assembly: GCA_016784025.1. Classification (GTDB taxonomy): domain Bacteria; phylum Fidelibacterota; class UBA8477; order UBA8477; family JABMPR01; genus JABMPR01. The sequence goes on along the minus strand of JADHVL010000013.1, from coordinate 73,963 downwards.
AGGGTACCCAATTGATCCTCAGAACTCATCATATGATCAGCAACATTCAGCTGAAATTCTGAGAAGGATGAATCCAACATGGAAAACTGACTTACAATGTTCAGCAAGTTTTCCTCAAGGACAGCCATTTTCTCAGGATCCATGGTTGCGTAAATGCTATCTACCTGAAATTGAGTGTTTTGGATAGAGGTTCCGAGACCTGCTATTGACTCTCTTATGCCAACTTGCTCAGCCTGTAATCCTGCTATTTGTTCACCACTTGTTTTAGATGATTCACTGGTAACAGAATCCGTTCTGCTGCGCTCACTTGCAAGCTTACCATCTATTTCTGAGGAGAGCTCATCAATTGAACGTTTAGATTCGGCATTGAGTTTATAAAGATTTTCAAGGCTGATGTGGTTCTCGTTGTATGTTTCACGCATAGCTTTCACTTCTTGGGAAAACTCTTTTAACCGGGCATCAAGAACCACTAGAGTACTATCGGTACCTTGGGTATCCTGTTTCACCTCACTAAGTTCCTGCTGTAGTTCTTTTGAACCACCGCAACCAACGATGAGTACTACTATCAAAATGAGAGCGAACGTTCTTTTGTACATTGCTTAAGCCACTTTCTGCTGGGAGTTAAGACAAGAAATCATACGGGCGTCAATTTAACCTCACCACAGGGACTCGCAACGCTAAATGTAGTGGTTTCAGGGGGCTTGAGACACTACCCAACGGCTCTGCGCAATGAAGACATATTCGCAGAAAGACCGGCTAATATCATCGAAGTAACCATAAATGACCCTCCATAACTGATAAATGGCAATGGAATACCGGTTACTGGCATGATACCAACTATCATCCCAAGGTTGACAAATACATGAAATATATAGATGGATGCAATTCCTATCAAGATGACGCTATCAAACCTGAATTTGCTATTGTAGGCCTGTGTAATCAATCTTGCGATGAGTAAGTAGAAGAGTGTGATCACCACCATCACACCGACAAAACCAAACTCCTCTCCAATCACAGTCATGATAAAATCTGTATGTTGCTCCGGGAGGAACTTCAAATGTGTTTGGGTGCCTTCGCCAAGACCCTTCCCAAAGGGACCACCTGAGCCAAAAGCAGTCAAAGATTGAGAAACCTGATATCCTGCACCCAGTGGATCGGAGTCAGAGTCAATCATTGACAGAATTCGCTGCTGTTGATATGGTTTTAGCAAGGCCCAGAGGAGATTGGTAATTCCACCTAACCCGACGTTAATGGAAAAGTTTAAAATCTTTGTCCAGAATGGCAGGTGGTTAAAATAAAGCACCACAATAATGAGACCCATCCAGATAAAGAAGGATAAAGTCTGAAATGCGGCCAGCATGGAGACAATGGGTGCCAGCAACAGAAAGAAATGGAGTGGCTTTATCCCTGCCCAGAATATTATCACTATCAATATCCCAAAATATACCAGGGCTGTGCCTAGATCTGGTTGGGCAAGAACTAGAATGGTTGGTCCCAGGGCCATGGCCACTGGCGTCATTAATTCTTTAATATTTGAAAGTTTTCGTTTGTGGTCCGCAAAATATTTTGCAAGAGCTAAAAGCAGAAATATTTTCATGAATTCAGATGGTTGAATACCAATACTCCCAAACGTGATCCATCTGCTTACTTCATTTCCGCTTTTTGTCATAATGGGAATGAGCAGGAGAAGAATCCCAGCCCCATAGGCGGGATATGTCAAATTGTGAATGACCTTTCGGGGTATGAAATATGCCGCCAGAAATAGTCCAATACCTACCACTGTCCAGATGCTTTGCCTGAAAAAATATTCAGAGGTTGATTCATGCTGGACTTCAATACTGTAAATGGCCAATAATCCACTTGTTGAGAGCAGCAAGACGAGTATGAGTGTACTCCACTCCAGCTCTTTAAGCCTGATGATTACATAGCTTCTGATATTCATGAGGGTCGTTTCGCAATGCTTCTTAATACTTTGCCAATGAGTGGTGCGGCTTTACCACCACCGCCACCTCCATTTTCCAACAGTACTGCCCAGGAATATGGATAACGTTCGTCCAGGCTAAATCCGATGAACCAGGCATGATCCTCACCATGGGGATTCTGGGCTGTCCCCGTTTTACCATAGATATCCCAATCTTTTTGACGGGCAGCCCTTGCAGTGCCTTTCTTCCCGTTTACAACATCCCACATGGCGAGATGTACAAAATCCCAGGAATCTTTTGAAGCAGTCACCTTATTGTTGGATTGGGAAATATTCTCCACGATGACATCCCCATTTTTGGAAACCACCTTATTCACAAAATGTGGTTGAAATTGAGTTCCTCGTTGAGCCAGCATGCCGGCAAATTGAGCCAGTTGCAGGGGCGTCACCAAAACATCACCCTGGCCCACAACAATATTCAACAAGTTTCCTCTGGTCCATTTATTCTGCCCATACTTGCGATTCATATATTTTGTATCTGGAACCAGACCTTTATTTTCACCAGGAATATCAATATCTGCTCGCGCCCCGAATCCAAATTCACGGGCGATAAGAGCCCAATCCTCAAGCCCAATATCCTGGATGAGATTAAAGAAATACACATTGCAGGATTGTTGAATGGCATCATGGAGATTCATTTTACCATGTCCAACTTTTTTCCAGCACCCAAAGGATCGATTACCCAGACGATAAGATCCACGGCAAAGATATGTTCGCTCTTTGGCATTGGAATGATTTCCCAGGGAGTAGAGTGCTGCCAGGGGTTTGATGGTGGAGCCAGCTGGGTATAGCCCCTGTATTCCCCTATCATACAGAGGTTTACGGGGATCTTGCATGAGTGCATTCCAATCCTTTGAAGAAATCCTTCCCGATAACATTTCAAGATCGTAGCCTGGCCGACTGGCATATGCGAGGATCTCTCCTGTTTTATGATTCAGGATAACCACAGACCCGGAAGAATCAGCAAGTGCTTTTTCTACGGCAAATTGAATATAGGAATCAATGCTTAAAATCAGATCATGTCCGGGGATTGGATTGATGGGAGCGCGATCCTGAACCTCACCAATTTCCTGCCCGAGGGCATTTACTTCAATATATCTGAAACCCCTCTGACCGTGCAATTCTGATTCATAAAATTTTTCCAAACCCTTCCACCCTACCTGATCACCAGGCTGATAATCAGAATCCTTTTTAAAACGATTTAAATCGTCTCTGTTTATTTCCCGGGTATATCCCAGAGCATGTGACAAATCTAAATCTGACACATAATTGCGAATGGGTTCAATACTATAGGTCACACCAATAAGTTCGAGGCGGTGCTCCTGTAGGTGAGATATTTTCTCAAAGGGGACACGACTAAATACCTTGGCCGGTGCAAAGGAACCGCGACGATTTTTTACTATTCGACGATTAATCTCTTCGACAGAAATCTCCATCACACTGGATAGACGTTCCAGTGATTCGGGTTTGTCCTTTACTTCAATAGGTATGACAGAGATGGTGTAACTCGGAGCATTATCCACAATAAGATTACCAGCTCGATCGTAGATTACTCCACGGGATGCCAGAACGGGAACGGCACGAATGTGATTGGCAGTTGCCTTCTCAGCGTATTTCTCATGAAATACGATCATCAGGTAGTAATAACGACCGATGAGAATCAGAAAAAGGAGTGCGAGAAGACCGTGGACCAGGAGTGATCTCCAGCCCTCTACGATATTCCTGCCCTGGAGCATTATTCCGCTCCGACTCGAAGAACGATGAAACTTCCACTCAGAAGCGCAAGGGTGTACAGCGTCTTTGGCAGAAGTATGAGAAAAACAATATTACCTGTGGCAAACTGTGAATCCTGGAGTGAAATCATGACAGTGAGTATAAAAAAGACGAGCAGAAAACCTGTGTACAATAGATATTGAACCAAGACTGGTATTCTGACAATCCTACCATGAAATACTCCTGATAGATATCCTACTGTAGACAGAGCAAGTGCTGTGAGACCCATCATGTCAGTGCCGGTTAAGGCATCGATAATAAATCCCAAAAAGAATCCCAGCCATATGGCGTGTAGCTGGCTATTGGTTAATCCGATGTAGATGATAAAGATGACCAGGAAACTGGGGGTCAGACCATAAATGCTGAATATATCACCTAACATCCACTGGAAAATGAGTACAAGAAGACCCAGGATACTATTTTTGATAATGCCAAACATACTATTTCAGTATAAATACTTCCTCTACCCGATTAAAGTCTGTTGCCAGATCAACTCGAACGGATTTCACATAATCTTCTACAACTGGAGAGATGGTAGAAACCCAGCCTACAAAAATGTGTTCAGGAAAAATGTCACTAAAGCCAGAGGTTACTACAGAGTCACCAGCAATCACCTCAGCATTTTTAGGGACATCCTGAATAACATATCCAGTTTTCAATGTATAGCTCAGTATACCCACATCTCTTGAGCGCATTTCTCTAACCGAAACCCTGAAATTTTTATCGCTCACCAGTTGGACCAGCGCAGTATGGGGTGAAATGGCTACCACCTTCCCCACCAACTGTGCCTCAGCATCAACTACACCGGAGAGCAGCGTAACACCATCTTCAGAGCCTTGATCAACAGTAAGGCTATTCATGGTGTGACTCCCCACATCGGAAAGCACGTTCGCTGGTATCACGTTGAAATTTTTATCACCTTTGAACCCAAGCATGCTCCGCAGTCGCTGATTCTCTTTCACAAGGGTTCTTGTTTTATTCAGTTCGATCTGGGCTTTGATGTGACGCTGCTGGAGCTCACGATAGTCCTTTTCGATAGTAAAGATGGTTTCAACCCATTGTATGGGTACATATAGATATGCTGAGACCTCAAGAACGAAACCACGGGTCCGGTCCATGGCAGGAGTTCCGTTGGATGCTATAATCAGCAGAGACAGAACAATTGCTGCTACCAGGTTTACCAGAGATTTATATCGAGAGATCGATGGTGCTTTAGATGCCAAGATTTAACCTATTTCGCGCAGGTGAAAAGCTTAATAAAGAACATCCTCAAAGCGTTCAATGGAGTCCAGGACTTTACCGGTGCCTTGAACGATGGAAAGCAATGGATATTCAGCCACGTTTACAGGAAGATCAACTTCCAGACGCATTCTTTTGTCAAAACCTTGTAGAAGCGCTCCACCACCTGTGAGTATAATACCACGGTCCAGGAGATCGGAACTCAGTTCTGGAGGTGTCCGTTCCAGGCACATTTTCACTGCATCTACAATAAGATCAATCGTATCGCGTAAAGCATCCCTGATTTCTGATGATGAGACCTCAATGGTTTTGGGAATACCGGCGATCATGTTGCGTCCTTTAACGGACAACTTGTAGTCAGTACCCTGAAGAGCTGAACCAACATTCATTTTTATGCTCTCAGCAGTTCTCTCTCCAATGAGTAAATTGTGATCGCGTTTGAAATGTTGAATAATGGCTTCATCCATCTCATCCCCGGCAACCCGCAGTGATTCTTTGGTCACAATTCCATTTAGAGCAATAATGGCGATTTCTGTGGTTCCACCACCAATATCTACAATCATGTTGCCAACGGGTTCGCTAATATCTATTCCGATACCAATGGCTGCAGCTACAGGTTCTTCAATCAGAAACACTTCACGGGCATTACGTCTTTCTGCAGACTCTTTAACTGCCCTTTTTTCCACTTCAGTAATACCTGAGGGTACACAGATGATCATGCGAGGACGGGCTAATTTTGAAATGGGTAGTTTATTTAGAAAACCTTGCAGCATACTGTCAGCCATTTCAAAGTCTGCAATAACACCATCTCGCAATGGGCGGATTGTCTCAATCTCCTGGTGAACCTTACCAACCATACGCTTGGCTTCGTTCCCTACAGCAATGACTTTTGAGGTGGATTTGGATTTTGCTACGATAGAGGGTTCATTTAAAACGATACCCTGACCACGAACGTAAATTAGTGTATTTGCCGTTCCCAGGTCAACTGCGATGTCTACGCCCATCCAGTTTCGGAAATTTGAAAATTTTGTAGCCATCTACCCTCTCGTGCCTGAAAAGTGCTCTCAGGTCTTTGAAAACAATACTTTATCTACTGCCCAAAAAACACTTTTTTTGGGGCGATGCAAAATCTATAAATTTTTGAGCCAATAGCACCCATTAAATGGCGTTTCAGGTCTTTATTTTAAGGGCTTAGAACGAAGGAGCTAAAGTAAGGCTTCCATGATACAGGACAGAGCTGGTGAGACTATTTTAATATCTGAAACGCCAATCTCCCTGATCCAGATAATTATGATCCAGTCTGAAGTCTCCAAAGCCTGTCTCATCTCTGAAAACAAATTGTTTTCCAATGTGATAATATTCCCAGACTTGATATGGTTTTCGATCAAGCTCAAAGGGACCACGTTGAATTTCATCAGGAGGGCCAAATAAGATATAGATCATACCTCGATCTGTCTTCCACCCTGCCTGCACTACTGTAAAAGCCTCCATGGAAAATGCTACTCGTCGATAATATTCTTCCATCAGCTCATTTTCTACAGTTCCAGGGGTTGGATCCAATTCTGCCCAGAAGTTCTTGAAATTTTCAGTTTTCTCAAGTTCGTTGCCCTTCATCATTTCTTTTATCTGACGATCATTGGCAAGATAAGCCAACTGTTTCATGGCATCGTCCATATTGTCCACCTCAAAGTTGACACCTCTGATGCGTACTCTGAAATTCGATTTGGTCATCACGCGATTCCCCCTAACGTCTTCAGCAATGAGGAAAAGGGAATAATTGGAATAATGCATATCAGTGAGTGGCACAACAAAATTTAGAAGTGAGTCTATGGACCCGGTATGATCGAGTACCATCGTTTTGTTTACTTTGGTTTCATCCTTCACCTTCAATTCATACTTGACCTTGAAGGGATGGTGGTCTCCGAGTAAGCGAACTTTGAACCTCAGGGTGTCAATGATCTCATAAAAAGATTCATTCATAAGGAGCTTAGAAATGCCTTCAGATCCATTATCCATAATGATGATATTGCCCAAGGATAATTCACCAGCATACATTTTTGATTGATCTACCCCATCACTGAGAACGGAAGATTTTTTGGTATATAGATCCGTGACACGAACATTGATGGTTAATTCAGAAGCAGGAACCTTGAAAGCTTTAACTGATATGATAGTATTGGAATTATTGCGGGTATCTTTATACTCTGACAAGCGCAGTGTATCACTCCATATTGTTCCAGCAATACGCTCATTGTCCTTATCGGCAAGATTGACGGCGACTTCATATCTGGCAATATATTTGTCCCCGGTTCGAATAAATTGAAGTTCTGTATACGGAATTTTCACATGAACTGAGACCCGAATATTTTCTTTATCCACAAGTGGCTCAGACAGACCAATGAAGGAGAAATCAGGTAGGGTTAGATCATCTTCCCTGTTCACATTTTGCTCTGCACATCCCTGAAACACAAACAATGATATCAGGGCAACAAACGCTATTCTTAATATAGATTTTTCCACTTTATCCTCGTCAATCCTAAATTGGTGCCAACCCAAATATAGCCTTCTCTCGTGATCAATTCAGTGACAAAATTACTAATCAATCCATCACTGACCGTGTAATGACGCCACGATGATGATTTGGCATTAAAGCTATATAATCCAATATCTGTTCCAATCCACACACTTTTCCCTGTGGATGTCAAACCTCTTGGTTTGAATGGAGTGCTTGGTGATAAATGGAAAGCGCCTTCTCCAGTAAGGAAATCCAAAACCATGAGTCCCCTGTGTGTACTAGCCCAAATTTTGTCACCTACCAGAACACTTTCATAAATCGGATCAATTGCAGCATCACCTGAAATTGGCAGGGTGTTGCCTGATGAATTCACTTTTAAAGTAAATCCAAGTGTTACTTCATCATAGACATACAGACCATAGTAGGTAGAGAGATAGAATTGACCCTCTTCATACTGTACGTCAAAAACTGGCCAGTCCAGACCAATAGGAAATAATGTTCGTAGAATTAATCCGGATTCATGGAAAAGATAAGCATTACGCTCTGTGGCAACCATGAGATTGCCACCACTCCCAGCAGCAATTGAATAAACCCGCTTACTTGTCAAATCTTTGGTCGAGATTACTCGATCCCATCCCCTTTGGGTCAAACTTGCACGAAATACCCCACCTCGTCCTGCAATGAGCAGATGGTTACCTGCTACATCGATATCAGTGATAAATGAGTAGTCAAATGCGATATCACGAATAGCCTCATCATATTCAAAAGCTGTGCTATCCATATATGTCAGACCAGCCCGGCCACCTATGACAAGTTGGTCATTAAAGACATTCATAGCCATGATATCAGGAGATAATAATCCATATGGCAAACTGGTAAAATCACCGCCAATAATATCTTGATGAAAGATGCCCATGCCGTAAGTGCACAGGAATGATTCACCTGCTGCTCTCTCTCCAGTAAGAGACGAAACCTCTCCTAAGGAATTTCTAGGATGACCATCCAGATGCAGTTTGCCTTCTGAATCAAATGATCCTGCCTCTACTGTCTGGACGGGAAGAGACTCATAAATATCATTCAATCCTGGAGAAATGGGATGAATCCAATCCACATTCTCCCACACTATATCCAGATCCTGGTTTGCACCCCACAATTCAAAACTTCCTGCGGTTTTTGAAAAGAGTGCAGAATATTTTCCACCACTGTCTGGAGAGGAAGCTGATACAATGACATATGTGTCAGAAATTCCTACATCGTAGGATCCTGAAAAATTGGGATCAACAGGTAAGGGCACGCGTGACATCCAACCCGCCAGTTCATCATAGACAAAGACATAATCCGGTGTCACCATCCAGACATCCTGTGTAATTGCATTCTGCCATACCAGTAAAACGGGATATTGACTCAATCCGTTACTGGCCGTGATAGGTTCAAGCCACTCACCCTTGTGATGATTGTATACGATGACACCGTCTTCAACGGCAAAATAGACGTTCCAGGTGCTGTAATAACTGTGATTGACGTGCTTGCCAGCAGGAAAGCTTACAAAAGTTCCTCTTTCGTATACATGTTGCCCATTGGCACCAATAGTCAGAAAACACAGTAGCAGGATAAGGAGAATCAGAGAGTATGAGCGAGACATATTTTTTCCAGGGAGGTTAGATATCAGTATGTGAATATCAATAATGCAGGCTAATCTGATTCAGTTAGATAGATGGCAAGTATGGCATAAGCCAGGACACCAAGACCAATAGATCCTAATGTGGCTACTGCCCAGAATATGCGGATGATGTTGGAATCAATATCAAAGTATTGGCCTATTCCCCCGCACACACCTGAAATTTTCCTATCTGATCGCGATTTATAAAGCTTTTTCTCTGGGGGAAATATCTCATCCATTGAAGGTTTGGTTTCATCACCTTCACTATTGAAGTATAGATATAGACCAAGACCAATGATCAGAACTGGCCACAGAACATGTCCCATAGCGAGAGCTATTCCAGCAAATATGCCGGCAATAGGACCAACAATGCCAAACAATAACAGGACACCTGCAATGACCATAATAATGCCCCAAAACCGATTTGAATAGGTCTCGGGAGTAACATCTGGTTCAGGTTGTACTTCTTCATCTCCCAGTTCGGGACTTTTGGGTATAATTAGCATGGCGATGAGATAGGCCACAATTCCAGTGCCCCCAAATACTACAAGAACCACCCACATAAGTCGAATGATAACCGGGTCTACATTGAAATATTCACCTATGCCTCCACAGACACCTTCAAAAACTTTATCTTTGTTGGATTTGTATAGTCTATTCATCTCTCCCTCGTTTCCCTCGTTTCCCTCGTTTTCCTCGTTGTCTCTGCATGTTTCGATCTATTTCCTGAACCGATCCCTGTACCAGAGGTACAAATCTTACAGGATCTTTTCTTTTCTTAATAATGTCGCCATCTTTTTTTGTGCAAATCCACACATATTGATCTGCTTTTCCCTCAGGTGCAACCAGAATACCCCCTTCTTTCAAACTGTCAAAGATATGTTCGGGTATCCTTGGAGGGCTGGCCCATAGAATGATACGATCATAAACTATGCCTTCCTTTAAATGTTCCCAGGCGCTCCCATGCAGCAGATCAAAATTGGATAATGCCAGATCCTTTAGAACCACCCTGGAATCTTCAAGTAGTTCTCCATATACTTCCATGGCAGTCACGTGATGGCATAGTTTGGACATGATTGCCGTGGCATAGCCACTTCCGCTCCCAATTTCAAGGACATGATGATTGTGTTGAAGATCAAGATAGCTCAACATCAGTGCCACCACATATGGTTGGCTAATGGTCTGTCCAGATTTTATGGGAAGTGGTTGATCCTCATAGGCATGGTCTGGTGCAATGTGGGGAACAAACCGATGTCTGGGAATATCGTTGAAAGCATCCAGAATAGCAGGATGAAGAATACCTCTATTCATGAGCTGGTCTGATACCATTTCGTGCCGGAGATCTAGTGTGTCTCCACTCTCTGTGTTTCCCATGGTCCCAATTTAATCGTTTTCCTTAGCCAAGCATTAACTTATCGAAAAACATTAATTTCTGGTCATGGTTCAATTATATTTTGACATATTTCCAACGTCAGGGATAAAGCGGATCAGTACCATTTAATATGGGGAGATTTTACACATGGAGATTGGAAAACAATTACGACTTGTACGCGAGGGGCATCAGATTCTGCAAAAAGATCTCGCTGCGAGTGCTGGTCTAGACAAAAGCTATATCAGCAAACTTGAGCGTGGTTTAGCAGACCCCACCTTTTCGACCCTATCAAAAATTTCAAAGGCCTACAATCTTTCGGTTGCCCACTTGCTCAATTATGGGAGTGAGGAAACATTCAGTCTGGATATAGATGCAGCCCTTGATGCCCTGAAAACGCTCAAATACAACATGGTAAATGTTGAGATAAATATTAAGCCGCTATAAAAAAAAGGTAGGCCAGCAGCCTACCTTTTTGTATGTCTTCAGTACAGGTTTGTCAAATAAAGGCATTGCAGCAAACTATTTGTAACGATACTCAAATGGTAATGCAAAAGTTGATGCTACTGGAAATCCGTTTTGCATAGCAGGTTTCCACTGTGTATTCATCACTGCCCTGACAGCCGAATCGTCAAAAGCGGCTCCACCACTCCTGGCGACCACAATTCTCGAGACATTACCACTCACATCTACGTGAAAATTCAAGATCACATCAGCATTGATCCCTACCATGCGACCAAAACTTGGGTAGATGATATTTCGCTCTAATTCAGACATTCCTCCAGCAGGCATAGGTTGGCAACATTTCGCATCAGATTTTGGCTCGGCCAGTAATTGTGTAGCGCCCAGTAACAGAACCAATGCAGCTAAGGTTAGTTTTGTTTTGCTCATGATATTCTCCCCGTCTATTGTTATTGTGTCATTTACCATAGACTCCTCTATCACAAGGGACATGCCAATTTCGCTAAAGGGATTATATCATACTGTATATATTACATTAAGGGTATTGTCCAGATTACAATTTGAAGAAAAGATCTATAATCATATGATCTGACACCATATCGATATGATATGGTTATTTAAATATTTTAACAACCTGAGGTAGCAAATTATCAGTAAACAACTCTGAGGGAAATATTTAGCCTGAAAAATAGTTTGCCCCGCCATTGACGAGATTTATATTCACGCCGCTTTTAAGCCATCTCTGATGGCAGACAGCTCATGCGAGAGTAGCTCAGTTGGTAGAGCTCCACGTTGCCAACGTGGTTGTCGCCGGTTCGAGTCCGGTCTCTCGCTCACAACCAAAAAGAGGCTGAATATTTCAGCCTCTTTTTTTATCATCAATTTTAAATATTAGTTAATGCCCTTTGTGATTATCCTTTTCGGTGGTCTTTTTTTCCTCAGGCATATAATCCTTTACAATGAGCGCTATCTCGGGAGTATCCTCGATTTTTTCGTTTAGTGGAATCGGTTCAAGATAATAGCTATTCTTCAGTTTCTTGATTAGATCTACATTGGTTTTGCGTTCATCCCGAAGGCGTGTGATTAACTTTAATCTGTTTTCATCATTGGCGAAGTGTTCTTCAAGGGTCTTGCCCTCTTCAATCCCTTTGGCCATTGCATTGAGACGATTATCTGCAAATTTGATGCGCGTGTACTGTGAGCTCACATTCTTCATTTGACTTATAGGGTCAACATTCCTGATCCTCAAAACACCTGCATACTTACCTTGTTTGCCGATACGAATGATGGTGGTACCATCCTGCTGCTTCGGATTTCTTTGAAGGGATCCAGACTTGGACCGGATGAGAAAATCGATTCCTTTAACCTCTGCCATCAAGGCTCTTTCAAATTTGTCATCCCCATTGGCCATTAAAAAAACTAGATCAACTTTGTCCTTGATTTCATCAATAGCTTTTTGAGCGGCTTCAATTGGATCTGAAAAAGCAAAATCCTTTACTCGTTTATCACCTTTCGTGACACCAATAAATCCCAGAATCTGGTCATGGGTTTCAACCAGTGTATAGGGTTCGAATAGAAAATTATCCGTACTGGCATCTTTAGTATTTGCTGATATGAGGGGGAAATTAGCAGTATTCTCCAATTCTACTATAAATTCAAGACCTGCAGCGAGGTCGTTGGTACCCACATTCATAACCTGACATTCCATCACATTGTAGGATGAGATGATTGCCTCGGCCGTTTCTTTTAAACGATCACGTTGATCCTCTGGAATATATGGGTATTTGAACAATGCATCTCCAGCATCAACAAAATAGAGTGCTTCTGTTTCAGCAAGACCCTTCATAATCGTATGCTTCCTGGCAAGACCGCCAAGTGGATTAGATCGTCAGCCGCAGGGACCGACTTCCCCATTGTTACTGGCTGCAACCATGAGCGTGAATTCATTGGCATTATATATGGGATTTGTCGTCTCACTTTTACAGCCCACTGTCACCAGGACAATGAGCAGGAGCATCAACCCTGAACGTTTAAGAAGTACTTTCATTGTTTTTCCTGATTCAACCTTCATTCATAAGTGCTTCAATTTCAGATATCTCTTTAGGAACAGCCGCGGTGAGGTTTTTGTTCCCAGACTCAGTAATCACAATATCGTCCTCGATTCTTATTCCAATACCTCTGAATTTTTCAGGTGCCTTGGATTTTGAATTGACATAAATGCCAGGCTCCACTGTGAAAGCCATGCCGGGTTTAAGCACGATGGACGCACCATCAGCCATGTAGTTACCCATATCGTGTACATCCAGACCCAACCAATGACCGGTTTTATGCATGAAATAGTCTTGATAGCTCTCATTTTGAATAACTTCGTCGGCAGTGCCCTCTAGCAATCCAATCTCTATCATGCCCTCAACAAGGAGCCGCAAATCCATATCATGTAGTTCCTGAAAGGTAACTCCTGGTTTAGAAGATGCGATGACTGCCTTCTGTGCTTTAAGAACCACTCCGTAGATGGCTGCCTGGGCTGCAGAGAATTTGCCATTTGCAGGAAACGTCCTGGTTATGTCTGCAGCATACATGTCATATTCGGCGGCTGCATCTATAAGTATCATGTCACCATCAACAATCTGGTCACGATTTTTTATATAATGTAAAACGGTGGCATTGTCTCCAGCCCCCACGATTGATGTATAAGCGGGTCCAGCACTGCCTTCATGGACAAAATGACTCTCAAGAACAGCCTGGAGCTGATATTCATACATGCCTGGTGAACAGGCCGCCATGGCTTTTGAATGAGCAGTCGCAGAGATATCTGCAGCTTTTTGCATAAGCTCCAACTCATGTTCATCTTTTATGAGTCGCATGCCATGGGTGAGCGAACCCACAGATTCTAAACCTACTGGTCCTCCACCGGTCCTTTGCACTTCTTTGCGCACTTGACCAACATGGTCCAGCATCTTGTACTGGTGAACCTTATCATGGTTTAGATTGGTGTATACTTTTGACGAGGTCTTCATGGCAGCTAATGCATTTGTTTCAAATTCTGCAATATCCAATGCCTGATCAGCTTTATACTTATCAACCGTATCTTCAAAACTGAGTCTCCAACCAGTCCATACTTCCTTTTTTGGATCCTGGGGAAGCACAAATAACGTGAATGGATGGTCCTTATTGTTGGGATCGATAATGCAAGCTGCACCAGGCTCAGTATATCCTGTAAGATAAAAGAAGTCTGAATCCTGTCTATAGGGGTATTCCGTATCATTTGTCCGAATTTGTTCTGGTGCCCCTTTTAGGATAGCAACACCCTTACCCATAAGCTTTATTAAAATTTGTCTGCGTCTATTGTAAATGTCACTGTTAAACATATTATTTCAATGCTCCTTCTATAAGACGACGAAAATAAATTGAGTGACCTCCCTGAACAAGGCACAACTTTATCAATTCCTGATTCACTACTGAGCGTATTTCAGGTGTACAGACAGGCTATTCCAATTGGTTTCGCCCCTGCTCCTCTTTAGATTGAATACTAATGAACGCACCAATCGAAGGAATTTTCATATAAATGAGCACCCATTTCACTGAGTCACTTGAAACCCTAACCCGCTATCATCGCTATCAAAGTCGAGTCGTGAACATTGGCGACATTCCCATGGGTGGCGACAATCCCATCCGTATACAATCTATGACCAACACCAATACCATGGATACTCAGGCCACAGTTGAACAAACGATTCGTCTGGTGGATGCCGGTTGCGAATATGTGAGAATTACTGCCCCCAGCGTTAAAGAAGCCCAAAACCTGGCCGTAATAAAAGCTGAATTAAAGAAACGGGGATATACGGTTCCGCTTATCGCAGATATTCATTTTGTTCCTCGAGCAGCTGAGGAAGCAGCCAAATTGGTAGAGAAAGTACGAGTGAATCCAGGGAATTACGTAGATCGAAAAAGATTTCAAGAGCTGGAATACAATCAGAGTGAGTACCAGGCCGAATTGGATCGCATTGAAAAGAGGTTTACACCGCTGGTGACTCTCTGTCGAGAAGAAGGAACGGCCATGCGCATAGGTTCCAACCATGGATCACTTTCTGACAGAATTCTAAGCCACTATGGTGATACTCCCCAGGGTATGGTGGAATCGGCTATGGAATTTGTGCGAATCTGTGCAGCAAATCAATTCCATGATCTGGTCATCTCCATGAAGGCCAGCAATACCAGGATCATGATACAGGCCTACCGTCTGTTGGTGTATCAGATGGACCAGGAGGGCTTTAACTATCCCCTCCATCTAGGAGTGACTGAAGCTGGTGATGGTGATGATGCACGCATCAAATCATCGCTGGGAATTGGCTCCCTGCTTCGTGATGGGCTGGGTGATACTATCAGAGTTTCACTGACAGAAGCTCCAGAGGCAGAAGTTCCGGTGGCCATTTCAATCGTAAAAGCACTTAAAACGCTTCCGCTGCATCAAGAGATTGAGCCACTATCCAATCTGCCAATCAATTTATTTGAATACCGGCGTAGAGAAACCCAGGCGACAGCATCAATAGGTGCCGATAATGTCCCAGTCGTCATTGCTGACCTGTCCACTATGAAGGAAATCAATGATGATCTACTGATCTCGGCAGGATACTATTTTGATTTGTTAAGCAATACCTGGAAAAGTGGTGATCAGGGTGCAGATATACTCTATTTCGGTGGGAACAATCCAGATATCCAACTTTCAGATAATACGCTAAGACTCTATGACTCAGAGATATGGCCTGAATTTGCGGTCATAGATAATTGCTATCCATTGTACACCCTGGGTTCTTATGTATCTGCTCTGGTAAAGCATGATATTGCTAATTTCATCCACATTAATACAAAAACAAAAATCGATGAATTACCCAGAGAATCGAATATTGTCTGGCTTCTCGATTCAAACAATGAGCATCAAATCGCGGATTTGCGCAGATTTATTCTTGAGTTGATGAACCAGGGAATCCAACAACCCGTTATTCTAATAAATCAATTCACAGATCAGGAGCGCCACGAGTTTTTACTTTCTGCATCTGCTGAAATCGGCTCCATTTTCAATGATGGTCTAGCAGATGGAGTATGGCTTAGGTCAACCCAGATTGAAGCCAAAGAGTTAAATGAAATCGCATTTGGAGTATTACAGGCCAGCAGAAGCCGTATGACCAAAACTGAATACATCGCCTGCCCCTCCTGCGGTAGAACCCTTTTCGATCTGGAGGAAGTGACTGCTCAAATTCGTGAACGAACCAGTCATTTGAAAGGTGTGAAGATTGGGATCATGGGATGCATTGTGAATGGGCCTGGTGAAATGGCAGATGCTGATTTTGGCTATGTCGGGACAGGACCAGGCAAGATTTCGCTCTATCGTGGCCAGATGGTGGTTCGACCTCATGTCCCCCAAACTGAGGCTGTGGACTCTTTGATTGACCTGATAAAAAGTGAAGGCTACTGGGTTGACCCTTAATTCCTTCATTATCAAGCAGAATGGCGTGGGTATTTCCTGATTAAGTTGTCATTCTTCTCGGATATTTTTTTGTATGGTGTATTTGAATCTGCGCTTAGATTTAGGGTATTATTAACAAACCACTAGGAAATTCTATGAGGAACACTCTTTTTTGCGTCGCAGTTTTCACAATATCCCTGTTCCAGCCCTCGTTTGCTCAAGAAGCCAGAAACCTTGACACTGCAGAAGAGCATGTCGCTTTTGCTCAAAGTATTTATTGGTCAGCTCTCACTCCATCTGAGAAACAGACTTTCCTGTTCGCATATATTTCCAGCGCCTATGAAATGCGCAAACTCGTTAATTCAACTATCGCAACCTCTCCACGGAATACACATCAGTTTAATGAGGAAATTGATAATTTATTCATGATCTGGCAAAACCTGTTGGTTATGGAAGACAATGGTGATGCTGCCATGGATGAATTCATGGGCTGGATAGACCTCTATTTTGAGATAGATGCCAACAAATCAACTCCTTTTATAAACGCCATAAAATATGCTCATCAGAAAATCAAATCTGAGGATAAATCTGTCCTGGAATTGTTCTGGGGCAAAAAAACAGCTCCTGACTCCCGACTCCCCAAAGACGAAGTGCTGGAACAAAAGGCGATTGAGCGAAAAATCGCAGCTTCTGAAGCGAGAAAGAGTGTTGACTCTGCGGTGGAAATCGATCCCCCAATGGCATATAAGCCTTTAGGAGCGTCGCCTACCACTGCTTTTGTACTTTCCGATGAAGAGCTGAGAATAATTGCGCTCGCAGTTGAGACTGAATGTCTAAATAAGAACCAGCCTGATGCCTTACAGGATCCTGTCAGACTTGAAACTCTCGCCCGTAAACATGGATTTGAGAGCATGTCCGCGTTCAATTTTAAATTTTCCAACGCTCAGTCTAATAGTGAGCGCTGGAAATACATGAATAAACTCATTATCGAACAGGCATTTGATCAGAACTGTATGTAAGATCCTGTTTCATATCTTGATCTAGAGAATATGTCCAGCTAACCAGGTACATTCTCCACCGCTTCACTCTATAACTGTATCATCATTTGAAGGTCTTCTGACCTTTCAATTTTGTCATTCTTCAAAAAGGAGTTTGCTATGCTGGCACGCGTATTAAGCAGTTCATTAATTGGAATAGATCCCTATCTGGTTGAAGTCGAGGTGAATGTCGAAGGCCACGCCTTTCGTTATTCAACTGTTGGACTGCCGGAGTTGGCAGTGAGAGAAAGTAAGGATAGGGTGATCTCAGCCATTAAGAATAGTGGTTTTAGATTCCCACCTAAGGCATACACCATAAATCTAGCCCCTGCAGATATTAAAAAGGAGGGCTCAGCATTTGATCTTCCCATCGCCATTGGTATTCTGGCTGCTTTGGGGATCGTTATCCATGAAGATCTGGAAGATTATGTGCTTATGGGTGAATTGTCTTTGGATGGCACTCTACGAGGCGTAAAAGGCGCTCTACCATCAGCTGTTGGTGTTCATGAGCATGAGATGAAGGGACTCATTCTTCCTGCTCAGAATGCCCGTGAGGCCGCCGTGACTGGAAATATTGATGTTATACCTGTGAACACCTTGCTGGAAGCCATCCGCTTTCTAAATGGTGAGCAAATAATTGAGCCAGTTGAGGTAAATGCTGATCAATTATTTTCCGAAGCACAGTCTTATCCCGTTGATCTCGCTGATGTGAGAGGACAAGCCCATGTGAAGCGTGCTCTCGAAGTAGCTGCAGCAGGTGGTCACAATGTCCTCATGATAGGTCCACCTGGATCAGGTAAAACCATGCTGGCTAAACGATTTCCAACTATTCTTCCTCAAATGACTCTGGGTGAAGCTTTAGAAACCACCAAGATTCATTCGATTGCAGGAATGGTCAAGACCGAAGGATTGGTTGCCACCCGACCTTTCCGGTCACCTCATCATACCATTTCAGACGCCGCATTAGTAGGTGGTGGTCGAATCCCACGTCCAGGAGAGGTGAGTCTGGCTCATCACGGTGTATTATTCCTGGATGAATTACCAGAGTTTCAGAAAAATGTACTGGAGGTATTGCGTCAGCCTCTTGAAAATACAGAAGTCACTATCAGTCGTGCCAGTATGAGTCTCACCTATCCTGCTAATTTTATCCTTTTGAGTGCCATGAATCCCTGCCCATAGGGGTACCGATTTTATAGCCAGCTATACTAAATGCAGAAAGTGATTTGCCCTTAACGTAGAAAGAAATTCCCAAATTTTGCACAAACGCTCTGATCTCATTTCGTGGCAGAATACATATTTTTGATGTGATCATCCCTGTTTCTGAGATCATCTCAATAAATTTTTCAATCATGCTAACCGATTTGTTGTCAGACATTGATAATTGTGCGTCAATCTGATTCAAATCTTTTGTAAGCTCCAACTCTTTTTTCTTAAGGTGATCAGCGGGAATGTTTCCATCAATATAAAGATCTGCAAGGCGATTGAGTTTATTCTGTATTTTGATCTTTTCCTGGTTGAGTTTTAATCCTTCACCTTGTTTCGTGGACTGGGCTATGTAACTTTTAATACCCTTGATCAATCTTTTTCTAAACTGCTCTGATGACGTAAGTGCCGATAAAAAGTCCATGACCTCATTCTCAAGTTCGATCCGTTTTGGGTTGTCACCTATGCAAATAGGTTTGACCGAAACCGGTTTCCTTCTATGAAGCTTACACTTGTAATAATCATGTAGATATTTCTCCCCAGACCGTCTCCCACATACTGTATACATAGGCACTTGACAATCCTGGCAGTATATGAACCCATGGAATAAGAAGCGAGAGTCCCTCTTTTGATGACCTTGTTCATAGGTAGTGCTTTTGTTTTTGATCCTGAGCTGAACTCGATCAAACAATTCTCGATCAATGGGAGGTTTACCTTCTTTAAACTTAATCTTTACACGAATTATTTCCTCTGGAGTACGTTTTATCTTTTTCCTATCATATTGAGGTGCCCACCGTCGATTATGTTTCTCCAATCCACGCTTCTCTGTGTAATTTCTAATTCCAATATACGTCTCATTGGTAAGAATATTTCTAACACTACGTAGCGTGATACCTGCAGCTCTTGCGTGGTCACTATAGTTCGTATTACCATTATCGAATCCGATAAACATTTTCCTGACAATGTCCATTAGCTCATTAGTTCCATACATCTCCAGCTCTTTATCCCAAATGATACCCATTGTTAGAGCTTTAGGACCACCGACGTGCATACCAAGCTTTCTCTTCCTCTCCTTCCCTGAGAAAAAACGTTTTTGGATATCTTCACGTTCAATACCACCAATTCCGGCATTTAGCAGGACAAGTAATCGTTGCCTTGAATCACCTAAGTCTCTGGGATTACCATCTTGACTAATTAGTTTTATATTTCGTCGTCGTAATTCTTCTAATGCAAATAATAGATAGGTATCCGACCTTATAAGCCTGTCATCCTCCGGCACAATCAATGCATCAATCGTGTTACCATTATCGTGTTCTTGCATAAGACGAATGAACTCAGGCTCTTCATGAACGATAGTCCCTGAAATGCCTTTCAGTTTTATTGAATGCACTATTTCTGCATTCAACCGACGAGCGATATCACTCACGATTGCTTGTTGCCGGGGTAAGTTCTGTTTAGTAGTTGATACACGGATCAATTCCGCACATCGCATTCTTTCGACCTTCATTATGAAGCTTTACTTTCACTATTAATTAATTGATCTATCAGAGCGGACGCATTTTCAAGATCACCCTGATTGATCATGGATGATAAATTTTTGAGTGTTTCGATTCTCTTTTCTGCTATACCAAGCAGAGCTTCGATATTCGTAGTAGTAAAGATATCCTTTGGTAAATAGTCACCTTTAACTAACTCGATTGGTAATAGTGATTCATCCCCAGTGTAGGCATTCTCCTCTTGCATTTGTGCCTTTACAAAGTGTCTCGTTGATTGTTCGTTCTTCATTTGTGTCTCCATATTGAAGAACGATCTGATGTCCTACTCTATCTATCATCATTTGATATGAATGAAACCTTTCACATCTATCATCATTCAGGCGATCTGGTCTGTACCGCCATTTCAGATCATTACAATTAAGGGCAAGTTGGACACAGCCCTTTCTTTCTTTATGCAACAGGGTCATCCTGAACATTAGATTTTTCGGTTCGTTTTGTAAGCGTGTCCAGCATAAAATTCTCTATCTGCTCTTCAGAGATACGGTACTCGCCTCCAATACGATGTGCTTCCAGTGATCCGTTTTCAATAAGGCTAAGTGTCACTCGATAGCCAATACTAAATCTTTCAGAGAATTCGGATACCGTGCTGTAGGTGTTATTGCTGTTGTGTAGTTCTTGTGGTTTTACAGAATTTGTCAGGTCTGCAGGGTTTGGATTAATATCCATGTCTCCCGACCGAGATTTTTGGTTTGAGCGCATGGCTGTTTCCTTCATTCTTTTTCTTGAATCCAGTAAACATCATACGATCAAGCCTTTTCATCCCGATCAATCAAACTATCATCTGATAGATTCGTTGAATTATTAATTGCCAAATGAACACAATTAAGTATAAATAATGTCAAATCTAATGTCAATGTGTTTTTTCATGTGATATACTGTATATCACTGTCTATCAGGTACTTATAATGTACATATTGCATGCATATTCTGTGCATATTCTCAATGTCAACACTTTTGCTTTACCTAAGTACATGCCCACATTGTCTACAATGGTAATACCCTGTGTCCTTGAGGATATATCCGATGATCAGACCCGGGATGATGAAGCAGAGCAGCCCAATAAGGATGAATGTGCCCGATACGTAGCCGTAACGGTGCCTTAAAAGCCCTTCGTTACACTTTGGACAGATCAGTTTCATCATCTACCAGTATGTGATTTTCCTTTTAGACTCTTTAACCGTGACAGCTGTTCGACCGAACGCTTCTTGGACTGATCTGCTCTCTTCATAGACCCAGTTACCAGCATCATCATATCTGTAAGATAATTTCGTACCACCAGCGGGTTTTTCTTCTTCGCCCTCATACGATTGTATCTCGATACATGAACCGTGTTCATCATATTTATTTTCCAGCACCCAACGTTTACCATCTTCCGGGTCATATTTTGTTTCAATAATAATTCTACCTAAAGCATCGTATTTATATGTAGTCCATGAAAATAATTCGGTACCATAGTACACTTCCTTTTTCACTTTCTGACCCAACTCATCATAATGGAATATGAATTTCTGGTATTCGTTACCATCCGATTTATACCTTGACCAGTATCTAATTAATCCATCTGTTGTATAGGTGTAGCTGTCAGACACTCCTTTCAATTCACCGTTTCTGGTATGACGCTTAGCCAAAGTCAAACCTTGGGCGTTTGATTCATGCTCGTAGCTATCTATTTGTGGATTCCCTTTATAATCAGTTCTATGGTGGGTCTCGATAATTAGTCTGTCCCCATCATATTCATTTATAGTCTGAACTGATATACTACCGTCCCATTTGTACTTTACTTCTTCGATCAGATTGCCCTTTTCATTGAAGACTTTTCTTCCGTCCAAGGTCTCCTTCCCCTCATCAACTGAATAAATTTCCGCTGTCTTAATAATTGGATCTGCTCCATTCTCCTGAGAAATTGCTATACCGTGCCATATCATAATGCTTGTACAGGCAAGTATCCTACAAATCAGATTTCTTAGCTTCATTTGCTAACCCTCCATTGTTTATAAACGTTCAACGTGCTGCAATAAAAAAAGGACGCTACCTTCATAACATCCTTCCCTTGGGTATCGCCAGACACCCTCAAATAAAATGCACAAAGGAGCGCCCATTTACTGGACGCCACCTTCTTGCTGATCTTATTTGACTATTCAATTCTGGCGATTTAAAGAGAAAAATCTACAAGAGATTGCGTAACTCTATATTTTTACAGTCGTTTGCTCAGTCGCAAAGCCCCTTTCTACAGTGATTAATAAAATACTGGTGAAAATTTATTCAATGGCCACCCCGATTCCAAACAGGATTGTTGGATTGAAATTGGAACAATGTTGAGCCATCAACTTGCATCTCTACCAATGCCGCCTATATCTGACTCAGGTAATTGCTCAATCCCTGCATCTTCGATCATCCTCTCGTATAAACGCTCAAAATCCTTCTGGACCTTGAGAAGTTTCTCATCTGGCTGGGATTGTGTTGAGATAATCCCTTCTATCTCTCCAAGCTGTCTTGTCACATATAGTAAAGACAGGAGCATGGAGTCACGTTGATTCTGAATTAGCATAGCCTCAGCTTCATCTATGGTCTTCAGCTCTCTATTTTTCATCCTTATGTTGCCTTCCATCACTATTTTGTTGCTCGGCGATTTTGGCTATTGCCTGCTTCCTGAGTATCTCAGCAAGGAGTTCAACGAGCTTATCTTCCCGCTCTTGATCTGAGAGGAAGTCATACAGGCCATATAGCGAGGCATTTATTTTTTGATTGCATTCTGATAACACTAACGACATTAAATAACCCTTTCTTCTATGAAAATGTAATACTCCAATATTTCCCAAAGCAGTATGACTGGGTGATACACGCAAGTGAGTCAGCTCAAGACCTCATTAGGTGCTATTCTTTTCATACCATGCACGATTCCAAACAATTCTTTGACGCTTCTCAGAATCAACAATTCCACCGTTAATATTTATTGTTTTTATTCGTGAAATGTAGTTAGACTGGATAACGCCGATAAGATCCTCCCCAAGGCCAAACCCCCGCAGTCTTCTAATTCTATAGTCATTCTGAAATACGTGAACTCGGGCGTGACCTATTGGTAAATATCTGACAGGATTCAACATAAACAGCTTGTTCCGAGCGTGTTTTAGTGATTTCTTTAATATTCTTCTAACGTTTTTCCGTACAATACTTGGAGAGAGCTCTCCAAAATCATTGGATACGTGCACATACGATTCAAGAACAACCCCCCAGAGATTTCTGTGAACTTGCGCATCTCGAATCTGAATAGATAGAAAATCTAATTGCTCACGTACTTCACGATACACTATTGATTTATTTGCTCGAAAAGCATGCAGCCATGAATTAATTTTACTCAATCTGAGAGGGAGTTTTGGTCTTGGGATATAAAATACGAGGTCGTTTTCAAGAGTTCCTTTATACTCATCAATAGAAGCGCACCCATCTTGACGAAGTTCCCTTAGTCTTTTCCCGTCAAAACCAGCCCAGCCCTGATTTGCCATTTTTGCCTTAATACTGAGGAAGTATCGATCATATCCTGGAATGAAGTATTCAGCAAGTATACCTGTTTGAATTGCCGAGACAAAAACTTTTGAATAATCATGTGTATTGGCTTTTGCATATATCGCTAATTGGTTCAATCCTGCTCTTTCAGAGGGGACGCAAGCCTCTATACTCCACCAAGCGCAGCTAGTTTCTTGATGTAACACATCGATGCTAATCTGGTGAGGAGTAATCCATCCTTTGGGTTGTTTAGTTAAGTAGAATATCCTATAAGCACACGCTATACCATTACATAAGTCGATAAGTTCATCAAAAATATTTATTACTTCTGAATGACTGTATTTTTCCTCGTTCCCCTTTTTATCGTGGTATCGAATCTCCTTATCCAAATAAGATATCCCGCCATGCGCAATCCCATTGCGCAAAACGGACCTATAAATTGAGGATATGTCAGCCAAAGGTGTCCGAGAGATTTCATCCATAATATTATGAATATCCAGACCCTCAACACTTTTATCACGTTGAATCCTGGAAACGTATGCAAATGGTTTCAAAAATGGACGCAGCACGCCTTCCGTCATTCTCAAATATGAAGGATGAATCGATTGATCGATAAAGCGAAGTTCATCCATATCATCCCTTGAATTTTCTTCATGGATCATATCCCGATTTGCTTCATTCAGAAATAAGAAAGCTCGACTAATATCGGTATTGGTTTCTTTAAGAACCTCTCTTAAGGTCTCCTGATCATTTGAATATTCTAACAAGATTTGGAGCACATTTTCAAATACACTGTGCTGATAATATTTTTCTGGGCTGCTATATAGATAAGGTCTAAGAGATAATGTACACTCTGAATAGCTTGGAGAATCGATTATTGGAAACATTTGAGCAATATTTTGCCTATCAAGACCGTTGGTACCGCTCATTACCGGATTCACTAAATATTTATTTATGTTTAGTGGCACATGTACCTAACGTTCTTGACTTGATCTGCTTCCATAGAAGTTTTCGCTTTGCAATCCCTGCTTATTGAAGGGGGTGCTTTGATTTGCCCACCCATGCAGAGGATAACTTTGTGGAATTACCTATAGTGTTGTAGATATGAAACTCTCCATTTGTGCCATCACTCTCAATAATTACATCACCTGTTTTCGTCGTGAACAACCTTATATCCTGCTCGTAAAGTAAGTCTCTGATTGATTGTTTCGGGTGTTCATACTGGCTGTCATAGTTGGATGAGCAAATCGCTGCTCTGGGACTGACGGCTTCGAGGAATTCCTTAGATGTAAATCCATTATCGGCTCCATGGTGTGGTAAGATGAGGATATCTACTTCATCAGTGACAATGCTTCCAGCCGTAATCTGGTCAGCGATGTCGGCCGATTCAATATCTCCCAAACTCAATACTGTGAAATGCCCGGATCGAAAGAATTTTGCTACTGAATTGTCATTATGATTCGTAGCATGAAGTTCCCTTGGCCATAGGAGAATATTAGAAGTTTTAAGCGCTGAAGCGTTTGAGAGACCCCCGATATAATTTGGGCCAATGAATTGAACAGTCCCTCCTGATTTTTTCCGTGCCTGCAACATTTTAACAGCAAGCTTACCTGAATCTGAGGTTGGTGCATACCCGGGGGCTTGAACGACTGGTGGATCTAATACCTTAAGTATTGTACCAAGATCGGTTGGGTCGCAGTGATCCTTGTCCCAACTGGTTATGTGCAAGACATTGAGGGTGCCACCCCCAATATCGTTGATCTCATCATCAATGTTGGCAGCGCTTAGGTCAGTTAGCCTTGCTTCAATAAGAGTAAAATCACCGTTGTGTGAATAGCTAAAGGAACTACCTGCAATTCCTAATTGATATGCTCGAAATCTTGTTAAACTCATTGTCCACCCATGTTCAGCTATTAGTCTTTATTCTGTTCTTGCTGACCTTTTGATTCATCTTCACCGCTTTTGCCAGCTCTTGTCTTTGAGATTCCCCATATCGTTCGAGCGACTTCTTCCAACTTCTTCATAAAGTTGTCGACATTGTATCCTGCTATGAAGGCAAATGCCAAGTAGCCATAGTACGTGTCGCCTTCCATGCCCTTCGCATCCAAGACTAACAACCCTGCTCGTAGAAACACGTAGCTCACATAACCACTAATGGCGCTTGTAAGGGGCCTTAGGTAATACCAAACGTACCAATCCTTTGACCATTTCTTTTTCACAGCACTGTTCAGGTACACACCACGAAGACAATATATAATCCCACCTAACGCACCTATGTACACGGCTTGAAAGGCGACAAGATTGTTGGTATACCAGCATGGTATCTCCCACAAATGATGTGATAGTGACGCTATTACAACTCCAATTAACCATGCAACTTCATAAATAATTATCCAGATCATGATGCTATCCCTCCCTGACGGCTATACACTGGAATTGCGCTTCAGTAGCTGAGCCACATGAGCACTGGTTCCTGAATTTTAATGATCGCTTAATATTGTTCACATGCTCATTCATCTAATCTATCGGTCCCAGTCTACAACTGGTGTTTAATACTGCATCAAGGTGCTAATAGCTTTGGGTCTGGAATGCGTTCTTGGTCAATGCATGATCTAATCAACATCCTGAGCAGCGTGAAGGAGTCCTCCACGATTTTCTGCACGTCCCCCTTCATTTTGCTCCCATGCACCGCCTTTGACCGAAGATCATAAAGTTTCAAGGTTTCTCGATAGCAATCCTTCATTTTATCAGAGGATTCTGGATAAAGGAAACGAGCTGCGTACTGACTCAGCCTGAACCTCAATTCCGCTGAAATATTAAACAAACTTTCAATACCTGCCCAGAGAACTGCAATGCGTATTCTCGGGTGAGAATGCCACCGGAACGTTGCCAGAGAATGAACGGCAGTCATGAATTGTTCAGAGGATAATAGGTTCCTCGCCTTTAGAAATGATTTCTTCAACCACTCAACATCTTCATCAGAGAGACTATAGGGAGGTTGGTTTGTGAAACCATACATCTGGTAGTTCGTAGCTCGAAGGGTAGAATCCTCATTTATCCTCTCCGCACTGACGTTGGATTGAAGGTTAAACCCCACTTCCGTGAGGAATATTGCACTTAAGAGGAGGGCATCCCATTGAGCATTCCAAGCAAGTCCAGCAGTTTCTTTTGCCGTGTCTCCGGTGATGATAAATTGCGATCTAATAAGTGGGATAAAAGCTGTCACAACTGGGATATCATCGGGTGTTGTAACCGTTGACAAAGCTGTCGTCAGATCAAGATGTGATGTGTCGGCAGGTGCAAACGTGATTCCCTCACCCAATTCGAAGCTTATAGGTGTTTCTATCCCATTCAGCAAGAGATAGGTAACGTTATTAGAGGATACTATGCTCATACTCATCTGTCATTATACGCTACAATGGAGCCATGAATTGCCCTCGTTATAATACCATAATGACTGCATTTTCTATAACTATTGGCTCATATTTGAGGTTTATAGTACCATTTTGATATGATAGTGGTAGTATAAATTGTGTCATTGGATAGCCAAATTTGTTGCTTGAATCCGATTTATGAGTCTTTGCCTTAAATCTTCAGCATCCTTCCAAACGATGAAATTGTACTGCCTTGTATCAAAATGTATCAGCTCTATTTCATGCTTGGATCCATCTTCAGTCTCAACCTCTCGATCCTGGATGGTCCAAATGACTGGTATATTTAAACCTTTAGCAAACCCTGCTTCAAAATACACTCCACCTCTCTGGCCAGTCATGTCAGCTATGAGTAATCCGCTTTGACGAATCTGGGCAATAATCTCATCATCGATCTTTTCATTATGCTCCACCATGTCGATTCGGATTGGGGTATATCCTACTTCTTCAAGTGCTGGTTTAATTCCAGCAGTGAATGCTGGACTTACGATGTCGTTAAACCACATTGCCACAAAAGCCTGAGTTCCTCTCATTTTTTTTTCTGACCGTAGTTGCTCGAAATATCTCCATGCCTTGGAGGTTACGAGATAATTGGTGTATCCAGCTTCCTGGCTACCCAGGGTCAGATACCCATACTCGCTGACAAGCATATTCATTAAAAAGATGAACTCTCGTTCGTTCTCTGCAAAAGCCAATGGGTAGTCTATAGAAGGGTTAAACTTTATTAGTTCACCCATGGTGGTTGATCTTCGAGCTATCACATCAATAAAATGTGAGATACGATCATCCAGCTTCCTTGGTATAAAGGCTTGTTGTAGCTGTATAATGAAATTACTACCCAAGAGTGGTGGATCTTCACCTCTATCACTAATCCCTCTTACCCAACCCGCAAACTGTGCTGGAGTGAACAGAATATTACCATGCTCGTCCTGAAGTCTTCTATTTATCCCATTGACGCCCATCGTCGTCAGCGTACCGGTAGCTTGATATGTTCCACAACGCCTACACGTAAACCAAAATGCATCACTATCGCCTGTGGGTCTGGGTCCATCAGTGATCGAGTCAGGTCTTTGGCATATCATGCATTCTGTAATTTTGAACTCTCCCCCCATCCTTACTTCCTCCCCAGTGATATTTTATCCTTCATCACTAACTAAACTATTCCGCTATGTCCAAATAACGTTCCATGAGGAAAGCCACACGTTCAGCCTCGGTCTCAAACTTTGTACCCCGATAGGCTTTGTCTACAGCACGATCCAATGCTTTATGAGCCTTCAACAGCCCTGGTGGCATCGTATGGGGATCATAGAGGTCAGCCAAAGAGGAATCGGGGTGTTTGCCCCGCTCATCCAGTACGGCTTGGGTTGTTGCTTCTATTCGCTGCTGTTGGGTTTTATTTGGCTCCGGCCAGGGGTAGTTATTGTACACTATTGTAATCGAATATTGATATCGGCTCTCTAGCCGTCCAGATACAGCCCGTGTCCAAGCCATGTGCATGGTCGAGGTTAGAACCCCTAATAAGTACAAGTTGTTTTCAGGTAGCACTTTTAATTTATTACTAGCCAAACAATCTGACGAAAGAATTCCCATGGGTATGTAATGTCTGTTTTCTGAAGACACTTCTGGGATGACTATACAATCCTTATTCGGAATATTTTCTACATGAAACCTTGTTGGCGTTTCTGCCAACGCTTGTGTTGGTTTCGACTTACTTTGCTGACGATAAGCTCTTACACTCTTCACTCTCTGTAAGGCATTTGGCATTTGTTTGAGTTGACGGGGTTCACAATCACCCAACCACAAACACCATCTGTCAACACTGTTAATAAATTCACGCCCCCCGATCCACCTCCGCATATATGGTTCAGCTTGAGGCTCAGTTATGAGAAATTCTTCCTTCTCGGAGGGCTTGAAAAGGTATTCACCATTATCAATAGGTTTATTACCAATCTTAGGTACAGGAACATCGCATATCGGAACTGAGCGTCGAGCCATCAGCACATTAGGTCCATTAACCAAGTAGGCATTTATGTAGTCGACTTGTAATTCCTGAGGTTCAGACTTCACAGTTTCATACTCGTAAAGCCATTTCTGTGCTACATCCTCTAAGGAAATGCCGATGATCACGCAATGTACTGTTGCTTTGCCTCGGGCTTCACTGCTCCACTGGAAAGTACGGTGTGCAAAGTTGATGTGCACATTGTGTTCAAAAAGTTCCGGCCAAAGTACACCTACTTGCTCCCCTTGTGTGATGGAGTTGGTAGACACGAAGGCAGTGTGAATTTTCGGGTTAGCCACCATAATTTCTGTGGCTTTCTTGTACCAGCAGGTAACATAATCCAAGAGTCCAGCACTTTTAACTCCCGCAAAAACATCTCTTACTTCTACTCGCTGCTGGGCATTCATTTGTTTGGCACCAACAAAGGGTGGATTGCCCACTATATAGGTTAGGTTTTGAGGAGTCACGACCTCTTCCCATTCGATTTCCAATGCATTCTGATGTATAATGTTCGGTGATTTTCGGATAGGCAAACGAACAAAGTATTGACCGAATTCTTCTGATACCAGATTGTTCATCTGGTGATCCATGAGCCACATTGCAACTTGGGCTATCTGGGCAGGAAACTCCTCGATCTCAATACCGTGAAAATGGTGGACATCCAGTAAAATCTGTTCTGAAATATCTATAACTCTTGATCCGAGTAAGGCTCCAAGGACCTTGACCTCAAGCAACCGCAACTCTCTGTAGGCTATAACCAGAAAATTTCCACAACCGCAAGCTGGGTCTAATATTTGGATGTTCGCAAGCTTCTTTTGGAACTCACGAAGAGCCGCTATCCGTTTTTTCCTCTGCTTCATTGATAGCGTGACATCAAGCTCAGTGCGTAGATCATCAAGGAATAATGGATTGAGAGCTTTAAGGATGTTTGTTTCCGTCGTGTAATGGGCACCAAGATTTCTACGTTTCTTAGTATCCATTATTGATTGAAACAGTGATCCAAATATGGCAGGTGAAATTCTACTCCAATCAAGAGCGCAACTGTCAAGCAAGGTTTCCCGCATTGTACTATTAAACGCTGCGATAGGAATACTCTCTTCAAACAGCCTGCCATTGACATACGGAAATTCATCTAGTTGCTCATCTAGGGCCTTCTGTCGTTTTTCCGGTGGGGTATTTAACACTTGAAAGAACTGTGATAACATGGAACCCAAACCTGAGCCATCTTCCGCTGTGCGTTGTTCCAAGTAATCGATGAACTGTCTTGGTTGAAAAATCCCCGTATCCTCAGCGAAAAGGCAAAACAGCAATCGCACCAGGAGCAATTCAAGTTCATGACCCTCATAACCTGATTCTAGTAGTAAATCATGCAGGTGACCAAGGTGTTCGGCAGCTTTTACATTTACAGGGTCTTCTTCGCCGAATGAGCGAGATTGGTATCCAGCAATGAACCCAAATAGATGTACATGGGTGTGGAGGTCTTTAAGGTGAAATTGTACATGAGTGTCATCATCAAGATCGTATAGCCGGAAATGCTGAAAATCACAGACCAAAACATAGCGTGGCAGATCACGGTCTTTCAAGCCCGGGAAGTATCCAAGAGCTTGCTTATGCGCACGGTCAAGGTCCTTTCCTAGAGATTTCATCTCGATGAGGATTTTACTTCTCCAGAGCAAATCTATGTAGCCATCCTTGCCATCAATCTTTTTAGATTTTGTTTCGAAGGTAGCTACTCGACGCCTATGTACACCGAAGACATGGAAGAAATCATCCAAAAACGATTTTGCTTCTGCAGCTTCAGATGACTCATCTGCCCATTCCTTAGAGAAAGCAAGAGAACGGTCTTTTATCTCATTCCATGAAAGGGGCATAACTATTCTCATTCCTGCTGCAGGAAACAAACAGAGGTCTAATCTCAGTCCCTGATAATTCGCATATCTCAGGGACCATGTCTGATTCCACTTCGCTTTTTGACAACATTTTATTGCAGACAAAGGGATAGACGAAGGTTTTACAGGCGGTTTTCTATCTATCCCCCGCATTAATATAGTTAATGTATATGACAAGTTGCAGTCATTTACTTTGCTTAGCGATCATTTGATGGATGTTATGGTTGAGGTGGATGGTGGATTGGATATTAATCCCAAAGATTTGAAGAAAAGGCTTTATCAAGATCAGAATCGACCACTCCCAGATAGACCTGAGTGGTCTGAAGAGAAGCATGGCCAAGCATCTGTTGGACAAGCTTGAGATTTTTGGTCTTCCTCAGGAGTTGAGTTGCGAATGTATGGCGTGTGCTGTGTATCGTTTTACCGATAATTCCTGCTAACCGGCTATATTTTTTGAACACATTTTCAATCGTTTTAATACTCATCTGATCTCGACGGTCGCTGAAGAACACGTGTTTGCCTGTTTTACCAATCCCATGCTTCCAATGAAGGTATTTTCTGAGGTGGCTTCTCAAGTCAGGGGTGAGTCTGACGTTTCTGGTTTTTCCTCCCTTCCCCTGTACCACCGTTAGCATCGCAGCCTCGCCTCGCAGGAACAAATCTTCCTCTTTTAGTGCAGCCAGCTCACTCACCCTCAATCCAGATTGCAGAGCCAAATCAAGAATCATCCAGTCTCTGATAGCCAGCATGCGACCTCTTCGTTCTGCAACTATAGCTGCATCTTCAGCTACACGGCGTAAACTTCTTACTTCCTCCGGATTCATGAACTTCTTTGGTGTAATCACCCAGTTCGGATTCATTTCTTGTCCTCCTTGATTTTGTTGACATACCACCGTGAGACGCTCTCGATCTGTTGAGACATGGCATGGTATAGCCTCAGGTGTTTCTCACGGTTCTCAATACTGTTTCGCTCGATTACATCAGTAGGTAGAGTAGGATCCCAAAACACTTTGCGCTTATTGACAGAGGAGCGGAGTTCCCAGATAATGTCATTGATTTTATCCTTTACATCCACCCTACCAAATAATCTATAAATCAGATGCTGAAACTCAGTTTTTCTTGCCAAGATGTTGGTAATCGGTGAGCTATGAAAATCAATGGCTTCAAGCAGGATATCCTCTTCTTGCAAGGTCCTGATGGTAACTGGATTAACCGAAATCACATTTGGGAAACGGTCATGGAGAAATTGTCTCCATCGGGATTCATTTTCATTAAACCTCACCGTCCATTGACGAGCATATTTTTCCAACATTTCAACGTCCCAAGCCATCCCGCCAAATTGTGCTCTCAACCTTAGAGAGTTAATGAGCTTGTCTGCTGTTGCTGATAATTGTTCCCTGCCTGTGTACTGATTTAAAAGATCAGTATCCAAGCTGTCCCTCTGAGGACATTTACAGAGATCTACAATTACCTGGAGCATTAACGTCACTTCCTCTTTTGAGATATCTTCCTTCTTGGTGACTCGCTCCATAATTGAGACAAGCCTCGGCATCACAGGATGCAGGATAACATCCTCCATGACGATAATTGGAAGTCGGCGGACAAAAGCCAGCAGGTGGTATTCCATGAGAACCATGGCAGTTCTTATGGCTTTATCTGGGAGAGAGCGTCTAATGCATTTTTGTAAGTTTGAAATCAGGAGCGACTTGTTTGTCAGGTAATGGCCTTTACGGACTTTGAATGGATAAATCTCGCTCAAGTGTCTCCCTGTTCAATGTTTTGGTTTTGGATGTTTTTGGGGCTTGCAGTGTGGTAATATTTTTCATTGTGGTTGGTGGTTTTTGTAGAACTTAAGAAACTGTCAACATACGACAAAGTATTATTACGTAGTGACTTAGAATGATTCCATACTTATATATTTCAAGGTGCACCCGACTACGTGTTGAATCCGTACCACGCACAGGGTAGTGTGAGTTTATGAAATTTATTTCATCTGTGAGGAAGGTTTATTTCGTCAACTGCTTGATGATTGTATCGAGAACATCGCTGCTTGCAGGCAGGATAGATTTCTTATTCACGAAAGCTCGCTTATTAAAAATTCGGATCAGCTTCTTCGCCTTCAGTACAGATATCGCATTCTGCAGGGATTTTCGGCTCACACCTGTAGTTGATTGAAGGCGTTTAATAGATACGCCCCTCCCCTTATCGAGTGTAATAGCGACCATGTATGTATTTCGTACTGTAGGGGTAAGAGACTTATCGACTATGATGCTTGTTTCGTTTAACATGATGTTGGTTCTCCTTTATTTCAGGTATCACAATGGCCTGTACAAAGTCTTCATTTCTTGCATCCGGCTCGATCAGTGCAATCTCACCAACATCATCGATTACTATTAATCTTGCATCTTGTAAACTTCTTATGGCATTCCACGTAGTTCGGCGTGAATGTCCTTGAATATCTGTCAATCTTTGGATCGTAATTCGTTCTACACCAGCCCTGACAAGAGACATTATCAAAGCGTATGTCCATTTCTCGGTCGCATTCAATGTTCCATACCCTGCCAGTACCACGATATCCATATCATTATGCATTGGATCCCATGGGCTGGTGAACTGGGAATCGCCATTTAAGCCTTCTGAGTGCCTTGGTGGAGTATTGATATGGGTGTGGGCTAAATTCATCGTTTACAGCCAAATATAGCCCCTTTTAGTAGCATTTCATAGCTTGAGGTTGAGTGTAGAGACAGGATTGACTTCTCCCGATGTGAGAGATGGTATTTAGCTCATTCTCTTATCTAAGGGGGGTACCTCGGTTTGTGATAACGACAGTTGGTTACGGGTTAGTCTATTGCTAGCTGAATGAGCAGATTCACGATTTGTGGGTGTGCTGATTATGGATAGTGAGATTCAAGAGCATAGAACGGGTATTTTGAGCTATTGTTTGTTAAGATTAAGTGATGTTTCGTGGTTTAACCCAAGTCCTTGCTGTTGACAATGAGTACACGCTGTTTTGCAACCGGGTTGCACTTTAACAATACAATGTATTGTTAAAATATGGATATTGGCTACAATAGCAACATATTTTACAATGAATTATGCGCCGATACTGTATTCTGATTTACCTTCAAGGATATCAAGAAGAGAGAAATACACCTTGTCATAGAAGTTGAGTGGTCCATCATTGTGGTTTCGTATCCACATCAGTGATCTATTTATGTCTTGACTCTTTTTTTTCAAATCCTTCCATTGGTTTGGTGTCAATGGTCTAAGTCTTTCGCCTCTTCTTCTACCGTAATCTCTCAATATGTCCAACCGTTCACAATCAGGATATACTCCTTTACGAATCTTGCTCACCTCTCTAATTGCCTTTTTGTGGCTGTAATGAGTATCCACAATACTATTCTTGAAAATACCGATCCGTTCAAGGTGCCTGTGTGTAGCAGAGAGGGCACAACGGTTAAACCAGTCAGTGTATAAAGAATTTAGTGGTATCACCTTACTACCAAATGTTGTAATCATGGAACTGTCACCATTGATCCTAAGGCCAAGTCTCATAACGTCTTCTGCCATTGCTATAGTTTCTGCGTCACATCCCTTCAACCTGCACCTTAACTCCTTATCATAGATCATGTACCCTGTTTTTGAATGGCAACTACGATTACTCACACCATTGCCATCATTACCATCATACCGTCTCTTCTTGTATACTTTATCTCCCACTGGCAACTCCTTAGCAGCAAGCATATAGGCGTCAAATTGGTATCCAAGCCAGACATTAGTATCAATATCTATACCTCTCACCCAAAGCCCTTCATTTGACACAAAAATACCAACATCAGCCATCGCTTCATGCACTCGTTCAACACAGACATTGAACGCAGCAGGCGTAGGAAAATACAGATTATCTACACCCAGTAGCATAGAAGGCGATGATATAGTCATTCTGTACTCAGCATGTCGATCTGCTTCATAAGAAACATATAGATAATGATGAAGACCGTAAATCTTATCAATCCGACGATATTTTATAGCATAAGGCCAATCAGCACAATGGCCCTTAGTAGAGAATGGTTTGGCATCTGGTTGGTTACAAAACTTTTCAATGAGTAATTGATCGTGTATGTTCGTAATTGTCTTGATGTTATCCATTGGTCAACAACTATGAACATCATATTTATATTCGTTAATAATAAGATGTGATATGTCTATGTAGACTTCGTAAGGATCAGGTTTTGGTGGTGCGTCGACAAAATGTCTACCCGTAGCCCTGTGGCTATAGCAGCGATCCCCGGCATGAGTGCACCTGCAGTAGTATTGGGATTCAAAAATACATGGCTAAAATTTCTGGACCACTTCTAGATCGGATTGATCTGCATATAGAGGTCCCTGCCATTCCCTTTGAAGAGTTATCCAGTAAACAAGACGGAGAAACTTCATATGAGGTTAGAAAGCGGGTTCAATTAGCCAGAGATACTCAAATCAAACGCTTTGTCAATGAGCCCCATATCCATTCAAATGCTGATATGCCGCCTAAAATGATTCGAGGGCTCTGCAAGGTTGATGGTGATTCCGCTGCCCTCCTCAAGACTGCTATCACCAACCTGGGATTGAGTGCTCGAGCCTACGATCGTATCCTCAAGGTCTCCCGAACCATTGCTGATCTATCAGAGTGTTCTGAAATTCGAGCGGAACATATATCAGAAGCTATTCAGTACCGTACTCTGGATAGACAGTTGTGGATGGCGTAGGTGAGTTATTGAGTCCAATGGGTTCAATGGATTTAAGGATTCACGAGTTTGGTGGTGGTAGAGTTCTTTGGTTTCCTTTTGGTAGCATTTTCGCTTGAGGACGACCGATTTGAGGGGACACTTTCACTTTATCAAGGAACTCTATATGTCTGACTGTCAGTGAGATGGCGCCGAAGTCTTCCTCTACGAGTCCACGCAAAAGATAGGGCCGGGCATTGCTGAGCATGCGGCAAAACTTGCGATAGACTTTTGGAAAGAAGACGGTTTCATATATGGCTGTAGTGTCTTCAAAGCTGATAAACTCCATGGGTTCATCATTTTTTGTATGAACAACTTTCCCAGTGATGAGCCACCCAATAACGGGAATCTCCTTCCCAACATGCCTCCGCAGATCGCAGGCCCGCACATAGGTCAAATGCTGCAGTAACTTCGCATATAGACTCAAGGGGTGGCGAGAGATAAGGAAACCCAATACATCAGCTTCATGGATGAGCATTGTCTTTTCAGAATATGCCCCTGTATCTGGAATGTAGTAGCTGTCCCGTTCATTCAGATCCAGCAGAGATACTGGTTTATCCCGTCGTTGTTGATTTGCTCTGGACTGATACAGCTGCCACATGAGGCTGGG
Source organism: Fidelibacterota bacterium (assembly GCA_016784025.1). Lineage (GTDB taxonomy): Bacteria > Fidelibacterota > UBA8477 > UBA8477 > JABMPR01 > JABMPR01. The sequence continues at coordinate 37,505 of JADHVL010000013.1, read as the reverse complement.
ACGCGCTTCTATTCCCTCTACACCATCAAAGGAGCCTGCTTTTATAAGGATGCGAACATCTGACTGATCCAACTCAGGCATACGTCTCAAGAAACTCTCAAATGACAGAAAGCGGCCATTGGATTCCCGCTCAGCAACGATGTACTCCAGCGCGGTCCGTTTAATTCCCTTCAGTTGCATAAATCCAATCTGCACCCAATCATTCAGGCCAGTATGTCGAATCTCTGAGTTATTGATGCTGGGGAGCAAGACTTTCAGTCCAAGACGACGCGCCTCAGAGTAATAGCCAAAGGTAGAGTAGTAACCACCCAGGTTGGTCATGACGGATGCGATAAACTCCGCAGGATAGTGGGCTTTCAAATAGGCTGATTTAAATGAAACCAAAGCATATGAGGCAGAATGGGGCTTACAAAAGGAATATCCTGAAAAGGACATGATCATTTCCCAAAGGGTCTCGATGATGCTGTCTTCTACGCCATTTTTACGCGCTCCGCTAACAAATTTTTCACAATAATCACGGAGTTTGGCCTCTTTGTGTTTCTTGGACATGACCTTACGCAATTCGTTGCCCTCATCGGCATCAAAACCGGCAAGACGCATAGCAACCCTGGTGACATCTTCCTGGTAAACCATTATGCCATAGGTCTCTTTGAGAGTTTCATCAAGTAAGGGGTGAAGCGGATCGTAATCACCACCATGGAGACGACGGACGAATTCTCTGATCCATTTATTGGCTGCTGGCCGGATGATACTGGAGGCAATGACCAGATTTTCATAGTCACCGGTTTGCATCTTGCTCAGCAGCTGCCGAGTCGCCGGCGACTCCACATAAAAGCAGCCCATGGTGCGGGCAGTACGGATCAGCTCCTGGGTTCGCAGATCCTCAAGGGGGTTTAGTTTCCAATACGGGATGTCCACACCATAATGCTCGTGAACATCGGCCAGAATATCCCGAATGACAGCGAGCGAGCGATTTCCCAGGAGGTCAATCTTGATCAGCCCAAAGTCCTCTGCCTGATCTTTCTCCCACTGGATGATCTGAACTCCCTTAGGTGCACGCTGGATGGGTACATAGTTGCGGATTTCCTGGGGTGTCAGAACAACTCCCCCGGGATGTACACTCAGGTGCCGAGGAAATCCGGCAAGATAGAAGCCATTGCGAATTATCTCTGGCCAGGGATCCTTAAGGTCGAGATCGCTAAGCAAGGGATTGTTGGCTAACTCCTCAAATGGGTCACTGACATACCAGAGATGGGACAGACGCTTGGTTACAATACCAATCTCACTCTCGGTCAACCCAAAGACCTTGGCCACTTCACGAATTGCTGCACGCGCCTTGAAGGTGACATGGTTACAGATCATGGCTGAATGGGAGTCACCATAGGTGTCAAAGGTATACTGGAGAATTTCGTCACGGGTATCCCAGGGGAAATCCACATCAATATCTGGCGGATCCTTGCGTCCGGGAGACAAGAAACGTTCAAAGAAGAGATTGTGGCGGATGGGATCAACATGGGTGATTTTTAATGTATAGGCAACAATGCTGGCTGCCGCACTCCCCCGTCCACAGGTGATGGGTGATTGTTTGACGATATCCTGAACCGTGAGGAAGTAATTAGAAAAGCGTTTCTCTTTGACTGTCTTTAACTCATGCTCAATACGGTCTCTAATGCGATCGGTCATATTGCCATAACGCTCCTGAGCACCCAGGTAGACACGATTCTTTAATTCCTGGTAGTCCCTGTTATCATTGGAGTCAGGAAAAATGAAGCTGTCTAATGGAGGTCGCCACTGGCATTTCGCAGCAATCTCCATGGTACGTTCCAGGGCTTCTTCAGCAAAAGGCAGGACATCAAGGGTTTCTGCGCGACTATGGAGATAATTGTCAATGGGGATCAGTTCTTCTTCAGGCAGGCGTGACAGTTTGGTATTCAAATTGATGGCGCGCATGATGCGATGGAGCTGATGTCCCTTTGGTGAGCCCATGTATGCGGGGATATTGGCCACAGATGGGAAGTCCTTCTCACGAGCCCAATGGTACAAGCTGTAGCTGCCTGATTGCAGGGATACATATACGTCTTCGGACTGGTAAGCCTCCAGTAAATCACGGTCCTGGGTCAGCATGACCAATCCCTCCAACCGTCCTGTGAGATGTTTGAGCAAATCGAAGCTTTCTCCAGCATGACGCTGGCTGATCAGGCGACAAAGGTTGGAGTAACCTGTGTTGTCTTTGACCAGCAGAACAGCCTTGCGCTTCTGGGCATCATCCAATGTTGCCCCAATGATCATATCCAGACCACGCTCCAGAGCTGTCTGATAGAGGAAGATCATACCGTAGAGATTGTTGGTATCAGCGATGGCAAATTGGGTATAGCCCTTCTTGATCATGAAATCACACAGATGCTTTGGAGAAAGGGTTCCCCTGAGTAGAGAGTAGTGGCTGTGGACTTCGAGGGGGATCATTGAGTAGGCGTTAGAAGTCAGGCGTTAGGGGTTAGGACGGGCTTGGATGGATCTTTGGTAAGCAATTAACTTCGGACGTAATGTGTTATAGCCCTTCTCAAAACGCTTAACTTCTGATTTGGGCAAGTACTCCAATACTTCTGCGACAAGAAACTGAGCGTAGACCTCATTCAATGACCCCAAAGCAATATCGACAAAATGCTGTCGATCTTTGATTGTTCGTCGAGAGACGCCTTCTGCAATGTTTGATGGAATACTAATGGCAGCACGTCTCAGTTGAGATACAATCCCAAATCTTTCTTCCTCTGGGAATGCCTTGGTAACGCTATAGATATATTTCACCATAAGCACTGAACGTTGAAAAACGTCTAATTCCTTGAAAGAGGCCATAACTTATCCTTTCTTTGCATATTTCCTCCCAACCCCTAACTCCCAACCCCTAACATGACTGGACCAGTGAGTCCAAACCGTATGACAGGGTAACCATGTCGGGCACGCAATTTGTCCATGGCCTGGTGCAAATCGCCATGTTTGGCCGCATCAGGATCAATCACCTTGGAAAAAAGACTGATCTGTTGGGCGGCCTGTATGAGATTCTCAAAACCGATGGATAGATAGCGAACTCGAGTGCGTCGTTCAAAGAGTAGCTCAAAGATTTTCTGGGTATAATAGAACATGAGGTATTCTTTGTTGGTTGCTTCAGGTAGTCGAACGGTACGTGTGGCAATTTTGCTGTCGGAATAGCGGCAAAAGATACGAAAGCTGTTGACCTTCATATTCTTCTGACGCAAACGGGTGCAGCCGCTCTCAATGAGATAATAGACAACCCCCATAATCAAATTATCATCGTTGCTATCCTCACTGAAGGTATACTCCTCTTTTATCTCTAGACGCTGCTCAGGGGGCATTACAGGACTCAGGTCAATGCCCAGAGCCTTCTGATGCAAGGTCAGAGCATTCTTGCCAATGACCAGAATCAACTTATTGATGGGAACTGCTGCCAGCATACCGATACTGGTGAGGTTCAACTCTTCCAGAAGTACCTGATCGGTGCTGTGACCAATACCTGGCAGCATCTTGAGTTCCAGGGGATCCAGAAAAGTGCGTTCGTTGCCAGGCAAAACATCAAAGAGTTCGGCATATTGGCGGATGTAGCGTGCCGCCACCGATGAAACCAGCTTATTTACAGAAATACCAATACTTGAAGTCAGCCGAAATGATTCACGAATGTCCTTATGAATGCGATAGGCACTGTCCTTGATGCGTCCCAACAGCCGTGTGGTACCCGTCATATCAATGGCAACCTGTCCATAGCGGATGGGCTCAACATAGGGTGAATAACGAGAAACCTGATCGGTAATGGCGTTCATTGCGCGCTGGTATAGCTCAGGGTTGGAATCCACCACGATAAGACGATGCTCCAGTTTGAGTGCCTGTCCAAGAAGCATACCCCGGTGGATGCCTTCCTGACGGGCTTCTCCAGAAGCCGACAATATGATTGCCCGTCCCCCAGATCCAGATGCCACCACTACAGGTCGATCACGATAACTACTGTGAACAGCCTGCTCTACTGTGGCCGGAAATGATGGAACTTCTATGTGTAGAACATCTTTCATGGTCAAAAGTCCCAAAGTTGAAGGTCAAAGGATAAACAGCAGGAATCAGGGATCAGAAAACAGGAAGCGAATAACACTTCCTTGTAGCAAATCTAACCGGCGAGGCGGCTGGTAGTGGCGATCTCATAGTGAATCACAGGAGCTGCTGGACGAACAGGCCTGGTTTTTTTCTTCGGTGCAGGGACAGTGGCCGAAAGTCCAGCTACTCCATGGGATACTGAAGACAATACAGCTCTGGTTCTTCCCCGGGGACCACGAAAGAGGCTGGAGACGGGCTGAGCTATTGAATTGTATCGCATATGTGATCCTTCTCGTTGGGGCTAAAGCCCCTTTTCATTTATGTTTTTTTAAACCCCCGGCATAAATGCCGGGGTAATTGATTTCAGCCTTAAGAGGCCGGGTAATTGTGCAATAAATACTTACCCCGTCCTTTAGGGCGGGGGTATGAATACAGGCCAGAAACCTGGGCTTTAGCCCAAACCTCATGCCTGATACTGCCGGAGCAGGCCGACGACAACACCCTTGAGGGCAAAGTCATCATCTTCTTCCACCTGGATGGGCTGATACTGGCCGGAACTGTTGCAGGGACGTAGTGTGACTCCACCAGGATGCAGGTCCAGCTTTTTGACTGTGGCCTCTCCATTGATGGTGGCGACTACAATCTGACCGCTTTCAGCTTTGGGTTGGGGTTTTACAATGATGACATCACCATCTTCAATATTGGCATCCATCATGGAATCTCCACGAACCCGCAATGCAAAATTATTGGTTCCCTTGAGAAGGTAGCGTGGCACTTCCACAGGTTCAGGAATTTCAATGGCCTCAATGGGGATACCAGCAGTGACCTGTCCCAGGATATCCAGAACAACCGTCTCTCCTACCAGACCAGTCAGCCGAATATTGCGGGCAGCATTGCTCTTATCAAAAGAGATGTAACCCCTTTCACGTAGAATATTCAGTTTCTTCTGGATGGAGAAATTGGAATTCAAACCAAAGAACTCCCGTATCTCGGCGATAGTTGGCGCCATCTGATGGCTCTGAATGAACCGTGAGATATATTCGTAAAGTTCGCGTTGTTTTTTGGTTAGCATGCTCTCGCCCCATGGGTGACATCGACATATAGGCCAGTGCTTTGTGTCTCACTATATCGTGCAGCAGTAGCCAAAGCATCAGATTGGAGAAATCTATGATTGATAGCTTTCTCTTCCGTTGTCGCAGGAGTTATGTCCTCAAGATCAAAAACTTCTATGGCATGCTGGATCAATCGTTCCGCATGTTTAGATTTTCCATAACCTCGATTCATATATCCTCCACTTCTTGATTCACTATTCTTCATGGTTTTAATATAGGTGTACAAAAGGTGTATATCAAGTAAATGATATAATTATATCACAAATAATTCGTTCATCGGGCATCAGATTAGGTTTCAGGAGGAGGGAATGATCTTATACGGCTTCACCTCACCCACCGTAGGGGGCGGGTTCGTAGTTTCGCCGTGATTATTATCGGATTTTTTCAGATAATAAAAACCCTGCAAAGGGTGCAGGGTTTAAGTAAATCAAGTTAAGGGTTCCATAGGGTCACCGCATATAATGTATTAATCATATCTCTCGACTCCGCTCAAGATGACGAGCCAAGACCCCTTTATAGAATAAAGGCTTATTGAAATTCGATAGAAACAATCCGTCCATTCATATCAAATACAGCAACACCATTGTCATAGAGCCATACCTGGTTGGTTTCATCCACAATATATCTCTCAATGGGATCACCATACTGGCGATAGATACGTTCCTGATCAGAGCCTTTGATCAAAATGGGTGGCGCAGTGTCGTTGCTACCATTGTTATCATTGTCACCATTAGTCGCAAGCCCATATTCTTTCACCATAGCCAGTTCCTGTTCCATAGCTTCCAGATTGAGGACAATAGAGTCCAGTTGAGCTATCATACCGGGCGGCATACCTTTTCCACTGGAATCAACGGCTTTTTTCAGGATCTTGATCTGTTTCACGATGACAGGAATCTGCTTACCCAGCTTACCCTGATTTTTCTTGAGGGTGGCAACATCCTTTTCAAGCGCTTTAATCTTTGAGATGGCCATCTTCTGGAATTTTTCATTCTTATCAAATAGCGTTTTAAGCTTTTGATCCACTTCTGTGTTGGCGGCATTGGATGAACAATTCCATACAAACATCGAAACCATAGTAAGTGTTAATAATATTTTCAGTGACTTCATCATTTTTCCCATCTTAATGAATGCATTAACTCTGGCTGGCTAAACCAAAATAGCTATAAATCCTGTAATGCCTCGATTTTTTTAATGAGTTCTGCCCGCCCCTCATTGGTAGAGACATCAACAATAAAGTCCTCATCCAGATTCTGGACCCATTCCAGAGCAGCAGCAAAATCTCCGGCTGCAAAATTGGCAGCAGCCAGCATGATAGTGATTTCAGCATAATCAATGCGCCAGTTGTGGGTGAATTCAAATACAGGTCGAAACTCGATGAGCTCTTCTCCCCTTGAAATAGCCCTGACATAGTCACCAGTTACATGATAACTCAAAGCAATACCAGCTAACATTTCAAAGCGGACCTGACTGCTATCTATGGTGATTAGATCAAGACCACTATTAAAGAAGATAATGGCCGTATCTGGGCTGTTAAATTCGATATAGCACCATCCAGCACCATTATAGCCATCGATGTACTGAGTGTCCATATCCAGGCCTTCCTGGAAATGAGCCAGCGCGCTCACGAACTCGCGTTCTGCATATAAGGTCCAGCCATATTCCACAAAATCGTCAACTTCAGGTTCAATTTTCTCACGGCATCCAAACAGGCCTATGAGTAGGATCAGCGCAAACAACCATTTCATTTTATTCATCTTCACACCTCCTACCTTAGAACCAGCATTTTGACAGTTTTCGCATAACCCTTACCCGTCATGAGTCGAGCAAAGTAAATACCACTACTTACCTGTTTGCCCTGATCATCCAGGCCATTCCAGATAATGGAGTAACTGCCAGGCTGCATTTGTGTTTCCATGAGATTCTGTACTTCCTGACCCCTGATATTGTAGACACTAAATCTAATATCCTGATTTAAACCATCCAGGAAACCAATATCAAAATCAATTGTAGTCGTGGGATTAAACGGATTTGGGTAGTTCTGCGATAATTGGCTCTTCTCAGGAACAATAATGGTCCTTGGTCCTAATTTGAAAGCACCCATTGTGGCAGCCCAGGCTCTGACCCGTTCACCATCTGATACAGACGCCAATTCAACATAGTCACCAGCTGTATCCTGGATGTATATGGCTTGATCATTCGTCAGTGCAGGCATACTCACTAAAACCGGCTCAGCGAGAACCACACCATCTGTGAGCACTTTGTAGCTCGCATCATCGATAGCACTTAGCATTGAGTCCAAAACTGCAATTCGGGTTGATTTAGCGGCACTGTTTGAGCTACCCTTTATCTCGAATTGTTCATCGGGACTGCGAGCCAACCATGGGGCTCCGCGTTTAATCAGGCTTACTGTGACGTTAACAGTAATGGTTGTGTCTCCAACCCAGTTCGAAGCATATACCTCAAAAGCGTTGAGACCTTCTGCAGAAACTTCTACTACAGCGACAAAGCTGAAAGTGTCAACAGTAGTAAGCTCAATTTCCAGTCCTGAATGAGTCACAGAAAGCGAATCAATCATACCCAAGCTATCCACAATCATCATTTCGTAATACGAGGGGTATGCCCTGTTTTTATAGAATGCAATGACGGGTGTGGGAACATCAAATATATCCATACTCACCTTGACAGTAATCGTATCCTGCAATGGATCGTTGGTCAGAATACGGAACTGACCACCATAACCACCAACTGTGAATGCAGATGGATTGATATTGAAAGCGATGACAGCACTGGTGTCATATTCTATAGTCCCTGTTTCAGCAGGTAAACTTATCCAGGCTGGTGCATCTAACAGTGACCATCGTAAATCAGTCAAACCAAGATTACCCATAGTGAAAGACGTGTCAATATTTGTCATCCGCTCGATATCCACTGCGATGCTATCTGAATTAAGCGATGCAAAGGCAGAGGATGTCGTCACATGGAAGGTATCTACAATTGCAGAAGTATCTGCCTGATCCAAAGCTCGTACAAACCATTCGATGGTACTTGACGGGAAGTCCATGACAGACACATCCAAAGAGATGGTCGTATCTGCAGTAGGCAGCAGAGTCGTATCATAATCCGTTCCCTCAAAGCTGACTATATAGGTAAGCGAGTCATCCTCGATATCAAACGCCGAGGTCCACTTAAATACTAAATCGAGTCCATCAGTAGGAACTAATTGAGTGGAATCAGCCGGTAATAGCAGGGTCACAGGTTCAGGAGCATCATTTGTTTCAAGAACTCGATGCGAGATGAGAATGGAGTCGATCTCATCATAGTAATCCTGAACATATGCAGTAAATGAATGATCGCCAACTGCAGAATCAACAGGTAACCAGGTTAACTCTCCTGTAAGTGAATCAATGGATACACCTGCGGGAACATTTTCTGACAAACTCCAATAAAGCGTGTCTGCACTAATAGAACCTACATCAGGATCGTCTACCAGGAAGAATCTAGAATATTCTGAATCCTCGGCAGATGAATCTGCATAGGTGGAATCATCCACAAATACAGGTGCTGTATTGATAACAAATTGAAATGTATCCAGGCTTGCGGTAAACAATGGATTTTCGTATGGCCATTGATAATTACCTGCAACATCATAACCCAAGAGGGTGATGATGTAATTTTCCCTATTTCCGAGAGAATCTGATGATAAGTCAAATTCCCATGTACCAGGACCAAGCACCAGATCAAAACGAGTCGTGTCTACGCTATTCCATTCAGTTCCATCCCAATAGAAACTATCAGAATCACGTTGGAGCATGAGTTCAATAGAGTGCATGCCAGATAAATCATCGCTGAAGGTTCCACTCAAAGCACCGGGCCAGGCATCAATGAAATAGTAGGGATCCATGGCACTTGTTGTTGTTGGCAGAACGAGATCAGCTATTATGACTGAATTGCTGAGAATATCAGACATGTTTCCGGCGACATCCATGGCACGGACGTTCAGATAGTATTCATCCTCATGGGTGTAGGTCATCAATGTGTCTACAGACGTCGTAAGCAGTGTATCCCAGGCCAGAAAATCATCAGCTCCTGCGGTATGTCCAATAGAATAGTCATAATAGGCAACATCAGAGACATCATCGGTAAAAACCTGCCAATCCGCTTTTAATGTGTCAATCGCGGCTATGTAGGCATCCATGGTTGTACCATCAGGATTGAAAGCACTCAGCGCAGGTGCTATTTGATCCATGATCAGAATGTCTTCCATCCAGGCACCTGTGGTATCATTCCCCCGCCCATCAACCAAGGTTACCCTTAAATCGATTGGCTGACCCTCAGAACTAATTGAGAGTGCCTCCAGATCGACGGAATCTATACTGACAACGATTTCCGTGATATTGATTGATTCAATGCGAATAGTATCCACAAGTGTACCGACTGGATCACCACCAATACGTCCTTCCACTTGGATGTACCCACCCAGAAGAGATGGGTCAGCAACAACAGGAGTAAGGATGGTCAGATCAATGCCTTCATTTGTGGAGTTCCAGTAATCCTCAACAACAGTCCCTCCCACTACGGTCGTATCAGTTACCACAGGAAGTTCGGGACCTACAAAATCAATTGTCAGTGTGTCCGGACTGGCTGCACCCACAACCTGGTTTCCTGAATTGTCCAGTAAATCTGCAGTCACCATGATACGATTATCCTGAATAAAACCAGTTATCGTACTCAGAGTTGCATGATCAATGGTCATTGTGAGAGAATCACCTGTACCATCAATGCCTAGGGTATCAATATTCTCAAATACAGGTATGGGTGGGACGGTAATGGGGTCGATCATGCTCACACGTAGAATTGCGCTACCGTTCAGTAGGCTGGTATCATTAACAATGGGAATTTTGACTGAGATCCCAGTATTGGAATTATTGTAGGCATCATCAGCGAAAACACCACCTGTTGCAATCAATGGACCGCAGGTGAAAGGTGCCGGACCTTCTGTATCTATGACAATAACTTCTGTTTCAGTTGCGCCAACAGTTTCATTCCCAGCGCGATCCTGGATGAGAATCCTTGTGAATAGATTTTCGTCTTCATAACCTGGGAGTGCTTCAATATCATCAAGTCCAATGCGAATCGTATCATCAAATGTGGGAATAGAAAATGAATCGATAAGGACCGCAGAATATGGATTAGCTCCTACAGACATTTGAACCTGGAAAAAACCACCTACCAACGTAGGGTCAGCATCTGTATTGACAGGAATAGTCAATAAAAGGCTATCAGATGTGGCATTCCATTTGAGAGGGGTAATATTCTCACCCTTTATGGTGAATTCAGTAATATCTGGTGCTGCGGGCAAGGTTTGATCTATGATAAAAGTGGTAACACTTGTATTTGAAACTGTTTCGTTTCCGGCAATATCTGAAATTATGTATCGGAATTCCATGGTCAAACCATCGGTAAAGCCTGTCACGGTTTCCAGTTCCGCATTTAGGAGTGTAAAAGTCTGGGTAGCCACAAGAGATCCAATGGCCAACTCTGATGGATATATTTCAAAGAGTCCATCTCCTGGAGCAATATTTCCAGCCATCTTTATGTGTCCATCGATGAGGGACGGATCGTCTGTGTCAATGGGAATGGTTATTTCGAGGGCTGAATTATCTGCATTCCAATATCCTGCATTTGAATAGTCTCCCAGTGGAATCAATTCTGTAAAGTCACTTGCCACAGGGACAACCTCATCAACTTCTAATTGATCTGTGCTATAATTGAATTGAGTGGCATTCCCGGCAACATCAGTTACGATGGCATCAAATGTGATCACTCTTCCTTCACCGTAAAATCCCAGAGTTATAAGATCTGCTCTATCAATTGTTATCGTGACATCATCCAGATCAACGATGTCATGAGGAGGTGGTACTAATATGTTCTCAGGATCAAAAGTATCTACTGTTGCCCTGAGTTGTATTTGACCACCAACAAGCGTTCCATCTGCATCTTCAAGAGGGATGGTAACTTCTGCGCCACTATTGCTTAAATTGAAATATCCATCAACAACAGAATTGTCAACTGCAGTGACTGTCCCCACTGTTAATACTGTTGGATAAGTGTAATCCACTGTAATCGTATTGAGTCCTATGGTTCCAGTCGCTTCATTCCCAGCTTTGTCCGTAACTATCGCCCTGAATGTCATGACGTCACCATCGTCGGCACCATAGGCAGCAATGTCTGCGGCACTCATTGTCATGACATGTATGCCATCATCAGAAATAATGGTTGAATCAGCACCAATCACTGCAAAACTACTGGCACTATTTAAATCTGACTCCAGCTGGATCCTACCTCCGACGAGGGTAAGATCTTCATCAAGGGGAATGGACACTTCAAGTTCTAAATTCGTATCATTCCAGTAATCCTCGTAAGTATTACCACCTGTCACAGTAAGCGTGCCAGTTACAGGAGCAGTTGGAAGGTTTTGATCCATAATGAGTTCTTCATTGCTGGTATTAAGATTCGTCGAGTTGCCAGCACGGTCAGTCAGGACACCGCGGATTTGAATCGTTCCACCTGAGCCATATCCAGCAATACCCTCTAAGTCAGATCGCGTGAGGCTTAGCGTTACTGGATCAGTTGCCAAAGCTTCAGATGTGCCAATAGTGACGAACTCATTTAGGTTTAACCTGGCTTCCAGGTGAGCCCTTCCACCATTCAGGGATGGATCGCTACCATCATTGGGCAGGATAACCTGTACACCAGTATTGTCTAAGTTCCAATAACCCGTTACAACGGGCGCTCCAACTGTGAGAATATCTCCTGTGTCATCTACTAATGGAACAATGCCATCAACCAGAATTTCATTATTGTTACCAAGGTTTTGACCAAGGGGAAGAGCCGTATCTAATCCGTTTCCAGCAATATCCTCAAGTGTACCTGCTGATAAAGTGATAGATTGAACCGTCAGATCTGTGCTTTCTTCCCCAACACCAACCGTATAAGTAGCTACGGCAGTGCTAGAGGCTGAGATTGAGGTAATTGAAACGGTTTGTCCAGTGTCAAAAAGAACATCTAATGAGCCTAATGCTGAAAGTGTTAGTGCCTCATTGAATTCAATCTCAACATCAACTGCCTCCCCGAGACCCAGTGTATCTGTTACAATGGTTGCGCTAATACCAACGATTGTGGGAAACTCGCCATCAATCACGATACTACCATTGTCTGCGAGATTCTCACCAAAAGGTAGAGAAAAATCGACTTCATTACCTGCAGCATCCACCAGCTGACCGGATGTTGCTGTTACAGAAACAACGGTCAGGGGATTGGCAGTTACGCCCTCAGTGATACTCAATGTAAATGGCAGGACCTGCTCATCTGTAATTGTATTATCAGTTAATATTTCTTCAGCAACTGTGTTCAGCGTAACGGACATCACACCGCTTTCTAAGCTTACTTCTTCAGACAAATTGATAGTTACGTTGACATTCTGACCCACACTATATGAACCATCATTGGTTGTGGAAGTAATCTCCGTAATGGTTGGATCAACCTCATCGATGACAAAATCAAGATATGGCAGCGTGGCTAAAGTAGTGTTGCCGGCTCGATCAGTAATAAGGGCGGTAATTGAAAAAGTCTGATCGTCATCATATCCTGTCATACCCTCAATATCGGTATCATCTATGAGGATAGGTTTGGGGGTATTTCTTGCATCTATGTCTGAAGCAGCGCCTAGATTTACCAGGTCATTTGAGGCGACTCTACCCTGGATTTGAAGTGTCCCACCCTCTGTGAGACTGGCATCATCGGGGATATTCACAATAACAGTCATCCCCTCGTTGTCTTCATTCCAATATCCAGCAACAACGTTTCCACTTGTTGTGGTTGGGGTGGCAGAAGCCATGGTAAAGGCTAGCGGATCAATTCCATCAATTACAAAAGCATAGTCATCAGCAAGATTGGTCATTCCAGCCATTGTAGCCAGGTTGGATACATCATTTCCAGCCGCATCCTGGAGTGATCCAGCCCCCAATAAGGAGATGGCAGTTATACTCAAGTCAGATGCCTCATCACCTGCTAAAACGGTATAATCCAAAGTTGCAGTACGCGAGTTGGAAATACTGGTGATATTTAAATCAGTTGGGCTGGAGTTGATATCCAGAACGAGGGTCTCTCCTACTGAGAGAGTGACTTCCTCACTAAAGGTCACGATGAGACCAACGGTGCCATCCTTGCCAATTGGAGATGAATCCGGGGTACCAGAAGTTATACTTTCAATGGTGGGGATGATGCCATCGACCACGATAGTGCTATTATCATCTAAATTTGAATTTGACGGTATCGTACGATCCACATCATTTCCAGCAGCATCACTAAGACTACCACCCAGAAGCGTTACACCAATCACTGACAGATCATCGCTCTCATTATCCTCCTGAACCGTGTATGTCCCATTGGCTGTCGTGTTATAGTCGAAAGCACTGATAACAAGGGTTTCATCTGTTGTACCTGTCTCGAACTCAATTTGCAGGTTATCTCCAATTAATTTTACTGCTTCAGAAAAGGTAGCAATCACATTGATATCATCTGCCGGAATGAAAGGTCCATTTCCTGAGTCCGAAGTAAAGCTCAGAATGGTAGGTACAGCTGTATCTATGGTGATCTCATTGGAACTTGCAGTCCCAACGATACTGGTATTGCCGGCCTTGTCTGTGACAACGGCGACAACCTTTAATACTGCACCCTCTGTGTATCCTGGAAGAGCTTCCAGAATTGCTTCTGGCACTGCCAAAGTGTGATTTCCAGAGGAGAGGATAGATTGTGCAGTCCACAGGTCTACGGCATCATTTACATTTGCAGACCAATACCCTTTTAATTGGATGGTTCCTCCACCATTGATCAAACTGGCATCGGCCGGGATGGGGACAATCACATCCAAAAAGTCATTGGTACTATTCCAATAATCTGTAACAACATTTTCAACTCGAGCTACAACAGTTCCAACATCAACTGATGCTGGAATATTTCCATCTACTACGATGGTTCTATCACTATTAATATTGGTGGGAATGGTAACCAGATTGACACTATTGCCAGCAGCGTCTTGAATGGTGCCTGTAGTCGTGAGTGGACTTTCAGCCAATAACGCAGAGCTGGCATCCCCGGAACCAACTGTATAGCCTGCAGTAGCTGTGGTCGAGCTTGAAAAAGCACTAATATTTGCGGTTCCACCTCCATCCAGAGCAACAACCAGGTCAGCACCTGCCAGGGTTACAGCTTCGCTGAACTCAACTGTCACGTTTATGACATCATCTATGGCGTAATCACCTGCCGCTGTGGTGGAAGTAATGCTTACTATAGTGGGCACGATACCATCGACTACGATATTGCTATTGTCATCTAGATTTGAAGTTGAAGGAAGAGTCCGGTCTACATCGTTTCCTGCAGCATCACGGAGGCTACCGCCCAGGAGTGATACGCTTATCACTTCCAGATCATCACTATCATTGTCTGTCTGAACCGTATATGTCCCACTGGCAGTCGTATTGTAATCAAAGGCGCTGATTATAAAGGTTTCATCTGTAGTACCAGTCTCTAACTCCAGCTGAAGATTGTCTCCAATTAATTTTACAGCCTCAGAGAATGTTGTAATCACGTTAATATCATCAGCAGGGATGAAAGGACCATTTCCTGAATCTGAAGTAAAACTTAGAATCGTAGGAACCGTGGTATCAATGGTGATCTCATTGGCACTGGCTGTTCCGACTGCGCTCGTATTTCCAGCCTTATCCGTAACAACAGCCACGACCTTTAATACTGCACCTTCTGTGTATCCTGGAAAAGTTTCAAGCGTTGTTTCTGGTACAGCCAGGGTCATGTTACCCGAGGAACTGATTGCCTGTGCCTCCCATAAGTCCGCAGCATCATTTACATCCGCTGACCAATAGCCCTTTAGCTGCACCGTTCCCCCGCCACCCGTTAAGCTGGCATCTGCTGGAATGGGAACAATCACATCTAAATATTCGTTGGTATCATTCCAAAAATCTGTAACAACATTTTCAACGCGGGCAACAACAGTTCCCACATTTACTGCTGACGGGATAATCCCATCAACTACGATGGTTCTATCACTATTGATATTGGTGGGAATGGTTACCAGATTTACCGCATTACCTGCTGCATCAACAATGGTCCCACCTGTTGTCAGGGGGCTATTTGCAGACAAACTTGAACTTGCATCCCCTGAACCAACGGTATAGTTAGCTGTAGCAGTGGTTGAGCTACTGAAGACACCAATATTGGCTGTTCCGCCTGCATCAAGTGTAACCACCAGATCGGCACCGGTGAGGGTTACTGCTTCGCTGAATTCTACTGTCACATTAATGACATCATCAACGGCATAATCGCCAGCTGATGTAGTTGAAGTGATACTAACAATAGTTGGAACGACACCATCAACCACAATATTGGAATTATCATCTAAATTTGAATCAGAAGGAACCGTTCGATCTACATCATTTCCTGCAGCATCCCTAAGACTACCTCCTAGAAGAGCTATGCTGTTTACTGTGAGATCAGCACTTTCATTATCCTCCTGAACAGTATAGGTCCCACTGGCTGTTGTGTTGTAATCAAAGGCACTAATGATGAAAGTTTCATCCGGTGTACCTGTCTCCACCTCAAGCTGTAGATTATCACCAATTAATTTTACGGCCTCAGAAAATGTTGCAATTATAACAATATTATCAGCTGGCTTGAAGGGACCGTTCCCTGAGCTTGATGTCAAACTTTGAATGGTAGGCACCACAGTATCGACAGTGATCTCATTGGCACTGGCGGTTCCGGCTGTACTGGTATTACCAGCCTTGTCAGTGACGAGAGCCACGATTTTTAATACGCCACCTTCTGTGTACCCAGGAAAAGTTTCTAGAGTTGCTTCTGGTACAGCCAGTGTGTGATTTCCGGAGGAGCTGATAGTTTGAGCAGTCCACAGGTCGACAGCATCATTTACATTTTCAGACCAGTACCCCTTCAATTGAATGGTTCCACCCCCATTAATCAGGCTGGCGTCAGCTGGGATGGGGACAATCACATCTAAAAAATCATTGGTACTATTCCAATAATCCGTAACAACATTTTCAACACGGGCTACAATAGTGCCTACGTTTACCGCAGCTGGTATATTTCCATCAATAACCAGAGCGCTATTGTCACCAAGATTTTCACCACCTGGTAAAGCTTCATTCAGACTGTTGCCCGCCCCATCTGAGAGAGTTCCACCTGTTACATTCACTTCTGAAACCGTCAGGTCTGAGCTGGCATCACCATCTGCAACAGTATAAGTACCAATGGCTGAGGTTCCGCTAACACTTGAAATTTGCACTGTAGTGCCAACATCTAAAACCAGATCAAGAGTACCAGCACTTAAGGTGAGTGACTCATCGAAATTTATGGTTATATCAACTTCTTCACCGATAGCGAGATCACCCGTAGATGGCGAGGATGTAATTGAAGTGATAGTAGGATAGACCCCATCAATAATGATGGCTTTATTGTCTCCTAAATTTGAATTTGAGGGTAATCCATATGTAGCATCGTTCCCAGCGGCATCACGCAAGGTTCCACCTAAGGGACTGAGACTCTTGACAGTTAAATCACCGCTCACGTTGCCTTCAGCTACGGTATAATTCGCCGAGGCTGTGGAACTATTCGAGAATGCTGACACCACAAATGTCTCATCCGTGGCATCTGTCTCCAACTCAATCTGAAGATTATCGCCAACCAATGTGACCAATTCTGAAAAAGTCAGGTCCACGTCTATCACATCAGATATGCCATAGGTCCCATTGGCAACATCCGACGATATGTTTGTGACGATTGGTGCTGTCTGATCAATGGTGATCTGATTGCTACTCTCAGTGCCGACGGGACTCGTATTCCCAGCTTTATCAGTGACAATAGCTACGACTTTCAATACACCTGCTTCAGTGTATCCTCCAAACGCTTCTAATATCGCTTTGAGAATCTGAACTTCCATATTGCCTGTAGCACCAATGGTCTCAGAACCACCTAAAGGTTGCGCAGTACCCCCATCTGCACCCCAATAACCCTTTAGTTGTAATGAACCATCCACCAGACTGGCATCGCTTGGAATGGGGACGGTCACGCTTAAGGCTGTGTTTGAACTATTCCAGTAGTCGGTTGCCACTGGTGCACCAACAGCAACAACAGTACCCACATTGACTGCTGCAGGAATATTACCGTCTACTACAATGGCTTCATTGTCATCCAGGTTTTCCCCTCCAGGAATGGTTAGATCCGCATCGTTTCCGGCTGCATCTCTCAGGTCACCAGATGATTTGGTTAGGCTATTCACACTTAAGTCTGAGCTTTCATCCCCCTCCACTACTGTATACGAGGTAGTGGCAGTCGAGCTGGTGGTAAAACTGGATATAGTTACAGTTTGATCTGGAGTACCTGTTTCGACGACGATTTGAATATTTCCAGTTGAACTCACCGGTTCTGAAAAGGTGGTTATAATATCAACGCTCTCGCCGATGGAATAATCGCCGGCTGCGGCATCTGAAGAAAGGCTAAGGACTGTGGGAGCTGTTTGATCCACTGTAATAGCGGTTGAAGTACAGGTAACTGTGTCGACGGGTACGTTTGAGCCATTTCTGAATTCAACATAGATTTGAAAGGTTTCATTATCTGAAAGTGGATCGGTGGTCTCAATATCAGTTGCAGTAAGCGAAAAGCTTAGTTGTTGGCCGGTACTGGCGCCACCCTGTGCTGAAACAGATCCAAATTGAACATAGCCAGCACCATCAACACTGATGTATGTTTTAAAACTAACAATACCGACTTCCCATGATTGTGCCTGGACTGTAGCACCAGTATTTGAAGCATTCCAGTACCCTGAGACAACTGGATCACCTGCTCCGGTAAATGAATTTGTAGCAAAGGCGGAGGACATAGATACCAATGCGAGTACTACTGTAACAAATGATTTATGGAATCGCATAAATACTCCAATTTTTCCCAATATATTTTGGAAATAGCTATTGTCAGTTTGGCTTAACATCATAATTCAAACCCCATAGAAAGTCTTAATTCAGCCCACCAGGCGGAGCCAATTAATTCAATATCTGTTATTAGTACACCACGTGTTCCCACGCGTAAAAAAGTATTTTTGGTCGGTCGGAAACGATATCCAAGTTCAAGCATGCTACCGATTTCTGAGTCCCAGAAACCAAATCCCAGCGCTGCACTGGATTGGTCACCTATGGCAGAGGCTTGAAGGATATAGGCAAGGCCGGCAAATGTACCACCTTGAGGATATGTATTCTCGAAACTGAAGGTTGAAACCTCAAATAAAAAATAGAGTGGAATGCTTTCCACGTAAACTTCGTAGGGCAACTTTACGGCCATGCCAGCATCAATATATGAGTACCAGGATTCCAGTTGACCAGCAACAGTGTACGGAGAGGCCATGTTGAATGAGAGATAAGCCCCGTTCAGTCTGCTATTTTTAAACATCCCTGGTGCAGGTCCTCTTACCTCATTACGATTTCTGGCTTTTTCGACTTCTGCTGGAATTTCATCAGCCACTATTTCAGTTGTATCTTCACTTCCATACAGTTCTTTAACCAGAGCTTCATAATCATAGTCAGTATTACCAGAACCATCTTGACCATCACCAAAAACCATTGATGAGTCCTGTGCCCCTTCTTCACTCTGGTCAGCTGCATCTTGAGCCAAAACAGGAGGTGTTATTATCATCAGGATACCAAGCGCCAGGAGGATCCCTATTTTAAGCCAATTCACCATAACAAATATTATCTAGCTCAGTCTACCTGGTTACCAAAACTTTATACCAGCAGTGAACCTTGGTTCCAGCCACCAGCTAGATCCGATGGGATCAATATCATAAGCCCAGTTCCAGCGATATCCGGCAGAGAAAAATAATGAATGGAATTGATATGAATATCCGATCCCGGCCATGGCTCCAAAGGTGGGCGTGTACATACCAAGTCCTAGCTCGAGTTCAGCACCATAAATTTCAACTCTGGCCAAGGGCATAATCGAAAACCCCTTGAATTCACCCCCTACTGGGAATGAATTAACAAAGTTGAAGCTGGAAATATCCACTGAGAAGGAAAGTTCTACTGGCTCAAATGTGAAGTGCCAGGGTAATTCTGTTGTCAGCGAAACATCCATGTATGAGAACCAGGTATTCAATTCTTCTGGGACAACTTGTGGTGAATAAAAGGATAGGGTGAAGCCCGTGTCCTCTAGAAAAGTCCCCTTTACATACTTACCGAGCTCCAGGGGGTGATCTGGAACCTCTTCTAAAATGTCACCATCGGCTGTTCGAGTAATGAGACTCTCATAATCCTCATCAGTATCCATACCCCACTCGTCCGCTTCGGCTGAATCTGGTTCAGCTTCCACTTCAGTTTCTCCTTCATCCTCAAAATCACCAAAAAAGTCATCTTCCCCACCAGTTTCAGTTTCATCGCTGGTCTCTTCATCTGTTTCAAATGAGAAGTCATCGCCACCAAGATCAAATTCATCACCAAATAAGAGGCTATCACCTTCAGAATCACCAAAGAGGTCTTCTTCCTGTGCATAGAGATTCGGTGATAAGACAGTGAGGACCAGTAGCCCCAATATGATCATCAGAAATCTTGGAGCCTGACATCTAAAATTGTTGAAATACAAAAGCATAATACTCTGTACCCTTTTGATTGGTCTGCAGACCATTTTTATTAATCATGAAATTTATGATAACTCATGTTTGAAACAAGTCTTTACGTGGAGGTGTGATCTAGCAAACACCTTGGGTTTCAAGCGATAATATGGGGTTGGTTCAAGGAGAATTTTACGAATGGACGTTCTAATAATTTGATAAACATTCAATGGGCTTGATTTAAGCTTTTGTGAATGGAAAGTACGGAAATATATTGCCTGCTGCTTGGGAAATCAGGCATTTGATAATTGGAGAGGTGGCCGAGTGGCTTAAGGCGCACGCTTGGAAAGCGTGTGTGCGGCAACGTACCGTGAGTTCGAATCTCACTCTCTCCGCACTATTTTAAACACCCGACTTAAGTCGGGTGTTTAGTAAGAAGATGCTACAGGCTTTAACCAACTCTCCAAAATCTTCCCATCCCCAGCAATATTAATCAACTGTTGTTGGAGAATCTCCAGGGGTGCCAATGGATTGGCAAATATTTTTCCAAGGAACAAAGGTTTGCTATCATGGAGATAAACACCGAGACGAGGAATGAAGCTCCCCCCCCATTTGGGTAATCCATTAAGCGGATAGGAAATAGCTACTTCGGTATAGCCAGCTTCTTCAATCTGAATCAAGAGATCTGAATTCCAGGCATTAAAGGGTGGGCAAAACGTTGTCACTTCAGTACCTAGCTGATCTTCAATGTGTTTCTTCGAACTCACCAATTCATCCTGAATTTTCTTATGATCCATGGCGATGAGACGTCTATGGGTTTTGCCATGAGAGCCAATCTCCCACCCTTTCTCATGGAGGCTTCGAAGTTCAGACCAGCTCATATGACTGACCTGTTTACTTTCAGGAAAATAATCCCAACTGTTCTTCTTACCCACGTAGTCTGTAATGGCAAATACGGTAGCACGGCCACCAACCTCATCCAGAATGGGTGCAGCATATTCATTTATGCAGGAATACCCGTCATCGAAGGTGATCAATATCTGATTCAGTGATGGATCGTAATCCTTTATGCGGGCAAATGAAAAACCCAGACGCCGGAGTTCCAGCATCTGGGTTCTAAATTGTTGCGGTGTAGTTGTTGTTACTCCCCACTCAAATTGTTCAGAGACCTTGTGATACACCAGGCCCCTGTTATAAATAGGGAATGACAAAATTTAGCTCAAGACCTGATCTAAAGGAGTATACTCCAGACCAAAAGCTTCGGCAACGGCTTCACAGGTAACCTTGCCATCAATCATATTCAGACCTAAGGCAAAACCATCATCAACCTTAAGGGCAGCTTCCACACCATTATTGGCCAATTTGATAACATATGGCAGGGTTGCATTTGTTAATGCAATTGTTGAAGTATATGGAACGGCCCCAGGCATATTGGCAACACAATAGTGAACCACACCATCTACAACGAAAGTTGGATCTTCGTGTGTTGTTGGTTTGCAGGTTTCAACACACCCACCCTGGTCAACTGCAACATCAACGATAACCGAGCCTTTTTTCATGAGACTGAGCATATCGCGAGTGATGAGCCTTGGAGCTTTTGCTCCAGGCAGAAGCACTGCACCGACAACCAGATCAACAGTTGGCAATAATTCACGAATATTTGCAGGTGTGCTATAAAGCGTGGTAACATTCTTTGGCATAAAATCATCAAGATCTCTAAGTCGATCCAGATTGATATCCATGATATAAACATTGGCGCCCATACCGGCAGCTATTTTAGTGGCGTGGGTTCCAACAGTGCCACCACCAAGAACCAGAACTGTACCTGGTTTAACACCGGGTACACCACCTAAGAGGACGCCCCTGCCGCCACTCCTATGCTCTAAAAAACGTGCCCCTTCTTGAGTGGCCATACGACCAGCTACTTCACTCATGGGCTCCAGAAGCGGAAGTGTTTTGGTCTTGTTCTCAACTGTTTCGTAAGCGACAGCCCAGGCATTGGTGGCAAGAAAACCTCTTGTGAGTGCCTCATCTGCAGCAAAGTGAAAGTAAGTGAAGACGATCTGACCAGGTCTGGTTCGAGCGATTTCCACTGCCTGTGGCTCCTTGACCTTCACAATCATGTCAGCATCAGCCCAGATTTTATCAACATCAGGCTCGATAGTAGCACCAGCTGCTAAATACATCTCATTAGTGAATCCACTGTTGATACCACCATGGTCCTCAACGATGACTTTGTGACCATTGGCGACCAACGATTCAACGCCACCTGGAGTCATTGCAATTCGATTCTCATTTGTTTTAATTTCTGCGGGTACTCCGACGATCATATTCGCCTCCTATGATAATACTTGGACGGTAGTGCATGTCCACGCTCGAAAACCTCGAACTCGAACTCCCCTGGGGACGGTCCTCTAGACTGCGTTAGCCGGTTCCAAAATGCTAGTAAAAAACTTATCAGGATTGAACAATTCTCGTGCCAAGACTTGAATTCTTTCCACATCAATCGCTTCAATCTTTTTAAGAAATTTATCTAGACCGATATTCTCACCATAATATATCTGCTGGCGACCCAGACGCATCATACGTCTCTCCATGGATTCATCACCCATGACAATGCCCGATTTGTACTGTGCTTTTACCATTTCAAGTTCAGCAGCACTCACAGGGTCTTTGACCATCTTTTCAAGCTCAGTAAGGGTTAGCTCAACAGCAAGATCCCGCTTTGTTGGGTCCGTAGCTAGATATACACCAAAAGAACCTGTATCACGGTACAGGTTAACAAAAGAAAATATTTGATAGGCAACACCATGGGCCTCTCTAATATTTTGAAATAATCTGGAGCTCATTCCACCACTGAGGATGGAATTAAGTACTGCAATATCATAACGCCGTTCATCAAATACTGAAAATATAGGTAAGCCAGTGATGAGATGACTTTGTTGAATATCCTTGGTTCTAATTTCCTTACCAGGGACATAACTTGATGCTTCAATAGCCTCAAAATCATTGGCACCTGATCCAGGACGATCATACCTCTCTTCGATCAGCTTTACCAGTGCTTCGTGGTCCACAAAACCTGCTGCAACGATAATTGTATTTTCCGGACTATAGTTCTTGTCCAGATATGCAGTCAAGGCTTCAGGCGTGAAACCATTGATGGACGTCTCATTTCCCAGAATGGGTTTCCCAATAGAATTATCAGGATAGAGGAATTGTTCAAAGGTATCAAAGGCCAATTCTTCTGGAACATCTTTGCTATCCCGCAATTCATCCAGAACCACGGATTTTTCACGTTCTATTTCGGCTGAAGGGAAAGTAGGATGAAGTAATAAATCTGAGAGCACATCGACTGCCTCTTCCAGATACTCACTGAGAAATCTGGCATGATAACAGGTATACTCTTTGGTGGTAAAGGCATTGAGGTGGCCCCCCACACTCTCAAGAGAAGAAGCAATTTCGAAGGTAGACCGATTTTTGGTACCTTTAAAAACCGTATGCTCGAGAAAATGTGAGATGCCAGCCAGGGGTTCAGGTTCATACCGACTCCCTGCCCGCACCCAGATGCCTAAAGCCACCGAACGGACTGTGTCCACCGTTTCAGTAACGATGGTCAGTCCGTTCGATAGTGTCGTTTGCTTACGAAGTGAGGTCACTTCAGTAATTTACCGACGATTGTTATCCCGACGAGGTCCGCGATCTCTACCGCCACGATCTCTTCCACCACCGCGATTGTTATCACGCTGTGGACGAGGTCTTTTTGGTGGTTCTACGTAACCTTCTGGCATTTCGAGAAGTGCTTTGCGACTCAAGTTGTAGCGTCCACTGTCGTCAACTTCCATCAATTTTACTCTGACAGTATCACCAACATTGAGAACATCTTCAACCTTTTCCACGCGGGCATATTCGAGATCACTGATATGAACCAGTCCCTGTTTGCCAGGTAGAAATTCACAAAAAGCACCAAATGACATTAAGCGTACAACTTTGGCATCAAACTCTTCACCAGCTACAGGCACACGGACAATTCCATTGATGCGCTCAGCAGCGGCTTCGGCGCCTTCAGCAGTTTCTGCAAAGACAAACACAATACCTTCCTGGTCGATCTCGACAGTTGCGCCGGTATCAGCCTGGATGGCTTTGATGATTTTACCCTGTGGCCCAATGACATCACCAATCTGATCAGGTTTGATTCTGATGGTAATGAATCTGGGAGCATGTGGGGAAAGTTCTTCACGTGCAGTTGGCATGGCAGCTTCCATGATGTCAATGATGTGCTCGCGACCTTCTTTTGCCTGAATCAAGGCTTCGGTCATGAGTTTAGCACTGATACCCTCGATCTTGAGGTCCATCTGGATAGCATTGATACCATCTTTTGTTCCCGTGACCTTGAAATCCATATCACCATAGTGATCTTCATCTCCAAGGATATCAGAAAGGACAGAAAAGCGTTTTCCGTCACTGATGAGTCCCATGGCGATTCCTGCAACTGTTTTATTGATGGGAACACCAGCATCCATAAGAGCTAATGAGCCACCGCAAACACTTGCCATTGAAGATGAACCGTTAGACTCAAGAATCTCAGATACGAGACGCACTGTATAAGGGAAATCTTCCTTACCAGGCAGGAAAGGTTTGAGACTTCGCTCTGCCAGGTTTCCGTGACCAATTTCACGACGACCGGTAAAACCAACACGGCCGGTCTCACCCACACAATAGGGTGGGAAGTTATAATGGAGATAGAATGACTTTTTATAGTCCTGATCCACATTGTCAATGATTTGCTCATCTAACTTGGTACCCAAGGTTGTGACTACCAATGCCTGGGTTTCACCCCTGGTAAAGAGAGCTGATCCATGGACACGAGGCAAGACACCAACTTCGGCGGTGATTTGACGGATTTCTTTCAATCCACGACCATCCACACGGCTGCCTTTGGCCATAATTCTTTCACGAATATTGGCTTTGAGACGGTTGTCAAAAACTTCTCCAACCACTTTGAGGTGATCAGGATATGTTTCTTCGTACTTGGCAACGAATTCGTCTTTGGCAACACCACGGGCATCTTGTCGTTCTGACTTCAATACAATTGAGTTCAATTCAGTAAGGACGACCTCATCAATTGATGCGTCCACATCAGCAACGATGGCTGCTTTGGTCTCATCTACTTTGATCTCACGTTTTACGGGTTTGATCTCATCAATGATACTCTGTTGGAAAGCTACGACTTCTGAAATGGCTTTCTGGGCAAAGACCAGGGCTTCAACCATGACCTCTTCAGAAACTTCATTTGCTGAACCTTCAACCATAACCACATCAGTTGCAGTGCCAGTAATGGTAACATCCATTTCTGATTCTTCAGCCTGGGCATAGGTTGGGTTAAGAATGAGTTCGCCATCGATACGACCTACATGAACTGAGGCAACTGGGCCATTCCAAGGGATATCTGAGATCGACAGGGCAAATGAGGCACCAATAGTACCCAATGAGTCAGCTGTATTCTCACCATCACTTGAAACCACAGTTATCATAACCTGAGTTTCATTATTAAAACTATCTGGGAAAAGTGGACGAATAGGTCTATCCGTCATGCGAGAACTGAGAATCTCTTTCTCAGAAGGTCTTGCTTCCCTTTTGAAAAAGCCACCGGGAATTTTTCCACCAGCATAAGCTTTTTCTCTATATTCGACTTGCAGTGGGAAATAATCCCTGCTATTGTCTTCGTGTTTTGATGCAGTAGCTGCCACCAGGACAGCAGTCTCACCATACATGGCGAGCACGGAGCCACCAGCTTGTCTGGCCATGCGACCTGTTTCTAGACTAAGCGTACGTCCGCCCAGCATCATTTCTTTTTTAATCAAAATATCTCCAATTCCTATTTACGTATACCAAGCTTCGTAATTAAAGCTTTGTATTCAGCTGCATCACTTTTCTGGATGTAGCGTAGCAGGCGGCGACGTTGCCCAACCATTTTGAGCAAGCCGCGGCGGCTGTGGTGGTCTTTCTTGTAGGCTTTCAAGTGCTCGGTCAGATTTCTAATCTGAGTCGTGAGAATGGCAACCTGAACACTTGTTGATCCAGTATCCTTCTCATTTTCGCCATATTCTTTGACGAGAGCAGCCTTTTCTTCTTTTGTTATTGACATGTGTCCTCCTTCAGACATCCCGATAATTTTCGATTATCGCTATACACGTTTTTTTATCATTTTCTAATTGTTTTATTAAATCATCCACACTGGAAAATTTCTTTTCATCTCTTAATTTTTGTAAAAACTCAAGAATCACATCTTGATCATACAAATTTTCTTTCCCCTCTGGAATAGTAAAGAGATTCACTTCAATGGTGATCTCCTTGCCATTCTTGAAGGTGGGGCGAACCCCAACATTACACATTCCAAAACTGGAAAATTCATCCGTCTGGACCCGAGCAAGATACACGCCCTTGTTTGGTATCAACTTATTTTCCGCATGGGGATCAATGTTCGCCGTGGGGAAATTAAGACTCTGTCCCCTCTCATCTCCATGCACAACAGTGCCAAATATTGTGTAGGCGTGCCCTAACATGGCATTGGCGAGATCCAATCGATCAGATTGGATGTGATCCCTGATGAGTGTACTGCTTACAGGCAGATTCTCATTGTTGATGGGACCAACTACGCTGACGTTGTATCCTTTGTCCTCACCTCGTTGCCCAAGCCATTGAGCATCTCCTGCGCGGTTATGACCAAAGCGATGATCATAGCCAACTACTACATGCTTGACCCCAAGGGTATCTTCGAGGACAGTCTTGGCGAACTCATCAGCAATCATGCTTGAAAATCCTCGATTGAAATCAAGTACGAGGAGAAAATCAACTGGAGCATAACGCTCAATGAGAGATGCTCTTTCCTCAATACCTGTCAATAAGCGAATAGGTCGAAGATCACTATCCCTCAACAATTCCTGTGGATGAGGATGAAAAGTGATAACTACTGAGGGTAATCCGCGTTCCTGTGCTTCAGAAATGCATCTTTCAATCAAGGACTGATGACCACGGTGAATACCATCAAAACTTCCGATGGTAGCCACGCAACCATTCAGCTCAGGAAAGTCTTCTAAGCAGCGGACGATTTCCATTTTTCAATAAACTCTGGTATGCTCAAGGCATCCTCTACGCGATAGTCACCTATCGCCGTTCTTTTCAATTCTTTTACATGTGCCAGCGTACCCAGCTTTTGAGCAATATCTTCAGCCAACACCCTGATATAGGTTCCCCGTCCGCATCTGACACAAATATTTATTTGATCGCTTGTCCATGATTTAAGTTCAATATCATAGATCACTACCATGGATGGCTTACGCTCCACAACCTTACCCTTTCGGGCCAACTTGTAGAGTTTCTGACCATCAACCTTTTTTGCTGAATACATGGGTGGAATCTGTTGGATTTCACCTTTGAAGTCAGCCAGACTCTGAAGAATCATCGCTTCAGATAATTCTGGGATGGGTGCTGTTTCAATAACAGTTCCAGTTCTATCGCCAGTATCAGTCTGGTTTCCCAGAAGGATCTCAGCATCATAGGTCTTGGGCATATCCATGAATTCATTTTGGCGCTTGGTATTTTTACCGGTTAAAACGATAAGTACACCTGTGGCAAAGGGATCCAGAGTGCCGGCATGACCGACCTTCTTAATCTTTGTTGTGTAGCGTACTTTTCGCACGACGTCAAAACTGGTCCAATCCATGGGTTTGTCAATATTGATGATATGCTCATGGGTGATCATAGATCTTTCATCACCCGATTCATTTTATCAGCATAACCTAATGAGTCGTCAATAAAGAATCTGAGCTCAGGCACATATTTGAGTGGGACTTCCTTGCCAACATGAAAGCGGACACGACCATTGTGTTGCTCTAAAGTTTTAAACGTAAAGGCAACATCCTCTTCGCTTCCATATATGGAGAAGTAGACATATGATATTTTCAAATCCGGGGTCATTTTTGCATTGGTGACAGAGACAAAACCCGGTGTAGCATTGGCCAGGTTTAAGATCAGATATTCAGCTACAGCTGCTTTGATGGCCTCTGCGACCCGTTTTTGTCTTGCTATACCCATTTTCTATACTTTATCTGCGGGGTCACTTTTTCTTCGAAGAAGATTCCAATTTTCGCTTGATAATTTCTTCTGAATAGAATTCCATCACATCACCGACTTTTATTTTACTAAAGTCCTTCAATGAAATTCCACATTCATTACCTTCCATGACTTCCTTGACTTCATCCTTGAAACGTTTGAGAGCATTCAACTCACCGTTGAACAGCGTTTCCCCTTCACGGATGAGTCTTACCTTGGCATTTCGGCGAACAACACCTTCTGTGACCATTGATCCGGCAATGATACCAATTTTAGGAATTTTGAAAAGGTCAGTGACTTCTGCTTTTCCGAGTTCATTCTCAACCACATCAGGTTCCAGTAAGCCTTCAAGGGCTTGAAAGACATCATCAACTGCTGCATAGATCACGTCATAGTAGCGAATTTCAACATCATCAGCCTTGGCCAGGAGTTTGGCATTGCTATCAGCAGTCACATTAAAACCAACAATAATGGCTTCTGAGGCAGCTGCCAGTAACACATCGGATTCTTTGATCATACCAATACCGCGGTGAATGATGCGAACTGCTACTTCGGTGGTGGACATTTTCATGAATGAATCTGCCAGCGCTTCAATGGATCCATCAACGTCACCTTTGATCAGGAGAGGCACTTCTCTCACCTTTCCTTCAGATATCTGGAGAGAGATCTGATCCAGAGTCAAATGGCGCATACGTTTGAAGTCTTGTTCTCTACGCAGGGAGCGACGCTGGGTACTCACATCACGTGCTTCTTTATCATTTTTCATGACAATCAGGTTATCACCTGCACGGGGTACATCGCTAAAACCGAGGATTTCTACTGGTGTAGAAGGTCCTGCACTCTTAATCCTGTTACCGTGATCATCTTTTAGGGCACGAACACGACCGGAGTAATCTCCACAAACAAAGGGATCACCAATTTTGATGGTTCCTCTGCTCACCAGAACGGTAGCAAGTGCTCCAACACCCTTATCAAGTTTGGATTCAACCACAATTCCACGAGCCTTACCTGAGGGATTAGCCTTTAAATCAAGAACTTCAGCCTCAAGAGCAACGGTCTCAAGCAATTCATCAATGTTGGTTCCCATCTTAGCAGAAATCTCTACATCAGGGATTTTTCCTCCCCAACTTTCAACCAGCAGGTCACGTTCTGAAAGTTCACGTCGAACTCGTTCGGCATCGGCACCCTGGACATCCATTTTGTTAATGGCAAACACAATTGGGACACCGGCAGCTTTAGCATGATCAATGGCTTCAATAGTTTGAGGCATCACCGAATCATCAGCAGCAATGATAATAATAACGATATCAGTAACCTGAGCTCCACGAGCACGCATAGCGGTAAAGGCTTCGTGACCAGGAGTATCCAGGAAGGTGATCAGCTTATCCTCACCAACTGATACTGAATAAGCACCAATATGCTGGGTAATACCACCGGCTTCACCGGAGATGACATTGGCTTCACGGATATAATCAAGTAAGGAAGTTTTTCCATGGTCAACATGACCCATAATGGTTACCACTGGTGGACGAGGCTTGAGATCAGCCTCATCAACTTCTTCGAGGGCAATCTCTTCATCCATGGTGGTAACAGTGTTGTCTTCAAAGACAACAGCAATTTCAAATTCTTCAGCGAGGAGTTCAATAGTGTCCTTATCAATTCTCTGATTGATGGTCACCATCATACCCATATCCATACACTTGCTGATAATGTCAGCCACATCGATTTCTATGAGATCAGCAAAATCGTGTACAGAGACAAACTCAGAGACGCGATAGGCTTCATCCGCTGCCAATTCTTCCTGTTTTCCATCTCTGCGACGCTTACGCTTTTTACCAGTATCAAGGGAGGTCATTACCTTCTTAATAGAGGCATCTACTTCCTTCTGATCAAAGGCGCGGCGTTTTTTAACAGGCTTGCCTTTACCCTTAGGGCTGGTGGCTTTCACAACATGCTTAATCTTGCGCTCAATTTTCTTGGCGATAATTTTGTCTTTGGTGGATTCTTCAGTCTTTTTATTTGGATCTTCACCAGGACGAAGAATCGTAGGCTTGGCAGCCTTCTTAGCGCTCTTCTGTCTATCCAGATCTTCACGCTCTTTGGCAGCCTGTGCTTCAGCAAGTTTGCGATTTTCTTCTTCTTCGATGTCTCGCTTGGCTTTGGCGATTGCTTCTTTACGATCTTCTTCTGCTTTTCGCTTGGCATCTTCAATCTCTTGACGACGCTGATCTTCAGCATCCCGTCTTGAACGATCTTCATTTTCTCGGGCTAATTTTTCTTCCTCAGCTTTGCGGATGCGTTCTTCTTCTTCTACACGACGCTGCTCTTCAAGGGCTCGGCGATCAACTTCTTTCTGATCCAGCTCAATTTGATAAAGATCAGAAGCAAAGTTTTTGAGAATGAGATTGTGAGTTTCTTCATCAACAGGACTCATATGATTGGTTACATCAAGTCCTTGATCCTTAAGAAAGGTCACTATCTCGCTATGAGAGATATTAATCTGCTTTGCAATTTGGTATATTCGTTTTGGTTTATCCAATCGTTCCTCTTTCCTCATCCCTTTTAAGCAGACACACCTCAGCCCTGCAAAACCGGAGACATTCTAAAACTGTTTCCAGTGGCAGTTACCTAAGCGTTTTCCTCATCGGAGTCGTCTATTTCAACGACTTCCTCGATGACTTCAACTTTTACCTCAACTTTTTCCATCAATGCGGTCATGAATTCATCCAGTGATTTTTCTCCCAGACCCTTCAGGCTTAGCAATGCTTCCTTGCTGGTGTTCACAACTTCATTCACAGTGTCAATGCCATTTTCAGCAAGAATTGAGACAACACGTTTGGGAAGACCCTCGACCTCTTCGAGAAACACTTCAACAACTACTGGACCTTCAACCTCACTACGAGATTTTGCGTCAATCTCAAATCCAGTCACTTTTGATGCAAGCCGGACATTCTGCCCGTTCTTGCCAATAGCAATGGAAATGTCTTCAGCCTCAAACAAGGCTAAAGCTCTATGCTTTTCATAATCAATGGTTACGCGATAAGGCTTCGCAGGAGACAGTGCACGAGTCACCAGCAATTGAGGTTCAGACGTATAATTAATGATATCAATTTTTTCGCCGTTCAATTCGCGAACAATAACCTGGATTCGGCTACCCTTCATACCTACACAAGCACCCACAGCATCAATACGCTTGTCGTGAGATTCAACGATAATCTTGGTACGATCACCTGGTTCTCTGAAGAGCGTGCGGATATCAATGATACCATCTTCAATCTCCGGTACTTCATTCTTAAATAATTTGTGAAGGAAACTTGGGTCAGCACGTGAAATAATAATTTCTGGACCGCGTTTATCAGAGCGAACTTCTTTAATGATAGCCCGGACGCTGTCACCACGACGATAGCGTTCACTGTAGATCTGCTCTTCACGGGGCATCTTGAGCTCAGCTTTGTCAATATTAACAAAGAGTGCATCGCGACGAATCTGGTGAATTTCACCAATGATGATTTCACCGACGCGACTAGAGTAGTCACGATAGATCTGATCGCGTTCAAATTCCTGAATTTTCTGGGCCATCACATGACGGGCAAAGGTAATCAGCCGGCGTCCAAAGGTGGCAGGATCCACAACATCGATAAAGGGATCGCCAATTTCAAGATCGGGAGCGATTTCCTGGGCAGTCTTGACATCCACTTCAAAATCGGGATCATCAACGACTTCAACGACCTCTTTTTCCTGGTAGATTTCAATCTCACCCTTATCCATGTTGACGATGACGTCAAAGTTGTCAACGTTTCCGTATTTCTTCTGAATCAAAGCTTCAAAGATTTCTTTTATAATATCAGCCAACTCTTTGCGGTCGATATCTTTATCCTTTGCCAGCTGGATAAACGATTCAATGATAATTTTACTGATCAAGGGGTCAATCCTCCTTCTACCATCGCATATTTACTTTGCCTTGAATCACATCAACCATATTCAAGACCATCTCTTCATCATCTACTTTGACTGTAAGTGAATCGTCAGAGGCCGATACGATCTCGCCATCCAGGGGGTTTTGCATCGCTTCAGAGCGATGTTCAATTTTCATAGAGTGCCCTGACAATCTATTAAAATGACGGGCCAATTTTACTGGGAAACTCGCACCGGGTGAGGTGACTTCGACTGAAACCTTCTCAATATCTAAACCGGGGAGTACAAGATTATTATGAATGGATCGATTAATACGAGCCAATTGGTCGATGGTGATACCGGAATCACTGTCACACTTTGCAATGAGCTGGAACCCGCCCCGTGATGCATTCAATGTTACATCAACGAGGAAAATGTCCTCAGCACCTTCAAAGCAATGCTCTATTCCGGCTTTTATTTCTTCATCGGTCCAATTCACTTCGCGTCTTCATACCCTTTACAAATAAACAAAGTGGGTCATTCAACCCACTTTGCGGGCGAAATATATTCGGGGAGAGCCCTGATTGCAAGTTCAATAATTGCAATTATTTCTCCAACACTTTGCCTTCTAAATATTTCACCTGTTCCAGGAATTTTCCTGTCGGTTTTTCATCTAAAAGTTCTTTCACAATTTTATCGGCGCTGGCGACATTTCCATCAGCGATATATGCATAACCTGCCTGGAGCATGGCATACTCAGAAACGACACTTTCCTTTAAGGCGCCAACCTGGCTATAAAGTGAGGCTGCATCGGCATAATTAGCTTCTTTTTCAAAGATATATGCCAACTTCAGTGTTCCAGCGAGCTTGAGCTGTTTATCTGAACTATTTGCCAATGTTGTAAACGATTCTCTGGCACCATCTAAATCATTTGCCTGTAGTCTGGCAACTCCCAGTTGGTAGGTAGCCTGAGATATAGCTGAATTATCACCATATTCATCGACGACACGTTCAAGTTCAGCGAGGACATTATCATCCATACCAACTACAGCAGCAATGGTAGCTTTTGTGCTGGCCAACATGGCTTCGCTACGTGTGGTTTCGAGATTATTCATCCAACCCCATGCCAGTACAATAATAACAACTACAGCTACAACTCCAGTTAAGATCTGTTTGCTATTTTTCTCGTAGAACTGCTGTCCTTTTTCAATGGTATCCAGCAATGGATCACGCTTTAATTCTTTTTTAGTTAGTTTCTTTTTTGGCGTCAACATCGGATATCATATCCCTTCAAAATTACTATTGTCAATAATGAACCCCGGCTCCCGCCTCATGGGTTTCTTCGTACCCCTGAGGTGATTCGAACACCTGACCTACGCTTTAGGAAAGCGTTGCTCTATCCTGCTGAGCTACAGGGGCATTGTCAAAAGGTACACAAGCACCTGCTTCTGGCAGGCATTTAGTACTGTGGTCCCATCTATAACCCGCCTGCGTGGCAAAAGCCTCTTCGTCGTGGTTATCCGCCAATTTTTCAGGGGTGATATCGCAACGAAGGAGAACATTCGCAATCATTTCTGGTTTAACCCAGTTTATTCTGCGAAGGCGGATAAAAAAGCACGCCAATATAAACGAGCATACAGGGGCACAAAAGGGATTTACTAGTAAAGATTAAACAGTCCAGAATAAACAAAAGACCAGTAAAAACCGGCCTTTTATTAAAATTGTATCTGAGCTGCGGTGATCAGGTTCTGATCTCTAAACCTCCAAAAGCGACTGTGCAGTTCAATGTAATGTTCACGGCACCCTCTGCTCCACCCTTAGATTTGTCCTCAACCCCGCCAAAAATGGGAGTTCCTGTGACAATGACATTCCAGTCTTCAGGTACTCGAATCTCTGCTCCGCCAAACAAAGCGGTAACATTTACAACACACCCAGTGTCAATGGCTTTTGCATCCGTCAGATCAATCTCAACCCCACCAAAAAGGGCCATGACATTTGCGCCTTTAAAAGCCTGGCTATGAATTTTCTTTTCTACTCCACCAAATATGGCAGTGGCATTTATAAAATCATCATCTTCTGATGTAACTGTTGAAAAGGATAAACCGGGTTTCCCTTTTGATTTCAGCAGCATGGAGACACCAACATAAAGAATTGCCAATGGCCAGAGTTTAAAGATGCTACCCCAATTGATAAAATCTAGAGTTGCAGATAGCAGGACGAGACCAATTATAAAGAGAATTGATCCGTTGCGACGATCGTCACTCTTTAACTTTAAAAACCCCGCTACGATGAGAATGACGGGCCACCACTCGCTCAAAAAATGACCGAGATGCATAATATTCAGGCTTTGTAAAAGAAAGATGGCACCGATGGCGATGATAACAATGGCAATCCATGATTGCTGGTTACTTTTTCCGGGTAACTGTTCAGTCATTTTATTCAACTCCTATATTCAAACATTTGATTAGTAATAATACGTTCAAAACCTGTTTTAGCCCAACGGTATTTTAAGTGAAATGACAAAATTTGAACCATTCCCCTTGCTTTGAAGCACGACACCACTCTCATTGTCGACTGTTTCGAATCGTTTCAGCTCTGATCGAGTGATTGTCCACGCAATCAATGATCCTGATATCGCCCCGGTCAGTATGTCGGTAAAGTAGTGCATATCCCCTGCAACCCTCAAATACGCGGTGAGACCTGCCACTCCCAGGAGAGTTGACCATATCACAGATTCGTGTTGGGGGTAGCTGCGACTTAAAATCATAGAATTTGCCACAGCCTGTGAAAATGCAACACTACTATGACCACTGAAAAAGGACGTAAAATCTTTGGAGCCCTCTGATGCACGTGTCCCGTAATGATGGTAAGGCCGTTCCCTGGCAGTAGCGATTTTCGCCAGATTGGTCATGATACTATTTGTAGCAAACACGCGGACATTAATCAGTAATGCGAGCTCAGTATCCTCTGCCAGTACAGATCCCCAGAGGAGACTTGTCAGGCTGACACCATAAATAAGTCTATCGCTCCAGGTTCTGGCCTCATCCTGTTTGTTGACGCCAAGCCATAATTGATCACGCATGTATCTGTCAATGGAATTTGGAGAACTAAATCGAGGAGTCTCTGGAATAAAATGTGGTTTCCCGTAAAGCTCAAGACCTAGCGCTATCCCCATCTCTGAACCTGAAATGAGCCAGTCTCTGGTTGAAATCTCTTGACCATAATTTCGATTGATCTGCAAGAGTATGACACAAAAGATAAGCAATATTCTTATTTGAGAATTGATACGAGGTCTCCGGTTCAATTGGTTGAATTCACTTATTTCAGTAGAACATCCATCATAATTTTGTGTCCACCAACAAGGAGAGTAGGATCAAACATTAGCGCTCCATCCAGACTGGAATGACATTCACATTTTTGCTGATGGTCATGGTTTTGAATGGTGTGTTTGAGTAGTTCCAAAGCACTTTCCAGACTTTCACTATATCGCTTAAGTAACTGAGGTACAGTAACATGCTGGTTTGGGTCATCCATCCAGCAATCGTAATCTGTGGGTATGGCCACCGTGGAGTAACACATCTGTGCTTCCCTGGCCAGGAAGGCTTCAGGGATATTGGTCATACCTACTAAATCACATCCTGCTGCATCTCGTAAAAAGAAACTTTCAGCCCGTGTTCCCAGTCGGGGACCATCCACACAGCCATAGGTCAAATTATTATGAACAGGTAATTTTAGTTGCTGTCCAGAACTAAATATCTGATTGCGAAGTGAGCTGCAAACCGGTTCTGCAGAAGTTATGTGAGCTACCAGTCCATCTCCAAAGAAACTCTTTGGACGTCCGTCTTTGACAAAATCAAAATATTGTGAGGGTAAAGCAAACTCGCCTGGTTTTATTTCTTCCCGAAGGCTGCCTGTTGCTGAAAAAGAGATAACTCTTTTGACTCCAACTGATTTGAGAGCCCACATATTCGCACGATAATTGACTTCAGAGGGTAAAAACTGATGAGATTCACCATGGCGTGGTAAAAATACAATCTCCTCCTCACCGACCTTCCCTAATGAAAGTTTAGCAGATGGTTCTCCAAAGGGAGTTCCCACAATCCTGGTATCAAGTACTTC
The DNA here is from genome assembly GCA_016784025.1 of Fidelibacterota bacterium. Lineage (GTDB taxonomy): Bacteria > Fidelibacterota > UBA8477 > UBA8477 > JABMPR01 > JABMPR01. The sequence continues at coordinate 1,484 of JADHVL010000013.1, read as the reverse complement.
CATCCAATTCACCTGGTACAGACCTGTACCACCGATTATTCCCAGCATCAAATATTCTCCCATAATTCAGAACAGAAAGTTGAGATTAATTCACAGGTTTAATCTAATCTCGAAATGATTGAGTAGTATCTTTTTCCCCCAGCAGCAGGGCTTTACACCTGGTTTATTGCTCGAGATGAAGACATTAGGGCTAAACGAGAATGAAAGGTTTCTTCAGAGAAGGATCCCAGAAACCAAAGCTTGTTATTGACCCATATGGAAGGGGTAATCCCCCCAATGGTTTGACGGCTGTCGCCACTATCTGCAATATCCACTACGCTGAGAACCATTTCAGGATATTGTGCGCGACTTTGTAGTAAGGATCTTAAGGTTTCATAACTGAAGTTACACCCATCACGGATAATGATTTCTACTTTGATTCGATCTGACTCGGTTTTGATGTTTTCCATGGCTGAATCTAGACAGCCTCTGGAAGTGGGACTGTCATATTGCAGACATGTATGTGGAAGAGAGTTACAACTCAGGTTTCAAGCTGGTCAAGATCACCCTTAAGCTGAAGAAATCTGCGGGAGAACTTAATAACATCCTGCTCAGCCAATTCGTTTAAGACCTGATTTACGGTCTGTCTGGCCGTGGCAGTAAGATCAGCAATCTCCTGATGAGTAAGAAATGGTCGCACCATCCAACCATCCACCATCTTTTTCCCAAAAGTTTCCACATAGCGGTGCAGGAATGAAGTAATCCTCTGGCTGGCATTCTTGAAAACTAAATCCTCTACATGGGCTTGAATCTTACGCAAACGCCATCCAATAAACTTATTCACACTTAATGTCAGATTAGGGCTTTTCTCCATGAGGTCCTGAAAATCTCGTTTGTCCATTGCACATACCACTGCATCTTCAACAACTTCAGCGATGTTATCATGGGTATCCTGTCCAAGGATGGCACTCTCCCCGAATATTTCACCTGGTCCTAAAAGTTGAAGCGTGGTGGTTTTACCATCTTCGGATAGTCTGTAAATCTTAATTTTTCCGGCTTTAAGAAAATAAATGGTATTGGATGCATCCTCGGGAAAATAAATGATTTCCTTTTTGGAATTGTTTTGCATACTTGTATTCTGTGCAAGTTCCATCATCATCTTGGGACTCATACCCTCAAACATATTAAAATTCTGCAAATACCATAATTTGGTTTTTTCAGCCATGATCTATTTATCTCCTCTGTTCTCTAAGGAATCAAGTCAAACAACAGTTTCTATTCGTCTAAGATTATCAACTTCAATAGTTTGATTCCTGGTTGGTGATATAATAGTTGAACGACCTATTTATTCAAACTGATAGTTGGGTAATCGAGTAGGAGGATAGGGATTAATTCCCTATCCGTCCTCTCACACCACCCTGCGTACGGTTCCGTACAGGGCGGTTCCTTAATTTACACCTTAACATTTCGGTAATAATCCGTGAAAAAGAGGTATCCAGCTTCTT
>JADHVL010000034.1 GCA_016784025.1 Fidelibacterota bacterium | reverse complement strand
TTCCTGCGTATCTCTTTTACGCGTCTTTCAGACTCTGACTTTTGATTCATTTGATGCTCCTTTCAAGCTTTCAAACTAGCCAAAGTCTCTCTTAATAAATTAGACTTTCATGTCCATAATGCTAAACGGCTAAACACAATATTTACTATATTACTACGTTACTAGATTAGTAAAATATTTAGGCGAGTCAAGCACAAATATCAACAAAACAGTTCTGTATATTCAAAAAAAGAATCTGGGGAGGTGTTCGAAATGATGCTGGTCCTCATTACCAGAAGCAGACCAAGGAGGAGATCGCACGTCCTTGAGAGGTAATAGCCAAGATCTGTTTGATCTCACCTCCGTTGATTCAAAATAAGTTTGGATGTTCCGATCTAATTCGCAAACCATTCTACATTCTACATTCTACATTCTACATTCTACATTCTACATTCTACATTCTACATTCTACATTCTACTCAAACATATTCCTTCAAGTCTCCAGCTTTTGACTTAGTTTAGGGCGAATGAAGATCATCCATAACATGATAACCTGGGCGAAAAGACTCCGCGAAGAAGGTGTCCTTGACCTGCTCCTGATCCTCTGGATCATTCTTTTTGTTGGTGGTATTGCTGTTTTCCTCCTGGATTACAGCTCAGATGATCGCCTGATCACCAATCTATTTGATGCCTTTTACTGGGCCTGGGTAACCATGACCACCGTGGGTTTTGGTGACCTGACTCCAGTGACGCCATCAGCCCGGATTGCAGCATCCATCATGATGTTTTTCTCAATGGCATTGATCTCATTCTTTACGGCTACTATTTCATCCATCTTTGTAGCCAAGAAAATCAGAGAGGGTAAGGGTTTGGAAAAAATAAAATATAGCGACCACTATATCATCTGCGGTTGGAATGATCTGGCAGATGAATTATTGGAATCACTGCTCAAGCAGGATCAAAAGGACAATACTCCCATTGTCCTGGTCAATGAATTGTCTGAAGAAGAGATTGACGCCTGGCGTGCTACGCTCAATGCCAGTCATCTTGGCTTTGTCCGAGGCGATTTCACCCAGGACATCGTTCTGGAAAAAGCCAATGTCTCCAAAGCCAAGGCCGTTCTCATTTTACCCAACCTGATCAAAGCTGGTAAAGCAGAGGCTGATGAAAAAACAGCTCTGGCTACCTACTCCATCAAAGCGCTGGCACCTAAAACAAAAGTCTATGCCTACATCCTCCATTATGAAAACAAAGCCAAACTCCGTCGCGCTAGGGCTGATGGAATTATTATAGCAGATGAATTCGGTCCATATCTGGGCGCCAGTCAACTCCATAACCCAGGCATTCCAGCCTTTTTGTCAGAGGTTTTGAATACGGACCATTCACGTTTAGAGGCCAGAGAAGTCCCTGACCGTATGATTGGGAAAACTTACTCCGAACTATTCACCCAATCATTTGAAGAGCATAATATGACCCTCCTCGGTGTGTATCAGGAAGAGGGCAGTGCCGGTATAGGAGATTTTCTCAGTGCCGATTCAGGTGATTATCTCGATCAATTTATTGCGGCGAAACTCAAAGCGGCTGGACGTGGTGTCAATGAGGAACAGAAAATTAAAGTCCGTATCAACCCGGAGAAGGATTATGTTCTGAAATCCGGTGAACAGATGATATTGTTAAAATAAGTCTTAACCAGAAACCGAGTAGCCTATGCCTCATATCCAACATCTCAAAAACTGTCCCCTGTTTAAGGGTATGACTGAAGAGGAAATCGCAGTCTATCGTCCTGCCACCAAGCAGGTCTCCTATAAAGCAGGCGAAGCCATAATGACCGAAGGTAAAGCTGGAGATACCCTGGTCATACTGATCAAGGGAGAGGTGACAATAAGCAAAAAATTAACGCTTCTCGGGGATGAAGAAGCCAATGCTAAAGACAAAACATTTATCACGCTTTCTGATGAATACAAACCCTTCTTTGGTGAGATGGCCATGCTCATGGAGCACTCCATCCGCACCGCTTCAGTCATAGCGTCAACTGAGTGTGAAATAGTTATAATGGAGAAAAATGCTTTTCAAGAGGCCAGTATAAAACACCCTGCTGTAGGTTTAAAGGTAATGGAAAATATTGCCCAAAAGCTGGCTACCAATCTGGAACGTGAGAGTAAAAACGTATTGAAGCTGACCACCGCTTTTAGTCTGATTTTAGAAGAATAAAATAAAGAAAGAAAGATTAGAAATGAAGATAGAAGAAAACAAAGTAGCAAGTATTGACTATACCCTGACCAATGATCATGGTGAAGTATTGGATAGTAGCTCTGGTCGCGAGCCTCTCGCCTATTTACATGGTAATGGTGGACTCATCCCAGGTCTTGAAAAAGAACTTGAGGGCAAGGTAAAGGGCGACAAGCTGGTGGCTATCATCGCCCCCGATCAGGCCTATGGTGTGCGTAGCGAGGAACTGGTTCAGGAAATTCCCCTGGAAAATTTTCAGGATGCCAGTGAAGTAAAAATTGGTGCCCAGTTTCAGGTACAGAACGGCGACCACACCCATATTGCTACGATTACAACGATTGGTGATAAATCAGCCACTGTTGATATGAATCATCCCCTGGCCGATGAAACCCTGCATTTTGATGTAGAGATCATGGATGTCCGTGAACCCACCAAAGAAGAACTAGAACATGGACATGTCCATGGCGCTGGCGGGCATCACCATTAAGTTAGGAGTTAGGAGTTAGGAGTTAAGTCTTTACATGCGCTTTCAACTCTTAACCCCTAACTCCTAACGCCCCCCATCAATACTTAACAGAACACCCATACGGTTTTGAAATACTATTGGTGATGGGCTGGCCTGCCAATGCTTCTTCCAGGGCTAAGGAAACAAAATTTTTGGCTCTTGGTATATCTTCGACCTTTGTCGAGCGGATGTTATCAATTCCGCCGGCGTATACCAACTGACCCTCAGGGTCAATGATAAACATATGTGGCGTGGTTCTAGCGCCATATGCCTTGCCAACCTTACCGTCAGCATCAATGAGATAAGCAGAGAAAGCAGCGCTATGTTCCTTGGCTCTTCTCAGGATTTCTTTCGAGGTAAAATTTCCCTGTTTTCCCGGTGCTGAAGAATTGATTGATAACCAGACCACATCGCGAGCGGTATAGGTTGATTGGAGGGCTTGCATGTTGCCGCTGTCGTAATGTTTTTTCACAAAAGGACAGTCATAATTGACCCATTCCAGCACCACATACTTCCCGCGATATTCTTGAAGCTGATGAGCCTTGCCACTGGGATCATTTAAGGAAAAGTCGGGGGCTGTTTTTCCCACCTTTAGATCCTGGCTAAAACCAGTGATGGCTATTAAAAGAGTGAGTACTGAAATCATGATATGCTTTAGACGCATGGGTATCTCCTTATGGTAATTGTTGATGGATAATTGAATTGGTGGTTATGGGTCCTCCAGGTGAAGCGCTATGTTGCACAAGCACACCATGGAGAACTTCAGGGGTGATATTTAAATCAATTTGTAGAGGAATGATTATCCTGTTCCTTAAAAGACCACGCTCTATTTGAACAGGTTTTCCAGAATCGTAAATCATTTCATCAAAAGGAAAGAAGTTGGCACCTAGTAACTTTTTACTCCAGGGATAACGCTTCATTGCCAGCTCGATATGATCTCCTCTACGAACAAGTTGATCCATTGCCCCTGTAAAGGGTTGGGGAAACTTTAATTCAGCTCGCTCAACCAGACGATTCCAATCCGCCTTTTCGGGCCCCGGGGATTCATCCCTCTCCAGTACAAAAAGGTGCTTTGAAGAGCCTGGCTGGCAAAGATCCTTGCATTCAAGCCAGTTGATATCCACAGTGAAGCTGTTACTGTCTGCCACGTAATCAGGTGCCTGGATGGTAAATAGATAGATCGCTTCATCTTCGTGGATGAAAGTAGTGATTCCCTGGTCCACATGTCTTGTGGGTGTAGGTTCGCGCTGTCTGGTAAGTTGGAAGTTCTCTGGGAGATTCCACTCGAAGCTGGTGGGCATGCCGGCCTCACCGGGATTCTGCCAGTAGATGTGCCAGTCCGGTTCCATTGAAAAAATCACAGCGATGTCAAATGTCTCACCAGGTGAAACACTTTGAGTAAGAGGGGTGACCTCAACAGATACCATGGCTTTATTGGCAGCATTCAGGAGTGAAGAAAAAAGGAAAAGAACAATTAACAGTCGAGCAGAAATGACAGGTACCTCTTGGACGATAAGGTTAATAGGTGACAACAAAAGTAACGATAGGCTCTGCCCCTTTGTTCCGCAAGGGAAAGTTTATGAGAGAGAATCCCCAATGATACCACAATAGTAACGATGGATAATCTTGTGGTTTCTGGGTCGTCACGCTGAGCTTGTGTCATCCCGAGCGGAGTCGAGGGACGAAGCGTGATGACCGGTATGTAAGGTAACATTGTATCCCTCGACTCCGCTCGGGATGACGAGGAAAGGGAAGTCCTTTTCCCACATTTCCAATTCAAACTTCACGGAATGTTAGCCCAAAGGGATGTCCTCCACTATATTGCCCCGAACCCATTATTTTGGACCAAAAAATGCCAGGAAAAAGCCTCATGAAAACTCCCATGTTATCGATTTTGATTGTCATCCTTCTTGCTGCCTGCGCCGCACCACGGCCACCTGTTGTTACAGTGCCAGTGGAGCCGTCAGTTGCTGAAGCCAAACATGAAATTGAAATCCCCCGTGAGTTTCGGGCAGCCTGGGTGGCCACAGTGGCCAATATTGACTGGCCCAGCAAGCCGGGTTTAAGTACTGACGAACAAAAAGCCGAAGCCATCAGTCTCCTGGATAGCGCCGTGATCCTTAACCTCAACGCCATCGTGTTCCAGGTGCGTCCTCAATGTGATGCCCTTTATCAAAGCGAGCTGGAACCTTGGTCATACTTCCTCACTGGAGAGCAGGGCAAAGCTCCGGAACCATTCTATGATCCACTAACCTTCTGGGTAGAAGAATCCCATAAACGCGGACTGGAACTCCATACCTGGTTTAATCCTTACCGGGCCCATCATCCCACTGGAAAGAAAAATGAGACTTCAGTCATCTCCACCCGTCCAGAAATCGTTCGCGAAATTGATAATGGTTATTTCTGGTTGGATCCAGCCCTGCAGGCCACCCAGGATTACTCCTATGAAGTGGTCATGGATGTGGTCAAACGCTATGACATCGATGGGGTTCATTTTGATGACTATTTCTATCCCTACAGTGATATTGAATTCCCAGATAGTACGGGCTGGGAGATTTATCTGGCCAATGGAGGTAATCTGGAGCGACATGACTGGCGTCGCGAAGCCGTAAACGTTTTTATTAGGAGAGTCTATGAGGGCATCAAAGCTGAGAAGAATTGGGTCAAATTTGGGCTCAGTCCATTTGGAATCTGGCGACCTGGCAATCCACCCTCCATCAAAGGATATGACCAATACGATAAACTCTACGCTGATGCGAAACTGTGGTTGAACGAGGGCTGGGTCGATTACTGGACCCCTCAACTTTACTGGCCCACTCGTAGAATCCCCCAGAGCTATCCCGTCTTACTGGGCTGGTGGGTTGGTCAAAACACCCATCACAGAAATCTCTGGCCAGGTCTTTTTACCAGCAAGATCAAGGATGAAGCTTCTGCCCTGGAAAACTTCAGTCAGATCATGATTACTCGTGGAATGGTTCCCAATGGTCCTGGCAATGTCCACTTTTCTATGAAAGCCCTCCAGCGTAATTATGGAGGTATTTCAGATATCCTTCTAAAAGGTCCCTACACACAGCCCGTGCTCATTCCTCCATCACCCTGGTTGGACAGTCAAGCACCAGCGGCTCCACTGGTAGAAATTGAACCTAAGGAAGGCAACGTCCATATCAATTGGTTCCATGAAGATGTGGATGACGTCAATCAGTGGGTCGTGTATTTCCAGAGAGGCAAGCAGTGGAATTACAAGATTTTGACCTCAGACAATGAAGCATACATCTTACCTCTAGTCATACGCTCCGAGGACGGCATGACAGCTCCTCAGGTGTTGGATACCATTGCTGTGACGTCAGTAGATCGTCTGGGTAATGAGAGCGAGAGAGTTTATATCTCTGTAAGATAGTGTCAACACTGGCTCTTTGCAGGCTGGATGCAAGTTTATGCAGGGCTGTCTTCCTGAGGCTGAGGGCTTCTGTCTTTATCAACATTCCTTATCCACTGTTCTGCACTTATATTTCCAGACAAATTTTGGTCAAAATATTTAGCGAAGGGAATCCATCATGAAACATTGGCTCCTTATAGCAATAACCGCTCTCATTGTCAGAGGGGAATGGTCCAATGATCCAGGTAACCCTGTCAATCTGGGCACTGGTATTCAACCCCAAATCGTCAGCACCTCTGATGGTGGAGCCTATGTGGCCTGGTTGACCAGTGGCAATTTTCATATTTATCTCCAACGGTTGGATATCAATGGCAACCCCCAGTGGAATACTGGAGGCATCCTGGTTAGCGACGCCCCCAATAGCAGCTGGATCGCAGTATATCATATGAATCTGGCTGTTGATGCAGCGGACAACGCCATTATTTCCAGCGTGGATACCCGTACGGGTAACTGGGAAGTGTATGTTTACAAAATTGATACGGCAGGTACCCATGTCTGGAATGAAGATGGGCTGGTACTATCAAGCAATGGAAGTGAAAATATAGCCCCACGTCTCCTGGTAGAGCCCTCGGATACCAGTATTGTTGTGTCCTGGTTTGAATCCGCTAACAATTCCAGTCTTCATCTTCAGAGGATAAGCCCGGCTGGAGAGCAGCTGTGGGGTGCTGGTGGTTTAACGGTTTCAACATTTAACGCTTCCCTGGTGAGTCCCCAACCAGCACTGAGCTCAGATGGTCATATTTTGGTGCAGGCCATCAAACAAACCGGATCATTTCCTGCCCTGAGTAGTCAGGTCATTTTACAGAAATACGCCCTGGATGGCACGGCTCAATGGAATGCCTGGTTACCTCTCGCCGACCCAGTTGGATTCCCTCTGGGTAACTGGCTCCAGGATATTCAACCCGATTTACAGGGAGGAGCATTCTCATCCTGGACCGAAATGACAAGCCAAAACCAAACGGGCAAGATTCAATCGGTCGGAGATACAGGATCGCTTGATTGGGCCTTCCCCACAGAAGCATCGACTTCCGAAAACAACTTCAGGGTAAGCCCAAGGCTTACTCCGGCAAACGATGGCTCAGGCGTGTATGCGGTCTGGGGAGAATCTGATGCTGCCCAGATCAACCGGGGAATTTTAGCTCAATTGATAGATACCACAGGTACCCGACAATGGGGAGATGGAGGTTTGGCTGTGGAATCTATGGGTTCTTCATCATTCTTGGATATCAATGCAGACGAGCTAGATGAAGATTTATTGCTCAGCTATATCAGACAATACAGCTTGGGAACCATGGATATTTTCGCCAGTAGATTGGAAACTGACGGATCCTTTGTATGGGATACTGAAAGAGTTCCAGTAACAAATTCAGCCACGGAAAAGTCTGATTTAAGCATGACCAGAGGACCGAGCTGTGCCTTTTTGACCTGGTCTGAGGCAGGAAGTATCAAAGCCCATTGTCTACTGGATAATGGTAGCCTGGGTATTCCAGGTGAAACGCCACAAGACACACTGAATTATTTTCCACTAATGGTAAATTCAGGAGTGGTATTGGCCAGTGAGATAGATACTACTACCTTCATCATTGTGTACTCAACAAATATCAATGGAAACGTCTACTATGCTTTTGATACCTATTACCCTGGTGAGAGCATAAACCAATTCCGTGTCGATGGAAACCAGGTCAAAGTATGGGATGGTACTGATGATGCCGTCCTATATGATATTTCTGTCCCCATAAACACCACCTGGGAGTTTAATGTGGGCGACCATAGCTCTGAAATCACCTTCATAAGTAGAGGGGATACGATAGAAACAGGGCTTGGTGTGTATGAAAACTGTTTTTGTTTTCATCGCTTTATTGGAGCGGATTATGAGTACTATGATTGGCTTGCCGAAGATGGTGGCCTGGTCCAGCGGGATGTGGTAACCATAGCGGGTACAAGACGGTATATCATGATAGATGTACTTCTTCCAGTTGCTATTGAAGAGGAAAAACCGTCAACCACTCCTGGAAATTTTCAACTAAATCAGAATTACCCCAACCCGTTTAATCCCAGCACACGAATTCAATACGAATTGCCTGAGCAAGCGGAGATTTCAGTCGCCATTTATGATGTAAACGGAACTCAGGTTATAGAACTTCTAAACGGCGTCCAGGAGGCTGGAAACCATATCCTTCAATGGCATGCTGTGAATGAAGGGGGGGCGCCAGTTCCATCAGGGGTGTATTTTTGTCGAGTCAACGGACTCGGGCTGACACAGACCATAAAAATGGTCCTCCTACGCTGATGCTACGGAGGATAAATGTATTTGAAGTAGTTAGAGCGGGTATATTCCAGGCACGGGGAAAGCTATGATTTCGATCTCACATCTCACAAAAAACTTTGGTGATCTGGTTGCCGTGGATGACCTGTCCCTCACCATTAATCAGGGAGAGATTCTAGGATTGTTGGGTCCCAATGGTGCGGGAAAAACAACTACCATCCGCATGCTTTGTGCCCTGCTGGAATCTGATGAGGGAGAAATTCACTGGGAAACCCCAGCCGATTTGTCAGAGCTGATAGGTTTCTGTCCCCAGGAGAATCTATACTGGCCGCGGCTTACCTGTCTGGAGCAGCTGGTCTTTCTGGGCAAGATGCACAAGATGTCCACACAAGACGCCCATACGCGTGCCCTTGAACTACTCAATACGCTGGGTTTGTCAGGCAAGGCTGGTGTCTATGCATCCAAACTATCTGGTGGGATGCAGCGTCGATTGAATATTGCACTGGCCCTAATCCATGATCCGCCTGTCCTTATTTTGGATGAACCTGAAGCCGGTCTGGATCCCCAGAGTCGTATATTGGTCCGTGACCTTATTCGCTCACTGGCGCAACAAAAAACGGTCATCATCACCACCCACAATATGGATGAAGCTGAACGCCTGTCTGATCGTGTCGCCATTATTGATCATGGCAAACTATTGGAAGTGGGCAGCGTGGACTCGCTAAAGGAAATTTTGGGAACCGGGGATTGTTTGGAGTGTCGATTGGAGACAGATCTGGAATTCCTGTTGTTGGAAAAATCAAATCAAGGGACACAGTTCCTTGCAGATGTGAGTAGTTCCCTGGGTCTGCCGACTGAAACTATCTCTGTTGTACAGGATAAGTTGATTATCCGGTCCTTCCAACATCTGGAAAAGCTTTCAGACCTAACTACTCTGGCAAAAGAATACGGGCTGGAAATTAGAGATATCCAACTCCGCAAAACCACCCTGGAAGACGTCTTTATCCACCTCACTGGAAGGGCGCTGAGAGAATGAGCAGCTCTGGCCTAAATCCAGTGTCATTGCGAGCGAGTGAAATGAGCGCGGCAATCTCCGCCCCTATGAATTACAGACAGTCCGTGACCGCAGCACTCGTTTTCCGGCGGCTGAGCAAGGCTGTGCTGAGCGAAGTCGAAGTATCGAAGACAGAGGACATTTCGACAGGCTTAATGTCCAGCATCACAAAAGGCCAGCAAAATCCATGATCTGGGCCATTTTTACAAAAAGCGTGAAGGAACAACTCCGTAATTTCTGGATACTCATTCTAACTGTATCCATGGCCCCCTTTTTTGTGTTTGTTTATTTCCTGATCAATGAAGCCAGCCAGCCCCACTACCGGGCGCTTATTCTGAATCAGGATGAAGGATTCATGATACAGGATACAATGGTCAACCTGGGTGACGAGCTACTCCCCATTTTTAATGAATACACCAAAGAAGTGGAGAACATTCCGCTCAGCATTCGCTCGGTGAGTACGAGGGAAGTTGCTATCAAGAAGCTGGAGAACAGAAATGCCAGTGTTTTGCTGGTGATTCCACCTCACTTCACACAATCCCAGTTATCTGAGACCCACACAGTGCCTGAAATTGAGATCGTTGGTGATTTGACCAATACGGGTTACCTGATCTCTGCAGTTTTCCTGGGAGAAATGTTTAGTGATTTCATGGTTGAAAACGCGGGTCAGCAACACCTCTTTAAGGTGAAGGAAACTGCATTGGGACAATCAGGCCAGATTGACGAGTTTGAACTCTGGATGCCTGGCATGCTCATTTTATCAATCATCATGCTCATGTTTTCAGCTACCATCGCTATTATTGTTGAAGTCGATCAAGGCACCATTCTCAGATTGAAACTATCTGGCATGAAAGCCTGGCAGTTTTTGGTGGGCGTAGGTTCCAGCCAGGTGTTGGTGGGAATTATTGCCATTTTTCTCACCCTGGGAGCTGCAACATCCCTGGGGTTTGAAATGCGGGGAGCTTTCACATCCTTTTTGTTGATCACTGTCCTCACCAGTATCAGCATGATCGCCTTTAGTTTGATTCTGGCTGCTGCTACCCGTTCAGTAACTGATGTGCTGGTAGTGGGCAACTTTCCCCTCTTTCTGTTTATGTTCTTTTCCGGAGCAGCTTTTCCCATATCCACCAACGCCTGGTTTTATCTGGGTGACTATGGCGTCAGTTGGCAAACCCTTATGTCAGCGGCACCAGCAATTTCAGCGCTGCAAAAAATCAGTATCATGGGTGTTGGACTCAGCGAGGTAGGTGGAGAATTGTTGGCATTGACGCTAATGACGGTCATCTACTTTATGATTGGTTTATGGGGCTTTCAGCGTCGTCATCTCAGAACAAAATAGACAGTCCCCCGTACAAACATTTATCATGATAATCATACGCCTTATCTTTTTGCTGACAATTATGCCCCCTTTGGGCTGGAGCGATACTATTTCTGGTCGTACGGTTGACAGTGAGACGGGGGAAAGGTTACCCTATGTGAATATCGGTGTTCTTAGCGGAGAGCGGGGGACGGTTTCTAATGAGCTGGGGTATTTTCATTTAGATCTGACGGATCTGATGCCAGAATCTACCATCCGCTTCTCTTATATTGGCTACGAACACCACGATGCCAGCATTGCAGATCTCCGCCTGTTGGGTGAAAACCTGGGGGAGATCAAACTGACACCCAAAACGCTAGAAATGCAGGCAGTCATGGTATATCCCCGGGAATTCAAAGAAAAGGTTGTTGGAAATCCCCATGCACCTCCCATGATGCGGGCTGGATTCAAAAAAGATAGTTTGGGATATGAAGTGGGGATTCGAGTTAAAATAAAAGAGCGACCAACCCTGTTAAAGACCTTGACGCTCCACGGCGTTACCACCACCTATGACACCGTCTTTTATCGTCTGAATGTCTACGACATGGAAGACAAACTGCCAGCGAAGAACATTCTCAACCAACCCATATACATCACGCTCACAGATTTTGAGCAGGGTGCGGATATCTCTCTAGATCTAACATCCCACCATATTGTGGTTCACGATGATTTTGTGATTACTCTGGAGTATGTCAAGGAGATGGGCGAGGGTGAGCTGCAATTCTCAACGGGTATACTCAATGGCAAAATATTTTATCGCAAAACCAGCCAAGCACTATGGCATGGAGCTCCATTTGGTCTGGGGATGAGTGTGTTGATCCGCTACGAGAAGTAGCGCTAATCAGGAACTGTATTTTAAGGCCGAGGGTGTTTGGCAACCCACGATAGCTGGTGCTTCCTGAATTAAATCATCTTTCACCAGGGCATCCACCATAAATAAGGCAAAATCGATGCGACGGGTCTTGTTGCTCTCCAGGATAGGATCTTGTACATGCTGACTCCAGACAGGCAAGCCCTGGCTTTCACCTTCTTCCAGATCACTGCCACGGACCACCGTCCATTTGGTATCACTTTCAAAGATTCGTCGACAAGCTTCCACCTGATCATCAATCTCAATGGCCCGGAAAAAGCGACCAAGTCTGCCAGCAATACTTAACACGACCTTAAACATGGTGGAGTAGACATCTTTATTGTCCCGGGTGATATGCCACCCACAGGAAAAAATGAGGCGAGCGTCAGGTTTAGCAAAATCCATGACAGCCTGGGCGGTTCCGGAAGAATACTGTTGAACCCCCCAGGGTACCAGGACAGTGAGAACACCATCACAACCCTCTACAGCTTGTTTAATAAGCTCTCTTTCGTTGGTTGATCCAGGGAGGATGGTCATTTTATCCTTAAAGTCAGCCAGCTTAGCTACACTTTTTTCACGGCAGACACCTACCACTTCATAGCCGAGTTCCAGACAATGTTGAACCATATATTTTCCCAGCTTTCCTGATGCCCCCACGACACAGACCTTCATATAATCTCCTAAAGATAATTGTTGATATAAATAAGTGCGTGGAAGCTAGGCCGATTTAAGCCAATCAGAACTACAAATCATTTCAGATGTTTAGACTCGTCTTGAATGCATGCAAAATCATCTCAAGATCATTATCATAGATATTTACAAATATCTGCTCATAACTATCCGGTTCTTCAATGTATTGCTTTATATAATTCTGTAGAGCATCCAACCCATATTCGCCGACTAAAAAGTCCACGAAAAGCTGGTAGTAAGTATAATTCAATTTGAGATTGGGGAAGGACATATCAAGTGGATTTTGCTCATTTAAACTGCTGAAGCTGATCTGGTTTGTTTTGCATAAGGCTATGAATTCGGAGCGGGAGTAGAAATGGTGACCACTGAAATGTTGTGCAACACCCTCCAGCAACCAGCCCTGTTCATGCATTTTCAATGCCTTCCTGAAACTGGTGTTCTGATCCATGAGCATATGAGACAACTCATGCTTCAAATAGGTTTTGATCCCAAATGATGACTGTCTCGCTCTGGGTCCGATATAGATCAGGTTGAGCATGCTTAAGGAAACAGAATATCCCGAGCCCTGCAACCAGGGAGCAAATCGTTTCATACTGGTTTTTGGATCGACAATAATAACGGTGACCCTGTCTTTATAATTGAGTTGATGAAAGATCTCTTCATCCTTTAGAATCTGATCTATTTGGTAGACAATAGAATCCGATAGAGTCATGTTCTGGATATAGACATTTGCTTTGGAGGACGGGATTTTTTGAAAACCAGGTTTTATGGGACTCCAGGGGAAGAGGGGTCCCCAGAACAAATAGATCAACAATCCAAGCGAGAAGAGAGCAACGATGTATGTGACCTTTTTCTTAGGCATGATTCTAGATTTATGAAACGCCCCTCATGGAGAGAGGTTCATTTTTCAAGTCGGCTTATTGTGCAGTGTTGAATTCTTTGCCAGCTTGAATAAGTCGTAGCTCATCATGGGATACCAGATCAAGTAGCCTACCATTCCAATGGATAAGTACTCTGTGACTCCTGGCAGAAAGGGGGATAGTGTGTGTTGGATTAAATCGAAGCTATTCCCCACGATTCCAGCGATGGCAGTCGTTTTATGGAAATCTCCTGAACTCAACATGGCCATGGATATCATGATTCCACCTACTTGCAATAAAACACCGGTGACATAAGATCCAGTACTGTTCCACCAACCGCTGGCAAGAAGAGCTTCTCCTGCTGCCAGAAACCGGGCTCGTTCCATGTCAGTGCTGGCGTGGATAAATTTGTCACCGAGGTGGATCAGCGCAAAAGTTGCTTCACCTGCAAAGCTCAAAACGACTGCAATGACTGTAAAGCCAGTGGCAAAAAGACTTAATAGAGGATTGTGTTTCCACAGGTTTACCAGGAGCGCTGGAAAATTTCCAAGATACAGGCCAACCAAGAACATCATCATGAGATCAAGCCGCAGCAGGCTGGTCCAGAAGTTGGCTTGTTGAGCCTGGAAAAATGCCTCAGCGCCGGTCACTCGTGGCCCTATGGTAAAGGTGACAATCATATAAGCCACAATGGTGGCTAATTGCAGTATGGCACAGATCGCTCCAATACGGTATAATTTTGAATGCATGTATTTCTCCTCGCCCTATTTTTACCTCAGCATGACCAGCTTAGTTCGGGATGAATGCACATGACCTATGCACACTTACTAAAATTTGCCATCAGTCAACCACGCTTATCTTTGCATCCCAATCCACATCAACCACCATCTCGGCTTCTGGCTCTACGGCACAGCAAGAAAAATTCATTTCAGCATCAAGCTCATAATCCCCAGGTGGGGCATTGATAAAAATGGTCTCAAAATTCCACGAGGAATCTGGTAGTAGTAGAAACACCCCTGTAATGGGTAGTGGCGGACCTATTACATCAAACTCAACGCCATCATATTCTACCAGGGATACACCACAGGTGGGAATCAATCCACTTTCATCCTCAACCCTCCAGAACAAAACCGTATCGATGGATGAATTCACCACTGAATATTTAACATGTATGGGATTGCCTGTTTTAAAAACCAGGGTGTCAGCACCCCAATCATCTTTTATGGTGAGTTCTTGAGTAACAATGCCCATCTCATTTTCGACAATGTTAGACGGCGGGGGATCTTTGCTGGTTTCTTCACACGCAATGAAAAGACCTGCCACGATGAGTGGTAGTAAATGGTGCAATATTCTCCAGCTGTGCATGCTAATTACCAATCGTCCGGACTGCGAATACATCGTCTCTAGGAGAATCATCCTGGACTGTCGAGTCGCGTGTCTGTTCACCATAACCTGTCTTTTGCAAGAGAACCCCCGATCAAAGTATAGATCATAATCAAATCTAGTCACTCCAACTATTTAAGCAAGAACTCAGGTATTGTGGTTGCTGCGAGAGCCTGAACGTGCCATGTTATAAGTTCGATAGATATCAGAGATATGCTCTAGATTATTGAACCTCACCTGAATATCTTGGAGGCCGTATACGAAAGTTATCAAGCGCTTGAAAGGGTAAGAGACATCCATGGCCAGTAAAGGCATGAAAATAGCTGAAGCACTCAAACATCTAGGGGTTGAGAAATCTGCTGATGCCAATGATGTCAAACAAGCCTATCGCGATCTGGCCAAAATTTGGCACCCCGACCGATTTCAAAATGATGAGAGGGTGGGAGCCAAGGCGGAAGCCCAGATCAAAATTATCAATGAAGCCAAAACCGTGGCCCTGGCCTATATTGAGAAATATGGTCACTTCCGTCATGTCAAAGACGGGGATGCCGGGGCGGGCATGGGCTTTGAACCACCCAGGCCGCCACCCAGATACCAGCAGGAGCAAGCCAGGACTCGACCGAGACCTCGGCCAGAACCTGAACCACCACCGAAAAAAGAACCCCCCAAGCCGCCACCCAAAAAGGAGCGACCGAAACCCCCGCCCCGAGCCAAGAAGAAACCCGAACCGGAACCAGACCTTTTTGAAGAAAGCATGTCCATTGGTGATTATTTGCCAGGTTCAACAGCCCTCTTTGTGGCTGCCATTTTGATTGTTCTTGTAGGTTTCTTTTTTATGCTGGGCTCATCCCTCTTTGATTCACCTGTTGACCGCTATAAACAATTTACGGAGAAGACCAACCTCGAGACTACCGCCAAAATTGAAGCTCTCCAGAGAAAAGAGGCTGAACAAGCCAAAGCCAAGGCTGCAGTAAAAAAGGACGAACCTGTAGTTGAAGAGGTTGTAGTGGATACTTTTTTTACACTGGGATCTGACAAAGAGTGGGTGTCCACCGTCCAGGGACCACCCCTGCAAATCAGGGGTCCGGAATGGCGCTATGGCTTCTCAACAGTTCAGTTTGAGGGCAATAAGGTGATTTCGTGGACAAACTCAGAATTGAATCCCCTGAAAATTGGGATGATCCTGGATCCCAAACGCTTCTATTCCGAACGATATTTCGGTGTGGGATCGAGACGGGATGAAGTGGCTGCTATCCAGGGAGCCCCGGATATCATTGAGGCCAATAAATGGATTTATGGAGACGCCTGGGTGGAGTTCGAAGAGGATTCTGTCATTTCCTGGCAAAATGATGCCTCCATCCGTCTCGCGATTCGCTACTAAATTTTTCCATAACTAAAAAGTGATCAAACCGGTATTTAGGCTCAACTGTACAATTGGATATTTCGATGGGTCTTCGCTCGTTGAGCTACGACCTCACAGGCGAACTCAATGTCCGGTTTCGGCGGTTGAGTTTGTCCAAACCCTCGGTTTCATTACGTTCGTAATATCGGCTACGCCCATCACTGTGTCTACCCTTCGAGAACCTCAGGGAGACACAACCCAACAAGCCAACTACCCAATTTCCCGTTTCTGGGCTAACTCCCTAACTCATAAACTCATGAACCTAAAAACTCACCAACTCATACAACTAAAATCCAATTTCCCCTTACACCACCGTATCACGGCGTCTAAATTCATAGCTTGAAAATTTGAATGTAAGACAGTCATTTTCAGAGATGAAAGCTCCTCATCGTCATCGCGAAGGAGCATAGCGACTGAGGCGATCTCAAAATTCGAGATTGCCACGTCCCCCGCTTACAGCGGTGTCCTCGCAATGACTAGCTGTTGATAAATAAAGGCAAGATGTAAACATGACACAAGAACTCAGCAAACGTTACGACGCCTCTCTCATTGAGGACAAATGGTACCAGCACTGGTTGGAGCAAAATTACTTCCATTCAGAACCGGATGAGAACAAGGAACCCTATACCATTGTCATCCCACCACCCAATGTGACAGGCATTCTGACCCTGGGCCACGTCCTCAACAACACCATGCAGGATATTCTCATGCGCTGGCGCCGAA
Source organism: Fidelibacterota bacterium (assembly GCA_016784025.1). Lineage (GTDB taxonomy): Bacteria > Fidelibacterota > UBA8477 > UBA8477 > JABMPR01 > JABMPR01. The sequence continues at coordinate 10,114 of JADHVL010000034.1, read as the reverse complement.
TGCAGGGCCGTGAAGCCTGCTGGATTCCCGGTACTGATCATGCATCCATTGCCACAGAAACCAAAGTGGTCAACATGCTCCGCGAAAAGGGCATCACCAAACACGAGATTGGTCGAGATGCCTTCCTGGAACATGCCTGGGAATGGAAAGAGAAATATGGTGGCATTATCATCGAGCAGCTCAAAAAGCTGGGTGCCTCTTGTGACTGGGAACGGGAACGTTTCACCATGGATGATGACTATTATCAAGCTGTCCTTCACTCCTTTGTGGAACTTTATAATGCTGGTTACATCTATCGCGGAACACGCCTGGTAAACTGGTGTCCCAAAACCAAATCAGCCATCTCCGATGAAGAAGTTATCTATCAGGAGCGCAACAGCCATCTCTGGCACATGCGTTATCCCATCAAGGATTCACATGACTTTCTGGTTGTGGCAACCACCAGACCAGAGACCATGTTAGGGGATACGGGTGTAGCTGTCCATCCCGATGACGAGCGCTATCAGCACCTCATTGGCAAGCACGTCATTCTGCCTTTGGTGGGACGTGAGATACCCATTTTCGCTGATGAATATGTGGATAAGGATTTTGGTACGGGTTGTGTGAAAGTCACACCATCCCACGATCCCAATGACTGGGAAATGGGCAAGCGTCATGACCTGGAATTTATCAACATTTTTAATGAGGACGCCTCCCTCAATACCAATGTCCCTGGCAAATTTATTGGTCTGGATCGTTTTGAAGCCCGGGAAGTTGTGATTGAACAGCTCAACGAACTCAATCTCATGGAAAAAATTGAAGAGCATCTCCACAAGGTTGGATACTCTGAGCGTGGCAATGTGCCTATTGAGCCATATGCATCTGAACAATGGTTCATGAACATGACTGAGTTGGTCAAACCGGCACTTCAGGCGGTTCGTGAGGATAAAATCAAATTTCACCCTGCTCACTGGACCAAGACCTATGAACACTGGATGACCAATATCAAGGACTGGTGTATCAGCCGTCAGTTGTGGTGGGGTCACCGTATTCCTGTGTATACCTGTCAGGAATGTAAAGAGATCATGGTTCAGGTTGAAAGTCCCTCTGTTTGTAGTAAATGTGGATCCGACAAACTACATCAGGATGAAGATGTCCTGGATACCTGGTCATCATCCTGGTTATGGCCCTTTGCTGTACATCAATGGCCCGAAGACAGCAAAGATCAAGATTACTATTATCCCACCAATGATCTGGTGACCGGCCCCGATATCATCTTTTTCTGGGTGGCGCGCATGATCATGGCAGGCTATCAGTTCAAGGGTGACATTCCTTTTGAGAATGTGTATTTCACCAGCATTATTCGGGACGCCGATGGTCGTAAGATGTCCAAGTCCTTGGGGAATTCCCCTGACCCCCTTGACCTGATTGAAAAATATGGTGCTGACGCCCTGCGCTTTGGTGTCATGCTCATTGCTCCCAAGGGGCAGGATATCCTCTTTACCGAGGAACGTTTAGATGTGGCCCGCAACTTTATGAACAAGGTCTGGAATGCCAGTCGCTTTGTGCTCATGAACAAGGACTTTGAGCTTACATCAGATCACCTCAATCCTGAGAAATGGCAGAATCTGGAGCTCCCGGATCGCTGGATTCTCCACCGTCTCAATTTGACCATCACAAGGGTTACCAAACAACTCGAGAACTTCTCCTTTGATGAGACCGCCCGATCACTCTGGGACTTTATCTGGAATGACTTCTGTGACTGGTATATCGAGATGATTAAAATGCGGCTATATGAGGGAACAGAAGCCCAGAAGCAGACTGCTATGTCAGTGGCCATCTATGTTTTACGTGACATTATGAAAATGCTCCACCCTTACGCGCCCTTTATGAGCGAGGAGATCTGGCAACAAGTCAAACTGGCAGAGGAGCCTGATCTTATCGTTGCCCAGTGGCCCGTGGTAAATAGAGCATTTAATGCACCTGCTGAAGCCAAGGAAACTGACTTTCTAAAGAAGGTGATTACGGCAGTACGCACCATTCGCTCTGAGATGAATGTGCCACCATCACATGGTATCAAACTGGTGGGTCGTGTGCATAGTCAGGCTCAATTAGACATCCTTACCAAAACCCGGGAGACAATTGCCAAACTCACCCGCTGCGATGATATCATGCTGGGTCTGGATGTGGAAAAACCTGGTTTTTCTGCCTCTGCCATGGTTGAGAAAATGGAATTGTTTATTCCTCTGGAAGGCATCATTGATCTGGAGAAGGAAATTGAACGTCTTGAGAATGAAATTGCCACCACAGAAGGCCTGTTAAAATCGGTTCAAGGCAAGCTGGCCAACAAGAACTTTGTAGATCGTGCTCCAGAAGCTGTAGTCACCAAGGAGCGCGATAAATTGGATCACTACGCCCAATCTCTGGACAAGCTGAGAGAACATATTGAAACCATGAAGGCGTTGTAATGGAGTAAATCTTAATCAAGGCCGGGATTCAAATCCCGGCCTTGATGTCATCAACAATTCTTATTCACTGTAGGGAAGTATGAAAACGCATAAAAAAGTTATATTTCTGATAATCGTCCTCTTGTTGATGGGCTGCTCACCAGCACAAAAGCCCCGTCTGGTTGTCGTCATAGTTGTCGACCATCTCGCACATTTTACCTATGAACATTACCGGCCGGTTTTTACCCAGGGATTTAAGTGGCTGGATGATCATGGTAATAGTTTTGACAACGCCCACTACGAACATGGCTATAGCGCTACGGGACCTGGGCACTTTGTCCTGGGCTCCGGACTGCAGCCTGGTCCAGCCGGTGTTTTGGGAAACCACTGGTACGATCGCATCAACAAAAAAGATGTGTATTGTGTGGAAGATCCTGATGCCAATGAATTAGATATTCCTGCATACCAGGTGTCATATGGCAAGGTTAATGGCACAAGCTATGGAGATTGGCTAAAAGCTGTTTCACCCCAATCAAAGGTATATGGTGTGTCAACCAAGGACAGATCTTCAATAATGATGTCAGGTAAAAATCCTGATCTGGCCATGTGGTACAATTACAAGGGGTCATTTACTACTACGGATTATTACACAGACACCATCCCCACCTGGCTACATGACTTCAACAAAGATCTTAATGTCCTGGGTTATAGAGATTCTGTCTGGAATACCAACATTAGCCCTGAACTCCTGGCTGAATACACCCATGGTGATTCTTTTTATGGTGAAACAGATCGTTTTGACAAAGCCACATACAGTCCAGTTTTCCCCATCGGCTATGAGGATGATTGGGATGAATCCAAGGTGTTCAGCGAAATACCAGGGCGTCCCTGGATGGATCGTAACACCCTTGATTTAGCATCCATTATTGTTCAAAAAGAAGATCTGGGTCAGGATGATGTTCCCGATGTCCTGAATATTGGTTTGTCCACCATGGATTGGTTGGCCCACTATTATGGACCCTTTTCCCACGAAGTGATGGATCATCTGGTAAAGGTGGATGGTTACATCATGAACTTTATTGATTTTCTGGATCAAAACGTTGGCCTTGAGCATGTGGTTTTTGTTTTTTCCTCTGATCATGGTGGATTGCCTCTACCTGAGCACTGGACACATGTAATGAATAAGTCTGGTGGTCGAGTAGATGAAGAACATTATCAGACCACCCGCAATAAAGCATATGCTGAGCTGGATTCGCTCTATGGAAACCATGATTATATTTACCGCAAAGGTTCCAATTATTACTATGATTTCTCCATGATGGATTCTATGGGTGTCGAGCCATCTGTGGTAGATGCCACATTACAGACTTACATGGAATCAATTGATGGTGTTGCCAGGCTTTATACCAAGACTGAGTTGTTGGCAGCGACCCCAGATGACTATCTGGCCTATCGGCTAAGAAATTTCATGCATCCCGAATTGAGCCCGGATTTATATACCTTACTGGAAGAGGGATGGTTATTCCGCAATCCATATGGCACCTCACACAGTACCCCATATGATTATGATAGTCATGTTCCTCTCATATTCAGTTCGGAACAGTTGCATCCTGTAAGCCTCATGGATTCTGTGGCCATACTTGATATGGCTGCCACAATTGGTGATATCCTAGGTGTGGAGCCCTTGAATAGAATAGATGGGAAAAGCCTACTGTCCCTGCTGATTTCTGACTGATACTTCAATAACACCACTTGCTCAAACACCTTTCAAAGGGCAGTTCACTGTGCCCTAAATCATTGTTATTACCAAGCAAGACCTTATATTTGAAATTATCTAGATATGGCATAGGGAGGTGTATTATGCGCGCACAAAAATATCGATTCCCAATTGTGGTGATAAAATCGATCTGTTTGCTGTTGCTTCTCCAGCAATGTGCCTGGATTTTTGGTGAAAAGGATCCCGTAGACCTGGTTAAGCCACAGCCTGTTGGTGGCTATGAAACCCTGAGCGCGCGCATTCACTATCCTCGATCCATCCGCGAGGCAGGTATTGAAGGAACCGTGATAATCAACGCCCTTATCTCAGTGGAAGGTCAGGTTAAACAGACCCGTGTGATAGAGCCCCTGTATCCTGAACTAGACCAGATCGTAACCAATGCCATTAAACGCACTCCCTTTGAACCAGCCACCCGACAGGGCAAACCCGAAGAAGTCTGGATATCCATTCCCTTTATTTTTGCTTTTAACGATTGGGCTTCAAAAAACACACCCTTCAGCTCTTTCAGTATGACCATTCATCCTGATCCAGCTTATAAGAATTTTGATGTTGAAATTGAGGGACAGATAAGAGATGGTTTGGAATGGCCCCTACGGTTTGAGTGCTTATTACCACTCAATGCCTCCAACCCATGGGTTAAAGCTGGCGATGATACGACGCTTCCATCTGGCATCGTGAAAGATGATAAGGGGGAATGGTTGGTCTTTCAGATATCCAGTAGCAATCTGGCCTTCGGATTTACCTATAAATCCATGGATGAGGTATATGATCAGAAATTTCTATATGAATTCACTATGAATCATGCTCTGCCTGACTGGGCACTGAGAGTGGTCTATGGTAGCCAGACGGTCAACTTTACTCAAGCGCCTGATCGGATGGTTACCTTAAATAGCGGTGAAACCCAATTTGAATATGATTTTAAGACCCAAGATCCCTATGAGTCGAGGTATTTGGATATTGAACTCCAAAAGTAGATTACGGCAGGCAAAGATGACAAGAATCCTCCTTGACAAAGCAAGCCTGACAAGCAACATTTAGAGACTTATTTAAAACCGGCAAAAATTTTTGTTTATTGCATAAGATTACTGCTAGTTTCGTCATTTATAACTGATTAAAACGGAAGAAAAAGCTATGGCAAAAGAACAGGGATATACCAGAAAAAAGACAATCATGGAGCAATACCCAAGTCGACAGGCTTTGGTGTATTCTGGAGCGGCATTTTTGATTTTAGTCACGGGCTTGAGAACGGTTCTCTCTGTGGCAGAAGAAGGCTTCGGATTTATTGAGTTTGTTACCATTGGCGCCCTGACAGTGGAGTTCAGCCTCTTGCTATTATATGCTTTGACTATTTATCAAGCAGGAAAAGAAACCTTTCTCATGACCCTCGAAGAAGAGGCTTCAGAAATGGAGGGTGGCGGTGAATCCGCAGACGGTAGCCCTGCTCCTGTAAAAGAATTTGCAGTACAGTCAGCAGATGTCCCCGAAGTTGCCAAAGAAATCAACAAATTCACTAAACAGGCCAGTGTCCTCATTGATAAGCTGGCAAAAAATGCAGAACAAAGTGAGAACTTGAACCAGCATTTAAAAGAACTGGCTGATGAGCAGATCAATATTCGGGTCCGCAATGAGATTCAACGATTGTTAAGCGCCAATATGGGTGCCAAATAAACTGACAGGAGTAGCCGCATGGCTCGTAAGAAAAAGTTCCAAGCTCGTGTCGAAGTTTATTTTATCATTTATATCGCCACGATTGTCAGCTTCTTCGCCATTGAAGGAGAAGTAAAACATTTCAAAGACAACCAGAAGAAAATCCTTCTGGAGGTATCTAAGGATAAAATTCAGAATCTGGTAACGATTCGTAATGCTACGGATATCCATAGCAAGGACACCATCAACCTCAAAGTCTCCCTTGACGGTGCTTTTTCAAAAGATTCGTTTGAGGGAACCGTTCATCTTAATCCCATTGATGCACCGGAAGAGCTGGGTCTCGAAGAGTTATCCTATGATCTTGCTCCCAAAAATCAAGACCCGGACAACAAGACCTTCATTGCCATCATCCCGAAATCAGATTTTGACCTAAAAGCCGAGATACTTTATCGCATGTCGGCGGAAATCAGCGTCATGCCTGATGAAGCTCTTGTTCAGCTGGAGTTGGAGAAGTCCTATTCAGATAAAACCATTGTCCACAAGATTATGGATGCCATGACCGATGTAGGCAAAATTTCCCTGGACAAGCAATTCCAGAATCCGCTGGATCCTGCCGGTGGTGCCATCCAGGCGCCGTTCACACTTACGGTGGATCGCCCCCGGATCAGTATTGTTGAAGGATTACCCTGGGAAGTTCGGGTGATTATTGGTGGAGTTGTGGATTCAGATGATCTTGAGATATCAGCCATAAAGGGCGGCAATCTGGTTGGTAACCTTAATGCCGGCACTCCTGTAACGGTAGTTACTGGTAGAGGACGCAAAGATGGTCAAATTACCCTGCGTGGAACTCGTCTGTCCGACGAAGAATATACCGATGTAGACTTCCAGCTTCAGGTGAGGCCGCCAGTCTGGCTGAAAGCACCATCCATTACTGAGGCCTATGTAGGTGACCCCTATATGTTTGAAGGTGCACTGAGAGATATTCCGTCTTCAGAGACATCTATACGAGTCGGCGGAACGGCGGTCCGTGGCGGTATCATGCCTGGTACCCTTGCTCAACTACCCGATTTGACCGAAGAGGGGAATATTACTTTCCAGGTCCTGGTAGATGGACGTGATGTCAAGGGTATGAACCACTCACTTACTGTGGTCAAGCCACCGGCACCTAAGGTTTCAATCAATCCTGTAGGTCGAGATGGAAATTATCTGACCTTTGAGATTACCACGTATGGCAAGAACAATAGTATCCGCCGCTTTAGGAAGAAGGGTGGCATTGGATCAAATCGCCAGTTGGGCGAAGCTCAAGTTCTGGGTAGTCGTAAGGTCTATCGCTGGGAAGTTGAGTTGGAGGAGCCCTTTGACAATGTTGAATCTCAGGAGATCAAATTTAGCGTAGATGATCAGAACAAAAGCGCTACTTCATATCGCAAAATTTTTATCTATAACTACTAAACGAAAGATACAGAATAAAATATGTTTGAAATGATAAGAAGGAGGGACCAGTGAAAATTCGAAACCTCATAACTTCATTTATTATGCTTGTCTTTGTATCCACTCTGTGGGCACAGGGATTTCAGGAAACGGGCAAGCTGGAATGGGTTGTTAAAGATCGCGAATTCAGTCGCAGCTTCATGGAAGCCTATATCGATACCCTCATGGAAATTGATGATATGGCCGAACTGGAAGTTCAGGAAACCGATGAATTACGAGTGATTGTCGGCATCGATGTGGAAGGCAATGCCAGTCTGGAAAGTATTTATGCCAAGGGCCGTAGCGGCGTCTTGAACAAGCTGGTCAATGCAGTTTTGGATAGTATGGATACAGAAATGGTTGCCCGCATTCAAAGTCGCAAATATAACTGGGATTACCTCGCCGCTGTTGATGTTGGTGGTGGTCGTGGTGATGTGGTCAATGTTTTTGAAGAGCGAAGCAACAAGCAGGTTAGAGATGCCTTCTGGTGGACCCACCGACGCGTTGACATTTCCGTTTTCCCTCGGATGTTTATTCGTGTGAATCCCAATTTTGCATTTGCCACTGAGTTTGGTAGACAGGATCTGGGTTTTCCTGCTGCCGCATCCAGGACACTAAACATGGGACTGGCAACAGAAGTTCTGAAATTTTATGTCACACTGCCTGCATCCTATTTAAATCTGACGAAGAATAGCAATCATCCTCTTGAAGGAACTTTTGGTGGTGTTCTGAAATTTGACTCACCTAATTTTGGTGGGAGCCTGTCTTTTCAGGACATGAACTTTCTGGGAAATACCGATACAACCTCATTCTTGAAGCCTTCAAATGTGGTCTATAACCCATCTTCAGGTCAATTCTACTATAGCTTTACCAGTCGTATTGGAACCACAGCCGACCAGCCAGGTTTTGTACCTTTGGGGTCGTTGCGGATTCAAATAGGTTTTAGTTATATGCAGTTTGCCTATGGTGATATTCTGGATGAGGAAGCCGGTGTTTTAGATGGTATTGGTGCTTTTAGATTGCTGGATAAGAGCGATCCCCTGGAATCTATGTTTGGTTTGTTCAGGGCAGAATATGCCTCAGATATGAACAATCGTTTTTTTAATAGAATCAAGATGGCGGCTCAGTTAAACATCGGTTTGAATGGCTTTGGTGGTTTTGATTTTACCACGGCCTATACCATTACAGAATGGCTGGGAGTCAATTTGAATATGACCTATTTCTGGAGTCCAATGATCTTCAATTATGTTGATCCCACACCGCTGTCAACTACAACGCTTGAATATGAATGGGAACCAGGTTTCTATATTGTCCCATCCGTAGCAGTGTACTTCTAGGAGGATTTGAAAATGACTATATCAATTCGCAAAATGCTCCTGGTGACACTCACACTAATACTCTCGCTTTCTGCAGTTTGGGCCCAACCCAAAGCCCCTCCAACGCTGGACCCACGACGCTTTGATGCATGGACGGTTGAATATGAACCCTTCCGGCTGCTTATTGAGAATGCCGTGGAAGAGTATATTACCCTCAACGAAACGGATTTACCACCTATCGCGTCAACTGATAATGTGATTGCGGTAAGATCTAAATCAGGTCAAAGACAGCTCTATCAAATTCGCTATGGAACAGTCTCAGAAGGTTACAATGTCATCGATAATATGGAGGTGATGTGGGTTCTTGGTTCGACCCTGGCCCAGACTATTTCAGAGAAGGAAACCTATTATCATCTGGATACTTCTGAACCCTATGAATCAACCAAGCATCGACCAGAAATTGACTATCTCGAGGTAGAGTCCTTTTGGACCCATACTGATTTACAGATTGGTTCGGATCGTCTGGTTTATCTCTTTGGAAAATCTGGTGGAATAACCGTTGAATGGGGCAATGAGCTTTTTGGTCGCCCATATGGAGAAGCCGGCTTTGCCCGTTTTGGCGTGATTACCCCCATCTTCAAGATGGGAATTCAGGTTCCATCACCCTCCATTCCCTTGGGTTTCCGCGCTGGTACCGATGATGCTGATGATCACCTGACCGGTGGTATTGGTGGTTTTGGTGCCTTTAAGTACAAGGTTCTGTATGGGGAGTTGTTTTTCCAGTCCCTGGAGGCAGCCCTGGCCAGTGGCACATTTATCAATAGCTACGATCTGGGTGGTTTGATGAATCTCAGTTTTAACACCACGCTGGCAGGTCTCCCATTGGGTAAAGAAAGAAGACTTTTTGCAGGCGCCATGCAAATCCGTCTCGGTGCTGTCATTGCCCGTGTTGATCATAGCACGATCGTAGATGATCGCATCAGCTTTCAGAATCTAAAACGCAGCTATAATGTGGCAAACGGAGATACAACAGAGGAATTTAAGAATGGAGATGCTGCTTCACTGGATGAATCAGGTCTTTTCTTCCGCCTCGATTATGCTTCCCCCCTAATAGAGAAACGTTATCCTCGCCATGAGGCTGTGTTCCAGGTTTCTGGCCCCAGTATCATGACAAAATACACCTATAATGTCAACAAGACCCTGGGCCTGCCGCTCAGCGTGATTGTTTATACCAGTGACAATGAGTGGACGCCAAGTGCCGCCATACTGGTAGGTTTTAAATTGAGGCTTGATCAAAATTAACTGGTCTCATATTTAGCATGAAAAAGGGTAGGCCTTGGTCTGCCCTTTTTTTATCGTGTGCCGTGCATGGTTAATAACTAGGTGGTGCAAGTCCACTGTGGAGGATTGTAGTTTCCAACCACTAGTCGAGAGCAAGGGTGTCGTGGGTGACTGCGAATCTGAAGGAAGCTTAAGAC
>JADHVL010000033.1 GCA_016784025.1 Fidelibacterota bacterium | reverse complement strand
CTCATCAGGTAAGTATTCCACATATTAACATGCTCAGTGAGGCACTGGAAATCACACTGGAGAAAGTTTTTCTGAACGTTCAAACTCTTGGGAATATTGGTCCGGCAGCATTACCAATAACCCTAAAAATGGCTGAAGAAGCCGGCCGACTGGTTAAAGGCAATCACGTCGCCCTTCTGGGCATTGGCAGTGGTTTGAATTGTACAGGCATGAGTGTAACCTGGTGACCTTTTTCAGGTCTTACACTAACTCATATAATCACTGACTTGAATAACGATTTTCAATAGGGGGTTCCGATTGAATAAAATTCTATTAATCAGCTGCATAATGTTAAGTGCATTGTTTGCTGACAATCCCCCCAAGCGTGAATTCCGAGCAGCCTGGATTGCCACAGCATGGGCTCTTGATTTTCCTCGATCAAATTGGTCCACCTCGGCCATGGAGGCAGAAATTCGGACCGCTCTGGATGCTTTGCAGGCAGCCAAATTCAATGCAGTCATATTCCAGGTAAGACCGGGCTGTGATGCATTCTATAATTCTGCCTATGAACCCTGGTCCCACCACCTCACTGGAACATCGGGTCAAGCACCCTCTCCTTATTTTGATCCGCTGCAAACCTGGATCGATGAAGCCCACAAACGCAATATGGAACTCCACGCCTGGTTCAACCCATACCGTGTAAGTACTTCAGGTAATTTAAATGGTTTGCACAGCACACATGTTTATCATGAACATCCCGAATGGTTGCTTACAGTGGGAAGCATGGACAATATGGAACGGGAAGACCGTTTTTCGGATCCCTTGAATGGTATCCGTGAACAAAGTATCATCCTGGATCCAGGCAAGGCTGCTGTAAGAGAATATGTCATCAGTGTTTTTATGGATGTGGTCAATAATTATGATGTCGATGGTGTTCATATGGATGACTATTTCTACCCCTACGGTGGTATGAGTGGAGAAGACTCACCAACCTTTGCTGCAGAACCCAGGGGCATTACCAATATCTCGGATTGGCGCAGAGACAATGTCAATCTGCTGGTGGAAGGTCTCTATGATAGTATTCAAGTTGTTAAACCCTGGGTCAAGTCAGGCGTCTCCCCCTTTGGCATCTGGAAAAACGGAGTACCCTCCGGGATAGTGGGAACCAGTTCCTATTATGAATTATATTGCGATCCTGTGGCCTGGTTGGAAACAGGGACGGTGGACTATATCACACCACAATTGTATTGGGAACACGGTGGGGGTCAGGATTATGGCATCTTAATGCCCTGGTGGGCTCAAACCATTTCAAACAATAATAGACATTTGTATGTGGGTCATGCTCCCTATCGTATGACGGATTTCCATAATTGGCCAGCCACTGAGCTTCCTCGACAGATCCGTCGTAACCGGAATACTGAGGGGTGCCAGGGGAGTGTCTATTTCCGTCTCAGGAATGGCGTAATGAATAACCCGAAAGGCTTTCTGGATTCCCTGAGGAATGAATTATATCGTTACCCCGCCATTGCCCCCGGCATGTCCTGGAAGGATGATCTTCCACCCAATCCACCTGTCAATGTAAGTTTTGGAGTCAATGACGAATCAAATCAACTGACGTGGTCCATACCACCAGCAGCTGAGGATGGGGATTATCCTCATAGAATGATGATATACCGTAGCGAATCCTATCCCGTAGAAGCGTTGGATGCAGCCAATATTTATGCAATTATCTCAGGCGATAGCACTTCCTATGACTTTGAGACTGGGGCGGATTACTTCTATGCCATATCTGCCTTAGATAGACTCCACAATGAGAGCAGTGTTGTCCAAATTGCACCCAGTTATATTGATATTTCCCATAGACCGGATCGGCCCGTTCTATTCTCGAATTACCCCAATCCTTTTAATCCCTCAACAACCATTCGCTATAACCTGTTGGAAAATGCAGTGGTAAGTATCTCAATATTTGATATGAGCGGAAGATCGGTTAGAAAATTTAATCAGTCCCAAGTCAGATCAGGAGAGATTACCTGGGAAGGCGTCAACGATGCGGGGCAGCCTGTCAGCGCCGGTGTATATGTGTGTCACCTGCAGACACGAGATGTTCAGGCCAGTATCAAGCTGGTACTGCTCAAGTAGGACCTATTCGGCCCAACACACGATCCATTACCCAATTTGTACGGGCTGCAGTCACACCGGTGCTGGGGCTTTTACCAACACCTCGAATTTCATCCACAATAAGTTGAACCAGGGGTTGTTGAATATGTAAGGGGTTGGGAATTTCAAAATGGTCTTCACCTCTATCTGAGCGGACGGTGACATCTGCCTCTGCAAAATGAGTATATTCTACCTCTCCACGTGTACCGATGATTTTTGTTTTATCGATATCCCGGTCAAAATTAAAATTCCAGATCCCGGACCCTTTGCTGCCGCTTTCAAACTGGAATTCAGCTTCCACAAAATCCTCAGCTTCATAATGTTTGCCAGTATTGTCAATATTTCCAGATGCTTCGCTGATATCACCTAACAAAAATTGCAGGAGGTCAAAAATATGCGAACCCAGATCGCAGAAATAGCCGCACCCAGCGATGTTAGGATTGACACGCCAGTTGGATTTACCTGAGATATCGACTTCTTTTGCAGATTGAAGTAACTGAACCTGAACCTCTTTTATGATCCCCAATTGTCCAGATTTAATAATTTCTTTAACTTTCAGGAAGCGGGGGAGGGCGCGACGATAATATGCCACAAATAGGGGTACCCCTTGATTCTGGCAAACCTGTATCATCTCTTGACATTCAGCAAAGCTATTGGCCATGGGTTTCTCAACATAAACTGGTTTTCCAGCCTGGGCAGCCATACGGGTATACTCCAGATGGGTGTCTGGTGGGGTCGCAATATAGATAGCATTTATATCGGGATCATTGACCAGTTTAGTGGCATCATCATACCATTTTTCAACCCCATGTCGCCTGGCAAAATCTTCCGCCAAACGTCCATCTCTGCGCATGACCCCTATCAAATCTGAACTAACAACATTTTGCAAAGCTGGTCCACTTTTGACTTCCATAACATCACCACATCCAATGCTGCCCCAGCGAATATCCTGCATGTCTGGCCCCTCCTATTATCCTGAGTACATTTCTGTATATAAAAATGTGCAGCCAACGTATCTTGTGGAGTCATCAAAATCAATGAGGATAATAAAAGATGAAACTACCAAGGCTGACGCTCCCCCTTATTTTTTGCTCCATGTTACCCGGTATATCCATAGCTGGTGAAAAGGTAGTTATCGATCTCAAAGTACCCTTGGTTGAAACAGCTAATCTGGCTCCCGCCCAGGCTGGAGCCACAGTCTACCTCATGAAATCTGACTGGGCCACCGTTTCGGAAATAAACGAGGATGTTGCAGTTTGGATGACTGATTACGAACGGAAAAAGAACTTTCTGGGACAACAGGTCGTGTCCCTGACCCTCTCCGTGCGGGAACCATCCAGTATCCGCACTGGGAATCTCATCAGGAAACAGTCTATTACTGTTCGCTATCGATTGAGTACCTCGGATACAACCCGGTTTAAACAAGACTTTATGAATGAGTTGGATAATCTTTCCCAGGAATTGCAAATCGAGGCTTATTTCCTGGGATTAAAAATTGAATCCGCCCTGAAGGGTATTCTCAAATAAACCAATCGGACAACTTAAACATATTAATTATGATCAAGTGGGTGGGGCGTAAAAAAGAAAATCAAATGTCTTAAGTTCTCGACGCATTCCCCTTGTCTCCAACGCGCCAAATATATGAAATAAAATATTCCAGAAAGCCGGGGAGTGATTTTTTTCCCTGGTGTGAGCCAATTCATGAACCAGGACATAATCTCGCAGGTGATCCGGTAAAAAATACAGTTTTTGATTTAGACTGATATTGTCTTGAGCTGAACAGGAACCCCAACGACTTTTTTGATTTCTCAGTGAGACCTTGTTGAAGTGGAAATCATGTTCCCGCGCCAGCTCGTTGAGTCTTGAAATCAGGGATCGTCTGATCTCAGTTTTGCCCGGTGATCCATGCAAGAGGATATGATCCTGGGATTTTTGTTCGGTAATCTGGGCACGCTGTATCGCCTGACGGATCCACAAACGTTTGCTATCCACAAAGTTCCTGGCTTTTCTCAAGGAGACGCCTGTGGGGTATTTTACAACCACACCTTGAAAGGGTTGAACAAAAATCCGAATTGACCTGACATTCCTGACAGCGATGAATTGGACGGGGCCAAATTCTGGGTCAGTAATGATGGAGGTGTTGGTATACGGGAGCTTAGTTCGGGAGAAAATGTTCATGCATCTGTGTCAATTGACGAGTTTTGGTAATTATGGAGGGATAGCTAAGTTTAAGAATCTGAGCCATGCGCTGTTTATTATAGCCATATTTTTCATAGAGATAGTGGATCATTTCTCGCTCAAAAATGGTATTAATTGCTTCCCAGGACATATCCTCATGCTCCTCGATAAATCTAAAAAGGCTATGGTTTTCAGTGTGACTTGAAGCGGTCTTCTCCGGGAGCAGATAGCCCCGTTTTTTAAGACGTTCCTGAACGGAGTACAGCGTGGAGGCTGGCATATTCATTTTTGTGGCCATGGCTTTGCTATTCTGCTGATTTTCATAGTGGAAACATATCAACTGGTGGTGAAAAATATCTTTGATGTCTTTCCAGGGTAGTCCCTGGGAAAAGGCAAAGGAATCCACGGGTTTTGATGCTTTTGGACCACGCTTCTTGTTGATGATATTGACATAGGCATCCACAACGTCCTTCCGCTCCCCAGTCAGGCTGATACCGGAGCTTGCATAGCGCATAGCATGCTCATAGCCCAATTTGTAATACTGCTCGGCCTGGTCTAAATCTTCAAAGTGATTTTCGTAGATTTGGCCAAGGTAAAGATATTCTCCTGGAACATTTGGGATCGAATCAAGCTTTGTGCTCACCTCAATGGCCTTTTCCATATGTGAAACACATGTATCGATATCAGATCGGGCCTTTGCCAGAAGAGCCAGGTTTTCATATAGTATGGGAATGATGGGATCGTATTCGCCATCAGGAATTATTTTTAAATACTCCTCCTCTGCTTCATCTAGTCGTCTATCTGAGAAGTACGCATATCCAAGTGCTACTTGAATTTGTTTGAGACTAACTTCTAATTTCATCGGAGAGGCAATGGACATTGCGGTGTCATAGAACTTATATGCCGAATGTAGGTCACCACGCTCTCGTGACAAAATAGCCACACTTCTATAACCAATACAAGCCAGTGTCCACAATCCGTTCTCCTCCAATTCTTTGATTATGGAAACAATGTTTGAAATAGGAGCTTCCAACCATTTTGCCTCGTTTACGGCTATCCTATATCGAAAAGCTAATTGGAAACTCTCTATTGTGGTGAGATTTTTACCCATTTCTAGCATGGGAAGTGGTAGTGAATCGTGCTCTATCCTTTCATGGTGAAGAGTCAAGGCATAATAGTACAACGCGAGAATTTCGGATTGGATTTTTTCATTCAGGAAATTTGAGCGGGAGAAAATTATTTCTGCAGCAGATAGTAGGCGTTTATGACATGCAAAGTCCTGGCTTGAAATGGAGAGAATCCTGGCTTCACCTATTTCCACCAGCGGCATCCTCCAGTCCGTGGAAGGCACTGTGTTGCGGAGTGACTTGTAGAGTTGTGTAGCTTTTGCAGAATTACCAAAACCCAGCATGAGGAGGAATTCCCAGTAGTCAGCATCACTTTCATTGGCACCGGCTGCCCTGAGAATGGGTTTTAGCTGATTGATACCTCTTTCTCTTGACTCCATGTGAAGCAAGATAATCAAAATTCGGAAAACGAAAATAGCTAACTTATGTGAAGTATTTCGTGATTAACGTTTAAAGTCTGGATGGAAGGGAAATGCGGGTATCAGATACCTCTGGGGTAATCTGGCAATTATTTGACCTGATTGGTCACGCTTCAGAATTTCACATTCCACCCGGCGACCGACAATATTTTTCTCCAGATCCAGCTTGGCCAGGATGCCAGTTAGCGTTGAAATGGAAGGTTTGTCCCTGCCATAAATTCTGACTGTTTCAGTATATTTATCCACGCGACGCTTGTCATCTTCAAACTGAACCTTCATTACAAAGGTATTGCCATCAACGATGCTCGTAACCAGGCCGGAGATCTTTTTGATTTTTAGCGTTGGCATTTCCCGCCCCAATCTAAAGGCTGATTGTGGGAGTAGCAGTTGCTTAGCTTCATTTATAATACGCATACTTGAGGGGACGTATGATTACGAACGGGTTGACTTTGCTTGAATTGAATAGGATGACTGCATATCGTGGGGAAATGTATTCAGTTATACCGAGATAGACAATAAAAATATTAATATAATATAAAATATATTATAGATCAGGAATTATTAATTATATTGGCCACGGAGAAAACATCAAAAAAGGAGAGTTAAAGATGAGAATCACAACAATTGTTTTACTGGTAGTATTTCTGATTATCGGTTGCGAAAATCCACAGGACCTGTCAAGCGATCAGACCCTCTATCAGGGTCAGGTAATCCAGCACGATGCGGCACCATTTTTACTAAACGGGACCAGTCTGGCCAAGCTTGGCGACGGGCTATTTATTTTTGCTGAAGAAGTTCCTGAAGGTATCGTCTATGGCTTGGAAAATGATCCCACGGTTTACGCAGCCCAGGGTGGTGAAATCCTTCCCGAGAATAGTTGGGTGGGCAATCTGAAGGCAGCTCCTGTGGAAGCAACGCTTAAATCCAAGGCCTCAATCACGTTTGACTCCCCGAGTCTCGTTACCCTCATAGATGCCTCAGACATAGTATATATTGACGAGAATGGCACTAAAATAGCATTTTCTGGCAATGGTGTAGTCACCGCAAATGAAATTTTAACTGGATCAAATGGGTTCACGACCCTGGTTTCCACCACTAAATTTTCTATCGGTGGTGATGGCGGTGAGTGGGGATAAATAGGTTTGGATAGGACTATTATTCCATTATTTTAGGATACATAATGCAAAAATCCGTCATAAGACTACAAAAAACCAATGAATGGCTTGAATTTATCAGCAGGCTTGGCTTGGTTAGTATTGAGGATGCTCGCAATGTATTTCTCTCTGGTGACTATTCACAAATTTCGGATCTGGATCAAAAGGCACTGTTTGCTGCAGGTCGGGGAAAAACGCTGAGCCTTGAGGGTAACCTTATAGGCTCAAAATTAACCCTGGATGAAGCCCAATTGTTTGCCGAGACCAGTAACGCAGAGCGCGGCTTCCCCGTCAAGGATGAAGTGCTGGCCTATATAAACTACGAGCGGGGTGTGTTCTTTGAAAAATTTGGAGAATATCATTCTGGCTTAAGCTTATATCGATCAGCAAAGCGGCTGGCCGAATCACTTACCCTTCATTCTGTTATTGATTATCAAATGGCAGCCCATCTGCTTCAGGTTGGCGCTGGCAGCAGTATAGAAGAGGCTCGATATTGGATTCAATTTTTCCGCGAGCACAAGATGCAAATAATGCATTTGATTGCCATCAGAAGATTGGCAAAATACCATCGTGTGGAAAAAGACTATCCCAAGGCTTTAGACCTCCTGGCCTCAGGAAGGGATTTTGCCGTGAAATTCGATTATCCCTTCATGGTAGAGCAGATAAGAAATTCATATGGATATTTGCTTTACAGCATGGGTGAAATAAAGGAAGCCCGTAAGGTATTTCTGGAGCTCATGGAGGGGGTGCAAAGTCGGTACCTGTATGCAACGGTTTTGAAAAATCTGACCCTGACCTATTATGACGAAGCCGAATACGATGCAGCCGTGCAATATCTCGGACAGGCGATTGAGCATAGTCAGAAATATGAAATCCTATCTCAAATACCCGATGAATGCTTATTTATGGGTGATTTGCAAAGAGATAAACTTCAACACCCTGAAGTGGCAACTCATTATTACGAGATTGGATCCCAGGTAGCCATTAAAATGGCAGAACATGGCTTTAGTTTAAAGGGTGATAGACGAGGGGTTGTTCACCGCTTTCAGGAGCGATCCAAAGTTGGCTATAGTATCCCCGATTCTATTGGTCCCCGGGCCAATCCTTTTTCCTTTGCCCTGGGTCAATCATGGAAGCAGATCAACGATGCATTCCAGTTTCATTTGATTCAAAAGCACCTGGATTCTGGAATTGTTATTTCAGAGCTGCCTGGTAAACTTGATTTAAAGACCAGCACATACTATGCTATCAAACGGCGTCTAAGCCAACATGGATATGACTTTGATGGCACCTCGGAAGGGCTGCCAATAAAACTACAGAGTGATGAGACATCAGCCTTGAACGCATATATCAGCGGACTGACTGATCTTACCTGGAGCCTGGCCAATGAACAGTTTGAGAAGGAAATCATCGAATATCTTTTTAAGCAGGTGGGTTATCAGAAAACGAAACTTGCCGAGAAGTTGGATATCAGTTACCCAACGGTCTTGCAAAAAACAAAATCTCTGAAGATGGCCTGATCCTAACTGATTCTAAATTGAAACAACATATAAGCAACTATGTGTGACTCTTACACATCTCCCATGAGCCCCGGTAATTCGGGGCTCATTTGTTAGTCGATTATCCTCACAGGCCACATGAGAGAAGTCTTGTAAACCCCAGTATCATACTGGTAATAGGACATTTTTTTAATTAAGTTAACCAGTCTTTGCCGTTATTAAGCGTGAGGTCATATTATAAGCTGTTTTTACTTTATGTTATGGAATTTTGATGCGACGATTGGACGAGAAAATCTATGCGCTACTATGAGTTGATTGGATTAAAGCGAGAGCCCTTCTCGATGACACCCGATCCGGAATTCTTTTTCGAATCGAAGGCGCATGGTGAAATCCTAAATCGCCTGGAAATTGCCTTGAGACTCAACCGAGGTCTTTCTGTTATCATGGGTGGAATTGGGACGGGAAAAACAACCCTTTCACGGCTACTTCTCAGTCGCTTTATTGATTTTGGCAAGGATTTCCAGTTTTATCTCATCATGGATCCAACCTGGGAGAATACCCGGGAATTTCTGGTGTATCTGAAGCGCTTATTTGGTCTCAGAGGGAGTTCTCTCTATCAGTCTGAAATGCTCAATCAATTGGAGAATTTCCTCATCGATACAGCCATCAAAAAAGGCAAACAAATTGTGCTTATTATTGATGAGGGTCAAAAAATGGGGACAGAGCAAATTGAGGTTATTCGAACACTACTCAATTTTGAGACCAACAGCCGGAAATTAATTCAAGTGGTTATCTTTGCTCAACCTGAATTCAAAGAAGTGGTTGCCGCCCATGAAAATTTCAAGGATAGGATTGCCTTTGGCGCTACCATTCCCGCCCTGGATAGGGAAGACACCATATCCTTTGTAGATTTCAGAATAAATAAAGCCGGTTATGAGGGTGATGAACCACTTTTTTCCCGGGAAGCCAAGGAAATGATTTATCAGCACACAGGCGGTTATCCACGGAAAATTGTAAATATGTGCCATCACCTCATTGTGGACATGTTGGTTTACAACAACAAATCAGTGGATGGCGCTGCTGTCTTAAATCGTATCAATAGCGACGATAATAATTATGCCGGCTGACGAAAAAGATTCTGCAGCGACCAATCGTCTGTTGGACCTCTTAAGGTCTCAGCAGACTGGTAAATCAACCACAGAGGGAAATGCCAGTGGCACTCTGGATGCAAACGACCCTCCTGAGCAGGCAGACGTTTCCAGTAAAAAGAAACCAGGACCGGCAGCAGTAAGTTCAAGTATAGTTCCAGATAGCATTGTGGATGAAGCTCCTCCCAGTGATGAGAAATCTGACTCGGTTAGTTCTGATGAAATAAGGGCCAAACTGGGGAATCTGGCTTCAAAAAATCTCTCTCAACCACCTGTTGATGAGCCTGCAGTTGAAGAAGTAACTGAACCTGAAAATGTTCCACAGGGTGTGGCAGCTGATTTAATGGATTCGTCTCAGGATATTACAACTGATACAGCAGCTGAACCTGAGAAAACTAGGCCAATTCCTGGCGATAGTGCTGAGATCACAGGTTCCCAACTCATAGATCCAACCTATTTTCAAATACATCAAGGCGTTAAAAACCAAATTGGGCCACTGATCTTTTCTTTGAATTCAGTAATTGGGCATTCGGGGTTAGAAAAAAAATCACTTTTCAATGCACACCGGAAGCGATTCGAGTACTGAAAACCGTATCTGCTGGTAACCGCAATGTTGTAGAAAGTATGGATGTATACCCCCTTCCATATCAATTGGACGATCAAAAGATCACCCATAGAGATGACCTGATCGCTCACATATTGGACACATTTGATACCAAACTCTGGAAGAAAGAAACCATGTTCCGCATGTACTCTTCCTTTATTGAGACCCATACAAAAGTATTCAAGGCACCGCCAGTTAAAGGCAAAGAGATCAATGAGCTGATCACCTGGACCGCCAAGAAGAATCTCCCCTTTAGCAGTGATAATATCAACATTGACCACATGATCCTGGATTCTGAAAAAGGTGAACTCAAGAAGAGTATCATTATTGGAGTGGGTAATAATGAATCCATCACCTTTATGTCAGATCTTTTTAAAAAGAAAAAATTTGACCTGCAAAATGTGACCACTACACCATTCCTCGATTGGCAAACATTTAAACATTGTTATCCAGATCGCCTCCGTGGGTGTATCGCCATTGTCCATATGGATCAAAATGAAACCACCATCACCATGGTAAAATCAGGACGCATGGAGTTCACCAGGGAGATGGCGGTTGGTGTAAAAGATTATCATAAGGCATTGATACAGAGGGTTATGGTGGGGAATGACGCAGTTAATATCACAGATGAAATGGCCAGTGAATATCTCATGCGCTATGGAATTCCAGTCAATACCGATGGGGATATTCCGGAAACAGGGATCAGCCTTTATAAGATTTCCATTTTCCTGAGACCCATTGTTGAGAGAATGACCAGTGAAATTAACCGCTCGCTGGACTACTTCAGAAAACAGGTAGCTGATGTTGAGTGCCAGGAATTATACCTTACTGGACCGGGAGCGGCTATTCCCAATCTGGTGGAAGTATTCGCAACCCAACTTGAACGAACCACTGAGCACTTGAATCCGCTACGTCAGGGAGATTTTGAATTCTCAGATCAATTTGAGCTGGATCATCAACTAATACCTATTTTTGCCACGAATTTTGGGTTGGCCCTGAAAACCTCGGCTGGTATAAATCTTTTGCCAGTTGCCAGGAAGCAACATTTCCAGTATAAGGTCTTCAATAAGTTGAGCATCTTTCTAACTGCTATTCTTCTTCCCATTTATCTCCTTCTTGGATATTTCGCCTACATGGAAGAAACTGTCTTGGAAGAAAGTGTTGCCAATATGAACAGGCAGTGGCTGAAATTGTCCGAACAATCCCAGGAATATTTCATCATGTTGGATGATCTGGAGTATTTGGGAAAATATTGGGGATTCCTGGAGAATGATGGTATCAATTCAGAAAATCAGATGAAATTGTTAAAATTGATTTCATCAGAAATCCCGGATAATATCAAAGTCACCTCTCTGGTTTTCCGACCGGCAAGTTCAAAAGAAGCAGGATCCACTATCAAGCAAGCTGCCCATGTTGATCGTATCGCTTTAAGTGGGATAGTTAATGCCCATGCAGGGATTGCTGATATACAACTCACCAATTTTATTATGCGTCTTGAAAGCTTAAACCTGTTTACCAGCATAGATCGGGAGGGCTCACCCAGCTCAGATGATTCCAGATTGCTGTTTACGCTAAAAATTGGCATAGGTGTCAAGTGAATCGAAACATTTTTTTTGGTACAATAGCCTTCCTTATCCTTGCTACAGGGGGGTGGTTTTACTACACCGTAGTCGTAGCAGGTGGCAGCATATCCCAACTACAAGTTGAATTGGCAGGCATTAATAGTCGCTTTGATGAATTGGCCGGTGTCACAGAGAGTTATGACGAATTCAAGCTCAGATTTAATGAAAAGATAGAGGCTTTTGATACACTTAAAACCATCGTTCCAAACAATCAGAAATATGGGGAGGTGCTTGAGCAGATTCGGCAGATATCAGAGCGTCATAAATTACAAATATTAAGCTTCGATCCCTCCCTGAATGATACCTATCCAGCCTTGTTTACCGAGATGAAGATTCCCAAGAATCATGTAAAGTGTTATCCATTACAAATAAAATTTTATGGAGACTTTCTCACCATCGGAGCCTTCCTGGACGACTTGCTTGAAATGCGCCGGCTGGTGAATATCGCTAATATCAAACTGGAAACCGAGATGGAGTACGGTGGCATGTTGACCTGCGAATTGAATTTATACACCTACATTTTCATCGAAGGAGCCTAGCGAAGTGCTCAAGCAACTCAATGCACGGTCCGCGATACTTCTGGTTGTCCTTTTGGCCTTGATGATCTATGGCTTAATTGACGCCGGGATTATTGGCGCTGGTGATGGAGATGGAGATAATCTGTTTGGTTTAACTAAAAGCAGCTCCTCATCCACGGCTACAGCGCGTGAAGTTTCTGAATCCAGATCATCCAAACCACTTAAATCATTGGCTTGGAGTGGTGGCTGGGAGTCAGATCCATTCTTTTACGCAGAAGCCGAAACAACCAGTGCGCTGGGCGGGGGAATTCTTGGTTCCTTATTTGGAAACATAGATGGAGATGATGTACCAAGTCTCGATTTAACCGGGATTTCGTGGGTCGGAAATGTTGGCATGGCCTTGATTAATGGAGATATATTGGAAGAAGGGGACAGGGTGGCTGGATACCAGATCACCAAGATCGCATTTGATCATATCATCTTGCGCAGAGGAACCAGTATTGTAAAGGTCAATATGGATGAATAATAAATTTCGATATATCCTAGTTTTAGCACATCTATTATGTGCCCTCAGTGTGTCAGCTGCCCCCAAAACGGTACTGAACTGGGTTTCTACTTTTGTGGCCAATGGTGAAGCTGGTCTGGAGATATCCCTTTCCAATCGTGTCGACTTTAAGGAAAGTGTTGGACAATCACCCCCCAAAATAACTTTGACTTTTCCGAAAACCAGCTTGGCACAAGACAATTTTACCCGGACCACCAACGTTACACCCCTCATGCGTCTCTCTGTAAAGAAAAATCCCCACGACGAGGATGAAGTCATCGTGGAGATGCTTTTCTCCAAGATTCCACAGTATACAACTCAATGGCTGGGTGACGACTTACTGCTGGTGTCATGGCCAGAAGTAAGGGAAAGAAAAGCACCTCGACGCCGGGATCGAAGAGCCGATTTGCCTGGCACCATCAGTATGAATTTCAAGGGAGCAGATATGATTGACATTCTGCGACTCCTCTCAGCTCAGCATAAGATTAACATTATCACAGGACCTGAGGTGGAAGGCGAAGTCACCGTGTCGCTGAAGGATGTAGATCTGTGGACATCTCTGGATGCTATTTTAAAAGTGAACGGATATGACTGGTTTCAACAGGGAAATATTGTTGTGGTAAAACCCGCTGATGAAGAGATGTTTGGAGAGCTTGATACCCGAGTATTTAAAATGAATTATGTGGACGCCAGCGCTGTTTCATCGGCCCTTTCAAGTGTCCTGACTGAGAAGGGTCAAATTCAACTTTATTCACCAGTCATGGCTGGATCCGCCGGTGGCGGTGGCGGTGGCAGTGGCGGCGGCGCTGGAGGCGGTGGTGATGCTGGAGGCGGTGGCGGTGGTGCTGCAGCCGCAGCTAGTGCTCTAGGCGGTGGTGGCGGCGGTGCAGCTGCAGGTGGCGGTGGTGGCGCTGCAGGTGGCGGTGGTGGTGGTGCTAGCGGAGGACCAGTCTACGACCATATCGTAATCACAGACCTGGCGCAAAATTTCGATCGTATCCAAAATATTATCAATGAATTAGACAAAATAATTCCTCAAATCAATATTTCTGTGAAATTCATCGAGACCAAACTTAGCACGGATGAGCGTTTAGGCATTAATTGGGATTTACGAACCAGTCTGACGGGACCCAGTATTCAGGCTGACGGTGGGGCGGTTGAGGATTTAATTGAAATTGGGACCACCTTGTTGAGCAGTGGAAATCAGCTTCGACTGGCCACCTTAAGCATCCCCATGTTCTCTTCCATCATGGAATTGATGGGGTCTGATGCTGATACCAAGCTACTTCAGGAGCCCCAGGTCACAACTTTTGAGAATACCACAGCTCTCATTGGTATTGGTACGAGTTATCCAGTGCTTATCCCCGGCTCTGATGCCACAGCCTTTGGCGCTGAAACCTATCAATTTGAGGATGTGGACATACGCGTTGATCTCAGTGTCACCCCACGCATCAATGAGGAGAAATTTGTGAGTTTGAACCTCACCGCAACGGTCCAGGCTTTGGTTGGTTTTGCTGGTCCCAATTCTGATCGTCCCATCGTATCAGATCGATCAACAACAACACGGGTCATGGTTGGTGACGGGGAAACTTTACTCATCGGAGGTTTGATCTTTGACCAAATCAATGAGTCTACTACTTCACCCCCTATCATCGGCAGCATTCCCTTTCTGAAAAGGTTTTTCACACATACACGTACTTCAACTGAGCAGAGGGAATTGCTTATATTTATAACACCTAACATCATCACCAAATAGAGAGTCGTCTAATGGAACTGGACATACTGGATTTACTGATTTTCATGAGGCAAAGTGGTGCCTCTGATCTTCACTTACACCCATTCTCCAGACCGATAGTTCGGGTGGATGGTGAAATTCGCAAAACCGATATTCCCCCCATGCTTCCAGAGGATTTACATATTCTCATTTATGGAATCATGACAGAGGTGCAACGCAAAACTTTTGAAGAAGATATGGAACTGGATTTTGCAGCTGATTTTAAGGGTATTGGACGATTCAGAGTAAACGTTTTCAAGAGCATCCACGGTGACGCAGCAGTGCTCAGAGCCATCAACGAAAAAGTTTTTTCATTCGAAGATTTAGGCCTGCCGGTGGGACTCAAGGATATGGCTCATAAAGATAAAGGTCTATTTCTGGTTACAGGACCAACGGGTAGTGGAAAATCCACAACGCTGAACACCATCATCGATTACATCAATCGGACCAAAAAGAAACATATCATCACTATTGAAGACCCTGTCGAATTTACCCATACTAGCCAACTATCATTGATTACTCAACGAGAGGTTGGTACGACGACCCATGGATATGCACAAGCCCTGCGGGCGGCCCTCCGTGAAGATCCTGATGTGATTGTCGTCGGTGAAATGCGTGATCCTGAGACCACTGCCCTGGCGGTGACGGCAGCTGAAACCGGTCATCTGGTTTTTGGAACCCTCCATACAGTAAATACCACAAAAACGCTGGATCGGGTCATTGATCAATTTCCAGCAAATCAGCAAGACCAGATTCGAATCATGATCAGTGATACCATCGTGACGATTTTATCTCAGATGCTCCTCAAGAAAAAGGGTGGGGGACGCGTAGCCGCATTTGAAGTTCTCACCGGAACTCCTGCCGTAGCGAATCTGATTCGAGAAGCCAAAACATTCCAGCTCCGCTCCATCCTGCAAATGGGATCTGCCCAGGGCATGATGACCCTTGAGCAATCGTTGGGAGCCCTGGTTAAAGATGGTCATGTTGATCTTGAAGCAGCAATGCAGGTTGCCGCATTTCCTGAAGATCTTGAGAAATTGGTGGCGAGCTAGATATGTATTCCTTACAAGATTTACTTTCTGTAATGTCTGAGGCAGATGCTTCAGATCTGTATGTTTCTGTTGGTGCCTTTCCCATGCTCAAAATTTCCGGTGAGGTTTACCCCATCGAAAAAGAGCAACTCACAATCGATAATCTGGAGAGTTTGAGGAAGGAGATGTTAAATGAGGAGCAACTCGCTGAATATCAGCAACAGAAGGAGTTGGACTATACCTTGAGTCTGGCTGGGGTAGGTCGATTCCGAGTAAACTTCTTCCGTCAGCGTGGTAGTGATAGTTTTGTTGTACGGCAAATTGTATCCACTATAAAGACCATGAGCGATTTGAATTTGCCTCCGATTCTGGCGGAGCTGGCCTTGAAAGATCGAGGTCTTGTTCTGGTAGTTGGTTCAACTGGATCAGGTAAATCAACCACACTGGCTGCCATGATCGACCATCGCAATACTAATAAATCTGGTCACATCCTGACGCTGGAAGATCCCATTGAATTTCTGCATCCCCATAAGAAGAGTATTGTGAATCAGCGCGAAGTAGGCCACGATACACTCTCATTTAATAAGGCTTTAAAATCTGCTCTCCGCGAAGCACCCTCTGTTCTATTGGTGGGAGAAATACGCGATCGGGAAGCCATGGAATCAGCTTTGAATTTTTCTGAGACAGGGCATTTGGTCTTTAGCACCTTGCATGCCACAAATACATCGCAAACCATTGATCGCATACTTAGCTTTTATGATAGATCAGAGCAGGATCTGGCACAAATGCAGCTAAGCCAAAATCTCCTGGCCATTGTCGCTCAGCGCTTGATTCCCATGGAAAATGGCAAATTGACGGCTGCCCTTGAAATATTGGTCTCTACTGCACGCATCAAAGATTTGATCCAAAAGGGTAGCATAGACCTGCTTCCAGCAGCCATAAAATCGGGAGCCTCAGAATCGATGCAGCTCTTTGACCAGGCTTTGTATAAGTTGTATAAGGAAAAGAAAATTAGTGAAATGACAGCAATAGATGCTGCTGATCATCCAACAGACTTGAAACTAATGATCTCATCCGGCGAACAGAGAGAACCAACGCAGGACATAAATCTGCTGGATGATGATAACGAATCGCAAAAGGATTGATAATGGCCAAAAAACGTATTTTAATCGTGGATGATGAAAAATTTTTTATTGAACCAGTCAAGCGTCTTCTTGAGAGTCTGGACTATGAGGTGTTTGAGGCCTTAGACGGTATTTCAGGGCTTTCCAAAGCCCGTGAAGTGAAACCTGATCTCATCATGTTGGATTTGATGCTACCAGGTATGAATGGCTACCAGGTCTGCCGTCTGTTAAAATTTGATGAGCAATTCAGAGATATACCCGTGATTATTGTTTCTGCCAAAGACGGTGAACGTGATAGAGAAGTCGGTACCCAGAGCGGCGCAGAGCTATATCTGGTGAAACCTCTCAACTATCAAACATTCCCCGCTGAACTGGAAGCCCTGCTGTAGAATGACTGTATGATCTCCTTTTTTGTAATTTTGTTTGGACTTCTTATTGGCAGTTTTATAAATGTCGTGATTTATCGATTCCCCCGTGGAGAATCTATCGCTTTTCCACCCTCTCATTGCACCAATTGTGATCATAAAATCAAACCATGGGAAAATATACCCCTGGTCAGCTTTTTGTTTCTTCGTGGGAAGTGCTCATCCTGTAAAACATCTATCGCCTGGCGCTATCCCCTGATTGAAGCACTGACAGCAGCAGTATTTTATCTTACCTATCTCAAATTTGGCCTGACCTGGGACCTGCCAGTATTTGCATTATTTGGTGGTCTGCTCATTGCCATTGCCTTCATTGATATCGATCATCTCATTATTCCTGACTCCATGATAATAATAGGTTTTCTGCCAGGCTTCTATCTCTGGCTGGGTGGAAACAGTCACATACTCACCACACAATTTTTTGGTTTTGTTGGTCTGGGAGCCATTTTTTGGGCAATTAGATATTTTGGTGAAATTGCCTTTAAAAAAGAAGCCATGGGTTTTGGAGATGTCAAATTTGCTGCCATGGCGGGTTGGGTGCTGGGCTGGGATGTGGGGCTGGTTTCGATGTTTCTGGCATTTCTTTCTGCCACGCTCTTATTTGCATTTTTGATTCCCACTGGTGTGATTACCAGAAAGCAGCAGGTACCCTTTGGTCCCTTTATCTGTATCGGAATCTGGCTCGGTCTCCTGGGAGGTCAAGAAATAATCGACTGGTATTTAACCATGTTTCTTGGTGTATAGGCTTGTATGGTTACTGAGAAAAAACAACTGGGCCAATTATTACTTGAATCTGGACTTATCTCAGAAAATCAAGTAAGTGAAGTGCTGACCTATCAGAGAGAACATCACCTGGTCTTTGGCAAAGCCGTTGTCAGTATGGGTCTGGTTCAGGAAACTGATCTCTTAAAAGTTCTTGGGGATCACCTGGGACTGCCCAGTCTGGACATTACCAAATATAGTATTCAGGATGAAGCGCTGGCTGTGGTGAGTGAAGATTTTGCTCGTAAAAATACAATTATACCGCTGTTTCTTATTGAGGAAAGTCTCACTATTGCCACAGCAGATCCCCTGAATATTGATGTAATCGATCAGCTATCACGCGACACCGGTCTGGAAATCATGCTGGTATTATCTGTTGAAATGGATATTGAGCGATCAATCGATCTTTACTACAGATCAACAACTTCCCTATTAGATACAGCAGCGGCTGGTGATGATGTTCGAGTGGTCTCACGTGAGATTCATGAGGATACAGAGATTGTTCAAGTTGTGGATATGCTATTGTTCGAGGCAGTCAACATGGGCGCCAGTGATATTCATATTGAACCCAGAAAAAATGATGCTCGCATACGCTATCGTGTTGATGGTGTCTTACAGCAATACTACTCAATTCCTCACGAGTCAGTCTCTCCCATGATTTCCAGAATAAAAATTTTAGCTGATATGGATATTGCTGAATCCAGACGTCCCCAGGATGGGCGTTTTCACTTCGCCCAAAAAAGTGTAGCAGTTGATCTGAGATGTTCAACTTTTCCAACACCCAACGGTGAAAAGGTTGTCATGCGTATTCTGGATGAATCCAAAGGGAAAATAGACCTTCACAAGTTGGGATTTGACGCAGCCATATTAACGCAATGGCGAGAGACCATTAAAACAGCCAATGGTATCTTGCTGGTGACTGGACCAACCGGTAGTGGTAAAACGACGACGCTGTATGCAACCTTGAATACCCTCAACTCAGTCGCTGTAAATATTATGACCATTGAAGATCCCATTGAATATTCCCTTGAGAATATTAACCAGAGTCAGGTAAACAACAAAGCCGGTCTAACTTTTACAGCAGCTCTTCGAACCATGATGCGCCAGGATCCTGACATTATTCTTGTTGGAGAAATGCGTGATGTGGAAACCATTGAGCTGGCAATTCGAGCAGCCCTTACCGGTCACCTCGTATTCTCAACCTTGCACACCAATGATGCCTCTTCAACATTTACCAGACTTACTGACATGGGTGTGGATACCTATTTGGTGAGTTCAACCGTGAGAGCTATTCTGGCCCAGAGGCTTATCCGTCTGCTTTGTCCAAGATGTAAAAAGCCGGTGGAAAAATCAGATGAATTGATGCGTGTCATCAAAGTCGATAAATGGCCTGAATACACAGCTATTCATGAACCAGTTGGTTGTATCCATTGTCGGAATTCTGGATATGTGGGCAGGTCGGGTGTGTTTGAGCTCCTCATACCGAATCAGGAAGTTAAAGACTTGATCATAAAAGGAGCAGATGCAGACGAAATTGAAGCTGCTGCTATTCGAAATGGTATGTATTCACTGAACCAGGCTGCCAAGGAATATGTCCTCCAGGGAAAAACTTCGGTGGAAGAAGTCATGAGGGTCACGCTCTGATGAATTCAGCTCATGAATTCCTTATGCTCAATCCACGGCGCCGGAAAGATCCCCAGTCTGAAAAAGTACTCCTGGAACATTTAAAAAAGTATGGTCAAGTCACACAGACCAGCGACTGGGTATCTCTCTTCAATTATGTCAGCATTCATGCTTATTCGGCTATTTTTATTTCATGTGCGGCTTTTGCAGATGAACATCCCTTGTGGAATAATGATTTACGCAGGGTCCACCCGCATCAACCCATCATCCTTTTTAGTGCCAGGCAAGACTTTGACGTGAGAATTGCAGGTGAGACCTCTAAACTTTTTGGTGTGGTTCGGATTGATGATATTGAGACTTCCCTTCAAACCATCATGGAACAGTTGGACAAATATACCGAATTTTCAATTAGTCTGGGGAGCAAGACTTCTAAAAAATTGCTGAGACCTGGTGGTTTTGGAGATTTTGTGGGAAACTCCCTGCCCATGCTGGATGTGTATCGCCAACTTACCCGGGTTGCCGCCAGCGAATACACCGTCCTTATCCAGGGAGAAAGTGGCTCTGGCAAGGAGCTGGTAGCCAGAACCATTCACCAGCTCAGTGAACGCAGGACAAAACCATTTGTCAGTATCAACTGTGCGGCCATTCCTGAAAATCTGTTGGAGAGTGAATTATTTGGCTTTGAAAAGGGTGCGTTTACTGGAGCCAATCAGGATAAAGCGGGAAAATTCGAACTGGCCAATGATGGCACTCTTTTTCTGGATGAAATAGGGGATATGCCCCTGGAACTTCAAGTCAAATTGTTACGCGTGCTCGAGGATGGTAAAATACAGCCATTGGGGAGTGTGCGAGAAAAGTCAGTGAACATCCGACTGGTGACAGCGACTCATAAAAATTTGCCAGAGCAGATCACCAAGGGCTTATTCCGCGAAGATCTGCACTATCGTTTGAATGTAATTCCGCTCAAGTTACCCCCACTGAGATCACGGACCTCTGATTTAACACTCCTGGTGCTATTTTATTTGGAGAAATTGCTGAGAGGTGAAGATCAAACTATCAAAAGAGTGAGTTGGGACCTGATTGAGTCATTTGCTAATATGGATCTACACGGGAATGTCAGAGAATTGGAAAATATGCTCACTCGCAGTGTGTTCCAATCAGATGGAGAGCTTCTGTCCCATAGTTCTCTCAATCAGGAAGATACCACTGAATCTCATTCGGCCACTGACACAGTCAAAGCGATAGCAGAACTAACCATTCGCCCCCTGTGGGAGATCGAAAAGGATGCGCTTCAATTTACACTGACCAGGCTGAATGGAAATATTAGTCAGGCGGCCAGTCAACTCCAGATATCCCGCACTGCGATTTATCGGAAAATTAAAAAATACAAATTGAATTTTTCTGATAATTCCGCGACTCCCGGAGGCGATGATGCCTGATTTTGTGTGTCGAATCATGAGTGATTCTGGTACTGTGGAAGAGCGGATCGTCACTGCGGAGTCAAAGGTGGAGGTATTCACACAGGCTGATGAGCGGGGCGAGATGTTGCTCTCTGTAAAAGAGCACAAGCAGGGTGTCTTGTCCGGCGGCGGTATTTTCAAAAAGGGCAAAAAAGTAAAAGCCCATGAAATTGAAAACTTTACGGTCCAACTGGCCATTATGTTTCGCTCTGGTATTCCCCTTATAGGTGCTCTGGAAGCACTGGAGGAACAAGCCGAAACCGATACCATGCGTTCGGTTGTAAAAGGCCTCATCAAGGCTGTGAGTGGCGGTAAATCGCTTTCACAAGCCATGCAGGACTATCCCGGTGTATTCTCGTTACTCTATGTAAACATGATTCAAGCAGGGGAGTCAGCCGGTGTCATGGAGCAAATTCTAGAAAGGCTGGGCTCCTTCATCAAACACGATCAGGAAGTTGTGCGCAATGTCAAATCCGCCTTGCGCTATCCCATGATCGTAACGACTGCCCTGGGATTGGCCTTCATTGGCGCAATGATATTTATTGTTCCGAAATTTTCTGACATGTTTCAATCCAAGGGTATGGCCTTGCCAATCCCAACCGTAGTAATGATTGCAGCAAGCGATTTTCTGATCCAGTTCTGGCCAGTGGTGATTATTGGTTTTTTTGGAGCAATCTTCGGATTGAAATACTTTGGCAAAACAGAAAAGGGCCGCTATACCCTGGATGGTTTTAAGCTCAAGATTCCTATTTTTAAAGAGATATTCCTGAAAACCAACATTGCTCGCTTTGCTCATATGCTTGAGACCTTGAGCCGGGGTGGCATTCAGATTATAAAGGCACTGGAGACAGTGGAAAAGACTGTGGGAAACGTGGTAATCGGTAGGGAGATCGCCGCCGCGCGTGAAGAAGTTGAAAAAGGTGTTAGCCTGGCAGCAGCCCTTGCGAAAAGTAAATATTTCCCCAAAATGACGGTAAAAATGATCGCCGTTGGTGAAAAATCTGGAGCCATGGACGATATGATGGCCAATGTTGCTGCTCAATACGATACAGAAGTAGATGTTAAAATTGAAGGTCTTAGTGGTGCCATAGAACCCCTGATGACAGTATTTATGGGTGGCATGTTATTATTTATGGCTCTGGGTATTTTTCTACCCATGTGGAATATGTATGGGGCTGTTAAGTGAGTTAGAAGTTAAAAGTTAAAAGTTAAAAGTTAGAAGTTAGAAGTTAGGAGTTAGGAGTTAGACCTTCGATATTCGATATTCGATATTCGATATTCGATATTCGATATTCGATATTCGACTTTCGACTTTCGACTTTCGACTATCCACAAGGGGTTGGAAGGTATGAGGACAATGGTATGAAAGCTTTAGAGGAAAAAAAGGGATTTCGTTATCAGTTCTTTCAACGGACTTTTCCCACCTGGCTATATTCCGTGGTTATGATTCTTTTTGCAGCAGCAATATATATCTGGATCGAATTCTTTCTGGTGGTCAAAGTGTAGCATTCGGCTACACCCCTTGTTTCATAATGCTACAAAATAATTTCAATGCTCAATTAAAATATCATAAAAAACAAGTAGTTATGATTTGGCACAGCCTTTGCGTTAATTGTGGGCATGTTTGACGAAATACATATCAGGAGAAATGCAATGAACAGGAATACGAAAGGTTTTACATTAATGGAGCTGGTTGTTACCGTAGCCATCATTGGCACGCTGGCAGCATTTGCAGTCCCGGCATATCTGGATGCCCAGCAAAATGGTAAAGCCAACAAAGCCCTGGAAACAATGAATACCATAGGGTCTTCAATTGTCAACAAATATACCTCTGTTGCTCATTATGGAATTGGAAGTAGCGCTCTGGCTCAACTTAATTCCACGGGTAGCGATTGGATTGATTTAGAAGACGCGACCGTAATTATAAAATACGACCGTGGAAATGGTATTGTATCTGTAGTTACAACTGATCTGTTTAAAGATGGCGTACCCAAGTCGCCCTTCGGTGCCGGATGGCAATTCTATGTTCATGATGATTCCACCGGTGAGGCAAGTTGGTCAGGAAATCCACCAGAACTATTGATTACAAAAGTACCTATGTTCAAAATTCGGGACACCAATCAACCCTTGGTTTTTGCCGAATACACCATGTAAATATTAAATAATCATAACAAAACGTATCAGGAGGATATGAAATGAAAACAAACAATAACAAAGGTTTTACGCTAATCGAGCTGATCATGGTTATCGTGATCCTTGGAATTCTGGCTGCAGTCGCAGTGCCTAAGTTTTTCTCAATAACTACTGAAGCTCATACGAAGAACAAGCAAGCAGTTGTTGGAAATATTCGCTCGGGATTACAGCTTTTTGCTGCTAACAAGCTGGTAAAAACTGGTACAAGAAGTTTCCCTGCCGTCAACGATGCTTTTCTTGATTCTGTTCTCGATGAGATTCCAGATGGTTGGACACCTACATACGCTGCTGTCACAGATACTGTCACCTATGACGCTGATGGCACAAAGTACCTGTATGATGGAGCTGGATCCTTTACAGCAGCCCCATAGATATTAGTTCAATTGACTTAAGTGGGATAATTTGTCAAAGTTTATTGAAATTATCTTAGTTATTTAGATGCCATGTCGGAGGTCGATTATTCGACCTCCGATTTCGCATCTGCATGAGAATATCATAGCATTCTGATCTTAGGCGTTCCAGGCATTTTAACTGATGCTAAATTGATTTAACGCTGGAGCTAATTAGCTTTGCAAGGTTTTAGCAAAGGATCAATTGATTATGATTCCCAGATGCATCAGTGAAAGACAGGTAACCATAATGATACATTGGAGAAGACCTTCTAAGTCAAAAATCAGATGAGACTTCCCAACATCATATTTAATCTCCCAGGCAAGAGAGCTGACTTAAAAAAAGGATTTACCCTTTTGGAAGCAGTTGTAACCGTTAGTATTATGGGCATTCTAGCCGCCGTGGTAACTCCCACCTATCTCCAAACTCAAACCGAGGCCAAGCTGGTCATGTCACAAGCCGGGGTGACTCAACTCCAACAGGGATTTATCAATCTATATTTTGAGGGAATATTCAAGGACGAAAAGAATGTATGGCCTGATGAGCCTTCTGATCATAAAATGACCTTTAGCTGGTCCGAATCTACGATTCTGTATGATGGCCGAACCGTGGCACAGCTATATAGTGGATCAAAAATAATTTATAATCCCTACGAAAGACCATTTCTGTACTACCTCTTACCCGAGACACCCCTGGAACCCGCTGGTTTCAGAATTGATGATCCAGATACGGGTATTTCACTTAGCTTTCGGCCTTAGGGTATGATGTATGCCTAATATTACCTCAAAATCAGGATTCTCTATATTTGAGCTGGTCATGGTAATTGCCATTATTGGAATAATCTCAGCTATATCATTACCTAAAGTTGGGTCACTCATCTCTGAAGTGAGCGAAAAAGCAGTTGCAGAAAGAATTATTGAAGATCTGAGTTATTTACGCAATCGGGCCGCGAGTCTTCGTGATACTACCTGGATGGTGGTAGATCAAGCTCAGAATCAATATGGTTTGTATGTTGGACCAAATGCCGGGTCTCGAATACTAATCCCAGACCCTCAAACCGGTGATTCCTTTGTTCTAGATCTGGATTCTGCTTATCAAGATGTTTTAATTAGCTCTGCAAATTTTGGTGGGGCTTCGGAAGTATCATTTAACTGGTGGGGCATTCCTTCTTCAGGCGGTACCATCGTATTGAATTCTAGGACTATTACTCTCATCGCTGGAACTGGAATGGCATATGAAACACCATAACCCTCAATCTGGGTTTTCCCTGATTGATATGATTATGGGTTTGAGCATAATTGCCCTTGCTATTGTGGGTATTCAGTATGCTCAAAGAAATTATATTGAATTGACTAGCCAGGTGGAAACTAGTCTAAGGGCCGTCTCTCTGGGAAATTCAGTCATGAATACAATTCGCATGCACGCCTATGATGAAGGCACAGCTTCCCCGTGGAGCTCTACTATTGGACCAGATGCTGGTGAAAGTACGATTACCGATTATGATGACATTGATGATTACGCAGCCGCTGCCTGGGACTTTAGTAACGATGGATACTCCGGATTTAACGTGATTTCACAGGTGTTTTATGTTCAAGTACCCAGTAATTGGCTTGATAGCCTGGGTACCAGAACTAATTATAAACGTATTATAGTTACAGTGAATCACTCAGCCCTTAATACCCCAGTCGTTTTCACCAGTATAATGGCAGGAGTTGATCGATAAGTATGTTTAAGTATAAAAATTCACCAGGCTTTTCCCTGCTTGAAATGATGATAGCTATTACGCTTATGAGCATTATTAGCGGGCTTCTGCTATCTATTATTGCCGTCAACTTCAAGCTTATTTCTGACGTTTCAGATCGCAAGAAATTGGTTACCCGGGGGATGCTGGCAATCAATCTATTTCAGCGTGAATTTGGTATGCTTCAGCATACTGACGATATCTTGGTTGCAACAAGCAGTCAGCTCAAATTTACTGATGCCTATGGCAATACCTGGGACTATACGATCTCAGGAAATTTCCTGAACCGTGAAGAAGTTGGTGGAGGTGCGGGTGCTTTGAGCCTGGCGACTCCAATCCAGAATGCTGGCACTGCGTTCAGCTATTATGCTGAAGATAATTCAATTGCCGGCAGTATAGCCCAGATTCGCCTGGTGAAACTCATGTTGGTAATGGATGATGGTAGCGACGGGATTGCACTGATGTCAATTGTCTATCCTGAAAATATGAAAATATACAATTACCCATTAGATTGAGAATGAAAATATAGAATCCTATGTTTAAACACTTATTAAATAATAATTCAGATTCATTATGATCAGACACTCAAAACCTGAAAATAGATTACCAGAAATCTCCAATCCCGAGTCGGGCTTTGGAGTTACCTTGATTGCAGTTACCGTTGCAATCATAATGGGTCTAGCAGCATCTATGTATATGCGCCAAGTATCTACCCAGAGTTCCCAATATGCAGATATGTATTCTGCGAGTCAGGCTCATTGGACGGCATTATCTGGTACTGAATACACACTTTATAAAACTGAAGTAGGTGAATCAGATTTTGGTGGTCCTTATACCTTTTATAATTCTACGATTGAGATTGATACAAGTCATTCTGGTGACATTGGTGGCACCCCAGAAGAATTTCACTACCGAGTAATTAGTAAGGGAACTTTTGCCTCCAGTGAGCGATATTTTCGGGTACAGGCCAAGATGTCTATGAAAACTATCTGGGGAGATGTCTCCATTATTGAAGGTGAGGATCCAAACACGGTTAATATATACGATGGATTTATTATTAATGATTCCCTGTATATAGGCCAAAATGTCTGGGTGGAAGCTGATGCCATAATCGGTAATCCACTATACGGTGTAGCTACCCACCTTTATATTCCACCTGACAAGACGGTTACTGGAAAGGCACCGGATGCAAATTTTACATATGGTCAGCATGCACATGGTTACCTGTTTTCAGCAGGTTACAGTACAACTTTTGTTGACAGTTTACTGGGGATTGCCAATGCCATTACAACAAGTAGTGGCAACAAATTCAAGGGAAGAACAACATTTACACTGGACACGCTTGATGTGAGTACTTATGAGGATAGTACTATTTTTGTAAACGGTGTTCTTATTTTACAAGGTATGTATAGAGGTGGACCCCAAAAACTGGACAGTGGCTTAGGTGTAGACTCCGGATTAATATGAGTCCAGAAGGAGGACACCATGACAAAGCGAAAAAGACGTAATCACAGTTCTAGTTTCAAGGCAAAAGTTGCTATAGCGGCAC
>JADHVL010000001.1 GCA_016784025.1 Fidelibacterota bacterium | reverse complement strand
AATGGCAACAATAATAACAACGACCAATACCTCAATAAGGGTAAAGCCGGATTCCCGGGTTCTCAGGTTCTGTTTCATCTTCTCTCCTTAAAAAATTATAATGCTCTTGAACTCGTTTTAGCGGCGCAAGATACATGCGACATAAAGGACATTCAATTCGTACAGGATAAAGAAATGATAACAGAATTTTGATATATGTCACACTGAGCAAAAGCAGACTTTCCCATATCGAATGGAATAAGTCTGTTTTTAAGTTTGAGAATACAATCTAAGGCAGGTGATGTCAGCCAATAATGGGCTCACTCAACCTGTGATTCAGAATATTTTTAAACAGTTGCCTCGGCTTGGAATCAAGCAATCAGAGCGAGTATGGCAAAAACATCAATTCCCCATAACATGGGCGAAACCTCATCCCCTTTGCCATGGATTACCTTAATAAAAGTCCAACTCAGAAAACCCCAGATAATTCCCTGCGTAATACTGAATGTAAGCGGAATAAGCAGCATGGCTATAAATGCGGGGATGGCATTGTCCATTTCGCTCCAGGCTATTTTACGAACTGGCTTCATCATGAAGACACCTACTAAAACCAGAGCCGGGGCTGTGGCAATACCGGGAATAATAGAGAGCAGAGGAGATAGAAACATAAAGGGTATAAAAAGGAGTCCTGCAACCAGAGCCGTGAGACCGGTCCTACCTCCCTCTTCAATACCTGTAGCTGATTCAATATAGCTGGTTCCAGAACTGGTACCGACCAATCCGGAAATGGTTGTGGAAAACCCATCAACAATTAATGACTGTTTTATATTGCGCGGCTCACCATCCTCCGATTTGAGATCACCAGCCTCAGCCACACCTACAAAGGTCGATATGCTATCAAACATATCTGTGAAGAGGAAGGCGAAGATCACGGGAATCATGGCAAACTTCAAAGCACCCACTAAATCAAGGGCGAATAACAATGAAAAATCAGGAGCTGCAAATATT
The DNA here is from genome assembly GCA_016784025.1 of Fidelibacterota bacterium. Lineage (GTDB taxonomy): Bacteria > Fidelibacterota > UBA8477 > UBA8477 > JABMPR01 > JABMPR01. The sequence goes on along the minus strand of JADHVL010000001.1, from coordinate 205,359 downwards.
CCATTAAAACTTACCAGCGTAGAAGTTCCAAAATTGATAGAACTGGCATCTCCCCACCAGCGACCAATGGGAATAGCAATGAGTGTCGTGGCGATAATACCAATTATGAGGGCACCCTTATAGCGAGCCACAACCAGCACCGAAGTGATCAAAAGACCAATAAGGAATGTGATCACAGCAGGGGTTAGCTCACCCATTCCCACCAGGGTCGCAGGATTGGCAACAATAAAATTGGCATTCTTGAACCCAATAAATGTGATAAAAAGACCAATACCTGCTGCGATGGCATAACGCAGTTGTGTGGGGATGGCATGCACTATCATGGTGCGAATATTAAATATTGAAAGTAACAGAAAGACGATACCAGAAAGAAAAACAGCACCCAGGGCTGTTTCCCATGGAATACCCATTCCAAGTACGATGCCATAGGTAAAGAAGGCATTAATTCCCATACCTGGTGCAAGCAGGATAGGATTGTTGGCGTAGATTCCCATGGCAATGGAACTGAAGGCACTCACCAATATGGTGGCGGTCAATACTGCCGTAAATGACATCCCAGTCGCACTCAAGATCGCTGGATTAACCACGATGATGTACATGGTTGCCAGAAAACTGGTTATCCCGGCGATGACTTCGGTTTTGACATCACTTCCCAATTCTTCCAATCGAAAATGCTTCAGCATGCGTATTCTCCCTGATTTTTTTTGTGAGCTTTCTAGTTTAACAACTTTTGGGTGTGAGGCAATTAGGGTCTGTCGTGGGATTAACACCAGACTGAAGTCTGGTGTTAATGTGAAAGATTCTAGTTCCCAATGCATGATTCACAATTTATAATTACTCACAAAGGAAGGGGCCGTAGCTTCCGTCTACGCTGCCAGCTACGACGGGACAAGCAGTTGGGAACCCAACTTCGCTTCTCTTTTTTGAGAGCATCATTCTGATTCCTGATTTGTGATTTGGAATTCATATATTAAGCCATGGGGCCGTAGCTCAGTTGGGAGAGCGCTGCGTTCGCAATGCAGAGGCCAGGAGTTCGATCCTCCTCGGCTCCACTCGCCTTCGCTCGCAAGAGCGAAGGCGACCGCAAAAATCTTCAATCACTCCACCCTATTTACAGCCCTTAATTTGTAAAGTTTGAAAAACATTCGTTGGTGGGTACTATGTCAGTCTATTTTGGGAGCAAAATGGACCAATCAGTAAAGGGATCAACCAAATGAACCTCCACTTCAGACTACTCTTATTGCTAGTCATTCTTTCAAGTTTGATAATCGCCCAGGAAAATCCTCCTAGACTCGAAATCTTACATCCCAAACCCGATATGCAATTTTGGGTAGATCGTATTGAGGTAGCTGGTAAGGTTCCCACTGGAACCGAGGTTATGGTAGCAGGAACGAAGGTTGTCCCTGATGAGGAGGGGCTATTTCGCCATCTTATAAATTTGGATCAGCCTGAAGTCCTCATTCCCATCTCCGAAACAAAGGGCACCCAGATATTCAACGATACTATAAGAGTTTATCACCGGAATCTTGATCATATGGGTGAAGACAGTGTTTTCATCAATAACAACATTCCAGAAGAACTATCCATTCACATGGGATACCCAAGGAGCGGTAATTTCCGAGGGTCTGAAGTCAGTTTAAGAGGACGAACCCACCCAGAGGCATTGCTCTTCATGAATGGAGATACAGTGAAAGTTTTTGAATCAGGCGCTTTCACCAGGCATGTTGAAATTAACCACGGAGACAATGAATTCGAATTTATTGCACGTTTGAATGATATAGAAGTAAGGGAGCTGGTCACACTTTCACGGCCCATGGACCGGGAAGTCCTGACAGTTCTAGATAAAAAAAGTGCAAAACCTAACAGAGACCGATGGGCAATTGCAGGGGACCACCTCCAACTCAGCATACATGGTCCTGAATCAGAGTCGGTCCACTTCAAGATTCCTGGCATAACCGGCTGGATAAAAATGAATGAAGATAAACTGGGGTATTATACCTATTCCTACCATCTCCTGGATATTGATGAGGAGATTAACACCAAAGTTCTCTACCGTCTCGGATCACTTTCAAAAAGGGTTGGGAGTGCGCCTTTGCGCATATTGACAGATGCCCTGGGTGGTTTGACCATTGATGAAGATACCAGAGTGTATGACACCCCTGATACTGATCAGCTCCTCTTCCCTCTGGCTGATTCTGTCTCCCTTCAGATTATTGGTCTGGAAAACAGGATGTACCGAATTCGCCTGGGTCAATATAGAACAGCTTACGTTCTGGCAAATCGAGTTGAGCTTCATCCAGACAGCAAACTCACCAACCCACATTATCTCGGTTCCATGCACGGAGAGAACGAAGATGATTGGGCTGTTTTTCGAATTCGAACCGGAACCACAAGACTACCCTATGAAATAAAAGAGAAAGCCAGACCAGCTCGTCTCGAGTTAAAGGTCTATGGTGCCAAACAGGGATGGGAGTGGACTACCTACCCAGAAGGTGACTCCGTTATTGCCTACCTGGAGCGCAGTCAACCGGAGGATCTGGTTTGGCAAATGGACTTCTACCCAAAAAATAGTTTCTGGGGGTGGTATGGTCGATACGAAGGTGAATACTTTGTCATAGGTATACGTAAGGCTCCAGAAATTTCTCGGGATAGCCTATTTGCCAATGTAAAAATTGAAATCGATCCTGGTCATGGTGGATGGCAAAGAGGTGCTCGGGGAATTACAGGCTACGCTGAAGCTGATGCAAATTTGCGTTATAGCTTGAAACTTGAAAAATTATTACTAGACGCTGGTGCCACGGTGTTTCTAACACGTCGGGATGACCACCAGATTAGCCTGGCTGACCGGGCCAAGATTGCTAGAGAGGATAGCGTCCATATTTTTGTCATGGCTCACAACAATGCACCTGGTGCAAGTCGAAACATTTTGGAAGCAAAGGGGGCATCAACCTTCTATACCTGGCCAAGTGCAAAGGGTTTAAGCGACAAACTATATCCGCATATGCATAATATGGGGATTGAGACCTCAGGCAAGGTGGCACGTTATTACTACTACCTGACACGGCAAACTGAATATTTGGTATACCTCATCGAGGGTGCTTTTATGACCAACCCCGAGGAAGAAATGTTTTTGTTATCGGAAGAAGGACTGGACGCTCTGGCTCAGGCAGCCTTTTATGGTCTTGAAGAATTCTTGCTGGAAAAAGCTGAACAGCCCTAATGTCATAAGATTTGTATTCATTGACAAAGGCAATCAAGTATTCACTTTTCCGGTTTTTAACTGCCAGCTTAAACTCTAGATTGTAGGCCTGAACAAATCAGCATGTAAATGAACTTTAATAGAGATAAATGTTTTAACGAGAGGAACGCACAAAGATGTCACTTTTCAACCTGAGCTACAAAAAATTAAAGGAACTTCCTGAAGGCCAAGAGGCCTACATATTCGGTATTTTTTCTGATTCCGGGATCACTGATAAATTTAAGAACGCTCATCCAAAGCTCTCAAAAAAGTTAAATCTTGCCATGGAGAATGGTGAATTTGAAGGCAAGCTAAATCAAGTTATGGTCATGTACTCCCCTGATTGCGACACCGCTAAGCGCTATATGGCAATCGGGCTTGGAGAATCCAAAAAATATACTGCAGACTATTTACGTCAGGCCACTGCGACTGCTGCGAAAAAATGCATTGGGCTCAAACTGAGTACCTTTGCTATAGAATTTATGGGTGAAGACATTCTGAAAGTTGAGGATGCTCAAGCCTTAGCCGAAGGACTGGTGATGGGAAGTTACCGCTTCTTGAATTATAAGAAGCAAGCTGATGACGCTTATGCTGGAATTCAATCTGTCATCGCCACTGCAAATGCGAATATCGCGGAAGCACTTGATTACGGAATGAAAATTTCAGGAGGTGTTGTACTGGCTAGAGATCTTGGCAACCATCCCTCAAATATTGCAACGCCAACCTACCTTGCTGACACTGCTGAAGCGATAGCTAAAAAGGGTGGCATGAAAACCACCATTTACGAACGTGAAGATTTTGAAAAAATGGGGTTTGGTGGTATCGCAGGTGTAGCTCAGGGTTCTGATGTGCCTCCAAAATTTATTGTCATGGAATACATGGGCGGTGATAAAGACTCCAAAACTCTGGGATTGGTTGGTAAAGGACTCACATTCGATTCCGGTGGTATTTCTATCAAACCATCTGCTGGCATGGATGAGATGAAATTTGATATGCTCGGTGGAGCAGCCGTGCTTGGTATCATGGCTGTTGTTGCTGAGACCAAACCCAACCTGAACATCATTGCAGTGGTTCCCTCCACAGAAAACATGAATGGTGGTGAAGCCTATAAGCCTGGAGATATACTGACAGCTTATAATGGCAAAACTATTGAAATTTTAAATACTGATGCTGAGGGTCGTCTCATCCTGGCTGATGGACTTGCCTACATAACAGATAAGTATGAGCTGGACGGTGTCGTTGACTTCGCCACGCTTACAGGTGCTGTTGTTGTTGCTCTGGGACATCGCTATAGCGGTATCATGACCAATGATCAAGATTTTGCTGACCAACTCCTATCTGTTGGTGAGAAAACTCAAGATCGTGTATGGCAAATGCCCATGGATGATGAATATGCAGAAGATATCAAATCAACCATTGCTGATGTGAAGAACACCGGTGCGGGTCGGACAGCTGGTACTATTGCGGCTGGTGCATTTCTGAGGGAGTTTGTCAAAGAAGGCACATCCTGGTGTCATGTTGACATTGCTGGTTCAGGTTGGTTAAAGAAGGGACGCCCCTATTTTCCCGATGGACCTTCAGGGGCCGGTGTCCGCCTGATTATGGAATTGATTAGAAGCTGGGAAAAATAAATTCTTGAGAAATTATCGCATAGCAGTTGATGGCATGGGTGGCGACAATGGCCCCAAGGCTGTTGTCGGAGGGGTCTGTAGAGCCTGCGACGCTGGAAATCTTCATATTTTGCTTGCCGGTGATCAGGACATTCTTGAAGCTGAATTAGTAAAGTATCCAAAAGTTCGCGAATTCGTCGAGATCATTCATGCTCCACAATCCATTCCCATGGATGCTAAGCCAAAAGAAATTTTTGACAAATATCCTGAATCTTCCATGATCAAGGCTGCTGAGATTGTCTCCACTGGTCAGGCAGACGCCCTTATTTCTGCAGGAAACACCGGTGCTCTCATACTCGCCAGTGCACAGAAAATACCCAGAATTAAAACAGTTCACCGAACAGCCCTGGCTGCTGTGTATCCCACCAGTAATCAGCTCAACCGCAAAGATATCTTCTCTCTCATTCTTGATGTGGGTGCCAACACAACAGTGGATCGAGATCATATGATCCATTTCGCTCTCATGGGGAACGCCTATTCTCAAAAAGTAACCGGAGTTGAAAGACCTTTGATTGGACTTTTGAACATGGGTTCAGAAAATAACAAGGGTGGTCCTAAATACGTTGAGGTGAATAGAATCCTCGAATCCTTGCCACAGATAAATTTTTATGGAAACATTGAAGGCAGCGATCTCATGAAGGGTGTTGTTGATGTGGTGGTAACCGAAGGATTCAAAGGCAATATTGCAGTTAAAACTATGGAAGGTATGGCAGAAGCTGCTATGGGACTAGGTCGCATGGCCTTCCAGAAAAAACTCATCTGGAAAATTGGTATGATGTTGCTCTCAGGAGGGATTCGCAAAGTTAAAAAGATTAGTGATTACCAGGAATATGGTGGTGCTCCTATCTTAGGTCTTGAAAAGTTGGTCTTGAAATGTCATGGCAAATCAACCCCACGGGCCATTGACAATGCCATAAAACTGGCAGTTAAATGTGCCAGAGACGATTTGGTCGGCGCTATGAAGGCAGGTATCAATGCTTTTGAGCAGGAATTTACACATCCAGACTATGATCATATCACTGGCTATGACACCTAGCGAATACACCAAGCTTTTTGAAATAAATATTGATATCACTCTCCCCTGACTTAAAATTGATCGAAATTGAGTTAAGCAGATGAAACGACCCAAACTGATATCAATATTAGCTCGATTGTTTTTTTTACTTTTCCTGGTAGGTGTTAGTCAGGCTGGTCAGCCAGCCATCAGTGAGAACTCAGAACTCGCTTCATATGCACAGGATTTGTATAGACAAAAGGGAATTGATATGACGCGCTCTGCCTTTGATTTGCAGGAGAAAGAATCATGGGGCAGGATATTTGTGATTCAGTTGGTCAGCCGAAAAACGACGCTGTCCAATGATCTCCTTCAAGCATTTCTAGTAGGAGGAGCGGTTTCACAGCATGCCAGAAGCCCCATTGATCATGTCGTGGTTGTCGCCGACGTCGAGTTTAGCAATCGTAAGGCCATGGTCCTTAGAGCGGACGGGGCTTGTTGCGCAAAGCTTTACAATAATAGAATGACTGTAGATGTTTTCACACGAGACTGTCTACGGATGGAATAGAATTAATAAACTGAGTGGAATATGAAAAAGGAGAATAGAATGTTCAAGAAATCAATGCTATTTATGGGTTCATTGCTGCTTATGGCATCTTCAGTCTTTGCAGCCAACCCCTTCGAAGTAAGCATTTGGGAGCGCTATGCAGAAGGTCTGGGTTGGGCAGTTGTGGCCTCAATCGGATTTTCAGTGGGTGTTGCAATTGCCCTGAAGGTTTTCGATTGGTTCTCATCAGATATTGAAGAATGGGAAGAGATCAAAAAGGGGAACTGGTCTGTTGCGATGATTTTTGTGGCAATGATCATTATGATCGGACTTTTGGTTCACAAAGTTATCTAAACCAAGCTTCCAAGAACTTGAAAAAGGGCAGGGATTATCCTTGCCCTTTTTTTATGAGAAGCCCTCTTTCAGGGTTTCAAGCTCCTCCAACAATTCCAAATACTGTACTTCCAGTAAGTCCTTCTCATCAATGGCTGACTGGATTTTTTCATACTCGCTGGCCAGGGAAGGATCATTCAGAATATTTTCTTGCTTACCAAGCGCAGCTTCACATTCTTTAATCAAGATGGGGAGTTTCTTCAATCGATTTGACAATTTCTTCCTGACGAGATAATCAGTATTTGCTGATTTCTGTGAGGTTTCTTTGGCTACACTAGCAGGTGTTTCTGATTTTTCAACCTGATCCTGGTTCTTTCGCCATAAATAATACTCATAGTTCCCTGGGAATATTCGAATTCGCCCTTGATCCACTTCAATAATTGTATTGGTGACAGCATTTAAAAAATGTCTATCGTGAGAGATGCACACCATGGTACCGGTAAAGCTGGCGATGGCTTCTTGAACCACATCCCTGGATCGCATATCAAGGTGATTGGTTGGCTCATCCAGGAGAATAAGATCCGATGGGGTGGATAACATCTTGGCTAAAGCCAAACGCGATACTTCTCCTCCGCTGAGGACCTGGATTTTTTTATCAACCGTTTCACCTGAAAATAGAAAACTTCCCAGATAAGTACGCACCTCAGTCACAATCCATTTTGGATTCTCATTGGAAATCAAATTATAAATGGTGTCTTCCATGGGCAGGGATTCAAACTGGTGCTGAGCAAAATAGGCAGATTTGACGCCCTCTCCCCAATTCAGTTTACCACCACTCAGCGGTTCAACTTGGGCCAACATTTTTAAAAGAGTTGATTTTCCAGCTCCATTGGGACCCACGAGACCAATTTTTTGCCCTCGTTCAAGCAGGAGATTCAATCCATCAAATACTTCAAGCGGGCCATAGGATTTAGCCGCACCCTGAAACTCAGCAACGATCCTGGCTGATCTACCTGGTTGTGGAATTCGAACTGAAATCCGACTTTGTTCGCCTTCAGGGGGTGAGATGCGTTCCAGCTTTTCAAGTTTTTTTACACGACTTTGGACCTGACTCGCTTTGCTGTCCTTGTACCTGAACCTTTCAATAAATTGCTCAGTCTCTACTATCATTTTTTGCTGATTTCGGTAGGCTGCCAGTTGTTGATCATTCCGCAGCTTTTTCTCTTCAATAAATTTGGTGTAATTGCCTGCATATATTTGTATCGACATGTGATCGATTTCAAATATTTGTGTGATTGTTTTGTCCAGGAACGTACGATCATGGCTGATCAAGACCAAAGCTCCAGCCCACTCTTTTAGAAAGGTTTCCAGCCAGATCAGCGAGGCCAGATCAAGGTGGTTTGTAGGTTCATCTAACAACAAGATATCGGGCTGTTTGAATAGGAGTTTTGCCAGGGCAACCCGCATTCTCCAGCCCCCACTGAATTGATCAAGGGGGATTTTCATCTGCTCCGATGTAAATCCGAGCCCGCCCAGGACTTTCTTAGCGTCAGATTCCAAACTCCACCCATTGAGTCGCTCAAATTCTGCCTGTGTTCGACCCAATCTCTTTAAAAGCTGATCATTGTCTGGATCCTCGGCAATTTGTAGCGACAATTTTTCAATCTGAATTTCTAATTCACCGACTTCAGGGATCACATTGAGAACTTCATGCAAAATAGTTTCTTCTGAGGTGGCAGTGATTTCCTGGGGTAAATACCCTATCGAGACTTTTCTATCTACCTGTATCTGGCCCTTATCGGTATCCTCTTCACCTACAATCATCCTAAGCAGGGTTGTTTTCCCAGAACCATTGGCACCGACCAGACCGACTCTGGACCCCTTTTTTATAACCAGATCCAGAGCCTTAAACAGGGTCTTGTCTGGATAGGTTTTTGTGATATTGTGGAGATTGATCATTGTATCAGTTTATTTGGGTAAATCATACTTTCGCTTGTCAGCTTCCTCGTGTTCGCGATAAAGGGTGAGAACATGTCCGATGAGGCTTACAAACTGTGACTTGGAGCCCGCTGTAATTTCATCAAGAAATTTTTCCTTCTCTTCCTTAAAGGCAATGAACTTTACCTTCACCATTTCATGTGAATTCAAGGCTGCATCAATGCTCTGTATAGATTGGGCAGTCACACCAGCCTTACCGATTTGAATCACCGCCTTTAATGGGTGAGCTTTAGATTTTAAGTATTTTTTCTGTTTTGAACTTAGTGCTTCCATAGTTTTCCTTATCCCCTGTTCATACCGCGTAATGGATTCTCGAGGTTAACAGGTCCTTGATTATCTTCCGGAGATCTCCGTAAAAAGTCATTAATTAATAGGTGGTAAAAACCTACTCCCACAGCGTACAGCACCGCAGTAATAAAAAATATCTGATAGTATTCAAGATCCATTTGCCTTAGCACCTGGAATATTTTAGCGCTGATGAACCAGGAAGCGCTCCAGATGCTTGAGCTAATAGCTGAAATCAATTCCTGGTTCCTCGGTCCTACATATTTCATTCCCAGTTCACTGGTCATAGGTCCAGCCATATTCATAAAGGGTTGACGCAGCATGAAAGCAGCAATAGCTACATAAAATGCCCACGAATAAGCTTGAGCAAGCTGAGTTGTGGCAAGAATTACCAGGAATAGAATGGCCAGCGATTGAGGAATCAGTATAGCCACTTTAAAACCAAATTTGCGACGAATGATGGGTATAAACAGGGTCGATAGAAATACAATCATGGCAGTTCCAGCACCTATGAGGCTGAATGTATCCGAATCTACTTTAAAGACGCTATTGAAGAACAAATTCACGAAAGGAATTGTGAGTCCCGCCCCGATAGCAATGAGCATGTTAGGCACCAATACACGACCAATCAAGGTCCAATCGTAATCTGATCTCAATGCTCTCAAATTATTGAAAAAGCTACTGGAACGAGAGCGAGGTTTGGCCTCCTTGATAAATAGCACCAGAATGAATGACAGCGAGCTGATGGATATGATCACCAGCATAATATGAAATTCATCAAGAGGTATGATAACACCGCCAATAACGATCTCATTGACACGTGAAAGAATATTGATCAATGACCCTGATACAATGGTGGCCAGAGACCAGGTTGAGAAATTTAAAGATATGGCTTCTGAGACAACCTCCTCAGGCGCTGAGCGCATGATGTAAGGTAGGCCACAGACATTAAGAATCATGAATGAGACACCCCATAAAATGAAGCCAAGCGTAATTCGGGTCTCATTACCACCTTGTATGGAGAGCAGCAGGAACAGGCTAAACAGCGGGACCAGAAGACTGGACGCCAGAAAAAAGGGTTTAAGTGCCTTACCTTTTATAAATATTCCAAGTGGGAATGCAAAAAACAGAACACCCAGAAACCTGAAGGAGTTGAACTGAGCTATACTTTCATCTGCGTAGCCTTTTTTTCGCAGGTAGATATTGAGAATGAGGATAAAACCAGCATTGATCATATGAATCAAAAATGCTGCTGAGATCATCAGCAGAATCGATCTGGGTATCTTTCGATATCGATTTAGGAAATTCATATTATTAAAAGGGCATGCCAGGTTGGGTTTCCCCGGTTCACCCCTGGATAGTCTAGCGTTAAATTGACTTTGGAGACCTTACTCTAAGACCATCATAATCACAACTATGACAATGAAAGCGACGAATTTTTAGGCGGAATACAAATCCAAATAATCTTTGGAAGATATTTCGATGAATCAGAACAAGATCATCACCACATTCAGGGCATTCTGTTAATTCAGAAAGGATGGAAATGGACTTCTGCCTTACTCGAGCAATCAACAAATTGAAGGCAATGAGAATCAATGTTGCACCGACGATATCAGATGTCTCATATTCCCCAGCCCTGCCCAATAGATTGCTTAAAAAATGGCTGATTCCATGCGTAACGTACTGAAAACCGGATACGATGCCATCGAAAACATACCTCTTAATTTCCATCTCCTCGTAAAGAAGAAATATTCCGAAAAAGAATATGACGCCAATCATAATCTCCGCACCAAATTCGCGAATAATTGACTTCTCAAAACGCTTACTCTTTTTTCTTCGGCGATGTTTCTTTTCGGGGACATCCATATATTCATAATCCTCATTCATTATTAAGCCTTTGAAACTAAATCAAACTCCTTCTCAATACACCCAAAATAATTTGGATAGTTCTCCTGTGTGATGCTTAATCACACAGCAGTATTACCTTCCTAAATTGCATTGAAATACAACTTTCTCGTTTTATCTTGGTAAATGCCTACAGATTCTTCCTCACAAGTATCGCTTAAATACAAATTCAAAATGGCGGATTCCAGATCCATAGAATTTGAGGTGCTTCTTAGCTCGGATAAACTTGATTATCAAACCTTATCCGATACAGAAAAACCTGCCTGGACTGATCTGGAATTTCATATGTGTGAAGGCTGTAAACTGGCTGACACTGGTGTCAAACATTGTCCTGTGGCAGTGAATGTTCAAGACATAGTATCGGCCTTTAAATTCGATGTCTCCTATGATATTATCGACCTCAGTATCGAGACAGCCGAAAGAACTTACTCCAAGGAACAGGTCTCCATGCAAAGTGGTCTTAGTTCCATACTTGGGATCATCATGGTTACCAGTGGATGCCCCTCCTTAGACTTTTTGAGACCCATGGTGGGTACACATTTACCTTTTGCCACTATTGATGAATCAATATACAGGGCCATGTCCATGTATTTACTTGCCCAATTCACTCGAGCGAAAAATGGATTGGAACCTGATTGGAACCTGAAAGGTTTGCGTCAAATTTATGAAGAGATTGATACTATCAATATTAGCATGGTAAAACGACTACAGGCGGCAACTGAGGAAGATGCCAGTTTGAATGCGGTGGTCATTTTGGATTCATTTGCAAAATTGGTCCCAATGAGTATCGATGGGTCGTTTGGCGGTATGGAAGATATATTCTGGCCCTATTTAAAGGATGTTCCCAACTCCTGAAATTCGTACTCCACTGTTCCCTGATTCTTTTTTAACCAGTTGTACACCAGATTTGCTCTATCCAATAAAAAACGGGGTTCATCTTCCTTGACTACGGAGAGGTCAAAAAGATCGAGCTGTTCACCCACTTTGCATAATCGGCCATCTCTAAGAATCACCTCTTTTAAAGCACCGTTTTCAAATAGATACCCTGGGATACCTTCTCGCCTGCCTTCAATTTTAAGATGCTCCACCCTGAAGCAGTGATTAAAGCGCTGACGATTGAAAAAAGCATCACAAAAGATAAGATCATCTCTCAAGCGCTGGGCTTGCTCAAATTTGGTCTCCTGGATGCAGTCCCGAATCCTCGCTTCAATTTTTGAAATGACTCCGGGATCCTCCCCCTCCAAAAATTGGGCAACTTGCTCGCTTACCATTGAATATGATTCATGAACCTCTGGTAGGACACAGGGTCCCAGACACTGCCCTAAATCCAGTTCAATGCAGCTTTTCTTCGGGTTTGACTCAACACATGATCTGAAACCCAGATATCTGGAAAATATTTCTTGTAGCCGTTGTATGAAAAAGCGATCTCGAAAAGGACCATAGATATTCGTCTGGATATGCCCAGGGTCTTCTATAGTGATTAGACGCGGGTAGGTATCATCGCTGAGTTGGAGATATCGGTAATCTCGAAATTGTTTCTGGCGGATGTTGTAAACTGGAAGGTATTTTTTGATCAGAGAATCTTCCAGTAATAGTGCCATAAGTTCAGTTTCTGTTACTACATACCTCAGGCTCTGCGCTTCATGCACCATCCTCTGGATCCGCTCTTCCTGGCCACTATCGTTACGCAAATAGGAAGCTACTCTGGTTCTAAGATTTACTGATTTTCCAATGTATAGTGGGTATTCTCGTACATCTAAAAACAGGTAAACCCCAGAGGTTTTGGGTAAACCCTTCTGATCCTTATATAATTTGGGGGCAATCTCCATACTAATCCGAATACGCAGACCAGGTGTAACGGGTTTTGCCTACTGGAGGAAGGAGCTCAATGTTCATGCTCTCCGGCAACACATTTCGCAAATCAGCTATTTTGAGAATTTCGAGTTGCTTCTCATCACCGCTTCTAATTCGAAATATGGCATCATCTGGAATTTTCTCAGACTGATCCAGGATGTATCTGACGAGATTTTGCCTGTCCAAAATATTCGATGCGAGCACCATTTCATGCATGGGACGAGCAGGTAGGGGACGAAACTCCCAATTAATATCATCTTTTGACAGGTTTAAAATGAAGAAACCTTTCGTCTCCAACCGCTCCGCAAATGAAGTTCGCTCAATAGAACCTGAATAAATGAGTGGTGTACCCGTCCTGCTTCTCAATATTTGCTGCCGATGAATATGCCCACTTAGCACCAGATTCAAATAGTCTGGGAATTGATCCCGACCCACCACATCCGGTCCTTTTCTAAAAGTATAATTTTGCGCTCCCACAACAGCATCCTCAATGGACTGATGCATGCATAGGATTTTTAGTGCTTCAGATTCTTTTTCAAACCCGATCAGATCCAGATGGTTTGGAAATTCTTTCTGCACCTGGTGACGGATATTTGGAAAACCGCCCCAGGTTGTCTTCAAGCCGTTCAAATCAAATGAAAATGATCGGGGCCGATCAAAAAGATGGAAATTATTATGATGAAAGACAGGTGATGCAGGCAATCTGGAGCGTTCATGATTACCAGGCACAAAGAACATGTGAATTCCATGCTCTAATACGGGTAGCAACGGTTCGTATGCTTTTTGAATAATTGGTAAAGGGATCTTTGATCGAAAAAAAACATCACCACCGTGCACCAAAGCATCCACTCCCTCCTCTACTGCAGTATCCAAAATGAGCTGATAGTTCTTGAAGAAATCCCAGCCCCTTCTTCTGCGATGGATTCTCGGTCGAATGGGGAAGTCAAAACCAAGATGGGAGTCGGCAAAAAAGAGAACTTTAATCATGGGCTATTTCGGCTATGCTCAATCCATAAGATCAAAGGTAAGCGAAAAGGAAGACCCCTTCTCCGTGTTGATTTCCATGGTCCCACCTAACTGCTCCGTCAAAATTCTTACGATACGTAACCCCATGGACTTGGTTTCTTCGAATACCAGGTCCTCCCCCAGCCCAACACCATTGTCCTTAATCTCAATCTTTGCTTTATTATCACCAATTGGACCTGCAGAAATCCAAATACCCCCTTCCCGCTTATCCGGGAAGGCATATTTCATGGAATTCGTCACCAGTTCGTTCACAATTAATCCACATGGGATTGCCTTAGATATATCTAGCTTTATATCGTCTATTTTTTGATGAATATTTATTCGGGGGGTATCGATCCCATAGAAGTATTTAAGTTCGAGGACCAATGAATTGATGTAACTTCCAAAATCAACTGCCGACATTTGCTTCGATTTAAAAAGTTTATCATGAACCAATGCCATGCTTCTAATCCGGTTTTGGGTAGCACTAAAAATTTCAGACAATTGCTCATTGCTTGAATATTCAGCCTGAATGTTGAGGAGGCTAATGATGACCTGCATATTGTTTTTTACACGATGGTGAATCTCTCGAAGCAGAAATTCCTGGTCTTTCAGGGCAGTCTTTAACTCATTGAGTATCTGTATCCTTGATGTAACATCCCATACGAGATCTGAGAAGTATAAAGATTTTCCATCAGAACTTGTGCTGACGGTACTATAATCACTTACCCAAATGTAATTACCATCTTTCTTCTTTAGTCTATAGGGCGCTAGCTCGAAAGCGCTTTCCCCTCTGCCCATGGCGTCATGTGTACTTGATCGCACTTTCTCTAAATCATCGGGGTGAATCAGTTTTGAAGGCACCATCTCACTACTCATAAATTCTTTGGCAGTATAGCCCAGTATTTGCTCAACATTTTCACTCACCGATAAGACTGGATCATCAGCAGAGTAAGCCCATTTGATGATCATGATAGGGCCCGCCATGAAAATCCTACGTTCTTCGAGCTGGATCTTTTGAAGCTCACGTTTATCTGCTTCAGCTAGAAAGGCTTTGGAAACATCTTCCATATTTGCCTGAGCGCCAATTACCTGACCCTCTGCATCCAGAACAGGTGATATAATGAGTTTGAAATGTATATTTTTGCCCCAATTCGAATCATACTCCCCGGCAAATGAAATGATTTTGTTTTCCGATATGGCTTCCTGGAATTTTCCAGTAATCCCAGCATCAACGAGGGGTTGAAAATTGAACATATTAAACTTTTGGGTGGCCTCCTTGGAAGGAGAACCCAGCATATCCACCATTCTTTGATTCACCTCGACGATATTTCCTTCACCATTGATTCTCAATATTCCAGTCGGAGAATTTTCAACCAGATCTCTGAGACGCTGCTCTTTTTCCACAGATTCCCGCTGAGAAACCTGCAAGTCCGTTACATCATATATGTATCCCAGAATTCCAACGGCTTTGCCCGTTGAATCTCGCTGAACGAAAGCATAGTCCTGAACCCAGATATAATCTCCAGTCTTTCTCCTCAATCGATAGGGATGTACCAGCATGATATCAGAACCACCAGCCAGTATCGATCTGATGTGGTTCTGTAATTCTGGTTTATCCTCCTCATGGACCAGATCAGGATAGAGAATTTTCCCGTCCAAAAAATCTGAAGTTTCATATCCTAGCAAGTCTACAACATTTTCTGAGATATTGATCAAAGCTTCATTTTCGTGCACTGGCCATTGGATTAAAACAACGGGTCCACTAAAAAAGACCTTCTGTTCTGCTAATAATTCCTCCTCTTTAGCTTTGAGTTCTGAAATATCATCCACGACGCCATCTATAAACAAACTCTTTCCCTTAGAATCTTTAACCAACACAGACGAGACTCGTCCCGGAAAGACGGAGCCGTCTTTTCTTTTAAAAAGCATTTCTCGATTTCGAATGTTTCCCTGTGATGTAAGTTCATTCCTCATCTCAATTCTATCTGCTGGATCTACATAGAAATCAACGATGGATATGGATTCAATTTCTGTTTTGTCTTTATAGCCAAACATCTTGATAAAGGCTGGATTCACATCAATAATTGACGCTGATCCATCCAGATTTGCACGAAATACTGCCGTATTCAGATTGTCAAGGATGGATGTTGTATTTCCATCAGCAAAAGTATGATTTGGTTTCATTAGGGTCTCACTTCATTTGAATCCTGCCCAGGATTAATTATTGAACGTTCTATAAGATATTCAAGTTATGCATTCAAGCGAGACTGAATTCATGGAGCTGTGTCAAGAGTTTGAGAGGGATATTCTCGCAGATTGGGATGGAAAACCGTTCACATCTCTCAGAAATCACTTAGGTTACCAGCGTGGAACCACAAAATTTCATAAGATCATGGCCTGCTTTATGGCTCTGGATGCAACATCTGGACAAACAGCTCAGAGGTCGTACGCTGGGTCTTACCTATACCTACAGAAAAGGTCGTTTGGATATTCAATTCCTGGATAAAGATAAGATATTCTTACTCTCGTGGGAGAAAAAGGGCAATCAGGTCACTATCACCTCTTCACAGTCCGCTTCTCTACCTCGAAAAAGGGTTGAGGTTCTCCGTAAGATATCTTCTAAATCAGAAGTTCGCAGCATCGCTATTCACGCTCAAGATCGGCTATTGAGGATGGACTTAAACCACGGTAATGAACTCATTCTAGGGTCTTATCCAGGGGCCAATAATGTTTACTACTTATCAGGTGGATTACTCCTGGATAGCTTTCTAAAACAGGATGAACGCCCTCCCATCAGTGATAATTGGTTGAACCCAATGGACAAGCTTCCCCCATCCATCCCGGGGACAGGTGTTACACACAATCAACTAATAGCTGCAAAAGATGGGTTATCAATGGATTGGGAAAATAATTCAATCATTTTTGGTCCTGGAGATGATACTTCAGAAATGAATATAAGTGAATTTACCATAGATGTTTTAAAACGGGGTAATAAGCCAAAAGAGACCACCACCGCCTCTCTCCAGAAAACAGCACGCACTGTATTGAAACGCTGGAAGAGCAAAGCGGGGAAAATCGAATCAGAATTGGTTGAAGCCAGGACATGGCCTGTTTTACAGAAAAAACTCCAGGCACTTCAAATCGGACTTGCCATGGGGATGAGCGGCACGGATGGCCTGCTCACCATCCCAGCTGAGCTTTCGCCAACAGAACGGGACCTCACCATCCAGGTTGAAGATAATGTTCCTCTTCATCAGGTCATAAAATCTACAGCCAAAAAAATCCGCAAATATCAGGGTAAGTTGGACCAGTTGGAGGGTGTACTTGCCACTGTTATCGCGGATATTAAGGCTCTTGAGCAACTCTCAGATCATCCTGATGATAAACATTTGTTGAATTTCCTCCAGGAACATGGAGAATCTCTTAATCGCTCAGGAAAGCAGCAAGTGGACCGCAAACCCTATAAAAAGTATCAGTCTCCAGGTGGATTTGACATTCTTGTAGGTCGCAGTTCACAGGATAATGACACCCTCACCTTCAAAGTGGCAAATAAGAATGACTGGTGGTTTCATGCTCGCAAGGTCAGGGGATCTCACGTTGTCCTTCGTACGGGGAGCCAGACTCCACAGCACATTGACATTATAGCTGCAGCTGAACATGCTGCACGGAATTCCAAGGCCAAGCATTCAGGTGTAGTGGTTGTCCAATATTGTCAACGTAAACACCTCAGTAAAGCCAAAGGGGCACATCCTGGAACTGTCCTGGTGCACCAGGAACAATCCATTACTATCAATCTGGATTAAAAGATATTTCTAGAGAGTAAGTGACATCAAATCGGAGCTGATCTCATCGGTTAATGCCCTGCCCTCCTGCGTAATCTTCAAAAAACCATCTGAGACCATGACCTTGCCGGTCCACTTTTCCAACATCTCTTTTTTTGTCTGGAGCAAATTCTCACCATAAATCTTTGAGAATTCCTCCAAGCTCAAACCCTGAGTGAGTCTCAATCTAGTGAGAATCATCTCATTGCGGGCCATGGATTTTGATATTATTTCTGAATCACCTTCTCCTGTGCCTGAATTCATAACATCAGACATGTAGGCATCCAGGTTTCGGATGTTCCAGGATCTACGTCCCCCGAAAAAGGAATGAGCAGCTGGTCCAAAGCCCAAATAATCCACACCTGTCCAATAATTCAGATTGTGACGACATTCATAGCCAGGCTTGGCATGATTTGAAATTTCATAGTTAGGGTAGCCTGATTTTTCCAGGAAATCTCGACCCCAGTCGTACATCCCATTGTCCACTGTTTCCTCCAGCATCTTGACATGGCCAGCCTCTACCCACCTGTGCAGGGCGGTTCCTTCTTCCACAGTTAGCGAATATGTGGATATATGTTCGGGTTGGATGCCAACCAGTCGCTCCAAATCGCCAACCCATTCTTCACGGGTCTGTCCAGGGACAGCAAAAATCAAATCTCCACTCACATTTTTAAATCCCGCTCTGCGAACATCATCATATGTAGAAAAGCTCTTCTCTACAGAATGAATGCGGCTCATAAATGTAAGCAGGTGAGGTTGAAAGCTTTGCATGCCGATGCTGACTCTATTGATGCCCAGAGCTTTGTAGGCTTTGAGATGCTCCAGACTGGCTTCCCCCGGATTGATTTCCATCCCGATCTCCATGTCCTCCCCTGAGTGAGCAAGGTTAAGGAGCGCTTCCAGCAATTGGCCGAGATACTTTGGTTCCAGAAGATTTGGAGTGCCGCCTCCGAAAAAGATGGTATCCAAGTAATGCTGGGACAAGTCCAACTCACGCGTTTTCTGCTCAATCTCTTTTAGAATGCTATATAGATAGACCGGGATAGATTTTTCCCGTCCCACAACAGAATAAAAATCACAATAGGTACAGTTTGCCTTACAAAAGGGCACATGGATATATAGAGATAATGGCTTTGGGTTTTGCATCATGGGAGAATGTAGGGTGAATTATTGTGATTCCAATTTCAGGCTAATAATATTCTTATTTCAACCATCGTTTCCTTTGGCATGCGGGGTGCTCTCGTTTACTTTGCGTTGCAAGATGAATGCTCACCATCCAATCTGCCGATTCTTCCCCAAAAGCTTACTGCCTACCCTTCTGAATCTGCGATTTGATGGAAATGCCCCTCATAATAAACACTCCATACATTTAATATTTTAAGAGGTTCACCATGCGAAAATACAAAACCTGGGATGCAATAACTTTTGATGATGTGCTGCTGGTTCCAGCACAATCCGATGTAATGCCACATGATGTAGACGTTTCTACCCAGCTCACCAGAAAGATTCGACTCAATATTCCCTTGATGTCTGCTTCCATGGACACCGTCACTGAATCTCGTATGGCTATTGCCATGGCCCGGGTTGGCGGGATTGGTATTATTCATAAAAACCTGACCCCTGAGCAGCAAGCATTGGAAGTGGACAAAGTCAAACGTTCTCAGCATGGCGTTATTACTGATCCCTTCTCCCTCACTCCAAATCACACCGTAGGTGATGCCGCTGACCTCATGGCCCGGTATCATATTTCCGGTGTGCCAGTAGTAGTTGATGGTATTTTGCTGGGAATTATTACCAATCGGGATATTCGTTTTGAAGAAGACTTCACACGCCTGATTGCCGATGCAATGACCAAAGATAATTTGATTAAAGGTGATGAATCCACCACGCTTGAACAAGCCGGTGCTCTCATGAAGCAGTACAAAATTGAGAAACTGCCACTCGTGGGAAAAAACAATGAGCTCAAAGGTTTAATCACCATCAAAGATATTGAAAAAGCGGTTGAGTACCCCCATTCCGCCACGGATGGAAATGGTAGATTATTGGTTGGTGCTGCCGTTGGTGCCAGGATTGAGTCACTGGATCGCGTTGAACATCTCATGCATACTGGTGTTGACGTCATCGTGGTAGATACTGCCCATGGCCATTCAAAGAATGTGACAATGATTGTAGAAAAGATAAAATCCCAATATCCTAATATTCAGATTATTGCTGGAAATGTTGCCACTGCTGAAGCGACCAAAGCCCTTATCGATGCAGGAGCTGATGCAGTCAAGGTTGGTATTGGACCAGGATCTATCTGCACTACTCGCATTGTTGCAGGTGTGGGTATGCCTCAAATCAGTGCCATTGCTAACTGCGCCGAAGAAGCTGACAAACATGGTGTCCCCGTTATTGGTGATGGTGGTGTCAAATTTTCAGGTGATATACCCAAAGCCATTGCAGCCGGGGCTTCTACCATCATGATTGGTGGTCTTCTAGCCGGTACAGATGAAAGTCCAGGGCATAAAGAATTTTTCCAGGGGCGGGCGTATAAGGTATATCGTGGCATGGGATCCATTTCAGCAATGAATGCAGGTTCGGCAGATCGATATTTCCAGGAATCAACTCAGAAACTCGTGCCAGAGGGTATTGAAGGTCGGGTTCCTTACCGTGGTGCCATCAAAGATGTGGTTTATCAACTCGTTGGTGGATTGAGAGCAGGAATGGGCTATTGTGGTACAGCCAATATTGATGAATTACGCAAAAACGCCCAATTCGTTAAGATTAGCGGGGCTGGCTTAAAAGAGAGTCATCCCCACGATGTGCAGGTAACTAAAGAGGCTCCAAATTATGGCGCCGATTTCTAGATAATTGATAAATTTTCTAATCCGTTTTTTTCAACAGGAAGCCATGAAAAAAACGATGTTTTTTCAAGAGGAGAAAGCATGAAAAACACCATCGTTGTTGGTGCTCAGTGGGGTGATGAAGGTAAAGGTAAGCTAGTTGATGTACTGGCTGAACAGAGTGATCTTGTGGTACGCTTCAATGGAGGTGGAAATGCAGGTCACACGGTTATGCATGCCGGTGAAACTTATAAATTTCATTACATGCCCTCAGGAATGCTCCACAATAAGCAATGTATCCTGGGAACCGGAGTAGTCATCAACCCCAAGGATCTTCTGGAGGAAATCAAATCTTTCACTGACAGCGGCCACGCTCCCAAATTACAAATCAGTGCCAGAGCCCATGTGATTTTTCCTCACCATCAGTTGATTGATGCCAAAGAGGGTGGCAAAATTGGAACTACAGGTCGTGGTATCGGTCCCACCTATTCCCAAAAAGCTTCCCGAATCAATTTAAGAATCCTTGATATTATCGCTGATGATGCCATTGATCGCATCAAAAAATCACTGAGAGATGTTCGAGATATCCTGGTTACTGACGGGATATTCTCGGAGTCTGAGTTTAAGGATTATTGTGAAAGTGTATCACAGGAATACGCTTCCTTCGGTTCAGACTTTAAAGAGTATGTCACCGATACTGAAGATCTGGTACGTATTGCCAGCAATTCTGGAAAGCAGGTTCTATTTGAGGGGGCCCAGGGAACCTTGCTTGATTTAAACTATGGCACCTATCCCTTTGTCACTTCCAGTTCCACACTGGCCGCTGCAGCCTTTGTAGGAGGCGGTGCTATTCCTGGAGTGCCCATCAGAATTCTGGGAATCACAAAAGCGTATACCACGCGTGTTGGTGAAGGTCCCTTTCCTACTGAATTGGATGGTGATGCAGCGACAAACCTGAGAGAAGCCGGTCATGAGTACGGTGCCACAACTGGTCGGCCCCGACGAGTTGGACATCTTGATCTATATGCTCTGCGATACGCTATACGGATATCAGGTATACAAGAGCTGGCAATGACCAAGATTGATACCCTCGCTCTGGTAAATGGCATAAAAGCTTGTACCGGTTATAAAATTAATGGGAAAGGAATTGACTATTTCCCAGCAGATGCTCCTACCCTGGAACTGGTTGAACCCATATATACTGATATTCCTTACATTGCTGATCTCAGTAAGGATGAGTGGGCAAAATTACAGGGGAAATCAAAAGCAGATCTTCCTGAGAGCATCCAGACCTATATTAAATTTATTGAAGATTTTGTCGAAATACCCATTACCATTCTCTCACATGGACCTGAAAGGAATGAAACCATTGTCTTCTGAAACACTTTTCAATCTATCACCCCTTGATGGTCGCTACGCCAGTGATCTTCAAGAAGTTCAGGATGCATTTTCTGAAAGCCGTTTGATCCGAGAACGAATCCATGTTGAATTGGTCTATTTGAAAGCTTTTCTAAAAGCCACAGGTCGTGAGGATTGGTGGAAAGAAAGCTATATGTCCATTTACACGGACATTAACACCAAGGATTTACAATCTGTAAAAGAAATAGAAGCCCGTACAAAACATGATGTGGCTGCAGTTATAGAATTTATCAAGGACCAGCTTCCTGACAAAGTGAAGCCTTATGTTCATTTCGGCTTGACCTCTGAAGATGTAAATAATCTATCACATGGTCTCATGATGGTGGCTGCCAGAGATATTCTCCTGAAACATCTCAAGGATCTTATCAGTGAACTTTCGGGACTTGCCAGTGACAATCGGGACAGACGCATGATCGGTCGCACCCATGGTGAAGTCGCAACCCCAACCACCATGGGCAAAGAACTGGCCCTTTACAGCCTTAGATTTGCCAAAATGTACTCTGAGTTAAAGGAGCTGAACATCCAGGGTAAAATTCTTGGGGCCACAGGAAACTTGAATGCCTTTGTAGGTACTTATCCTGATGTAGATTGGTTTGAATTAACTCGTGAAGTGGTTGAAGAGCTTGGCCTGGAACATACCCTTTTCAGCCTACAGATCATGCCTGGGGACACCTATGCAATCCTTCTTGATTCAGTTAAAAGACTGAGTGGCCTTCTCATCGATTATGATCAGAACATCTGGACCTACTTTATGTTGGCATACTTATACCAGAAAGCTGATGCATCTTCCATCGGTTCTTCAACCATGCCTCATAAAATAAATCCCATCAAATTTGAAAATTCTGAAGGTAATGCTCAGCTCGCCGAAAGTTTACTCACCTTTTTCAGCCAGAAATTGATGAAAACCAGACTCCAACGAGATCTCACAGATTCAACTGTCAAGCGCAATATCGGAACCGCTTTTGGACATATTGTATTAGCTTTGATCTATGCTCAACGCGGAACGGGTGATATTCTCATCAACGATGCCAAGATGGATGAAGAGCTGGCCAATAATGGTCAGTTTTTCTCTGAACTTGTCCAACTTGTCGAACGTGATCGCGGTTGCTCAGATGGCTATGATCATTTGAAGAAGCAAACCCGCGGCAAGAGAATGAGTTATGCTGAAATGGTTGAGATGATGACGGAAGCCGGGATTGAGGCTGAGACCATTGAGACCTATGTCAAAGGATTGACAGGTGAGATCTGTGATAAGGCTCTCGCTGAGGTTAAACGACTAATAGCCTAATCAGTCTAAAAACTAGTTTGGAGTGGGCTAAAGCCCTCTCCTTCTTGATTATCTTTACCCCTGCCCTGAAGGGCAGGGCAATTGATCTGGATATAAGGCAAGCCTGCTTGACAATCGGTGGTTTACCCCGGCTTTTAAGCCGGGGGTACTATAACTAACTTAGGAAAAGGGGTTTTAACCCCAACGTCGCTTAAGGTGGGGCTAAAGCCCTTTATTTCTGGTGATTTCTCTGTCCCCGCCCTGAAGGACGGGGTAATTGACTATATCTTATAATCTACTATCACAGCCCTAGACGTAACACTATGGAGTGCTTCAACGACTCGCTTATGTTCTGGATGATTTGCATATCCCTGCAGTGCAGTTTCATCAGCGAAAGCTGAGATCAACACCATATCCATGGCTAATTCTGAATCCTTGATATTCAGCCCAACCTCATAATCCACTATCTCCGGAATCAGTCCCGGCAGTTCTTCTAACAGGGCTTGCATCCTTTTCAAGTTGGCTGCTTTATTGTCTTGAGCAAATTCCCAGGAAACAACATGCTTAATCATATCTAACTTCCTATATCCCTTCTCATTGTTTTCCCACTGAAGTGAATCGTATCAGCGTTTTGATAAGAAGTGGTGAGTGCATCAGCCACAGTAGCGGCTCTTGTTGTAATGGTGAGGACTCTACCCCCAGAAGTTACAACCTCTTCATCTTTTTCAGCAGTCCCAGCATGGAATACCACGGAGTTCTTGACTTGATCCAGCCCTGATATCACCAATCCCTTTGGATAGGCTTCAGGATAGCCCTGTGAGGCTAAAACAACGGTTGCTGCTGCAGATTGGTCCCATTTCACCTCCAGGTCAGCCAGGGTATCATCTATGACCGCTTCAAAGATGTCCAGGAGATCAGTTTTAAGCCGAGGTAAAATCACCTGAGTTTCAGGATCACCGAAGCGGACATTATATTCCAGGACCTTCGGACCAGCTTCAGTGAGCATGATGCCACAATACAAAATTCCCTTAAACGGTCTCCCCTCTTTTCTCATACCTGCGAGAGTAGGTTCGATAATGTGTTCAAGACAGTGAGCTTCTAGTTCATTATCATATAGTGGATTGGGTGAAATAGCTCCCATACCTCCAGTATTCAGACCAGTATCATTTTCTCCAATCCGCTTGTAATCCTTTGCCGATACCATAGGTACAACAGTTTTCGAATCAACAAAGCAAAGCATGGAAAGCTCAGGACCAGTCATAAATTCTTCTATAATGATTTCATCTCCAGCCAGTCCAAAGACTTTATCCTCCATCATTTCCCGTACTCCCTGTTGAGCTTCCTCCTTGGTAAGGGATATGAGAACACCTTTCCCAGCCGCGAGACCATCAGCTTTAATCACGATGGGATAGGTTTTATTGCTGTCCAAAAATTCCAGCGCTTTCGAGGCCTCAGTGAAACGGTGGTACTCTGCTGTAGGTATATCATATTTGTAGAGCAATTCCTTAGTGAAGACTTTGCTGCCCTCAAGGATTGCTGCTCTGGCATTGGGTCCAAATATTCTCAAGCCGGCTACTTCAAATTCATCTACAATTCCATTTACAAGGGGAACTTCTGGACCGACAACAGTCAGACCAATATTATTGTCTCTGGCAAAACGAAGCAGAGCTGGGAGATCATTGTCAGAAATTGGGAGGTTTGTGGCGATGCCTGCTGTTCCTGCGTTTCCAGGAGCACAATACACTTTCGAGACTTGGGCACTTTGTGCCAATTTCCAAGCAAGTGTGTGTTCTCGTCCCCCACCACCAACAACCAATACCTTCATTTCTGGATTCCCCATTTATGTGATATTTCAGATTAAATTCCATCTCAATATAATCTTTTTTGAATGAGCTATAAAAAAAGAATGGGGAGGACAAATTGTCCTCCCCATTCTTTAAAATTCACTTGAAGTGGATTAAAGATTTACAAAATTAATCTTTATCCTCTCCACCCTCGTGACCTTCTTCTTCAACAGCTTCACCAGCATGTTCACCTTCGACGGTTTCACCAGCGTGTTCACCCTCAGCATGTTTCGATTTGCACTCAGCTTTACATTCATCAGTACAAACATGATCTGCGCCCATCTTTTCCATATGAGCAGCTTTCCATTCCCCTTTACACTCAGCTGAGCAATCGTGATCTGCTTTATGCTTTTCCATATGAGCAGCTTTGCATTCATCTGTACAAACGTGGTCTGGTCCCATCTTCTCCATATGAGCAGTCATCCACTTGGCTTGACATTCTGCTGAGCAATCGTGATCTGCTTTATGCATTGCCATATGAGCAACTTTACATTCGTCTGTGCAAACGTGATCTGCTCCCATCTTTTCCATGTGAGCAGCGGCCCACTGAGCTTTACATTCATCGGAGCAAGCATGGTCCTTGGCCATGGATTTGTCAGCTGAATCGTCACAAGTTTCTGAACTTACTTGGGCTTCTTTTGATGCACAATCTGCTTCTTTTGGTTCACAATCAGCTTTTTTATGTGCACAACTCACAAGCACAAACATGGCGATAATCATTACACCTAGTAACTTTTTCACAAATATTCTCCCTTAAATTTTAGAGTGTCATCTGGATGCTTCGTGCATCCTTGACAATATCAATTCTAAGCGTTGAAAAACAATGTTAATCGCAACTATAAGCGTCAGCAATCCGACAATAAGTAATTACAGCCTGGGTTTGGAGTTCCGCGGCCAGGACTTCATTAAATAATTAGGGATGTTAAGTATTAGCTTTTTCTATACTCAAATGAACGGGTGTAATCTGAATATATCTTGCCATTTTGCTCTATATGAGGATAGATAAAATAATTCAGCGGACCACTATTGTGTCCCTCTCCCAACTCCAGGTCTCTACCTATGGTAAATTGAAGACGATCAGGAGGTTGAGTGCCAAAAAGTAGATCCTGCTTGCTTAAATCTTTTTTTGCTTCTGAAGCATCTATGGGAAACCATCCAGATTCAGGTAAATAAAAATTTACCCAACAATGGTAACCAGAAATGGTTCCAGAATCCTTATCAAGAGGTACGGGAAAACCAATTTCAAAACGGGATGGAATCTGCTCTACTCGGGCCAGAGAGATGAATAGTGCATGGAAGTCTGTACAATTTCCATACTTTTCACTGCAAGCCCAGTAAGTATCACCATTACCCCAACCAGTCCCTACTTTCTTATACTCCATATTACCAACAACATAATCGTATATAGAGCGTGCCTTATCCAGAGACATGGGTTCGGCAGGTACCAGAGCGGTACGGATGCTGTCAACCAATTCGCCGGCTACAGGTACACGTGAATTTGCATTCAGGAAGAGCTCTTTATCTCTCTCAGATAAAACTGGCATATCAAAGGTTTCGCGATATTCAACGGAGTTTGTCTGTCTGGCGACCTGGTAAGTCAGGCGTATATCCAGAGTATCAGAGGTTCCATTTGGAAGATTTGCATGCCAATATTTATTCCCATAAAGCACTTCTTGACCAAACCGACCCTTGATGTCTGATTCGACGGCAACATCAAGAATGGTTTGCTGGGTATTACTCTGGGCTACTGGTAAAAATATATCCAGAGCTTCATCTGTGGGGTGAACTTGTACAGAATAGGTGAAAGAGAATCGTCGATCCCCCTCAGACTTCTGAACATCCTGTGTTTGGGTCACAGGTGTGTCCTTCAAAGGACAGGCACAGGAGACCATCAGGCCCACTATTAGCAGTAAGCTCAGCAACGCTATTTTAGTCAAGAAGTGTTTCATCATAGGGAAGTTTTCCTAGTCAATCTCAACGGGGTTATCGTTGATAAATGTATAGCGGGCTTTCTTTTCCCAACCTGCCTCTGTTTTCATAGGATGTTTATGAATCTTCTCTTCAGTAACCTTTAAGCTGCCATCTTCTGGGTTGAGCCAGAAATCCAGATCATACAGTTTTCCGGATTCTCCTACGACTTCAAAATCTGTACAGGCAAAAAATCCCTGGCCCTCGATTTTTCTAACCGGATCGTGAATTTTTACAAATTTTAGCTGTAATTCATCATCCGTTTTCTCATCTGTTATTTTGAAAATCCCTTCATCTTCGCGCATGGTAATGTATGCATTCATGGCACCTTTGATATCAGCGGCAGTAAAAGTCTGTACGACCTCTCCGCCATGCTCTTTTCCACCATGTTCTTGTCCACCGTGCTCTTGACCACCATGTTCCTGTCCACCGTGCTCCTGTACAGCGCTTTTTTCTGCAAAAGCACCGGGGTGCTCATGTTTGGAACTACATGTCCAGACAAATAGGCTGGCAACTATCATTAACAGGGCTAATTTTTTCATGGATACTCCCTCACTAGATTATGAGCCATTTAAGCTCAGTTTATTTTCATGACAATATTAGTATTCTTCCTCTACAGTCAAATACAAATCAGACCGTAAGTGTCAGCCAACTTACACTATAGCAAAAATCAGTGTTTGAAATGTCTCATTCCTGTCAGGACCATGGATATCCCATACTTATCACAGGCAGCGATGGAATCTTCATCCCTAACTGAACCACCGGGTTGAATGATAGCAGTTACGCCCGCTGTGTGTGCTTTTTCCACAGAATCTGAGAAAGGGAAAAAGGCATCAGAGGCCAATGAAGAGCCTTCAGTGGAACTCTTACTGCGGTCCAATGCGTTATCCACTGCCCAGATACGACTGGTCTGACCTGCACCAACACCCTGGGTGGCACCATCTTTCACCACCACAATAGCATTGGATTTGGCATGTTTGACAACCTTCCAGGCCAGTTTGAGATCTGCCCACTCCCCCTCAGTCGGTTGTTTTTCAGTAACAACCTTATAATTCTCATCATCCATGATATGATGATCAGCTTCCTGGATCAATAGTCCCCCATCTACTTTTTTGTAGAAGTAAGGTTCTGGTGTGACAGGATTCATGATATCTGCCAATTGAAGAAGTCTAAGATTCTTCTTTTTCTTGAGCACAACCAAAGCTGCCTCGGAATATGCTGGGGCAATAACAATCTCGAGGAAAATCTTGTTCATCTCCATAGCGGTTGCCTCATCTACTTCTCCATTTAGGACTACAATTCCACCAAAGATTGAGACAGGGTCAGCCTTATATGCTCGCTCATAAGCGCCAAAAAGAGTATCTGCTGTACCCACTCCACAAGGATTGGCATGTTTTAAGGCTACCACAGTAGGGTCAGCAAATTCACGGATCATTTCGATGGCTGCTGAAGCATCACCAATATTGTTATATGATAGTTCTTTCCCATGGAGCTGGACAGCGCCGCTCAAGCGGCCATCAAGGAGGGACACCTCTCGATAAAATGCTGCAGATTGATGGGGATTCTCGCCATATCTCAAACTCTGCTGTTTCTCATATGTCATGGACATTTGCTCTGGTAACTCACTATCCCCCAGCTCTTTAGCCAGATATTGACTGATTAAAGTGTCATATGATGCTGTGTGACGAAAACCTTTGAGTGCCATATTCTTTCGGAAGGCATCATCAAGAGTATCTGCCTGAAAGCCCTCAATAAAACCTGGATAATCGGCAGGGTCAGTAAGCAGTGTGACAGAATCAGAATTTTTGCCAGCTGCACGGATGAGGGTCACACCACCGATGTCAATATTTTCGATGGCATCAGCCATGGTGACACCGGGTTTGAGGATGGTTGCCTTGAAGGGGTAGAGATTCACAACAACAAGATCAATCATGGGGATACCCAATTCATCAGCTTCCGCTAGATGATCCTCAATCTTACGGTTAGCCAGAATTCCACCATGAATCTTTGGTTGAAGGGTTTTGACCCGACCTCCCAAACACTCTGGGAATCCAGTAATATCACTAATCCCAATTACTGGTATATCATTGTCTGTCAGCAGTTTAGCCGTACCACCGGTGGAAATAATTTCTACACCCTTTTCGTTGAGTACCTGAGCTAACCCTAATACCCCGCTCTTATCAGAGACACTGATCAACGCACGTTTCATTCCCTACTCCCTAGATCTTATTCATTGTTTCAATTGTTTATATAGACGTGTTGCCCACGGACTTCCAGAAGTCCCAGGGCGAACAATCGAACTGCTTCAGGGTAGATCTTCCACTCTGCCTCTTCCATGACCCTGCGTTGCAGAGTTTCGGGATCATCCCCCTGTTTAACTTCAACTGCCTGTTGGAGGATGAGAGGACCGGCGTCCACCTCAGGTGTGACGAAATGAACACTGGCTCCTGTGACCTTACAGCCAGTAGCCAGAACCGACTCGTGGACTTTTAATCCGTAATATCCTGGTCCGGAAAAAGCCGGAATAAGTGCAGGATGAACATTCATAACTTTATTATTAAAATCTGTAAAAAAGCCTTTTCCCAGTATGGCCATAAATCCCGCGAGGAGCACCAGATCAATCTTAGCATTCTTTAGACAGTCAGCTAGAGCCCTATCAAATGCCTCTGAAGATTCAAATTGTTTTCTGCCAATGATGCAGGTTTCAATATTTGCATCTGCTGCCCGGGTAAGGGCGTAGGCGTTTTTCTTGTTCGAAATGACTAAGGCAACGCTGGCATCAGGAATGTAGCCTGACTCAATACCATCAATAATGGCTTGTAAATTTGTACCACCCCCTGAGACCAGGACACCTATTCGAAGCATATAGGTTCGTCCCCGCTTTTGCGTGGTTTTATATGACCAATTATTGAAGCCTGTTCACCCATTTCTCTCAATTGAGCCAGAATTTGGTCGACATCCTCAGCCCCAACTATCAACACCATACCAATACCCATATTAAATGTGTTGTACATGGCATCGTCTTCAAGCCTTGAGGTCTCTTGAATCAAATTGAAAATACTGTGGAGGGGCCATGACCCCTTTTTAATAACTGCTTGATATTGATCGGGATAGGCTCGGGGAATATTCTCAATAAACCCACCACCAGTAATATGAGCAATGGCATGAATTGAATTTTTTTCCATGACACTGAGGACTGATTTTACATAAATTTTTGTAGGGGTAAGTAAGGTTTCACCCAATGTGGAATCATCAAAGCTTTCACTCCAGCGATCCTCGGGAAAAAGTTTCCTTACCAGAGAAAAACCATTTGAGTGGACACCTGAAGAAGACAATCCGATAATCACATCTCGCTCTTCAACTGCCTTACCATCAATCATATCGGGCTGATCAACCATTCCCACTGTAAATCCAGCCACATCGTATTCACCGCTGGCATAGAAACCAGGCATCTCGGCTGTTTCACCACCAACCAGGGCAGCACCACTCTGGCGACAACCCTCTGCGATTCCAGCAACGATACCTTCAACCTGGCGAGGTTCTAGCTTCCCAGTAGCTATATAGTCCAGAAAGAAGAGCGGTTTTGCACCAACACAGATGACATCGTTTACACACATTGCGACACAGTCAATGCCAATGCTGTCATGTTTATCTAAAGCGAATGCCAGCTTGAGTTTTGTACCAACCCCATCGGTACCAGAGACGAGAATAGGTTGTGTCATTCCGGAGACATCAGGTGCGAACATGCCCCCAAAGCCGCCAATACCCCCCACGACCTCAGGTCCATGAGTGGATTCAACATCTTTTTTGATCCGCTTGATAGCTTCATAGCCCTTCTCGATGTTTACACCGGCATCTTTGTAGTCAATGCTCATTTACTTTCCTCAACGGGAACAGGATATTTACCATCAAAACAAGCCATGCAGGTACCTAAACCAGATTTCTTCAGGCAATCAGCCAGACCTTCATGGGATAGATAGGATAGGCTATCTGCACCAATCTCAATACCAATATCCTCAATGGGTTTTTTAGCAGCAATGAGTTTTGATCGGTCAGGAGTATCTATCCCATAATAACAGCTATACTTAACGGGAGGACTGGTGATCATCACATGAACTTCTGTGGCTCCAGCTCTTCTTAGAGATTTGACAATACGGGTGATAGTGGTTCCCCGTACTATGGAATCATCAATCATAATGACGCTCTTACCTTCAACATTTCTCCTGATGGGAGAAAGTTTGAAATTCACACCGATCTCACGCATATCCTGCTTTGGACTGATAAAAGTTCGACCGATATAGGCGTTCCTGTAGAATCCCTTATCAAATGGAACCCCAGAGGCTTGGGAGTATCCCAAAGCGGCTGAAGTCCCAGAATCTGGAATATCGATGACAATATCAGCCTTTCGACCTGTTTCCTTAAAAAGTCGCTTGCCCATATTGATTCTGGCTTCATACACATTTAGACCATCGATTACCGAATCGGTTCGGGCGAAGTAGACATATTCGAAGGAGCAGATATGAGTTGTAGTAACCTTAGTTTGCTCTGAATGGATACCATCAGCATCGACACAGATTATTTCTCCAGGTTTAACATCTCTAATGATATCACCCTTGACAGAATCAATGGCGCAGCTCTCTGAGGCGAATACAAAGGAATCATCCATGCGTCCCATTATCAGAGGTCTTAGCCCCATGGGATCCCTGAAAGCATAGAGCTTATCCTGAGTTAACAGGAGAATCGCATAACCACCCCTGATAACCCCCATTGTTTTCTTGATTGCTTGGGTGACATCGCCAGTCTCCATAGCATTTTTGGCAACCAGCTTCAAAATGGTTTCAGAATCAGTGCTGGATTGAAAGGTTGCTCCCTGAGATTCTAATTCTCCCATGAGTTCTTTGGTATTCACCAGATTACCATTGTGAGCTAGTGCCATTTGTCCTTGCGAACTAACAATAACAACGGGTTGAGCATTTTCGTAGGTCGTTCCCCCTGTTGTACTATATCGAACATGCCCAATACCATGATTCCCATGAAGAAAATTCAGCAACTTGGGATCAAAGACTTCCTGTACAAGACCCTCATCCTTATAGTAATTGATCTGCTGGCCATCGCTGACAGCAATACCAGCACTTTCCTGACCTCGATGTTGCAGTGCAAAAAGCCCGTAGTAGACTAGTTTTGATGTATCTTCAGGTCTGGTATTATAAATACCAAAGACACCACATTCTTCGTTCAGTTTATCACGCATAGATCAACTATCGGTTTTCATTAATTTATCGAATCCTGTTGAAAAAGCTGTTCCACATTCGTCAACCGAAATGTCGATGAGCTTCTCGTCCATATTGTGAATGATTATGGTCTTTGCCTTTGTAACACGCCCAATGACGGCTGCTTCGAGGCCTTGTATGGCAGCCATTTCAACGATTCTGTCGGTTGAGGTTTCATCAGCAGAAAGCATAAAGCGTGTCTGACTTTCACCGAACAATAGGGCGTCCGCCCTCATATCAAGATCCAAGGAGACATTGGCACCCAATTCACCGGCGATGCATGACTCAGCTAAAGCCACAGCCAATCCACCATCACCTAGATCATGGGCACTTCTAACGAGACCCTTGCGGATGATATCAAGCACATAGTCCTGTGCCTTGCGTTCAAGAGCAAGATCTAACTCAGGCACATCTCCTGAAACCAGATTGTGGATGACATCCAGGTATTCCGATGCACCCAATTCTTCCTTGGTTTCTCCAATGAGGATGACAAAATCACCCTCATCTTTGAATTCCATGGTAGTAATATGATCCAATGATTTAACCAATCCGGTCATGCCAATAATTGGAGTTGGGTAGATTGACCCAAATTCAGGGGTCTGATTGTAGAGACTGGCATTACCACCAATGACGGGTGTATCCAGTGCCCTACAGGCTTCGCTAATACCAATAATAGATTGTTCCAACTGGTAGTAAACTTCAGGTTTTTCTGGATTTCCAAAGTTTAGGCCATCTGTTATTGCGATAGGCTCAGCACCGGAAACCACCTGATTTCTGGCAGATTCAGCCACAATACTCTGGGCTCCACGTCTGGGATTCAGATAACAGTATCTACCATTGGAATCCATGGTGAGCCCTATGCCCTTGTCGCGACCTTTGATACGCAGTATAGCTGCATCAGAACCGGGTTTCACCACCGTATTCATCTGAACCCTATGATCGTATTGTCTATAAACCCACTCTTTAGAGCAAATATCTGGGGCGCTAAGTAACCTCACCAGGACCTTATTCAAATCAGAGGGTTGAGCGACCTGTTCATTTTTGAATGCCATGGTTTCTTTTAAATGAGGTGGCTCAACTGCATCAAGTATATAAGTCGGTGCATCCATAAGGGACCATACAGGTACTTCACCAACTGTAGTGCCATCTTCAAGAACACGATACATACCATCATCAGTGACATGTCCGATGACAACGGCGTGTAAATCCCATTTATGAAAAATCTTATTGACCTTGTCTTCCATGCCTTTTTTGACGATGAGCAGCATACGCTCCTGAGATTCAGAAATCATTACCTCTTCTGGACGCATGGATTCTTCACGTTTGGGAACCAGAGCCACATCAATTTCAACTCCATTGCCTGCTTTACTGGCAGTTTCAACTGAAGATGATAAAATCCCTGCTGCGCCCATATCCTGGACACCAACAACGTAATCTTCTTTGAAAACCTCAAGACAAGCTTCGATGAGGAGTTTTTCCATAAAGGGATCGCCTACCTGGATGGCACCGCGATCTTCATCATTTTCCTCTTCCAGGTCCTTGGAAGCAAAGCTGGCTCCACCCATTCCATCACGACCAGTAAGATTGCCGACAATCATCAAGCTATTGCCAACACCTGTGGCGATGGCTTTTTTGATTTCAGATTTTTTCATAAAGCCCACGCACATGGCATTTACCAAAGGATTGCCTTTATAGGCGTTAGAAAATCTGACTTCCCCTCCTACAGTAGGAACACCTACACAATTTCCATATTCACCAATGCCATGAATGACTTCTGAAATGAGCCAACGGGTGTGACCCTGTTCTCCTGGATGTCCAAAGTGTAGAGAGTTTAGGGATGCAATGGGATAGGCACCCATAGCAAGAATATCTCTTATAATACCACCTACTCCAGTAGCTGCTCCTTGAAAGGGTGCGATAGCTGAGGGATGGTTGTGGCTTTCCAGTTTAAAGGTGATAACCTCATCATCATCAATATCTACTATACCTGCATTTTCACCAGGTCCCTGAACTATACGTGGACCTGTGGTCAGGAAATGTTTAAACAGGGGGCGTGTATGCGTGTAGCCACAATGCTCAGACCACATCTGAGCATACAATGCCAATTCAATCGTGTTGGGTTCACGTCCCATGTGTTTGGTTAATAATTCATATTCAGAGTCAGTTAGTCCTGCTTTGATCCAAATCTTTTCTTCCATTCCAGCCTTCTTTTCACTCACATGTCTAACCGTGTGTCGCTTCGAGGTGTTTTAGCATGGAGACAAAAACCCCTTTGCCATCGCTTAAACCCAGTACGCTATCTGCGCTGCGCTCTGGATGGGGCATCATTCCAACCACATTGCCAGTCCGATTAATAATTCCCGCGATACTGTTTATGGAACCATTTGGGTTGGTTCCATCGCTGACTTCACCATCAGGGCTGCAATAGCGAAATAGAATTTGACCATTGGCTTCCATCTCAGCAATGGTATCAGGAGCTGCATAGTAATTGCCCTCATTGTGGGCAATTGGAAATCCAACCACATCACCTGAGGCATACTCGCTTGTGAATGGTGTATCTGCGTTATCAACTTTCAAACTCTGATCCTGGCATAGAAATTTGAGTCCACGATTTTGAAGCAGACTACCGGGCAACATTCTGGATTCAGTTAATATTTGAAAACCATTGCATATACCAATGACCAGCCCCTCTGCTGCAGCAAATTCCTTCACGGCTGTCATAGCCGGTGAAAGATGTGCGATAGCTCCTGGGCGTAAATGGTCTCCATATGAGAATCCACCAGGGATGATAATCGCATCTACATCTCCCAGATCAGTATCCTTGTGCCACAAGTATTTGACGGGTTTCCCCAGAATCTTATCAACGGCATGAAAACAATCTTCAGCGCAATTAGAACCAGGAAATAAAAGAACTCCCCAATTCATCAGGCCTCCTTGATCTCAAAGCTATAGGATTCTACAACAGGATTGGCCAACATTTTATCACACATATCGTGGACAGAAGCTTCTGCAGTTGCCATGTCGGTCATCTCCAGATCCATTTCAAGCTGTTTACCGACGCGGACCTTTTTGACCTGGTCAAAACCTATTGAATCCAAACCGTTCTGAACGGCTCTTCCCTGTGGATCAAAGATGCCCTTTTTCAACATGACAGTTACGATTGCTTTTAACATAATTTATTTATCACCCTTCATGGTTAGCTTCCAGATCGAACATAGGTTCAAGCATCTGAAATTGGTGTGGCGTCTAATCCAGTTATTAGTCAATTGCATTTAGTTTTTTGTACAATTCTTTGTTTTTGGTGTTCAGGAAGTAGTCCACCTCACGTCTGGCGATATCAGCCACTTCTTGCTTGTATCCAGCACCACTTCCCTTTTCAGTGATAGATTTTTTAATCACAAGATATTTATCTTCCTGAATTTTCATAAATGCTTCATCCACAACTGGAGTATTCGGGTACAAACCCTGGTCCTGACCCCGTTTGAGTATGGCTGTGAAATTTTCACCTGTTTGAGCCGCTTCTTTCTTTGTCTTATTAACTGCTTCATACCAATCGTCATGAACGATGATATAATAGTCTCTCATGGACTGCTTGTTGAAATTCACGATATAATTGTGACCCTCAACCTCACATGTCAACGTTGCCCGAACTGAGTCTGTATCCAGTGTATCAACAAAAACAAGATCCTGTCCATCTTTGGCAATTTCCCACTTCAAATCCCAAAGATTTAATCCCATCCGGTCGAAGATTCTGTGAACCATGAAGGATGCTAAGATGGCTCGTGCCAGTGACTCTGAGAACAAATCACCACCAATACCTGAGATAAGCAGTGCTTCCTGGCGTGAAATATTCCTATCCTCTGGTTCATACTTTGTGGTCAAGTCAATTAGTGGGGCGTCAAAGGTCTGCCATGGGATAAGTTCATTAGCCACACCCAATTCTCTCAAATAGGCTTTTTTGCCAGAATCACTTTGGGCACTATACTTCCTCAAAATAGATGATCCACTAGTTACACCAAACCGAACGATCTGCTCAAGGGGAATGACGAATTGATCATTACCATAAAACTTTTCATAATCATAAAGATGTGATTTCAGGAATGTGACCGATTCGGGCTTATATATGTTGTACTTCTTTATCATTGTCAAATTGCTGAGCTCTTGAGGAAATGAACCTGCATACAGTTTTTCATCATCGGGACCAATCATTCCCTGATGGTGTGTTCTGAGACCTGTAGACTTTACTTTTTCCAGCGTTTCTTGAATGATTGGCTGGTTCTGAAAGTAATCTTCTCCCCAATGTGCTTTGATGTAAGACTCCATATCAGCCCACTCATCCACGTCCATTAGGGACCGGTATACCAAATGGCGGAAGCCCGCTCTTGCTGTGTCACTCCCTTTTATCTCAAAGATCGTCCCAACGTCAAAAACAGATCCACCCATACTTGTTTCACTAACCAATGAATTGGGGTCATCATTCACTGAATACAGGTTCTGAACAGAACCATTGTAGTATGGATTGGTACGATCGAACTTTACTATACGATTACTATTAGACATATCTCATTTCCCTTATCAACATTTCAAATTTCACAAAGTGAAAATGATTACTTGTTATACTTTTCCTGAATCTTACGATCTTTCTCCAGCACAGCATCTCGCATTTCTACTCTGTGCGCTTCCAGTTTGAGTCCGATCTCGGGATATTTCACTGCCAAGATCTGAGCAGCCAGTAAAACTGCATTGTCGCTGGCATTAATACCTACTGTTGCCACAGGTATACCACCTGGCATCTGGACAATGGAGTATAGTGCATCCACACCATCCAGACTGGCTCGAATAGGTAAGCCAATAACAGGTTTCACTGTTTGAGCGGCAATCACACCTGGTAGATGTGCTGCTTTTCCTGCACCGGCAATAACCAGTTCTATTCCTAGATCATCAAAACTTTTGATGTATGATTCAACGGCTTCGTGGGTTCTATGAGCAGATAGAATTCTCAATTCAAATTCCAGACCCAATTTCTCTATAATTTTGAATCCCTTATCAAGAACTGGAAGATCACTGTCACTTCCCAGAATAATTGCAATTTTAGCCAATTTATAATTCTCCTAATTGATTAGATGTGAGTCATCTCATCGGCTGTGAACACGCGTTCACAATACTGACAAGCAAGATCTCGGGTTGAGCTGTCTTCCAGATTAAAGATAGTTATCATGGGTTCAGCATTGGTTATACATTTTGGATTTGGACACGCTACCAGCCCCTCAATCCGCTTGGGGATTTCAACTCTGGATTTCTGTGCCACCTTAAAGTCTCTGATAATACTGACTTTGGCAGCAGGAGCGATCAAGGCGATACTGTTGACTTCATTCTGAGTCAGTTCGCGTCCCTCAATTTTGATGATATCCTTCTTTTTCATCGCCTTGCTGGAAAAATTCATGCCCATCATGACAACATCTGTTGCTCTGGGTTTTAAAGTGGCCAGCACACGTTGAACCCGTCCTGCAGGGATATGATCGATAACTGTACCATTTTTGATGGGATCTACTTTTAATTCTTTCATTATTTAGCCTCCCCTAATAAGGTGGCCAGAATGGCCTGTCGCATGTACACACCATTTTCGGCCTGATCGAAATAATAGGCATACTTCGTAGAATCCACATCAGTGGTGATTTCATTCACACGTGGTAAAGGATGTAGGACCTTCATATTGTCTTTGGCTTTGGTCAACAGTTTGGCTGTAATGATATAAGCATTTTTAACTTTTTCATATTCCTCACGGTCTGGGAAGCGTTCCCGTTGAATACGAGTGACATACATGATATCGATGTCAGGAATGATGTTTTCAATGGTGGTTTTTTCTTTAAAACTCACTCCCTTTTGAGTGAGATCGCTGAGTATGTGCGTCGGCATACGTAATGATTTGGGTGAGACAAAATAGAAAGTTGGATTAAAGGGAGCCAGAGCGTAGGCCAATGAATGGACGGTTCGGCCATATTTCAAGTCGCCTACAAGGGCAAGTTTCAAGCCCTTCAGAGTTCCTTGTGACTTTAGAATGGTATAGAGATCCAAAAGAGATTGTGTGGGATGCTGGTTGGCACCATCTCCGGCATTCACCACTGGAATATCCACTTGTTCGGACACATAGCGGGCCGCGCCTTCCATGGGATGGCGCATAACAATAATATCTGAATAACGAGCCATGATTTTTGCCGTATCTGCCAGGGTTTCACCCTTTTCCACTGAGGTGCCACTGGTACCCACCATGCCTATGACCTCGCCACCCAGACGCTTCATGGCTGACTCAAAAGACATTCTGGTTCTGGTTGATGCCTCATAAAACATGGCTGCCATCACGCGCCGGGATAAATCAATCTGACTTGGATCTTTTTCAAGACGCTCCGCCAACTTTAACAGCTGGAGGGTTTTATCTGCGCTGAGATCGCGCATGGAGATTAGGTGTTTCATTCAGGCCCCTTTATTTATTCTTGGACTGAAAGGCATTCCAGGCTGCCTCTCGATAACGTTTTGCTTCTGCACCAGGATCTGCACTGGCAACAATGCCTCTACCAACAATGATGGCATCCGCTCCACCCTCAATTGCATCTTCCACAGTGAGATATTGTTGTCCCAGACCATCCCCCTTGGTATCCAGATTCACACCTGGCATGAGGAGTAATTGATCCTGAGGTATTTTGTTTCTGAAGCGTTTGATATCATCAACATTGGCACCGTGACCGATATAACCACTCACACATTCCTTGCGTCGCTTTCCCACTTCCAGAACTTGTCTGGTGTAGGTTTCGGATATAAGATTTCCCTTGGCACTCATACGAGCGAGGAGAAATCCAGATCTGGGGATTTCCAGGTCTCCAAACAGTCCATCCAGGATGGCTTCTCCAGCGATCATGTGAACCGTTACATATTCTGCCCAATCAGCAATCTTGTAAACTCCAGAACGAAATTGTTTACGAACAGTGCTACCGATATCAGCGAATTTGCGATCTTCAAAAATAATGAAATCATGTCTTTCAGCCAGCGCCTTTAAACGTGGAACAAAGCTTCCGTTGAAGTCCTTCATGATATCAACATGGGTTTTGACCATGAAGATTTCAGGACCTGCAGCTTCCAGAATCTCAAAGAAGCTGGCTGTATCCTCTACATCCAGAGAAAGCACCAGGTTTGATTGCTTTCTCAACATGGCATCCATGAGTTTTCTGGTCATCGGTGATGTTGTTGATTCAACGCGATCGGCAAATTTCTTGAGTGGCTTATCAACTGGGGTTGCGACAAATTCACGTACTTTTTGAGCCAACTCAACGTCGAGTTTCCCTTCAGCACCCAGGACAGAGATCATATCCTCCACTGTTATAATGGAGCTAAGTTTATAACCCTTAGTAGCTAGAATCTCTTCACCATTAAAACTACGGTCAATCAGACAAACAAAATCGTGCACTTTAAGTCCGGCATGCTCCATGCCTTCAGCGGCTTCAAATTTACTTTCACCTGTTGTGATGAGATCGTCAATGATGAGGCAAGTCTGCCCCTCCTTAAAATGGCCTTCAATCAATTTTCCAGTACCATATGCCTTCACCTCTTTGCGTTGATAGACCAGGGGAGTGTCAATTTCAACCGAAACCTGTGCAGCTAGCGGCAGGGCTGTATAGGGGATGCCAGTGATGACATCAAACTTTTTATCCGCCAATTCTGCTTTTAGCAGGGATACAATATTTTTGATGATAGCGGGATAGGAGATGATACTTCTTAAATCAATGTAAAAAGGTGATGTGGCACCTGATTTTAATTTGAATTCACCAAATTTTAAGGCGCCAATCTTGTGCAGATCAAGAATTAATGTTTTTTTACCAGTTTCCACTATTTGATTCTCCATTTATTCAAATTTTGTTATATGAACCACAGAGAGCGCAGAGTTCGCGAAAATTGAATTGTATCCTGATTAATCTGCTCAATAATCTCTATGCGTCCTTCGCGACCTTTGCGGTTAAAAAATATCATTCCAATCATATGGTAGTCTTACGCCCAGTTTTTCCCCGATGTGCTGTTCCAAAATCTTCTAACCTGTCTAAGGTCTGATTGTCGACGATGGGTCCTTCCATACAAAGGATTAAACCAGTGGGGTCCATGACACATGATCCACAAATACCCACGCCACATTTCATATAGCGTTCAAGGTTTACTTCGTATGGTATTTGATGTTTTTTGGCAACAACCACGGCTGCTTTCATCATCTTTTCTGGTCCAGAGATATAAATCTGATCGAATGTTTCGTCTTGCAGAACCTTTTCCATCACGTCAACACTGGTCCCCTTGTGTCCCAGTGATCCATCATCTGTAGCAATGTGAGATTGATGACAGAGAATTTCAAAGTCATCGACATAGAGTAAATCTTCGGCTGAACGAGCGCCATTAACATTGACCAGCCTCTTCACTCCATCTTCTCGGAGTTTTTTAGCCAGAAACCTCAGAGGTGGTGTTGCAAAACCCCCTCCCACCATGAGGATGCTGCCAGAGTGCCGTGTAAAAGATTGGCCGTAGGGGCCACGTACAGATACCAATTCGCCTACTTCCATTTGGAAGAGTCTATCTGTAAAGGGACCCATATTCTTAATGGTCATAGAGAATGAATCTCCATCCACATCTAATATGGAAAATGGTTTCTCGCCCTGACTGAAAATGGTGAGCATGATAAACTGGCCGGGTTCGGCGTTTAGCTGGCCATTAAATGTGAAGGTGCGGAGGGAGCTGTTTTCTTCGCGGATCGCGGCTATGGGCAGGGTTTGACGATCACACTTCAAGATCAATTTTCCTCTAGAATTCCTATGAGATCAGAATATTGAGCATATCCGTGGACCTCCATGAATGTTTCCATTTCCTCTCGGATAGATTTAAACACATCCAGCCCATGGTCATAGACTGCAGAGCCAACTCCAATAGCAGCAGCTCCTGCCATCATCATCTCAATAGCATCGAGACCTGTACTCACGCCACCGGTCCCCAATATTGGTATATCAACAACCTTATAGGCATCATGAATAAGCTTAATGGCGAGGGGTTTGATGCATGGACCAGAAATACCACCAAAATTGTTTCTAAGAACGGGGCGCTTGGCTACCGCATCGACGACCATACCATGACCCAGAGTGTTAATCATCGTGAGTCCATCAGCGCCTGCAGCTTCAGTCAATTTGGCTATGGCTGAAATATCATTGGCGTTGGGAGATAGCTTTGCCAGAACTGGTAGTTTGCTCACAGCTTTGACTGCTGAAACAATCTCAGTAATTTTATCTGGCATAAGGGCAAAGGGACGTTTGAATTCATCTTCAACGTTGGGACAGGATAAATTGAGTTCAAGTATATCGGCGGTTGAATCGTTAACAGCTCTTGCCAGTTGCACAAATTCTTCTGCATTGGCACCAAAGACGCTGACGATGACCACGCCATCTATCCCACTCTTGAATTTTTCGACTTCCTCCAGACCTTCAGCGATACCTGGATTGGTGAGCCCAACTGAATTAATTAAACCGCCATCGAATTCAGCTATTACAGGACCTTCATGTCCTATGCGAGGCTCAATGCTCAATGATTTGGTGGTGACCATTCCCGCTCCATCACGGATAACCCGCTGAAGCGAAGAGAAAGAGATACCGAGTATGCCAGATGCGAGGGTGAGAGGGGTCGAAATTTCCTTACCCAGAAAAAGCAAATTGACCTATCCTGCGAAATATTGGAGACACGGATTTTGTTTGGGAAAATGAAGGGGGTGGTAATGGATTTCGAACCGTTATCACGTTGCTAAAATAGAAAATAATTGTCCGAGTCAAAGGTCGATTTTCATTAAATTCAAATTGATTTTAGTTTTTAATTTTTTCGTCCCAACTTTCCCAATCAAAATGATTTGACAGCCCTTTCATGCCGATTATATTGCTGATCCTCTTGCCCGGTGGTTGGTGGAAGTGGTAAGGGGAATTTGAAATGTTTTAAGGGGCCTTAGCTTCAGCCTTCGTCTTACAGACTACAGCCGACAGGCAGTTGGGAGAGCGTCCCACACTTGATTTGACAAATGTATTATTTGAGAGGCGTTGCCTCTCACTTGGGGCCTTAGCTCAGTTGGGAGAGCGCTTGACTGGCAGTCAAGAGGTCATCGGTTCGATCCCGTTAGGCTCCACATCCATTAAAGTCTTAGTAATTAACTGCTAAGGCTTTTTTGATTTATGAACACCCATCAACGAACAGCGAATTAAGAAGTAACCTACTTCGCAATTCTAAAATCGTTAATCGATATTCAGTTAAAACGCGGTTCTCCGCCTACGCTTTCAGCTACGGCGGACAAGGATCCCGTTAGGCTCCACTCCACTGCGTTCAACATCGGAGTGCAGACAAGCCTTTGTTATGTGTTTTCTGTATCAATCAATGTTGATCCGCTCGAAGAGAGGAAAACTGAATCCTAGCAATCACTCGCAAATTGAATTATACAAATTTTCGATTAGAGATTCCTTCTCAATTTGACCGGCCAATTTCCCAGCCTGGATTTTATAGAAATCGTTAGTAACTAAGTCTAATATTTTGGGCTCAAGATTTTCGGATTTGATTTTACCAATTTTTATTCCTTTGGGTCCAACTCCTAGATCGTGTATCATATTATTCCAGACAAACTGGTCTATAATATGTGGAATGATCATGGTTGCACAGCCATACTATAAACCCAAATGAGTTGTACCAGACCCCCCATGATGAATGACGCCATATACTTTTGGGAAAATCCATTCATAAGGTATTTCTGCTTCGAAATGAATGTTATCACTTCGAAAGCCAGCAGGTTCGACAAGACCACCGGATGCTGTTCCGATAATCACAGGAATCTGATTCTGTTCAAGAATACTGATTAGAATTTCTGTTTTTTCGTCAGGAATAGGATTGGTCATACTTCCAAAAGTGATATAAAGAATGCGCTCGTCCTTGTGAATTTTGAGAAAATCTACCAAATCATGATTCGGATTCCAGGCCAGATTTGAGCTGCATTTATGAAACCCTACTACCTGAAGATTTTCCCTCCAATAATCCGGCCTTGAAAACAGAGAGGGAGAGATGGTATATATTACTTTGTTGGTGAGGAGAACCTTCTTCAGCATTTTTCTTGATATATGTTCGTGCATCTTCAACCA
This sequence comes from Fidelibacterota bacterium, assembly GCA_016784025.1. GTDB lineage: Bacteria > Fidelibacterota > UBA8477 > UBA8477 > JABMPR01 > JABMPR01. Next base: position 161,927 of record JADHVL010000001.1, on the reverse strand, counting down.
CTTCTTTGTAATTTTGAGATAGTGATCATTCCAAAATTGACGAATGCAAAAGTTAGTTTGTTTAAGTATTCCCCAAAGTTGCTACTGAAAGCAACATGAGTGTGGCCCTTCACATAATGCATATACGGGACTGGACTTAACATGATCGTTTGTCCTGGATGTTTCATCTCCCAGAGTAGTGGGTAAACGACTCTACCATTATAAATGATGCGATCCGGTTTTTCACGCTCAATCAACTCAAACTGCCTTTTAACTAAAGCCTTGTTTATATCTGTCTGTTTAAATCCTAGTCTCACGTTTGCGATGAATTTTTTGAAACCTGAGCCGCTTCCACCCAGGGCTGCTTTTCCATCATCGCTCTCGAGCATCTCGATAAACTCAGTTCCTAGTGAGAAAAATTCTAACCCTGCATTTTCAGCAAGATGTCTGAATTGTTCAGGATAAGAGCATATCACTGTATGACCTCTCTCGCTTAGGAAATTACCGATTGCCAAAAATGGCTCCATATCGCCTCGTGTACCAATGGATATCAATATTATTTTCATCTCTAATTCCAGTTTATGTCATATTCATCAAATACACACTCTCGTACTTAACAATAAATAGGCTCCCCCTCCTTTACATATTAGCTATGCCGAAAATGTATACTGTCTAGCTAATAATTCAAACAATAAGCTGAATATCTCAAAGTCTAGCGGATGTACAGCCCCTTGTGATGTGACTGGATACTGTCAGAACGAGTAGCCAAAGATGACCCTCCTGGTTTTGCTATTATCTAGCATTCCCACTTTTGAGAATTACCTTCCTTGCTATGCTCAAGTATTGGCGCAAATTATTAGACACAGCACGGTTCTTCCACCTGGGATGGTTACTCCTGGCAAGCTTCAGTGTTATCCTGTTTATTCTCGGTGTCTGGGAGATTCTGGAACATCAAATATTCAAAGAAACACTTGAAGCATCAGCTGTGATAGGTCTGGCTGTAAGAGGATTTCTGGTCTTCATTCTTCTGGCAGGCTGGACCATCTGGATAGTCTATCACTTCAGGATTCAACTTATTGATCAGCTTTCTGCCACAGAGAGCCGCTATAGAAATATTGTTGAGAATTCCGCTGACGCCATAATTACAATTGGTGAGGACAATCGCATACAGAGTTGGAACAAGGGCGCAGAACGACTATTTGGATGGACGGCCAGTGAAACGCTTGGCGAGGCCATTGGAATGATGATTCCTGGTAAGCTACTCCAATCAGGTGAATTATTGTGCCTTGCATACGGTATTACCAAAGCCAGCGAGGTAAAAAACTACCAAACTGAACGTCTGGATAACCGTGGGAGAACCATTCCTGTAAACCTGACTGAATCAGCCCTGCTTTCGAATGGGAAAGTATTGGGACGATCTCAGATTATCAGGGATATCTCAGAACTTCAAACCATTGAGCATCAGATGCGTCAATCTGATAGACTGGCAACTCTAGGCCAATTGGCTGCTGGTGTTGCCCATGAGATAGGTAATCCCCTGACATCCATCTCCTCTCTGGTTCAACTCCTGGAGCGTAGGATAGAGAATCCCGATCACATTGGCAAATTGGGTCGAATTCGAGCCAATATTGAGCGTATCACCAAAATTGTACATGAGCTGGTTGATTTTACCAGACCACAGGCTACTGATGTTCAGAACGTACAGATCAATGATGTGGTCGAAAATGCCGTGGGCCTCATGTCGTACGACAATCGAAGTCAGAAAATTAAAATCGATTTAGAGCTCTCCCCTAACCTGCCAAGGATCAAAGCCTCACCAGATAAATTGCATCAGGTCATTGTCAACCTGCTGGTGAATGCATTTGATGCCATGAAGGAAGGTGGAGATAGCATTTTGATTACTACCTCAGCAAATGCCTCCTCAGTGTCCATTAATGTGACCGATAATGGAGGTGGGATGAATCCTGAGGTTTTGGATAAAATTTTTGAACCCTTCTTTACCACAAAGGACATCGGTAAAGGTACTGGTCTGGGGCTCTCAGTTAGTCATGGCATCATAAATAGCATGAATGGATCTTTGAACGTAAACAGCACACCTGGTGAAGGCGCTACCTTCCTCATCAAAATACCAAAGGAATCATAAAGTATGGACACATCCATCCTCATAGTAGATGACGAACAGGAAATCAGAGACTCTTTATCCGAAGTATTGACTGATGAAGGTTTTTTAACCTATACAGCTGAAAATGGTGCTGTCGCGTTGGAAATGATGAAGGATATTCATTACGATATCATCATTTCGGATATAAAAATGCCAGAACTTGACGGAGTCACTTTACTCCAAAAAGTGAAGGAACAGGCACCAGACACTTTTGTCATTCTGGTCACTTCCTATGGATCAACTGAGACCGCCATCAACGCCATGCGTCTAGGCGCTATTGATTACATTCTGAAACCCATCGATTTTGATGAACTCATCTTGAGAATAAAGAATATTGATCTCCACAAAGAGCTCTTACGAGAAGTAAGATTCCTGCGACAGGAAATTTCAGCCAAATACAATTATGAGCACATCATCGGTGAGAGCATCGCCATGAAGAAAATGTATAGGCTTATTGATAAGGTAGCTCCTTCAACGTCTACTGTTTTAGTAGCAGGTCGAAGTGGTACTGGTAAGGAACTCGTCGCCCGCGCCATCCATGCCCGCTCTGAACGGGCTCATAGACCTTTCGTAGCTATTAACTGTGGAGCCATCCCTGAGACCCTTTTTGAATCAGAATTGTTTGGGTACAAGAAGGGCGCTTTTACAGGTGCTTCAAGAGATAAGGATGGGGTTTTTAAGGCTGCCGCTGGTGGAACCTTATTCCTTGATGAGGTAGGAGAAATTCCCCTGCAGGTTCAGGTCAAACTTCTACGCGTTATTGAAATGCGAGAGATCAAACCCCTGGGAAGCAATACCATTATCCCCATAAATGTCCGTCTTATTGCAGCAACCAACCGTGATCTGGCCAAAGAAGTTGAGCGGGGCACATTTCGCGAAGACCTCTACTATAGACTAAATATTATTGAGATTTATCTCCCAGCGTTGTCTGAAAGGAAGGATGACATTCCTCTATTGGTCACTCATTTTGTTAATAAATATAATAATGAATTAAAGAGAAGAATAATTGGTGTAGATAATGAGGCCATGAAAAGCCTGGTGAATTATAACTGGAAGGGTGAAGTCAGGGAGCTTGAAAATATTGTGGAGAGGGCTGTACTTTTAAGCGATGGTGATATGATTTCCACGGAAGATCTACCCAGTCGGACAGCAGAGAGCTCAGGCTCTGGCTATCCAGACAACCTCAAGGAAGCCAGCCGCAGTTTTGAAAGAAAACATATTGTGCACATGCTTGAAAAATGTGAAAGCGATAAAGCAAAGGTCGCCGATATCCTTGGCATCGGCTTGAGTAGTCTCTACCGAAAAATAGATGACCTCGGTATTGATAGCGAAAGCGAATGATTTTGTAACAAATCTGATCTTAACGTGTCAAAGTATACGCTACATTGAAAATGATTACTTTGCTACCACCCCATTAATTGGTGGAGCTTGATAAAATTACGGGAGAGAGTATGTCTGAACAGAATCACAAACAGGTCATTATTGTTGGGTCAGGACCCGCTGGATTAACAGCTGCCATTTACGCGGCCAGAGCAAATCTTGAGCCTATCATATTTGAAGGGGATCAACCTGGAGGTCAACTGACAACCACCAATGATGTTGAAAATTACCCAGGCTTTGCAGAAGGAATTACTGGACCAGAATTAATGGATGTTATGCGTAAACAGGCTGTTCGCTTTGGGGCGGTCTCAAAATTTGAATATGTCACAGCAGTTGATTTTTCCTCAAAACCGCACAAAGTCAGTGTCGGCGATAAAGAATACACGGCTGATGCAGTCATCATTGCAACTGGCGCTTCTGCCAGATACCTGGGACTTCCTTCAGAGCAAAAGCTCAAGGGTTTTGGAGTGTCTGCCTGTGCTACCTGTGATGGATTTTTCTACCGCGACAAAGAAGTATTCGTAGTTGGTGGTGGTGATTCAGCGCTGGAAGAGGCCGGATTTTTAACCAAATTTGCTTCAAAAGTTTATCTGGTACACAGAAGAGATGAATTCCGTGGTTCGAAGATCATGCGCAAACGGGTCCTGGATAACCCAAAAGTTGAAGTTCTCTGGAATACAACCATCCATGAAGTTCTTGGAGAACCTGATAAGGGTGGTGTCGTCGGAGCAATTCTAAAGGATACTGTCACCGGGGAAACCCGAGAGCAAGCCATTGATGGTATTTTTATGGCCATTGGACACACACCAAATACTGCAATTTTCAAAGACCAACTCAAAACTGATGAAACGGGATATCTTATCACCAAGCCCGATTCAACAGCCACTGAAATTGAAGGTGTTTTTGCCGCAGGAGATGTTCGCGATCACGTCTATCGTCAAGCTGTCACAGCAGCAGGCAACGGATGTATGGCAGCTCTGGAAGCGGAACGCTACATCACGGAGATGGCTGATTAAGGATTAATTCAGATTTAGAGAATAACAAAAAAAAGAGACTGTCACAAAAAGGGCAGTCTCTTTTTGATTTTAGAACCTGCCTGCGCTTATCAGCTTCGGCAAGGCAGGCAAGGAACGGTGATTGCAGATTTTAGAAATTGAGCAAACTTCAGTATTCAAAAATCGTTAATCCTTGTTCGACATTCAAAGTAGTTTCATAAAGATGCTGTCCCAAAAGAGCATTCTCTTTTTGATCTAAGAACAAGGAACACCGGTTGTAGATTTTAGAAATTGAGCAAACTTCAGTATTCAATAATCGTTAATCCTTGTTCGACATTCAAAGTAGTTTCGTAATGAGGTTGGCCCAAAAGGGCGGCCTTTTTGTTTGTTATAGTAGAGGGGTATAAAGGTCTAAAGGAATATTTGTGAATCCGTGGTTAAAAGAAAAGAAACTGCCTCAGGTTCTGAGAAAGCCTCTTTTTTATTTTTGCACTATGAACGATTACCAGAAACCGTTTACTCCACAATTTCCTGAAGAAGCACGGTTAGGGTACCCTCTTCAGTCTCAGATAATTTCTGCTTCAAGTCATCAATGAGTATGTCTGACTGGAAAAAGTCTCTCCGCTCAAAAGTACGCGAACCAAAACATTCAACAAACAGTTTGTCCACTCTCTCAGGGGTGAATACTGTCTTGTGGTATATATCATCAGGATGATTGAGCGGAAAACTCATTATCAAACAGCCACCAGGTTTTAAACAGGACATCAGGGCTGACATTCCTCCAGTGGGGTCATCTAAATGCTCAAGGGTCTCAAAAGACATGATCGCATCGAATTTGCCAAGCTTGCCTACCTCTTGAATGGGTAGTTGCTCAAACACGCCAGAATAGTTTTGCCTGGCGTATTGAATTACGGAACCATCCAGATCTATCCCCACATAATCGCATTCTTTTAGAAATGCTGATCCATACCCACTTCCACAGGCTGCATCGAGAACTTTGGAGCCTGGTGGTATGAAGCTCGCAGCTAAGCGATATCTTTCAATATGTTTCACAGTAATGGGTGAAATAAACATTTGCACATCGCGGTGCAAAATGTGCTTTCTGAAAAGATGATAAAATCGAATGATCGAGTAACTTAATGATTTAATTTTCATAAATCGATCAGCGGAGTACAGCTAATTTTTGACTTGCTGCTTCCCCTTCATCATTGAACAGGAACAAAATGTAAACACCACTACCGACTTTATCCCCGGCTTCATCGCGACCATCCCATTGCGCTTCATATCCCTGGACATCATCATTCAGATAGGTCAATTCTTTTACCAGGGTGCCCTGCACAGTGAGTATTCTCACTGAAGAATTGTCCATCAACCCTTGTATAATGACCTTCTCGTGAATGTCAGGATTAAAAGGTTGTGGATAAATATGCATGCTGGAATAGGTCTCTTTGGGTTGCGCAAATGGTGTGTTTAAAATAGAGATACCCTTAGGAGTTGATAAATAAGTTTGTCCAGTCTCTCCATCGAACGCCGCTGAATAGATCTCATTGTCCAAAAGTCCTGAATTGCTGGTGTTATAGCCATAACCTCCGTTAATCCAACGCCCATTGTCTTGTAAAACATGAACACCAGCGTTGTCAGACAGGAACCAGCGATTCCCCCTCTGATCAACTTCAAAGCTTGTGATATTGTAATCTGTCAGTTGCCAGTAGTAATAATAATCAGCTTCCTTGGGCGTCATATACAGGCTGGCATGATTTCTTAATTCTGAGCTTGTCAACCACCTCTCTGGGAGCGGCATGCTCTGCACACCTGAGGGTGTAAGAATCCACAAGGTATTGTGAGTATCAACTTCCAACTGCAATATTTCATTTGATGCCAGGGGTGAATCAGTAGATAGGTGTGAGACATTTATCTCCATATCACTTTGAAGGGAACCCCCAACAATCTCCAAAAAGTCAATCCCTCCAGAGGCTTGAAGTTCCGTTCGCACTTGTGATCCTAACCAGATCATATCATTATCATCAATGGCAATTGATTTGACTGATCGACTATTCAAACCACCCTGATATTGGTATATATGATACACACTATCCTCAGGAGTCAGGATACTAATTACCCCACCCCCTTCTCGTACAAATTTTGTCGTTGCCCATACATTGTGTTTACTATCAACTGACATTTGCCCCGGCAATACATAGACATCACTGTCAAAGGTGGGTTCGAAACTACCATCGGAGGCACCGAAATATCGAGATTCCCCGGGTTGTTCATCATCAAGTTTGAAAACCCCACGACCCTGGAGAGCAAAGAATGTATTTCCATTTCCATCCGCAACCATGTCCTCAACAACAGCATTCCCTACATAGTTGAGCGTATCCACAATCATTTCATCCCAGTTGTATAAACTTACATCAAAGTCAGAATTGAAGTTCCCAGCTCGTATAGTTCGCCACCCGAGGTCTGAGTATATACTCAATCCATTGAAGGAACCTCCAATCAGCTGATCTGAGGCATCCACCAACATTTTGTTGAAACTATGATCTCTGGGTCTATTTGCTGAATAATGCTCATATAGCTGATTTTTATATATAGATAAAAAATCAGTGGTACTGGCCACCCATATTTCATCACCAATCAGTTCAATGCTTTTAATTTGAGCGATACTATAAATTGGGATATCAATACCACTCTGGATATTGAGAGAATCTAAACCGACATCCGTCGCCAGGATGAGGATATCACTTTCAGTTGGAGATTCATGCATATCGATAATTACGTCATCGGATGTAAACAGCTCGAGATACTCATCAAAATTATATTCATATACAGAAGAACCAGCAGCCAGAAGCACAGAATTCATGTGTGGGAGACTCCTGCTCATGTCAGCAGCACCAGCCGGTAAATCATCCACATTCCAATTTACTGGATCTTTTAAATTCCTGCCGTCTAATTCAACCCAGACAATCTCATGATTTGTTCTAAAGTAGAGCTTACCATCCACATACCCAATATCTCCCACAAAACTCAGTTCCATTGTATTCTGATTTGGAAAATTATTGAAAATGTCTAGATATTCAATAGCCCCCGCATCTTTTCTATAGAGCAACAGACCACCTTCCAGCCCATCCTGATAGGTTGCATAAACCGAATCCCCCACTTGAACAAAGCTGTTGGTGGCATCCAGATCCACAAACTCTACTCTCAGGAATCTAGATGTGTTCAAATCCATCACTTCTACGATGGGTCCCGGACTTCTGGCACCTATCCACAATAGATTATCTGAATCAATATACGTAGAATTGAGATCTAGATTTTCAGTCGTCTCACCTTGTATCCCGTAGGTGAATAATCCGCTAGCATTATTAAAGGACAGGAGACCGCCATCACTGGCCAGAATGATTTCATCTTCCAGGGGTAGCATGGTTCTGATTTCTGTAAGGGTGGGAATCTTTTCCCAGGTTCCAACCTGAGAATAGGCAGCAATGCCTGATAAGAGCAGGAATAACAGTCTGAATGAGGTTTGCATATTTACTATTCTACCTATAAATGAATCAGTTTGAATCTGGATTTATTTCCGCGCATACGGAAATTTATACAATCTTACTGCCCACACGTTCCCATCTTTATGGCTGAAGAGCAGGACGAGCTATGGGAAGCGCTCCTAGAGCTCCAATAAGTAACCCATTATCACCCCCATTTATGCAGGGTGAGGTTGGATTCAAGTAATAATTTTCACCAAAGACAGGATCAGAAAAAATATTCAGGGACTCAGTTGATGCAGATTGCTGGATTTCCTTTGCGGGATACAAACAGTTCCATTTAAAAAGGTCTTCATCCCTTAATAATTGATGATCCGGTATGGCGGTATGATAAAAAATGTTATGATCCAAAGCCGTCAGTGAACGTTTGGAGGCTGTAATACCACTAATATTGTTGGCAAATGTATTACTCTGTACTCTGATATCACCTGAGGATGTGTGAGATTTTAGAACGCCTCCTGTCTTTGAAATCACATTCTGTCTCATGAGAAGAGATTGTATATGAGGCCCAGACAACTCTACGGAGTATCCATCAATCAGTTGGAACTTATTTGAGAGAATGGTCGCTTCGGCATAATTTCCAAGATGTACTCCATTTCTGGAGTGACTCACGGTGGAAAATAACAGGCTCAATGATACAGATGCTCCAGCATTGATGTTCAGTTCATTGTTCTTAAACTGACTTTGAGTAATATTCGCCTGACTTCCTTCTCCTAGCTCTAGCGCAACACCATTGTGTTGTAAACTGACCTTTTCCAAAATCCCGGTACTATGCAGAAACTTTAGTCCGTTCTCTCTGCTTGAATCAATTGTAGTAGATTCCATCCTAAGAGAGACTTCATTAAAAAGAACTCCGTTCTTATTATTGTGAATCCTGCCTCCAGAAATCAACAATTCACCTGCAGAAAATATCTCCAGGCCGGTATCGAGATTTGAAAGCCATTGATCACCAGTGCTACTCATGGAACCTATTTCCGAGAAGTAGGCGCCACTCTCATTTGATATCCACACGTTATCATTCATTTTCAGTGTGGGGACAGATTGGATATCGTTTCCAAGAATATTTGCCTCAATGCGATTCGAATCGAGGTCAACAAAGAGAATCTCCTTGATCACCATTCCTGTGCTATTTCCTTTGACAAGATTCTGTGAGGCATGTAATTGATCACCACTTCTGATGTCCATTGCATTCGTCCGATTTGAGCTAAACAGACTATGATCTATCTCCAAACTATCAAAGGTGTTCGCAAATAATCCCTGACCATTATTCACCAGACTGATTTGCCTGAGATCGATAAATGTTAGTGAGGTGATGGCCAGGCCAGTAAGTGGATTTGCTTGAAATGAGGAGTTATTGATCCATAGCTCGTTTCCTTGATGGAACTGGAACCCCTCACCCCCATTATGACCTACTCGAATACCAGCCATTCTGGTGCGTTGGGTATTTGAAATAACTCCACCACTTTGCCCGTTCCCAATAAATTCTGAATTGAGAATCCGTAAGGTGTCTACTGCATTGAGTTCCATGCCATTTACAAGATTGCCCATGGAGGAAAAATTCAGCAGACCAAGTATCTTAGCATTATTCACAATCAAGCCATGCTGGCCATTTTCCCTGGTCCCAACCTCATTTATCAGGATGTAATCACATCCATTTATGGCTATTCCATCCTGAAAAGAATCGATTATACGTACCGAATCCAGCCACACTTCATCAACTGAATTCAGGTTCAGCGCTGATCCCATGGTGTTTCTTAAAACGGAGCTATGGATTTCAAATAGGTCACCTCCACTGGCATAAACTGCCGTGTTCCCCACCTGCTCAAAGTGACTGTCAAATATTTTCACCTGACCACCACGAAGGTGGACAGCACCCTCACCTCCAGTGGTGAATTTTACATTCCGTAACTCAAGACTTGCCCCAGAATCAACTTGAATCGCCCAGAAGTCGCTTGAAATGAAATCGCAATTTTCAAGGACGAGATACCCTGACTTTACTCTGATAAGCGCCGTGTCAGTCGTTGCCCCCTGGAAATTGAAATCAGAAATATATACTCCGGCACCTTGATCCACCAGGAAACAGCCCTGCTTATCACCAGACCAGACCGGTCGCGTTTCATGGCGTCCCAGGATACGAATATCTTCTATCATCTTTCTGAATGAGCTCACTTCAGTACCTGAATACTTGACAATGTCTGGAGATATCTTGAGCGTATCAAGGGCATTCAGCGCAGATAGCTGGACAGGGTAATTTACCAGGTTTTTGATCCGTATACCCTGACTACATGAGACCAATACCAACACCAAAATCAGCACAGTCACAATCCTGATGATTTTTAGGCGGTTCTGATTTGGGTTATGAATGTTCTTCATGAATTAAATCGGATAAGCGATACTAATCTAGTATTGTTTAGCGGGAATGTATAGGAGTCGAACCTATCCGCCGGCTCTCCACCGGCATAACAGCTTTGAAGGCTGCAGTGGCCACCGGACCACATACATTCCCATATTAATTGTTGGCTACCGGGAAAGATGGGATTCCCAGGGCAGCATCAAGCATATCCGCTACGCTTGTCGCAGCTGTTTTGGACGAATAGTCTCCAACCATAATTAGATAGAGCGTCTTACCATTTGTAGTGCGCTCTTTTATCCTGGTAGAATATCCGATTGATTCAATTTGATCGGCGAGTCGCTTGGCATTGTCATAACTTCCAAATGCGCCGGCCTGCAAGGAGAAATGACCCTGTGGTTCAGCACTTTTCTCGCTCAAATCCTGGCCCAGACTCCGTATAGGAGCAGCATCTTGACGAGTAGATTGGGGAGAATTCAAAGCATTTTGTCGGCGACCAGGCAAGCGGGTCAAATCCAATTCCTCAGGTATATCAAATGCCACATTGGGGAAACGATCCAGAATGATGGCCAGGTCTATATAGACGCTATCCATTTGACGGGAAGCAATACCGGCTCTTAATGTCAGATTAACTGCATTGATGATATCTGGATGATCTGGATGGAATCTGATCAATCGGGAAAAATATTGCCGGCTCTGCACATAAAGTCCCTGAGCGTAGTAGTACTCACCGAGATGCATCAATGCTGATGCGACATACTCACTCCCACCATGATTACGGAGAATATCCTTATAAATACCTGCAGCAACCAATGCATCGTCTTGCATGATAGCCCTGGCGTATCGTACACCTGGATGACCAGGATATTTATAGCTAAGATCTGTGAGGATCGTCTCGGCACTATCCATTTTACCGAGTTGAATGAGAGACAACAATCCAGCCACGTCTTGAGCAGAAGTGCTGGAAAGACTTCCGATGAAAATGATCACCAGAAGAGATGTTTTAATCAGGTGTGTTTTACCCATCCGCATTTATTACATATGTATGTGGGTTCATCACTTATGTTTCCACAATCTGGACAAGTGAGAATTCGCTTTTGGCGATCGGAAGTAATAAAGTTATCTATGGTTGTCTTGAGCATGTCCTTATGACCCAGTTTTTCCAGCATATTCAACTGACCGAGAACAAAGCTCAAATTTGAATAATCCGGTTCCTTAATATCTTCCAGGAGGGAAAGAGCATCCCTGTATTCACCCTTACGTTCGAAGTAGTTAGCCAGGCCAATTACGACTTCAAGATTGTCTGGCTGCTTTTTGTGGAGACGTTGGTAGAATTGCTCAACTTGCTCAAATTGGCCGAGTTCAAAGTACATCTTCTCAATCTCAGCAAATACAATACTTCCCGCGGTTGGATCCAGCTCAACGAAACTGGTGAGAAAGTCAATGGCGTGTTTAAAATTACCCTCTTCCTGACGAATTTTGCCAAGATGATAGTATGGCGCTGCACACTTACTGTTGAGTTTGATGGCATGCTTCAACAGAGTAATAGCTTCAGATGATTTTCCAGCTTTCTTTTGCTGTAGGGCCTCTTCTGTCTTATAAATCGCTGGCAAAAGTGGATCTGCCTTGCCACCCGCCGCATTCTCTTTTTGAAAAGCCTTGATAGCATCTGCCCATTTACCCTGCTTTACTGCGTAGCGATGTAAAGCCTTTAAAGCCCATAAATCTTTCTTTTTAATCTTAAGGATTGACTCAGCATATTGAACTGCCAAGGGATACTGTTTCATGGCTTCATGATCTCTGGCAAGACGTTCGAGAGCCATGAGAAGAAAGTCCTGGTTAATACCCTGTCGATTAAGAACATCCTCGTGGACAATAATGGCCTGCTCAGCATTTCCCAGCTGTCTATATAAATCACCGACCTGGAGGAATGCTCCATGATTTGAAGTATCATTTCGAGCAATTTCGGATAATTGGTGAAGTGCTTCTTTTTTTTCTCCGGCCAAAATATGATTGAGCGCCTTAATTTCAGCGCCCCGAGCACCAATTTTCTTGGGTTGGCTAAAAAAGAAGTATCTGATGAGCACCCCTATTACGGCCAAAATTAAAACTATAAACAATAATGTGATAAGGTCCATGGTATGTTTTAATCCCTCTTAGTTGTTGGGTTCCACATCCTCATCTTTTTCCAGGACTGCCTGTCGACGTTTGTCAACTTCCCCCTGGAGTTTCTCACGTTCCCGGTCGATCAACTTCAGACCTTGTCGTAATTTGATGTTCTGACCTATGGTTACGGAGAATCCAAAAAGAATGCCCAGTATAACAGACCCAAGGATGACAAAATATAGCGGTATGTTTGAATATACAGCACCCATGAGTTTCAATTCAACTGGCGTGGCATTTTGAGTAAACACCCACACAACGGTAAGAAGTATGGCAACTGTGACAAAGATTTTAATTTCTTTCATCTATTCCCTCAATCTAGGATGCGACCAAACAGTGTGATTCCCTGTGCATCAATGATTTCAACATTGACCAAATCACCTGGTTGCTCACCGGCTTTATCAAATATAACAATTTTATTGGAGCGTGTCCTACCTTGATGCTGATTTTCGGACTTTTTTGAATTCTTTTCTACAAGTACTTCGACCCTCTCACCGATGTGCTCGCGGTTTCTCTGAAGTGTATGCTCTCTTTGCATAGCAATCATGCGTTGAAGCCGATCCTGCTTGTCATCTTCAGGGACAGTATCTTCAAATTCAGCAGCTTTTGTTCCCGGTCGTGATGAGTATTTAAAGGTAAACGCAGTATCAAATTTGACCTGTTCCATCACATCTAGCGTCTCCAGAAAATCTGCTTCCGTTTCACCGGGAAAGCCAACGATCATATCCGTACTCAGAGCCAACCCAGGGATATTATCTCGCATTTTTTGAGCTAGATCCAGGAAATGCTGTTTGGTATAGGTGCGATTCATGCGCTCCAAAACCTCATCGCTTCCAGCTTGCAAAGGGAAATGTATATGATTGCAAACCTTGGGATTGCTGGCATGCACCTGTATCAATTCATCATCGAAGTCTTGAGGATGAGGTGATGTATAGCGTATCCGCTCAATCCCTTCGATCTGGGAGACTTCATGGAGTAATTCATGGAACCTGCGACCCTCATGATGAAAGGAGTTCACGTTTTGCCCCAGCAAGGTCACTTCTTTAAAACCATCATTCCTGATCAGCTTGACTTCATCCACTATACTATCAATGGAACGACTTCGTTCCCGTCCGCGGGTGAAGGGTACAATACAGAAGGTGCAAAATTTGTCGCAACCCCGCATAATGGATATCCAGGCATTGATACCTTCCCGTCTGGCCGGAAAGAGATCATCATAGACTTCCATCCTGCTCAATTTGGTATCAACAATGTTCTCCGTGGTATCAACAGGTAGAGCAATCATACCTGGTAGCTTGCGATAGGAATCAGGACCAAGAATAATATCCACATAGGGTTTGGACTTCAGTAGATCCTCTTTAAGGTTCTGAGCCATACAGCCCAGGAGTCCAATTTTCACCTCGGGATTCCGGTCTTTAAATACCTTTAAATTGCCTAATCGGTCATGCACCTTTTTTTCGGCATGCTCGCGTACAGAGCAGGTATTGACCAGAATGAGGCTCGCATCGTCTGCCACCTCAGTACGTGTATATTCTTCTTTTTCTAAAAGACCAGCCACCAATTCTGAATCATATTCATTCATCTGGCAACCATAGGTCTCGATATAATATTTTTTTGGATTATTAATGATCAAATCTCGCTTTCAAAAACATTCAGCCCCCATTTAGCAACGATGAATATATTTTTCCGTTTAGCGACCTACAAGGCTATAAAGGAGTGCGTCTGGAATGATTAGTCAGGGAGGATGAGGGTACCGTCAGCCTTTAACTTGGCCCTCGATTCTGGACGATCTGCTGCTGACAGGGAATCGACCAAATGACTAAACCGATGTTCCCGATCAACAAAGGGGACACCCCAATACTTTTGTTCAGTTGAAATGAGCCTGCCATTGATCATATCACCACGGTTATTGAATTCAACATCCAAGACTGCTCCAAAACGACGCTCCGCCTGTAAATTGAATCTTCCATATGTGGCAAAATTTGCCAGCGAATACACAACGAGCTTCCCCTTGTATAGCTCCATAGCCCGTGCAATATGGGGTCCATGCCCAACTATCAGATCTGCTCCGGCATCAATCATTCGATGGGAAAACTGTATCATGTGTCCTCGTTCTTCTCCCATATAATACTCAGTACTATCTGGGAGATGCATAGCAGCAAGACCCTCTGCCCCTCCATGCACCGAGACTAAAACAAGATCGTGATCCATATCTAGATTTGACACCAGACTTTCGGCGGTTTCCAGATCGAGGGAGCTGTTGCAATAACCACCACTATGAAAGGCAATAAATGCAATTCTGACACCCCTGATTGTTTTGCTGGCAAAGGTGCCAGGTCTACCTGACCAACCAATATTATTGGCATCCAGAACTTGCTCTGTTTTTGTGACACAATCAGGTCCAAAATCACCGATGTGATTGTTTGCCAGGGAGAGGAAATCGAATCCTGCCAATTCTAGATCTTCGCCATAAATTTCCGGCATTCGAAAGACATAGCAATCCAGGGAATCGGGTTCACATTTTTCAGTGCTGCCACTATCACAGAGTGTACCCTCCAAATTTCCAAGGGTAATATCCGCATCTTGAACTAAAGGTCGAATATATTTGAGGATACTTCCCTTCTCCTCTGGACGCAGAAATCCATCAGGATGATATGAACCTAACATGATATCACCAACTGCCTTGATGCGAATAGGTCTTTCATCAGCAGCACCAGGGATGCTCAAAAGCATTAGAAGTAGTGTGTATGTAAGTTTGGCTATAAATTTCATTTAATTATTATATGGCTCATAAAAAAAACGTCCGGAAAACTCCGGACGCTTAAAATTTTATTTTATACTAACTCTATAGTTCGATTTTATCTGTCAAGAAATAATGTCTGGGATTTACAGGCACATTTTTAACTCGAACTTCATAGTGAAGGTGAGGTCCTGTGCTTCTGCCAGTATTTCCTGAATAAGCAATCAAATCACCACGTTTGACTTTATTTCCAGGTTTAACAACATATCTACTTAAATGAGCGTAGACCGTTTTTATTCCATAGCCATGATCAAGGATGATTGTGTTTCCATAACCCGTCTTGCCATTCCGTGATTTTACCACACCATCTGCCGGTGCGTAAACGGGAGTACCAGTAAGAACTCCGAAGTCCTGACCGTGATGCATTCTTCGCTTTCCAGTCCACGGATCAGGGCGTGATCCAAAGGATGATGTCAGGTAGCCAAGATTCACAGGCGGGATTGAGGGGGTTTTACGCAAACGTTCTACATCCTGGGAAAGTTTTGAATAAATTTGCTCATAACTGTTGAGCTGAAGTGTGAGTTCCCGACCCAGGCTGGACAAATTGCTTTCCAGCGAGTTGAGATTTAGATCCGTATATGGCATGAGATCATTATAATTCTCAGCGTAATCATTTACGGTACCACCAGTACCCAGAGCACGAACATCATCATCAACTGAAGGAAGATCAGCATAAATACGCAACGCTTCATCCTGGTCAACAAGTTCTGTTAATTTGACTTCTGCATCATCGAGACGAATTTTCATGTCTTCCATGACGCGAACCAGTTCCTTGTTTTGATTTTTGAGGCTCTGAACTTTTAAATCATACTGTGTAGTGGACAAACCAGAGAAAAGAAATGCACCCACGCCCATAACGGTGAGGGTCATGACAATGCTAACGGATAAAACCAGCGGTTTCGAGAAAAACATCTCTCTGACCCGATTCTTTTT
Source organism: Fidelibacterota bacterium (assembly GCA_016784025.1). Taxonomy (GTDB): domain Bacteria; phylum Fidelibacterota; class UBA8477; order UBA8477; family JABMPR01; genus JABMPR01. Next base: position 145,624 of record JADHVL010000001.1, on the reverse strand, counting down.
ATCGTTAATCAGGAAAAAGCGAAAACCATCAGGGGATTTCATTTTTATACTACTTTTCCTTCCGATTCATATTACCGATTTCTATTCCTAACTTAATTGACTGCAAAGTATACTCCGAACCGTATTTGATAACAAGTATTTTTGAGCCTTTTAAAAGGTATTTTAGAGTGGGGGTTCATTCTAAATTTAAGCCTCTTTAGCCCTTATCCTCTTTAATCTCTTCGATCTCAACGGTCTCGGCTTGAGCTTCTTTCTCTTTGATCTCAATATCCAGATCTTTAATGGATTTAACCAGAGCCATATAGTTTTCATGCTTCGCCAAATCTTTAAGCTTTTTATCTTCGCCTAAATTGAAAACCAATTCACCTAATTCAGAAAGATTTTTGGTACGACTTCGATTTAGCTGATGTATATCCAGCTTAATTTTACCCAGTTTGGTGAGCTCTTCCGCTTTATCACTGGCAATTTTGCCATATTCTTCAGCTTTGTCCATGGCGGCTGAGCCAAAATCACGCAAACCCTTCATCATATCGCCCATCAATTTTGATCCACGATCTGACTTAACTTGCTCTTGTTCTTGCTCCGGTTGTTTCTCTTCCTCAGTCATCTCGATACCTCTAAAGTTTTTTCATGGGACAGATAGACAGTCTCTCCTTCCCCTGAATGCAAAAAATTTATAAAACTGTCACCCTAGAAAATAGCACGTCTTGATGGAAGAAATACTCTTTAATTTCTCAATGATTCCTTCTGAGGGAGCTGAATCACACTTAATCAATGAAAGTGCAGTATCGCCCTCCAGACGACTTAGCGAATACTCTGCAATATTAACCTCATTGTCACCCAGCAACGTTCCTACCTCCCCAACAACTCCTGGAACATCATCATTCAGGACCATAAGTAAGGGACCATCTAAAAGCACATCAATATGATAATCATTTACACGAATTAATCTCTTGCCACCGTGTTGGTCCACATACCCTAACATTTCCCAAACAGCCCCATCTGCAGATTCAACCTTGACAGCCACCACGTTCTGAACCTGGCTAACATGTGGATCTGAAAGTGTACTCAAGGCAATTCCACGAGATTCTGCAATAGATTTGGCATTAATGAGGTTAATGATTCCGTCGAAGCGGTCATGCATAATTCCCTCAAAAGCACTGTAAAGCAACGGTTTAATATGCTCGGAGTCACCGTTGTAGCTAAGTCGGATTGATTTGATCCCAGCCTGGTGGAGTGGGTGTTGTAAACTTCCCAACTTATATGCCAATTCCAGCGAGCCACCGATTGTTTTTAAAATGCTCATGTCAGATATGGGCAGGTTAATGGTGTTACTAAGGTGATTGCTGATGAGGTATTCTTTTAGTTGAGTAGCTACTTGAACAGCTACATTCTCTCCTGCTTCACGGGTGCTCGCTCCTAAATGAGGAGTGAGAACTACATTTTTTGCTCCCACAAGTGGATTATCGACAACAGGTTCGCTTGTAAAAACATCTACGGCAGCACCAGCGATGACACCGTCATTTAGCGCATTTGCCAGATCAGACTCATTCACCAGGCCACCTCGAGCACAGTTAACGAGCATGGCAGATGATTTCATCTTTTCCAATTCCGGCATGCTGATCAAATTCAGAGTATCTTCCGTGCGAGGTAGATGGAGCGAAACCACATCTGAAGCCAGTAGGACTTCCTCAAGACTCTTCACTTCAATATCTTTGACAACCAGCTGATCTTGAGCGACATAGGGATCATAACCGATCACCTTCATTTGCAAACCCAGCGCTCGTCGTGCAACTTCCTGGCCGATTCGTCCCAGGCCTACCAATCCCAGTATTTTACCATTTAGCTCTGTCCCAACCAGTGCCTTACGATCCCATTTCCCAGCCTTCATTGAGCTATCACCTCTGGGAATATTTCTGGCCAGTGACATCATCAGAGCGACTGTGTGTTCCGCAGCAGAGACAGTATTCCCTCCCGGGGTATTCATAACGACAACCCCATGAGAAGTAGCTGCCTCAATATCAATATTGTCTACACCCACCCCAGCACGACCAATCGCCTTGAGAGAGCTGGCTTTGCTGAGCTCTTCAGCACCGATTTTTGTACCGCTGCGAATGATCCAGCCTTCAACCTCAGGTAGAACCGCGGCCATTTTATCAGCGTCCTGCTCCAGGATTTCTATCACTTCAAGACCAGCACTCTCCAGGACTTCTTTACCTGCTGGTGAAAGCGGGTCAGTAATCAGGATTTTCTTCTTCATAGGGATTCAATGACCTCGTCTAAAACACCAAGTACATCGTTAATATCATCCATCCGTAGATCTCCCATGTGGGCGAGCCTAAAGGTTTTCCCCTTCAAATCACCATAACCACCTGAAACGAGATAATTCTTGGATTTCATTTCAGAAGCGAGTGATATCAAGTCCATGCTAGATTTATTCGCGAAACAGGTCAGGGTATCAGATTCATAATCAGGCTGGGCAAAAAGTCCAAACCTATCTCTTCCCCATTCTCGTACGGTTTGTGCCATTTCTCTATGACGAGCAAATCTATTTTCCAGCCCTTCAGCTTTTATTTTATCTAGTTGTTTGGAAAGGCCAAATAAATGAGGGATACTTGGTGTGACCATGGTCTCAGACTTTTCGCCAGCTTTATGCATTCTAACAAAATCGAAATAAAAACCCTTCTGAGAGTCAGAAATTGAACGGCTACGGTCCAGTGCCCTATCTGAAAGCGACGTAACGGCAAAGCCAGGTGGCAAAGCCCAGGCTTTTTGGACGCTAGCTAGTGCCATATCGACACCCCACTCGTCGACCTTTATGGGAGCCCCCATCATACCGCTTACAGCATCAACCATGAGAAGTACATCAGGATATTTTTTAACTGCTTCACCAATTTCTTTTAGGGGATTCATGACACCGGTCGAGGTCTCATTGAAAACAACCGTAACCAGGTCATAGTTACCTCTGGCGAGAACACTATCCACGAAATCTGCTGTAATCGCCTGTCCCCACTCAACCTCAAATACATCCTGATCCAGACCACAAATTTTGGTGATTGCTGCCTGTTTCTTTGAAAATGCACCACAAACAAAGTTAGCGACTTTGCGTTTGCTAAGATTACGAACACCAGCTTCCATGAGACCTGTTGCTGAGCTGGTAGAAACCAAAACGGATTGATTTGTATACAAACACTCTTTAATTCCTGACACAACCTTGGATTGCAACTCTCGATAGTCAGATGTCCTGTGACCTATAGGATATTGAGCCATTGCATCCAGCACATCCTGCTCCACGTGAGTAGGACCCGGAATAAATAATTTTGGTTTCATGCCTTACTAGTCCTCCAATTCTCTAAAAACAATGCCCGTAGGTAGTTTTGGAAAGAAATAGGTGCTTTTCTGTGGAAGTCGAAGACCTCGTCCTCCTATCTCAAACAAAATATTGTTGTCAGGATAATTCATGATCCAACCTACCTGGCTCCCTGAGCGTAAAGCCTCCCAAAAGCTATCAATATCTCTATGGTACTCAATATAGCGATGATGCTCAAGGTCATCATCCGTCAGCTTTAGAATTCCCTTCAATACGATTTCCTCAAGGATAACCGTATCCATCTCGGCCAGGATGGGATCTGTCAGACGATGACGTAGATCATTGAAGGCTTCCTCTTTGAGCCTCAAAGCAATAGGTTGTCCATCTGCATTGGCCATGATGAGTGTGCGATGGTCATGTCCCAATTCTACATCTTCAATATCCATTTTAAGGATATCAAAATATTCGAACAGTTTGTCCATGAGGATTTGATATGAGAAATCGGGTAATCCTCTTAGTGTTCGATGGGTAGGATAAACCTTTAATCCTTTATCCTGTGAACATGAGAAGTAGCCCATGATGTAATTTGCATCGATCTCTGAAAAACCTGTTTCATCCAAACGTTGCTTCTGATATTGGCTATGGGTTTCATAACGATGATGCCCATCTGCAATGAAAACAGGTTTATCGTCCATCATTTCCTGGACTTCTGCAATAACATCCTCATCTTCAATCAAATAACAGATATTTTCCACACCAGTCGCTTCGTCTCTGCCATCCAATTTAAGCACTGCTTTTGACAAAGATTCATCAAACAAATTGATGATTTTATTGTCGGTATCCTGATACGTGAAAAAGATTTGAGAAAAATTGGTTTTGGTGACTGTGGTTAAGCGAAGTCTGTCTTTAATAGCCCCAGCATGGGTTTTCTCATGAGCCCTTACTGTATCCGGCCCATAAGGAGCTAGCGGCATAAGCGCGATAAATCCCTTGCGGATATGTTGTTCTCCATCAGGACCAGTAAAAAATTGGTGCAAGAAGAATAGCCCGGGTTGTTCACGTTTGCATAAAGATCCATCTTCATGCCACTTCTTCATCAAATTCCGAGTTCCTTCGTAGAACTCATCTTCGAAATAGTCACCACTCTTTTCATCACCCAGGATGAGACGAGCACTATTAAACCGTGATCTGGAAAGGAAAAATCGTCTTTCTTCTGGTGTGATTACATCATAGGGAGGGGCTATTACATCGGATAGGTTCGGAAATTTTTCAGGGTTATAAATCGTCCCGCAAAAGGGAAGGATTGACATATTATCACCTCTATTAAATCAGTCCGTTCGCGTACCTGCCAATAAAAGGCGGTGTACACCTGGCTTAACTATTATCCAACTTCGCTCTTTTGAGCTACGTCGCGATTATCCGCGAACCTTGATCTTTAAATCGCGCCGAAGCAGTAAATTTCGGCCGCAATATCCCTGAAGAATCTCGGGATATTCTGCGAAGGCGGATAAATACCGACAACATGGCGGAAAATTTAGACGCTCCCCGCTGGTTCACAATGAGGGATTCAAGGTTTCTGAAAATATTTAGCTGAGGGACCATATCTCTTAAAAATTTTAGCTCATTGCAGGGGTTTGAATAAGCTCGTAGTGGACGATCAAAACGTTTCATCGCCATAGGGTACTGAATATATTCACGCGATGAATATTGTAGCCATTACTCCAAAAACACCTGCTGAAGCCATGGGTATTCAGGTAGGTGATAATTTGTTATCCATAAATGATCGCAACATATCTGATGAGATAGATTACGCGTTTTATTCAGCCGATGAAGATCTCAAAATAAAAATCCTGAGAGCTGGAATTTCTCAAGAAATAAGTATTACTAAAAGCCTGGACGAAGAACTGGGTATTGTTGTTGAACCGATGAAAATCAGATCCTGTGCTAACAATTGTGTATTCTGTTTTGCTCACCAAAATCCTCCAGGTGTGCGAGAAGCCCTGAATTTTAAGGATGGCGATTTCCGGTTCAGCTTTTTACACGGTCACTATATCACCATGACGAACATGGGACCCAAACAATTGGAACGCGTGGTTGAGCAGCAACTTAGTCCTTTATATATAAGTGTTCATGTGACCGATCCAGAGACACGCAGTAAAATGCTGCTTTATGGTAAAGATGATAAACTCACAGAAAAACTTGAATATTTGACAGCCAACCGGATTCAGTTACACACTCAAATTGTACTGTGCCCTGGATGGAACGATGGAGACATACTCCTTCAGACCATAAATGATCTTATCAAAATGGCTCCAGGAGTTCAATCCATTTCAATTGTTCCAGTTGGTTTAACAAAATATCGGGACAATGAACCTGATCTAACTTCATATACACCAGAAACAGCCAAGGCATTCATACAATGGTTTGAACTTGAGCAGCAGAAATTCAAGGTTCCAGGATTCGAGAATTTTGTACTCCTCAGTGATGAATTCTTTATCCTGGCTGATTTGCCCATTCCTGGGGACAACTACTATGGTGATTTCTCTATGGTGGAGAATGGTGTTGGTCAATGTCGAGATTTTGCGAACCGTTTTAATGCCAGTATTCCCATGCTGCCTTCAACTTTGAAAAAACCAACCCGTTTGGTTTTTGCCACAGGTATTCTCGGATTACCCTTTCTGAAGGACACTATCACACCTACACTTGATGGAATAGAGAACCTAGACTATGAAATAGTTCCTATTCTGAATGAATGGTTAGGAGCTGATACTGTCACCGTCACTGGATTGGTACCAGCTCGTGACCTGGTCACACAATTGGTGGGGAAAACAGATGCAGATGCTGTGTATCTCTCCTATCGCATGTTTAGCGAAGATGGAATTACACTGGATGACCATACACGTGAAGATATTGAAAAGAAACTGGGTGTACCTGTGTATATCCACCATGAAGATATGCTGGAGATACTGAGCCCATGGACTTAAGATTACCCATTGTAGCCATTGTAGGACGACCCAATGTGGGCAAGTCTACCCTTTTTAACAGGATTGTTGGAAAGCGTTTATCAATCGTTCATGAGCAGGAAGGGGTCACTCGTGACCGAGTTGCCATGGAAACTGATTGGGCAGGGCACTCCTTCTTCCTGGTAGATACTGGTGGATACATCCCCAGTAGCGAAAACATCATTGATAAAGAAGTTCGGAAGCAGGCTATTACAGCCATAGATGAAGCTGATGTTATCATGCTCATGGTTGATAGTGTAGTAGGCATCACCTGGGAAGATGAAGAAATTGTCAAAAAAGCAAAAAGAGCCAAGAAGCCGCTGGTTCTTCTGGCCAACAAAGCAGACAACGCATTAATAGAAAATCAGGCCCATGTCTTTTACCAGTTAGGGCTTGGTGAAGTATTTCCAGTAAGCGCTCTGAACGGTCGAAGTATTGGTGATGCCCTGGATAAAGTCGTATCCACCTTTGGTGAAATTTCGATTGAAGAAACCGTCGATGAGAATGTGATTCGCTTTGCAATAGTTGGAATGCCCAATGCAGGAAAGTCGAGTTTGACAAATGCACTTTTAGGAGTCGATCGACAAATCGTCACAGATATTCCCGGTACAACTCGAGACTCCATTAATACGACCTTCAATTATTTTGGACAATCCTTTGAAATGATTGACACAGCCGGCTTGAGACGAAAAGCCAAAGTCACAGATTCAATCGAGTATTATAGTACCATCAGGACCCAGCAAGCCATCAAGAGCTCCCATGTTGTGATTGTTTTAATCGATGCTGAGAAGGGTTTTGTATCCCATGACGCCAGGGTCATGGAAGAAGTACTCTCTGCTGGGAAGGGTCTCATTGTAGGTGTCAACAAATGGGATCTCATCAAAAAAGAAACCAATACCATGCGGGATGTTAAACAAGGTCTCATTGATGATATGTTTGAATTAAGGCACTATCCCATCCAGTTTATTTCCACTTTGGAAAGAAAACGAATTTTCAAGTTAGTTGATCTCGTTAAAAAAATTCACGAGGAGCAACACAAACGGATTCAAACCAGGCAATTGAACTTGTTTCTTGAAGATGCCGTGGCAAGACTACAACCGGCTTCTCCTCACGGAAAAGAAATAAAATTGAACTATTGCTCGCAGGTAGCCGTTGAACCGCCTGTGATAGTTATTTTTACAAATTACCCTGACTTGATCAAAACCGCCTACAAGCGCTATATCGAGAATCGCTTCCGTGAGCAGTTTGGGTTTGAAGGTGTCCCCATTCGGATCGCATTCCGGAAGAAGTAGTTTATGCGTTATCTCCTTTCAATCATCCTTCTGGTCTCTGGTGCCTGGGGGCAAAGCAATCTTGCACATAAATGCGGATTTGCCACCATTCCTCATGCTGAAACTCATGTCACACGAAGCGGTGATAGAGATATTCCACAATTCGATGAATCTCTTCTGGATGAGTCTATCGTCAGTCCAGATGGGCACTTCAGAGTTCATTTTACCAGGACTGGAGATCATGCCGTAGCAAATGCAGGAGACTCTGGTACGCCCAATTATGTCATGGAAGCTGCTCTGGCAGCAGACTCAGCCTATACCGTGTTGGTGAATAATCTTGGTTTCCTCCCTCCTCTGCCTGACAATGGCATAGATGGAGATGAGTTGGATGTATATATAAGGGATTGGAATGGGTCCTATTATGGAATGACCTATTTTGGAAATTCTGCACCATCAATGACCTATCTTGTTATTGACAATGATTACACTGAGAGTAGTTATGCTACCAGTGGACTTGCCGCCCTCCGTGTCACTATCGCCCATGAATTCTTCCATATGGTGCAGTTGAGATATGCATATCCCTTTGCACCGGTATCCTCCAATGCATACTGGTACGAAATCTCCAGTACCTGGATGGAAGAAAAGTGCTATCCAGGGATCGATGATTATCATGCCTATGTTGAAGATAATTTCAGACAAACCAATTTTCCCAACCTCAATGATGATAGATATGGATTCGCTTTTTCCTATGGTCATGGTCTATTCGGTCAAATCCTTGACATAGAATATGGTACTACCGATGGGAAACATATCATGCTGGATATCTGGGAGGAATTGTCTGGCCGAGAGGCGACAGATAATCTGGATATTGTGCTCAGCTCATCTACCTGGAATTCCAGTTTATCTGATGCTTTAGGGAAATATGCACTCTATAACGTTTTTACAGGTTCCAGGGCTGTCAACAATATGTATTATCCAGATGCAGCAGACTTGAGTGAAGTCGGGCTTCATGAATATGCTTTACCCCTCACTTATCCCATTGAGTTCGATTTCTTCATGGATCCATTTGAGATATCCTTTCGCAAGTTCACCATCCCCAGTTATAGTAATTTTCATGTCCGGGGAGACGAGTTGACGGTAGATCAGCGAGTTCTACTTACCTATCACAGTTTTGAGAATGGATCTTCGCTTAAATCGGCTATAGGAGATTATTTGACCCTTTGTGAAAATGTGAGTAGCCTGGATTACCTTATATTTCCCATGGTAAATGGCAACCGCAATTCAGATTTTACCTATACGCTCACTTTTGAGGGAAGCACTCCCCCTCTTGAAAATCTTATTCAAACTCTGTGGCCAAATCCAACTATACCCCGGATTGCCCAACCGCAATTAAGCTTCACACTGGCTGAACCAGGCTGGGTAGATTTGAAAATTTTCAACCTCCTCGGACAAACAGTGTACAGCAAACGCATGCAACGTTCCGAAGGTGTAAAATTGATTGATTTGCAGGTACCCATATCCAGCCCCGCTGGATTCTATTTTGTTCAGATAGAGACAGCCGATGCGGTGATGACAAGAAAAATTACGGTGTTGAGATGAGCGAAACAAGTTGGGTTCAACCCATTGAAACTTGCCAGCACCAGTCCAAAATAAAAGCTTCCAGATTTATTGCCGACATCTTCCCTCTCAAAACTGAAGAGGAAATTCCGTTATTGCTCACTGAGGTTAAGAAACGGGAGTATACCGCAAATCATCATTGTTTTGCCTGGCGTATTGGCGTTGGAGACGAAGAAATCTGGCGTGTCAGCGATGATGGTGAGCCAGCAGGAACAGCGGGAAAACCTATTTATCAAACTTTAGTTGGTGCGAATCTGACTAACGTTCTGGCTGTAGTAACTCGATATTTTGGTGGCACCAAGCTGGGCAAAGGCGGTTTGATGCGTGCCTATGGTGGCGTTGTTCATGAAGCTCTGCCGCTGCTAAGGAAAAGGACCTTTGTTCCCCGGATCTCATTGGAGTGTGAATGTGATTTTGAGCATGCCAATCTGGTGTATCGACTGATTGAAACCTACGAAGCCCGACTGCTTGATCAGGATTATGGTGAAAGTGTAAAGATTCGGTTGAGGATAAAGAAAGATAAGGCGGATGCCTTCTCATGGGATCTTCATGAACTTTCACACGGACAGATCAAGGCCCACCCTTTCAATCCAGCACTAAATAAAAATTGATGTGGATATGGATCAAGATACTCAAGGCATTTCCCTCTTAAACACTGATTCCCATGCACATTGGATGGAACAGGCCTTTAGAGAAGCAGAAAAAGCATTTGCTCGCAAGGAAGTTCCAGTTGGAGCCGTGGTGGTTTTGAACAATCAGATCGTTGGCAAAGGCCACAATCAGCGCGAATCTCTCAAGGATCCTACGGCCCACGCAGAAATTCTGGCGATAACAGCCGCTGCCAATCACATTGAGGATTGGCGTTTGAAGGATGCAACCATTTATGTGACCCTGGAACCCTGCCCCATGTGTGCTGGGGCTATTCTGAATGCCAGGATTCCCAAGGTGGTATTTGGTGCTGATGACCATGAACATGGAGGTTGCGGGGGTGCGGTTCAACTTTGTTCAGGAAAATTCCTTAATCACAAAGTTGAAATTATCGGTGGGATACTTGAGAGCAAATGCAAGGGCATTTTGGATAGTTTTTTTAAGGCGACCCGTAAGTAAAAGCTATATCTCGATTCTTAAGGCGTTGTTGCCTGATAGAGCTTATTTTTATTGAGTTGTAGGTTCATCGTTTTTTTGATATTTGTTGTCCGCCTTCGCCTTGCAGGCTACGGCGTGACTCGCAATTGGTCTTACCGCAGGTAGGAGTTTCGTTCTTTGTAAATATTTTTTTGTCCGTCTTCGCTCTAACGAGCTACGACGTGACTCGCAAAAGTTCATACGCAGTATGAACTTTTGCTCGGAGAGGTGGCAGAGTCCGGCTGAATGCACTGCACTCGAAATGCAGCGTACCTTCGGGTACCGGGGGTTCGAATCCCTCCCTCTCCGCTCTTGTTTTACAATAACTTAGGTGTCATTAACACGCTGATATGCTAGTGCACACAGTGGCACTTTTTGAGACATTTCACGCCACCACATGCCATATTCTTTGACATTATTTTGACACAGTTCTCATCTTAGTATCGTTTTGTGAAAATGTATTTCCGGATGGAGCATATAGATTCACAGGTTCCGATCTGAGAATCATATTTGAGTAGAATTATCCACTTGATTTGGTTCGTTGACCTTTGAGTTATAAAACTTTATTGAGAAATGTATTCCTTGATATTCTCATGATGCACTATTTCTGCCGAAATGGGGATGTATGCAGGAGTTTGTTCACCATTGAGATGACTCACCAATAATTTTACGCCTTCTAGACCCATTCGACCTGGATCCTGACGTACAGTAGCATCAATCTCGTTTTGATTAATGGCCTTGAGCACGGCGGGAATTGCATCAAACCCGACCAACACAACATCACCTAGCATCTCTTTGCTTTTCACTGCCTGCATGGCCGTAAATATCATGGGGTCGCAGGCTGCGAAAACAGCACCCAGATCATCATGTGAACTCAAAATATTATTGGTGATTTCATTGGCCTGTTTGGCATCCCAATTGGCGACTCTGAATATCACCTCCACTCCCTCGTGCTGTTCAAGAATCTCTTCAACACCTTTCTGACGATCATCGGCAGTTTGTGAACCAGTTGATCCGCCAAGTACCAGAACTTTGCCCTTATTGTTAAGCTTGTTTGCGATGAATTCACCAGCCAGGCGGGCTGCAGCGATATTGTCAGTGGCAATATGACTCACAACGGCAGGATGGTCGACTCGCGTATCTACGGTGACAATTGGGATACCAGCTTTTTGCGCTTTATCAAATGAGTCTCCCAACCCTCTTGAATCCACCGCCCCAACTACAAGCCCATCCACTCGTTTGATAATGGCATTATCAATTGCCATCTTCTGCTGGGCCATTTCAGGGGTTGAAGCGGTCAAGTCTAAAAACTTGACATTCAGCGATTTAGCAGACTCCTGTGCACTTGACGCCAGTGCATTCCAGAAGGGATTGGTGGAGGAATAACCGATATAGGCAATTGTGTGGGTGTTATCTGATTCAATGTTCTTAGACGCTATCTCCTTCTCCCCACATGAAAACATGAAAATACTTACAAGCAGTCCCAATAGAACTTTTCTAATTATCGATTTCAATGTATGACTCCTTATACTATCTGCTTTTTTCGACGGCTCGTTTACGATTAACTGTATCTATCCAGACAGCTATAATTATAACTGCACCGATGGCAACCTGCTGCCAGTATGAATCGACACCAATCTGGACCAGGCCCGCATATAATGAGCGAATGATGAGGACACCAATTATAGTCCTCCCAACCCCTCCCATGCCACCAAACAGACTGGTGCCGCCGATAACCGCACCGGCAATCGCCTGCAATTCCCAACCTATTCCATAATTCGGTTCTACATAATTGAGTCTGGCGGCTTCTACAACACCGGCCAGTCCAGCCAGGAAGCCACCAATACTGTAATAAATCAATTTATTTCTGAGAATGGGCACACCCGATAGTCGGGCGACTTCCTCATTGCCTCCAATGGCAAAACTGTGGAATCCTAATTTAGTTTTGCCAAGCATGAACATAGTTGCAGCCAGAGCCAGCCCGGCAATCAGACTGGGTACAATCCACCCTGATCCCAGCATTTTGAAAGATTCAGGGAAATAGGACATATCCCTGCCCCGGCCCAACATTTCAGCCAGCCCTCGGGCAATCATCATCATACCCATGGTGGCAATGAAGGGTGGTACTTTAGTTGTAACAACTGTAAATCCATTAATCAGCCCGATGAAAGCACCTGCGCTGACACCAGCCAGAATGGCCATCCATACGGGATCACCTCCACTCAGAACTCGACCTGCTACAACTGCAGATAGTGCTAGAATCGATCCCACTGATAAATCCAGACCACCTGAGATGAGTACAATTGTTGTTCCCAGAGCCATGATTGCCAGCACTGCCGATTGGGCGAAAATACCAGCAAAATTATCGAACTGGCGATAGCTGGGAGCAAGAATCATAAAGACAATGGTGATTAGTAGGAGACCCAGCCCAGCCTGAAGTCCCTTTCTGGTTTGAGCTAATATTTGTTCTTTCATACGTCTAAACCTTCCGCTCCAATGGCAATTTTTAATACCTGCTCTTCGCTGGTATTTTCAGGATCAACGACATCAGCAATTTCGCCCCTATGCAGAACTAAAACTCTATGACTCATGGCCAGGGCTTCCGCATAGTCAGACGTCAGCATAAGAATGGAAACCCCCTGATTAAGGAGTTCAACCATAAACCGATAGACTTCAAAGCGACCCTTGATATCGATCCCCCGGGTTGGTTCATCGATGATGAAGACCTTGCACTGGGTTCCTAACCACCTGGCCAGCATGAGCTTCTGCTGATTCCCACCAGACAGGTGTCCAGCCAGAGAATTTCGATCCACTGTTTTGATGTTAAACTCATTTATCTTTACATCAACTTCCGCATCTATCTCACTATGTGACAGTAGGTTATGCGATGATAACCGATCTATATTTGGTAGGGCATAATTGTCGCGAATGCTTTGATCAATGATAAGACCTTCCTGTTTACGATCCTCTGTGAGATATACAATCCCAGCCTTGATTCGATGGCGTGGGTTCTGCTCTCCGGCTGGTTTATTATGAATATCTATATGTCCAGAGGATATGGGGTCGATACCTGCAATGGCACGACCAAGCTCTGTCTTGCCTGAGCCCATGAGACCGGTGACCCCCAATATCTCACCTTTTTTCAGATCAAATGAATTTCCACGACAGCGCGTACCGCTACACAGCTTAGTTACTCTCAGAGCAATATCATTCTGGGGCGAGGGTAAATCGGGGAAATTGTGAGTTGCGTCTCCCCCAACCAGCTTTTCAATCAATTGGTCCATTGAGAGATCATCTATATCCCAGGTACCCATTTTGTGACCATCACGTAGAATGGTAACTCTGTCCCCGATCTCATAGACTTCCTGGTAACGATGGGATATATATATGAAGCCCACAGCCTGCTCATGCTTTAGCTTTCGAATCACCTCAAAGAGATCCTGCCTTGATCTGTCTTCAAGCACGTCAGTGGGCTCATCAAGGATAATCACTTTCGCTTTCGAGATGAGTGCACGAGCAATTTCCACCATCTTCTGCTGGGTGACACTCAGGTCAGATACAATTGTCCGCGGATTCAAATCAATATGGAATGATTCCAAAAGCTCTGCTGTCCTAGTATATAGCATGGAATGATCAACCGTAGCTAACAAGCCTGAATGAGTGGGTTCCGCTCCCAGAAACATGTTTCTAGCGATATCAATATCTGGAACCAGATTGATCTCCTGATAAATAAAGCGAAGACCCATGGAGAGTGCTATCCGTGGATCTGAGATCACAATCTCCTCACCTCCGATGGTTATTTTCCCACTCTCACAAGGTTGAGCGCCACTCAAGACTTTTATCAAGGTGCTTTTGCCTGCTCCATTTTCACCCAGAAGGGCATGTACTTCGCCTGCCCTCACGTCAAAATCAACATCATCCAGAGCTAGAACCCCTGGGAATTCTTTACGTATACTGATCATTTCGACCAGATTTTTTGAAGTCGAATTATTCAATCAAAAAGTCCTGAGAATCAATTATGGCATTATTTCTACTGCATTCCCATCCAGCTCGATAGCCACTACGGAAACTACAGGATGCAATTTTTCTTTGGGGAAGATGATATTTACACCAGCCTCAGATATGCTGGTATCTACTTGATGATCACTCCCTAACAACCTGGTACTCAGCACTTTATTGGATACGCCTAGAGTTATCTGGGCTCCCTCACCAGGCCAATCGAATACATATAAATAAAGTGTATTGGCTTTGCGAGTGATGAAGCCCCATTCAGGTACTACTGAAAGTGGACTACGTTTACTACCATAGACGGCCTCCCCATTTACTTCCAACCAATCTCCGATTCCCTTCAAGGCTGCGACTTCCCCTGCTGGAATCTTCCCGTCGGGTTGTGGTCCTACGTTGAGTAGAAAGTTACCGCCCTTGGAAAAGACTTCCGCCATAACTCTGAGAAGTTCTTCCTGAGATTTGTAAAGTGCATCAGGTCCTTTGTACCAGAAACCGCCTGCCTTACGTCGATTGGGATCAGAGACTGTCATATTGGTTTCCCAATAGCCTTTTGGAGCAACTTCGGGAATTTTCTGTTCGGGAGTGGCAAAATCGCCATAACTGTGTACACCACGATCGTTAATGATAAGTCCAGGATGCAGATCTCTCATCATGGTAACCATATCTATAACATCTTCTTTAACGACGGGATGTTTGATCCGATGATGAATACCATTATCGTTGCGAGTGGAACCTGGCCAACGAATATCAAACCACATGATATCGATATCACCGTACTGGGTCATTAATTCTTTAACCTGGGTTTTCTCAAATCCAACGAATTTCTTCCATGCCTCTGGATCCGAATCAATTTTGGACTCATCGTACTCCCAGTGACGTCTTGAAAAATATTTGCCCTGGGGGTGGTACCAATCGATATGAGAGTAATAATGCCCGATGCCCATGCCCTCATTGCGAAATGCCTTAACCAGCTCACCCGTTATGTCAGGATTTGCTGATCTACTATGGGGGCAGTCTGGGTTGGTAATTTTAAAATCTGTAACCGCTGTTTCAAAATTACAGAAACCGTCGTGATGTTTGGTCGTGAAAACCATGTATTTCATGCCAGCGTCTTTGGCAATCTGAGCCCACTCACTGGCATCAAAGTTTACTGGATCGAACGTTTTATAAAGTTCGAATCTTTGTTCCCGTTCTTCAGGTGTGTCGGTTTTAACAATCTTCCAGATTGCTCCAATCTCGGTTTGTGACCAGGGTCCCCAATGAACAAAGAGACCAAACTTCCAATCATTCCATTTCTCCATGGTTTCAGTGGTAGCACGACGATCTTCTAAGGGAATGGGTGTCGTTTCTGGTGTTACCTCGACTTGTGTCGGTGCACACCCGATCATAATGAAGCTTATAATGAGGAGAATTGAAAACAGTGTGTATTTCATTTATATGATCTTTCTATTTAGCTGATACACAGCTAGTTATGTTATTCACCTAATACATTCTTAATGCTATTAGCCACTTGAAGACCCTGTCGTTGTTGACCTTCTTTTTTAAAGCTGACGCTCCCGGGTTTTTGATCCTCAGGGTTATTCCTGGAAAGAGAGTACTGATCATCAAGTTTGACAGCAGGATGTTTTTCAATCACTTCAAGCGCAGCCTGATTGTAGATAACTTCATCACCTGCAACGCGACTTTTTGCGCTATCCGGGATAATCGTTGTGGAGGCCCAGATGAGTGATTCAGCAGATTTTTCTAATTTTGAAACGATTTGTTCCAGGTTATTGGCGTATTGTTCAACCATCACACGGTTTGGTGGTGTTTCACCCGATTCAGTTTTCTTTCTTCTTTTAAGATCATTCATACCCCAGTTAAAATGAATGACTTTCCAATGACTACCTGCCAGCCATTTCTCAAGATTTTTCAGGGCTGATTTGGTATCCCCTCCACTTGCAGGAATGCGATAAACATTTGCTAAACCAGCCAATTCTTCACGAACTGAGGGTGTGTAGCCGACTGATATTGGTCCGCCCATTAGCAGAACGTTAGGCAAGGATGGATCTGCTTTCACAAAAGCAAAGGCGGGTTGTTTGAGCTGCTTCTTTTTCAAACTTGAAGTCCACAATTCCTGATCCGTGTAAATAGTTTTTTCGCTGGATAGTGCTGCAGGCTTTTGATTTTTTACCTCGGGTGCTGCCGTCACTGTACCCGCTGTTGATTCCATGCAAGCGTTCAACCAAAAGACACTGATGAGAACTGATAACGCTATGAAAATTCTAGCTTGTTTTGATATTAAAGTTTTTATCATAAGTCTATCTTCCCTTTAATTACTAACTTCTACTTAAAATCAATCTTATACACAAAAGCATGCTGCCCTATTTGCTTTTTTGGGAGTTGGATGGCCAATTGTTCAGTCGTGGCTTCCCAGCTGATATCCCCATCATAACCCAGTAGTGATATTCCGCGTATAGGTTTAACGTGTTCTGCACCTTTCGCCAATGAGTTGATGTTGAGCTGTCCTGAATCATCCCATCCCATGGCAATGGCATAGAGCACATCATCTCTCGTAGTAAAGCGAATATCCTGTGGAACATAACTCACTTTGTTTTTCCGTTCACTGAACGCCCCACCGATTTCCTTCGTAGGACCTTCCCCGTATTTAACCCAGGGTCTAGTACCAAAAATTGCTTCACCGTTGATTCTAAGCCATTCTCCCATTCCTAGCAGGGTTTCCTGAGCTCCTTCAGGGATAGATCCATCTGCCCGTGGACCCACGTTCAGTAAGAGACAGCCATTCTTACTCACAATATCTACCAACACATCGATGAGCTCGTTGACTGAACGATAATCTGAATTTTCGACATGACTCCAGGAAACGTTGTCAATTGAAGTATCTGTCAACCAGGGGAAGGATGCCAGACTATCCATGCGCCCTCGTTCAAAATCCAGGATTCCAGCTCCAACAGGTAGATCATTATGTTTATAGGCAACACCAACTTCTTTTCCCTTGCTGACAGCATCATTGTAATAGTGGGCAAGAAAACGCTTCTTATAAGCCTGAAATTCATCTCGGGATTCACGCCAGAATTTTTCACGCTCAAGACCCGAATCAAACCAGAGAAGGTCGGGTGCATATTTATCTATAACTTCCACGGTCTTCTCTTCCCAGGCTTTCATATAGGCTGGTGTTGGTGCATCCCCTGCCTCATGGATGGGCGGAAACATTCCATAGGGCCCAGCTAATTCAGGATTCTGTGTATCAAAGCGGTGATCCTCACGAAAAGACGGCTCGAAATACCACCATTTTCGGGCATGGTGCAGTGAAGCCATGAATTTCATATCCTGGGCACGGATAGCTGTGGCAAGTTCACCAACGATGTCTCGTTTGGGACCTTTATCGACAGCGTCCCACTCGGTGAGATCGCTATCCCACATGGCAAAACCATCATGATGCTCGGCGACCGGTCCGGCAAACTGGGCACCAGAACGCTTGAACAGATCTGCCCATTCCTCAGCATCAAATTTTTCAGCTGTAAACAGAGGTACAAAATCGCTATAACCGAACTCAGTTTGATCACCCCAGGTTTCAGCATGATGCGTAAAATAATTCCCACGTCGGTGGTCTTTCTCGATATACATCTTGCGAGGGTACCATTCATGACCCCACGCTGGTACCGAATAAACACCCCAATGGGTATAGATTCCAAATTTTGCATCTCTGAACCAGACGGGGTCTTCGTGTTTCACCAGGGATTCCCAGCTATCCTCGAAAGGCTCCACGGTGGCGGTCTCTGGTACAGGTAATGTTTTGGTCTGACAATTCAGGACAAATCCAATACAGCTTACACAGATCAGACTAATTATTCCTATTCGGTTCATGTTGGGATCCTATTTCACAAGTTGCAGATTTTCTCCTGAATGGTCTTCCAGAGATTCTGCGCTCCAGAGTTCAGTGTTATTTTTCCAGATTCTTTCAAAACTGGGCTCATTAAGTAATCCAATTTTCATGATATCTATAGATGCAATGCCCAATGATCGTGCTGGTGAATACTCAGTAAGACGAACATCTCCCCTGGCTAAATCTTTAAACAGGGGATCACCAAATATTCCATGAGCTTCATGACCCAGAGCCTGAACTTGCTGAAGTGATTTGCGACCGGCTTCCACATTATCAGCATAAAAGAGATTGTAATCAGGATTTGCCAGGTCCAGTAGTCCCTTCAGCTTCTTTTCAACATTTGTGTTATAAAATCTGACGGGAGTACCGATACCGTAGGTGATATTCTTGTTCACTTTTGCACCGACTGCAGTCTCAGGTCTGATGGATATCCCTCCACCAATAATGACGTTGTTGAGTATGTAGTTGGTGTGTTTCAGTTTGATACCATTTCCAAAGACAATATTCTGTTCCACATAGGATTCTTCCTGATCATCATCAAAGCGTATTTCGTTGGCTGCTTTGGTGGTCTTATAGATCAGGTTACGCTTGATTATATTGCCTTTCCCTGCGCAGGATAGATAAATGGCATTTCCATCTCCCAGGACTTCCATGACATTGTGAAATTCATTATCCTGTACCAGATTATTGCGCGCATGGGCGAATTTCAGAGCATCCTCAGCTGTTTTGGGATCACCGGTCTCTTCCCAGCGGATCACCTGCATATTTTCACGAATTCTTCTGGGAATAGCGTAGCCGGTCCACTTCACTGGATCCATGATGCCGAAATAACGGGGACGGACACCACTGAGAACAATGGCATCGTAAGGCAAGTCGTGAATGTAATTATTCAGAATTTTATTTTCACCGGATTGCCAGACAAAAATTCCAGGACTATGTAGATAGAGTTGACCAATCCTGGACATCTCGTTATCCACGATACTGTGGCCAAAGTTTACATCTTTTACCCCAGGTCCATAGCCTGACAGTAGAATGCCCGTACCGCCCAGGTTATGAATCTTATTGGAACGGATCTCTATATTCTGACCGTAAAGATCTATTCGTATACCCCCACTCCCGGCGTTTCGAAAATCACATGCTATGACTTTACAATCCGCTGCAGATCTGAAACGAAGCAGTGTATTGTCTTTGTCATACATATCCCAGTCGTGCTGGATTCCGCGATCTTCTTTTGTCCAGGTGTCACGATCTGTACCAGTGAAAGTTAAGCCCTTGAATTGGATTCCTTTTACGGGTATATCCCCCTCAACTTCGTAGACATTTTTGCCTTCTACCCGTACCAATGTCGGTAGGGTTGGTGCCTGAATATTATCACCAGGATCGCCTTTCGTTGGCCACAGGTAAAGTTTACCAGCTTTAGAGTCCAAAACCCATTCACCAGGTTGGTCAAGTCCTTCAAAGACATTTTCAACCCAGCAGGTTTCTTTCCATGGTTTGTTCTTCACCTGACAGAGTCGGTAAGTGCCGGGAATGGTTGTTTTTGCCACCAGATTTTCTTCATCAACACTTTCAAGAGTCAAATAGTTGACCAGCCACTGATGGGTCGGTCGAATAAATATTTCAACATCTGATAGATTGGACCAATTTCGGATGGTTCCTTCTGGAAAATGGAGGGTTTGGAGATCTTCCCAGCGGTTTGCCAAAGTGGGTGTGGGACAGGCTGTCGTGGGCTGAAAGCCTTTGGTCCTGGCTCTGGGTAGAAGTGTTTCTCCATCATACAGAGTTTTAAAATTCCAGGATTCTGGACCCTGACCTTTCAAATCAACAACATATATTTTCCCCTCAGCAACGGTTGGTAAACCCTCAACTGAGCCAGAAAGTTTTTGCCACCCGGAAAGTACTTTGGTGGAAGTGATAACTGGCTGTTCACCATCTGCTGCTTCCCAACTGATCGTTTGACCCTCACTGGCACCATCCTTCAATCCCAGAACCAGTGTTTCATCCAGACGGTATACACCCCCCTTTAGAACGACCGAGATATCGCCTGTGTACCCTTGTTCCAGGGCTTCCTGCACCAAGAACTTAGCTTTTGTCATGGTAGCAACAGGGGCTTCGATACTCCCTGCATTCGCGTCAGCACCATCGGGTGAGATGTATATTGAGATAGATTTTTCATCACAACTATTGAGCAGTATGACTAGGGCTAATAGAATAACTTTTAGTTTCATGTTCTTTCCTTCATTGATTCAAATTACGATCTAATCCCAGGCTTCGTGTCTGACTTTCATCAGGTCTGGATATATATCATCTGTGTCACCATATTGCTCTTTCAACGCTAGTAATTCAACTTTGAGTTTTTTGATCACATCTGAGTATTGAGGATCATCATAGACATTGTTCAACTCACCCGGATCTTCTTTCAGATCATAGAGTTCCCATCCTGGAGGACTGGGTCGATAGTGATCCAGGGCTTCGGTTGTTTTATCCATGGTTTCGGATGTTTTTTCACCAACCAGACCCAGACCCAGGCCATAGAAAAAGATAAGTTTATAGCGCTCCGTCCTGATCCCATAGTGAGCGGGGACGTTATGGTGAGCCATATGCATCCAGTAGCGATAGTACATGGATTTCCGCCAGTCACCTGGAACTTCCCCACCTAATTGAGGAAGAAATGATTGACCCTGCATCCCCATAGATTTTTCTCCACCGGCTATATCCAGAAACAGGGGTGCAAAATCAATATTTAGTATGAGACTTTCATCGAAACTTGCGGGCTGAGTTACACCAGGATATTGAATCAGGAACGGCATTCTCAGGGAATCTTCATACATCCAACGTTTGTCGTAGTAATCGTGTTCTCCAAGAAATTGACCCTGATCGGAGGTATAAATAACCACTGTATTTTCAGCCAAACCACTCTGGTCCAGATAATCAAGTATACGACCAACATTTTCATCAATGGCCGCAACACAACGGAGATAGTCCCGTATGTATTTCTGGTATCCAGCCTTCTTTATTTGATCTGCGTCCATTCCTGAGGCATCCAGAGCACCTGTGGGCCATTCCTTGCCCGCGCTGCCCCTCTCCATACGCTTCCCGAGCTTATACAGATTGGAACCATAGCCCTGGGTTGATTCGGACCGGTGAGATTTATCTTCCCAGAAGCTGGGAGGTTCAGGTACTTCGATGTCATCAAGCAGATGTTCATAGTGTGGAGGGTATTCCCAGAGACCGTGGGGTGCTTTGTGCTGACAGAGAAGAAAGAATGGTTTTTCTTCATCTCTAGCCTCGAGCCACTTCAATGTTTCATCGGTGACCACATCAGTGGCATACCCTGGATGGACCTTTTCGTCACCGTCCTGATTTTTCATGACCGGATCGAAGTAGGTTCCCTGCCCCAGCACACCCGTGAGGACATTCCAGTGATCGAAACCCTGGGGATCCCCGTGGAGGTGATATTTACCGATAATGGCGGTCTCATAGCCAGATTTCTGCAATTCATGCGCAACATGCTTGGTGCCTGCTGGCAATGGATCATCCAGAGTTCTTACTCCATTTAAATGACCATATTGTCCGGTGAGAATACTGGCTCTGCTTGGAGTACAGATTGAATTGGTACAAAAGCAATTATCAAATCGCATTCCCTGACTGGCGATACGATCAATATTGGGGGTTGGAAGTGTTTCGCTCAACCAGCCCTTGTAGGCACTGATGGCATTCGCCGCATGATCATCTGACATGATGTACAGGATATTAGGTTTCTTCTTAAGGGACTTCTTGCTGGAGATACAAGAAAGCAAGGGGGATGAACCTGCCAGAGCAAGGCCACCTATTGCGATCTGCTTCATGAATTTTCTGCGGGATAGGGATGTTGATTTAGTATTCATCATATCTCTCATTTTCTGCATTCATGCCTTACAATCATATCATGTAAAATTTGAGTGGTGTTGACACTTCGACAAGCTCAGTGTCCGGTTTAGGGTGTGTGCTCTATTTGTCAATCTTTGTGCTGCATCAGTTTGTCATCCTGAGGTTCTCGAAGGATGATAATCTCTATACGTCTCCCCCTTCGAGAGCCTCAGGGAGACGCTCGTGATCCCAGGTAGGCTCCGCGCGTCCAGATAGTTTTTACTCAACTGTGAAGCTCCAGACGGGTCCTTTTATGACCTTTTTTCCAACGATGCTGTCTATTCTCCAGAAATAGGTTTTTCCCGACTTTAATGGACCTGGAGTAAAGATATTATTGTTCTGTGAGCCCTTATATTCCTTCGACTTTTTTGTAGCTTTCTGGACCACATCAATGGATTCACCAAAATAAACCAGACTTGTCTTGCTTTTATAGGCAGGTAACCACATGATATCAGCATCCGATTTTGCTGCAATATTTTTGTCTCGAGGAATGGGTATGCTGCTGGTTGTTTCTTGTCTACCTGGAATCCAATAATTCTTCTCGCCAAATTCATATGCGCCAATATCAGGTGCATTCCCTATATATTTTTCAGAGCGATCTTTAACAACAGCTCCCCCATCAATAATTTCAGCGCCAGCCTTTGGTCTGAAATCCCAGTTATCCGGATCCCTGAGTTGTTTGTGGTAATCGCCCTTATTTTCATAAGCGTTCCAGTTGTGATCTACAATTCCAGGTACCGGTGTGTAATTCTTGCGATGACCTGAGAGTTTACCAGAAAGGTTGTTGCGAGTGACAGTGCCCTTATTCGCCCCTCCCTTCACACCAGAATCATCTAGGATAATGATTCCATTTAATCCCATTTCAAATGTGGTGTTGTTAAAACAGAAATGTCGCTCACCTTTGATCATGATTCCTCGTTCAGATTCCCACATGACATTATGATTCATCTGACCGCCATTTCCCCAGCGTACGGGTGGAATGGGTGAGTCAAACCGAGCACCACTTTTAACCGTATTTCGGAACCAGTTATTACGTATGATTGATCCGGTCTGGCCAGTGATCTTCACCTGGGTGATAGAACCATCACTCTGCAAAAAGCCCGTATTCCATACATGATTCAATTCTACTAATGGGATGCCCCCGGCACTTATGGTTGAGGATGCGGCACATGTATGAACCGTATTTCTCCGAAATATATTGTGCTTGCCTTTCAGGAGGATGGATACCTGGAGTCCGGGTGTACCGGATACTGAATAATCGATGTCATGAAAAAGAGAATTCTCCACCCGATTGTGGGTGCCTTCCATATAGAGAGCGTGTCCATCTGTATAGGCAAAAGAACAGTTCAGGATGGTGTTATTGGCTGCTTTTTTGGGATTTTTCTGAAAAAATGCAGTGGATTCCTCATGGACTTCATCACCCAGCAGTCTCCGGGTATAGCTTGGATACAGGAAATCACAATCTTCCAGTTGAATGTTCGTACAATTCGTAAATTTTAAGGTTGTCCCATAAAAGTCAATCCCCTTGATGGTGATGAAGTGACTATTGTTAAAATCAGCTGCATAAGTCTGGACCTTGCCACGGAGATCAGCTTTGGGTTTGCCTCCACCGGGTTGCCAGAGATAGATCGTTCGAGATTTCTTATCGTAGAACCATTCATTCTCTGAGTCTAAAAACTCCAGTTTCCCTTCAAGATAGTAGTAATGATGTTTGGGTCGATAGCCCTTCACTTTTTTAAAACTAAAATGGTTTTCACCTTTTTCGTGTGACTGAACCATACGGGTAGTCGTTGTAAATGAGCCCACATTGAGAATTGCCATGGCCCCAGTTATGGAAAAATCGAGATCTTTTAACTGATGGGGTGTTTCAGGATCATTATAAAGTTTTTCCCTGGTGTCCTGCTTATGAAGTCCCTTAGCCCAGGTTTTCTTCTGATCCCAAACAGAATTATCGGCATACTGTGCATTAGGCCATCTTGCAGGAACGACCATTTCATCGTTCCAGAAGAGCTGCCAGATATCCTGTTTTACTTTCAACTTATAGATGTTTTTCTGATGTTTTTTCCAGCGACCCTTGACCTGGATTGTTCCATCAATGACAACCTTTTCCCCAGGATAAGCTAGAACTACCAGTGGCGTTTCTTTTGAACCTTCAATGTTTTTTAATTGGCTCTCAAAATGATAAGAACCCTCTCTTACAAAACAGGTATCTCCAGCCTGCATGGTCAGGAATGCTTTTTTCAGGCTTGCGAAGGGTGCCTTTATATCGCCCTTGTTACGATCGCTACCATCTACTGATAGATATACATTTTCCGCCAATGCGGGTTGAGCCAGGACCAACAACAACAAAGCCCTGAGGATGCTGGATATAATCATAGATTTACTTTTTATCATTTTTCTTCCATTTGTTATTAAACGTATATGATATGGACATAATTAATCGTCTGGAATCATACTCAGAGATGTTTCTAGCGAAGAAGTCTGTTCGATAATCAATTTCTTTTTCATCTCTAAGCGTATCAAACACATCCGATACTTTCATACTCATACTCACCTTACGATCCCACAGATAAGTCTTAAGCGAAACATCCGTGAATTGCCGGGTGGCATTGCTCCCCTGCCAGGTAATACGGGGGGAATCGTACTTGTGAATGATTTGCAAGAAGTATTTCTTGTTCAAGTTCAGGTCAAGTTTGATTTTTGCTGAAGTGGTAACCTTTTGGCGTTTCTTCAGGGACTCAATCCCTTCACTCAACAGCATGCTGTTAAAGTGTACAATACTGCTGGATATTTTCATGAATGTGGCAGGCTTGTAAACCCAGTTAACATCTCCACCAATTGCTTCACCTGAGGAGAGATTATCTGGATATATGTGGGTTATACTATCAGCAACAATTTCAATCTGGTTGCCAATGATGTCATCAATTTCTCGATAAAATATTGAGCTGCTCACATTGTGCTTATCGTTTCTCCAGATATACTGCAACTCATAGTTATCAATTTGCTCAGGCTTCAAATAAGGATTACCCGTTTTTAAGAAATAGGTTGAGGTGTTGATGACCTGGGGATTCAACCTGTTGTAGGCTGGTGATGATATTCGACGGGAATAACTAAATTGCAGTGTTTGTAGTGGTGTAATCATCCTGATTAACTGAAGTGAGGGCAGGATTTGGTCATATCTATTATTTACCGTCCCTGTATCGTTATGGACCGATTCATTGGTAATTGATTCCAGACGTGTTCCCAGGTTCAGCTGGTATCGTTTAGTTGAGTAGCGGTAGGTGATATAAGATCCATGCATTATTTCAGCGTATGAAAAGGGTCCTCCCCGGAGGCTGTCCTCATCCCAATCCGATTCATCTACTAATAACGAATAATAATTATTCTGAAGTGAATTGTCATCAGAGCGAAATTGATATCCCAGATCGACTTCATGATCCCCAAGTGAAGGCAGGGACCAATCTATTTTAATCGTTGTTTGACCCCGATCATCCTCACTTCGCAGAGAGTCACTCTTCAGATTACCTGAGACAAATCCCTCCGGATCATAGTTCTGCTTATAATCACTACCATCACGCTGCGAGGCTGTGAGCGAGTGAGTGAATAGCACATTCAAATTGGATCGAGTTTTTTTTGCATCAAAATTATAGATCAGTGAAATTTCGTCTCGTTCTCTTGTATCTGAGGATTCTTTATCCTTTTCTGTATATCTTTGGAGCGTTTGGGTACTATCAAGACGATCAGAGACTGTTGAGCCTGTTTGATCTTTCAATCGTAAATTTTTTAGATAGGTGAGCTTAAAGGCATGTCTATTAGAGGGAGACCATCTTGTGCCCATTCGATATTGTCGCGTTAGACTCTGCTTGTCATTCCCCCCTGACAGATTCAGAAACCACGGATTGTCTGAATAGGTTTCTCTCCAATACCGGGTCTCACTTGATCGCGTAAATAGTCTGTCTGAGAATTCACCAAATGCGTTAAATCCCTTCACATTTGTAGAGGCATTTGCAGATATCTGATAGTCACCAGAATCATGATAACCAACCCGAAAACGACCGTTGCTACCCTTCCTTTTATGCTTTTTGAGCTTAATGTCAATAACACCACCTGCAGAAGATTCATACTTGGCTGAAGGATTCGGAATGACTTCTATGGATTCAATTGAGCCTGCAGGAATTTGGGATAGTACATCTTCGAGATTTGTTTTGACACCGTCAATATAAATGGCTGCGTTCTGCCCTCGAATGCTTACTGATTCGCCGTCTTCAATAGAAACACTGGGGGCATTTTCCAGCAGGTCTGCAGCGGACTCCCCCTCTACTGCAGCAGAATCACCAACAGTAATCACTGTTTTCCCCGGCTCGAATCTCACTTCTGGTGCTTGTGCAGTAGCCAGCACTTCTTGTGTATCAATGGATATTTGCTCGAGGTAGACAACACCGATGTCCACCGGGATGGGTGACGTGGATTGGTTTTCAAGTTTTAACGACCCGTACCCCATATATTTGATTTCAAGATTAAATATAGAAAATGGAAGATTTGATATGATGAACTCACCTTTTAAATCTGAAGTAGTACCTGAAATTAAAACCGAATCCTCATGCGAATATACCAGGATATTTGCGCCAATTATGGGTTGCTGATTCGATGCATCAAGTAGTTGACCTTTAATCACTCCCCTGAATTCATTTTCCCTTTCCTGAGCTTGGATTTGTGAAAATGTTGCAAACAGGAGTCCCAGAATGAATAGAGTATGCACGGTGATTGTATTAATTCGGATTGGCGTAATGGGATCAGTTGTCACCGTGGAAGGCCTTAATTGAGCGATTTGAATTATTAAATTCTTACTTCCTCTCGTGAAAGGGCGTTGTTCCACACCCTTTCACGATCAAACCAAGTGAGAAAGTACATGAAACGCTATTTCATTAGCACCATTTTATTCGTTAGCGATACTCCGGGTGCAGACAATTGATAGATGTAAACGCCGCTTGGAACAAATGCCCCTGAATTATCCGTTCCATCCCAGGTAACAGTATGAAATCCAGAGCTGACAACATTTGAACCAAGGGTGCGTACAAGCTGACCCAGATCATTATATATGAGAATTGAAATCTGGCCCTGTTCCGGTACACCAAACTCAATTGAAGTGCTTGGATTGAACGGATTGGGATAGTTCTGACTCAGACTATATGTATCGGGAGTGAGTGTTTGCTGATTAACAGAAACTACCTCATTTACTGTGATAACTGTAGCCTCTGATGTAGAGGAACCAACTGAAGTTTCAACGACAAGAACAGCATTGTAAACACCATGTGTTGTGTATTCATAGACAGGATTCTCATCGGAGGAGGTTCCTCCATCACCAAAAGTCCAGGCATATGAAACCAGAGTGCCTGATCCCAGATCTGATGTATTGGTGAATGTAACTGTGAGTGGTGCATCCCCTGAATTCACATCTGTTGTGAATGTTGATGTTGGGTCTACGGGTGTAGCGGTTGGAGCCCAGCGAGGATCACCAATTGATGTGCCGCCCTCTCCAGCTCCAATCAGGGGTGAACCAGCCTGTAGGGTTAAATCTCCATTATCCGCATCTACAAATAGTGGATCGAGCTGCAGATTATTTGCACCCTGTGTACCTCCAACAGGGGTAACACCGTCGATCCCATTATTGAACCAGTTGCAATAGTCAACAGCTACAGCACTAGTTGTTGTTCCACCTGTTGTTTTACAGGGTTCATCCGCCACATTTGTAAATGTTGAATTTTTAACATAGGAATCTGTAGATGCAAATTTGACGACAAAACCATCATGATTTTCACCTGGGATTCCAATGTGGTCAAAGGTGCTGTGATCTATAATTACCCTTCCATCTGCAATACCATCTGGATCCTGCATTTTGAGGAAAATTGCTGAGTTGGTTGTATTCCAGACCGAACTATTTGTAAACTGAAATAAATACCTGAGCCCGCGGTTGTCGTCTGAATGATTAATTTTCCGACCCCCGGTACCATCAAGATCTGATATGTTACATCCATCAAAGATTAGAGTATCCAGGACACCCTGAGCTCCGTCCGCAGCTACTTGAACACCATCAATGAAAACACCAGCGTTATCTACATAATCAATTCCATCAAAAAACATTGAACCATCAGCAAGAATAAGTGTATCTGGAACTCCAGTGACGCTCATTGTGAGTTGATGGGCATGGTGCATGTCCAGGTTATAAAACTTCCAGTTCACATCAACATTAGCCCGATTGCGAAACATACGAGTTGTTTTTGCTTCGGGTTCACCATCCATCGTTAACTCAATATCAGCAACGGTCAAGGAGGCATAAGTGAAGAATAGAGTTGCTTCCTGAGTTTGAGCGACCGCAGTGTCAGCATTCCAGAGAAAAGAAATCACTGGTTTGCTAGTTAGACCTTCAGCCGCTTTTATTGTAAGTGGCACATAAATGAACAAAGGATCATTGGCATAGACACCCTCCTGCTCAAGAATGAGCCTGTCACCTGCTGCAGCTGTGACAAGTGCAGCCTTGATGGTGTTTTCTCCGGGTTGGACCATGATATCTGTAGCCAGTGCAGGCACTGTCATGGCTATCACTAGAATGCACATTAACATTTTCTTCATACAACTCTCCTTTGTGTCACTATTGTAATCATCTGATTTTATTGAATCCTAAATGAATAGGCGATATCACAGGGCTTTTCATCAGGAAAGGTAATTTCAAGACCCGATCCAGTTCTGCTCCATTTAATTTTATCTTTATTTCCTAACATCTCAACACTGCTGATTTCACCAGGGAAGTAATCGGATCCTTCACTCAATGAATGAACAATTATTTTTCCACTTTCCGGCCAGTTCAGGCTTGTGGCATACAGAGTCTTCCCATCCTTGGATTGGGTAAATCTGATATCCTGCGGTGAAAATTCCTGACGATAATTCCAACCTGGTTTCATGACACCTTTCTGGGTGGGTTTCATGGTGGCCAGCTTTGTGGGACCTTCACCAAATATTTTCCAGGGTCTGGTGCTGTATATGGCTTCGCCATTAACTTTCAGCCAGGCACCAATGCCAGCCATGATTTCCTTTTCCTCCTCAGGGATGGATCCATCGCCTTTGGGTGTCAGGGAAAGCAAGAACACGCCACCACGACTGACCAGGTCAATCAGGCTACGGGTGTGATAATCAGCTTTGTCCTTATAATTTTTATTGTGCTCATAAGCCCAGGGATAAGCAATGGCTCGGTCAATAAGAAACCAGGGTTCCACATCCTCGAGCATATCTCTTCCATTTTCATAACTCAGCAAACCAAATTCAGCTGGGAAGTTAAATTTTCCAGCATGCTTGTTGGCCACGACGACTTCCTGTCCACGTGCAGCTGCAGTATTAAAAAAATGTGCGATGGCTTCCTGGACATAGGAAACGGGCGGTGTATCATTCTTCATAGAGGTATTGAGTCCATCAAACCAGATAAAGTCAGGCTGGTAATTATCTACAACTTCGATAATTTTAGCGCGCCATTGATTTGAGAAATCTTCGCGTGTTGAATGACCATCGTGCCAGTAAAAATCACTGTATTGTGGATCAAAGAGATCAAACTTTTTGCGATCCTCTTCCGTCCATTTATCCATCTTGCCACCTGTTGCAAAACCGTAGGTCCGTCCATGATGGAATGTTGCAGCAAGCTTCATATCTCCCCTGGCCCGCACTGCCTTTGTGATTTCCCCAAAAATATCACGTTTGGGTCCCATATTCTTAGAATTCCAGCGATTGACTTTGCTATCCCATAAAAGGAAACCATCATGGTGAACGACACAGATACCACCAAATTTGGCACCAGCATCAGCCATGACATCCACCCATTCTTCAGCATCAAATTTATCTGCAGTGAATTGCGGAATGAGGTCGATATAACCAAAGTCTTCAGGTTTCCCATAGGTCTCGGTCATGTAGTCATGGATCTCAGGTTTATTGAACTCACGTTTATACATTGATTTGAGCGGTGCTGCGGGACCACCATTGGCCACAACGGAGTAGATACCCCAATGGGTATAGACACCAAATTTGGCATCTTTCATCCATTCTGGAATTTCATCCTGAGATAGAGATTCCCAATTGGGTTCGTATGGTCCGCTAACCTGTTCTTGGGCGATCACAGGTTCTGGTACAACAGTCTGCTCAGCTTTTTCGGGGGCGCAGGATGCTATGATTCCAAGAAATATAACAACCGAAAGCAGTTTCGTGAGTTTACTCGTAATTGGCATGATCACATCGGCCTCTTAATTAATTCTAAATGCGTAAGCTGTGGTGCACGGCTTTTCCTGAGGAAATTGAATCTCCAGTCCCTCTGATGTCCTGGACCATTTAACTTTTTCCGAACTGGACAACATTTCAACTGAGTTGATCTTTCCTGGGTATAGCTCAGAACCATCCCTGAGTGAAGTGACAACTATTTTGCCATTTTCAGGCCATTCCAAAGCCGTTGCGTAGAGGGTTTTGCCATCTTTTGATTGTGTAAATCTAATATCCTGAGAAGTGAGTTTTTTGCGATAATTCCAACCTGGCTTCAAGGTACCCTTGCCGGTTTTTTTCATGGCAGTCAGATCTGTAGGTCCTTCCCCATATAGCTTCCAGGGACGGGTATTATATATCGCTTCTCCATTAATTTCCAACCAATCGCCAATTCCGGCCATGATCTCTTTTTCACGTGCTGGGATAGAGCCATCACCTTTTGGAGTCAGGGATAGCAGAAATACTCCACCACGACTCACCAGATCGATGAGACTGCGAGTATGATACTCTGGACCATCTCTATATTTCTTGTCTGCTTCATAAGCCCAGGGATAACCAATGGCACGATCGATGAGGAACCAGGGTTGTACATCGCCGGCCATATCACGACCATTTTCATAACTGAGAAGTCCGAAATCATCTGGAAAATTGAACTTGCCCCCTGCGTTTTTGTTGGCAACCACAACCTCTTTCCCCGATTTCTCGGCTTTATTGAAGAAGTGAGAGATAGCGTCCTGAACATATGAGACGGGAGGTGTGTCATTTTTCATTGAAGTATTCAAACCATCAAACCACAGAAAATCAGGATCATATTTATCTACAACCTCGATGACCTTTGCACGCCATTGTTTGGAAAATTCTGCACGGTCAGAATGACCATCATGCCAGTAAAAATCTTTGTACTGAGGATCGAACAGGTCAAATTTGGCTCTTTCTTCTTCAGTCCAAATATCCAGTTTTCCACCTGTGGCAAATCCATAGGTTCGGCCATGATGAAAGGTTGCCGCCAGTTTCATATCTCCGCGAGCACGGACTGCTTTGGTAATTTCACCAAAGATGTCTCTTTTAGGACCCATATTTTTTGAGTTCCAGCGATTTACTTTCGAATCCCAGAGCAGAAAGCCATCGTGATGAACAACACAGATGCCACCAAATTTGGCTCCGGCATCCGCCATGACATCCACCCACTCCTCTGCATCGAATTTCTCAGCAGTAAACATGGGAATGATATCTACATAGCCAACATCTTCAGCTTTACCAAAATTCTTTAGATAGTGATCATAGGTTTCTTTTTTACCCTGACCCTCTTTGTAGATTGATTTTAGTGGTGCACCAGCTCCACCTTTAGCAATGACCGAGTACACGCCCCAATGGGTGTAAACACCAAACTTGGCATCTTTTATCCATTCAGGGATATCATTTTGTGCCAGGGATTCCCAGTTAGGTTCATACGCACCTGTCATGACTTTTGGTGCTACCGTAGGAGCTATCGGAGCTTCAGAAGTTGGCTCTGGAGTAGCTTTAGGAGGCATACAGGCAGTTAGCAATATGAGCACTAGAATTGATGCAATGGCGACTCTGGTAATTAATGATCTCATTTCATTTCCTCAATTTCTTGATTCGGTGACTAGTTATTCTTTTTCTTCTTATTTCTTTGTCTGTTGCTGACTTTCCAACCACCAAGCGTGGGACTCCACTTGCCCAGGGGTTCAAAATCAGGATCAGCATAGTCTCCCCCGGCATGGCTATTTTCAGCAGAGGTTAAGAAGGCAGATAACTCCTTTTTTAACTTCCGAGCGTGTTCTGGATGATCCTTAATAACATTATTTTCTTCAAAACGATCTGCATAGAGGTCAAACAATAAATCTTCTTCACCTGAATCAGAATAGTTGGTCAGAAATTTAAACTGATCATCAATCATTCCCGCTGTAGGCGAATCAAACATAGTTCCCTTTGCAGACTGATATCTGAAGGGAATCGGTTTATCTCGTTTGGATTGTGTCCCAGCCAGAAGTGGCAGAATATTCAATCCATCCAGAGGACGTGTATCTGGATATTTAACACCAACTGTTTCGAGAATAGTGGGCAGATAATCCAGTGTAGATGCTGGTCTATCCATTATGCTCCCGGCCTTTCCAGGACCATTTGGCCAATGCATAAAGGCCGGTGATCCTACCCCTCCGGTGAATAGGCTTCGTTTTCTCCCACGGTGGCCCCCAGTTATTCCTGGATTCCTGCGTTCAGGTCCATTATCGCTACAAAACCATAACATGGTATCATCAAGCACACCGAGTTTTGCTAATTCATTTTTTAACCGACCGACCTGATCATCCAGTGCAGTAATGCAACCATAATAATTCTGCTCAAGTTCTGAGTACTTGCTGTACATCTCGCGATATTCAGGTCCAGCTTTGATGGGGGTGTGTGGAGCATGGAACCAGACCACTGTAAAAAATGGTTTCTCATCCTCAACGGCTTGATTAACAAAGGGTAGGATTCTATCCATCATGATACGACTATCATCACCGCTAACATTCTCTAGTACGCGTTCACCATTTTGCCAATACGGGTTTTCAGTCGTTGCGGCTCGTTCGCCTTTAGGTCCGTAAGGATCCCAGGTGGCTACGGCATGATGGGTGACAAAATATTCATCGTACCCAAACCATTCCGGCAGGGCGAGATGTTTATCGCCTGAATTTTTGCCTGTATAATTACGGTTTGGGCTACCCATATGCCATTTTCCATAGTGACCGGTGGCATACCCTGCTTGTTTGAGCAATTTGGGAAGCGTAACTTCTTGTACCGGAAGCGCACCCTGGTTTGCTTTCCATATCCCATATCTAAAATAATGGCGTCCTGTAAGGCAAGTAGCGCGTGTAGGCGAGCAAACCGGTGCACCTGAATAAAAACGATCCAAACGAACTCCGGCAGTAGCTAGGCTATCCAGATTGGGAGTTTTAATAATAGTATTTCCATTCCAGCCAACATCACCCCAACCCATATCGTCTGTCATCATTAGAATTATGTTGGGTCGTTTTCTAATTTCAGGTGTTTTTTTTGTGCTCCTGAGCACAGAACTACCACCACAGGCGACAAGGCTTCCAGCTGCAATAATCCCCGCCATGAATTCGCGGCGAGACATTGATTTGGATTCAGTTTTTAATTGATGTGACATGGAATAATTGTATCCCTCATTCACTTTAGGTATAATTGGTATACTAATATATACTATAACAAAGGGTTTTCAAGTGAATTCGGGGTGAATTGATTCTGGATACTGAGCCTGTCGAGGTCGGAGTTTAACCAGCCGAAGGACTGGACATTTCGATCAGTCGTCGTTCTGCGAACTGTGACCTGACAAGTGAACTCAATGTCCGAGGGTCTTGTTAGAGCTTAAGAGTATACCCCAGCATGATCCGATTGTGCTTTTGGGTCACATAGTGCATACTGGTAGCAAAGTAATCAATATACTTCAGTGTTTGCCAGGAGTATCCAATATCGATTGTCCCCATAAGCGCATCTACCGAGATTCCTGCAGTAAACATATCTTGCTCTGGTCCCCTATCAATGAAGGGTGAACGCCAACCATGAAATTCACGAGTTCCTGTCTGGTATCCAGCTGCAACTCTAGCATACTCATCAATTTTATATACAATCCCCAACTTCATGGTGAAGGTATCAATCCAGGGCTGGTACCCATCCAGTGCCAGACTGGTATCGCCCATATCGATCGCTGACTCTGATAAAGGATTCCAGACGAGGTCGAAAAACACTTCCAGCGCATCTTTAGGTTTCACGGCAATTCCAAAGCTGGTTTTCAAGGGCATTGATACTTCCATAGTCAAATCAGCACTATCCAATACAAACATGGAATCATCAGGTTGGATGAACCAATCCTCATCAGAATAGTCCCGTATCATTTTGGTTGGAAGGTCGAATTGAAATCCTGCTGAAAAATCTGGTGTATGAAACTGAACTGACAGATCAATCATGTTTGAGGACCATTCACTCTCAGTAAAATTTGCTAAAGCCGCTGAGGTATCGTCATATGTAAAGGAAAATCCACCATTAGTACGCCATCTGTAATCACCGTAATGCGCCCAGGATATGTTATCAGCAGTGTTTCCTGAAACTGATTTTAGCCCAATCCCGAAGTTCATCCAATCAAGCAACTCAATAGCAACTGTCGCCTGAAGCATGGTCAGATCACCATCTCTTTTACGGATGTATTCGAACTGATGCAAATCCAAAGTATCACCGTCAGTTTCAAGACCTTGATCAGACCAATCCCCTATTACTGGATTGAGATAAGCTTCATTCCGATCGTAATCGTAGATATTCTGGTTTCGAAAAGCGAGGCCAAATGCAATGGTTCGTCCACCAAAAACTTCAACGGGTAATCCCAGACTCACATTTGAGACACCAGCTGAGACAAGTTGTTCCTGCCAGTCTCCAGCTCCGCGATGCCAGAAATCAAGTCCTGTATCATCTACGGTAATATCATCGACAGTCATTCCCGCGAAAAGATCATTTACCCATACACCATTGTTGCTGTGCAGGGGCTGATAGGTCCGGTCGATAAATCGCAGAATAATTGGGTCAACTCGATCTTCCATCATGACCATATTTTCAAATTGATTTCGTCGCGAGAGATGACCATTAAATTGAAATTGAAAGCCCTTCAATCCGACCAATCCTGCTGGATTGCGAAAGATATCATTCAGAGATCCATCCCCAGCAACTCCTGCACCGGCTCTTGCCAGAGTCCAGGGTGTTTCGGTTTCAAGGTTTGCCATCCCATGCAAGAGAATCATTTCTCCATTCCCTTGCCCCATAAGCACCAGAGGGAAAGAAGCAATGCTTACTAGCGTTAATATCACGACGATTGATTTAATTTTATTCATCTTATATCCAGTCTATCTCATCACATAGCTCAGACTAAAACGCTGAACATATTGCAGGAAGTCATCATAATCATTATATGCATAATCGAATTTAAAATTTCCCAGGGATACTCCAGCTCCCAGGCTGAGTCCCTCAGTGATATAATTAATTTTATATCCTCCGCGCAGGAACAGCCTTTCTTTCAAAGCCCACTCTGCACCGATGTTATACTGTTGATCATAATCACGCGGTGCCAGAAGATCTGCAGCAAGTGTAAGCCTCTGAAACGAATTTGTCCCGATCAAGCCACCTTCAGGACCAAAGCATTCAACACCAAAACCGAGAATGAGGACCTGAGGTGCTGAAAAGCCTTTCTCTTCAAATACGATGTCATCTCCAAAATGACGAACGACCGCACTGGTACGTAATGTTCTCCAACCTGAACGATAGAGCACACCACCATCAAAAAGGATTTGATCCTCTTTAGAATAGATCAAGTCTTCCTGTACAAACTTGGTAGTGATACCAAAGCTGAATTTATCAGTCACGGCTCTGGCATAAGTAAGACCCAGCATAAGATGATTGGGACTAAAATAATCCTGAGAACTTGAGAGTGCCTGGTAATCCGCAAGGCTGGTTACATTGGTTGTATGTAGTATTTGACCAATATCATTGTATTGATACTGTATGGCAAAGGTGCCTAACCGAGTTCCCACTAGAGCCACACCTCCCATGTTCCGGACATCGGCAAAATAGTTGTACATAGACATAGACAATTCATATTTGCCTGCGTCGGTTAGCCCAGCAGGGTTGTAATAGACACCATCAGCATTATCAGCCACTGCCGTGAAGGCCTCTCCCATTCCATTTGCCCGGGCATCTGGTTTTACCTTCAAGAATTGAAATGCGGTTGTCCCCTCTTTTGTTGTCTGAGCATCAATTGTTGAAAACGCTAACAACAGACACAAGGGCATGACTATTGATTTGATTTGATTCAATTTCATCATTCTTTCTCCCTGGGTCGCGTTTAGCGAATAATCACAAATTTTGTCATGGCCTGTTGTCCCTCTGGAGTTTGAATGGCAACAAAATAAACACCTGGAGCCAGGAGCATGTTGTTCTCATTTACCAGATTAAATGTGAGCGATCCACTCTCAGAATTGTCATGCTCAATACTCTGAACCCTTTGGCCAGCAAAACTATAGACACGGATAGAGCATTTCTCGGGAAGTCCGAAAATGCTGACTGCATTCGCAAGTGCCGCATTTTGAAAACCACTCTCCAGGATAAAGGGATTGGGGACAATAAAAATATTTTCAAGATCACCCTCAGGTCCAATATCCCTTCGATGTTGAGTCATATTTGTTTTGCCACTCTGATTTCCGTTGACATCAACTGAGGTCACTGCATAGAAGGCTACATCTGTAAAGGCGAAGTCCAGATTGTCATCGATGTATTCATAGTAATCCTCTGAATTGACATCCCCGGCTGCAATAGTGACCAGACGTTTCCATGGTCCCAGCCGATTGAAACTTCTAAACACATAGAATGAGTCCAGGGCGGAAGAAGCATGCGTGAAATCTTCCACAGCTCTAGACCATGTCACGTGTACATTGGCCTCTTCATCATTGCTCACTTTTAAGCCTGGAGCTGGAACTGGAATATAGACATCATACAAGCCGTGGGGCTCGGTCCAATCTGGCCAACAAACCACAGAATCTTCAGCCCAGAGGGAATCATGCTCAATATCCCAGCCAGTATAGGCTTTCCACGCTTCCCGAGCTACATCCTGTACAGAGATAACACCGGTTTCTGCATTTACATAATCGGGATATCCAAAAGTATCCAGATATCTGAAAGTACTATCCCCTACTGTGAGTTCAGCATTGATATCAGGGGCTGTCCCCCATAGATCTGATTTCTGCCCACCTCCAAATACCCTTTTTCCTGGTTCTGAGCCGTATCCAACAACCTGTGCAAAACTAAAATTCAGTTTATCACCGCGGTTGATGGTATAAGGACCACAAATAAAAGACGAGGCCGGTGCTTCTGCACTTCTAGGTGTAAACTTGGGTCTTCCCACCCAAAACATTGGATGCTCATTTGGATCAGGCGCATCAAGTTCGGGAAATTTACCCTGGGCCCGGTTATGCGTCTTGTAGTGTGGTTTATTGATGAGCCCAGTAGAAACAAACCAACCAGCATTCTGGATAATTCCCCAGGGTTGCTTAATGGTTAAGCCTTCATCCCATTCAAAGTCGGACGCATGTTGTGCATACTCCATGGTGGTCAGATGAAAAGTAGTGTCTGTCGTATCTAGAACTGTTAGATGTTCCCTATCCCAATGCAGGGCAGTATGACCAGCAGCCTGGGGTGCCAGCAATCCACCACCATTTAAACCGGTAGACGCAAACTCCCAGAACAGATCTTCATCTGGTTCAGGATGATAAGGTTTGGAGTGGTCTTGCTGGGTGCTGATGCTTTGACAATAAAACATCGCATAATCAGTATCAAAGCTGTTGTATACATCACCTCTGAAAATGCCCGGTTTCCAGTACCATGACCCAAATGTTCTCTGAAAGCTCATCATGTTAGGTGGTATGGCCATATGAAATGCAAACAGGGCATCCACATAGGTATCTACTGAATCCTGCTCAATAGTGGTTTCATCATAATCGGTATTTCCAGTAAATTCTAATTCGTATTCGTGGAAGATGATATCATCCAGCCTGGGATAGCTGTATTGGCGAGTGACCCGCGTCACGGTCATACCAACACTGGTAGCAAATCTGGTATGAATGAGTTGTTCGGCCTCATTGGGATCAAAATCCGGATTGAGACTACCATCATCCTGCAGTGGATAGTTGGTTTCTTTCCAGAATTCAAGAGGCCAGCACCAAACTTCATATTCCATCTCTGGACCACCTGAACCAACCATCCCGGCAAAGGAAAAGTGTTTTTGATCTACACCTAACTTTCCTGGATGGTTCACACCAATATGGATACCCCCTCCCAGACCGTTGTGTTGACCATAATATTCAATATTGTCAATCACAGTCCTGGACCAGGCTGGCCATTCAGTCATGGGAGTATTGGTAGATTCAATTCCATTATTTTTGAATGGAGCCACGAAAACCCCCGTGTTATAAAACGTCTCATGGAGAGTGCCACGATCATGAACCAGACGTTCACGTTGTGCCCATAATGTTGATGTAAAACTCATCAGGAATGTGATAAGCAATACCAACTTTAAGCATTTTGAAATAGCACTCTCAGTAGAATTCTGGTTATATAAATAATTCTTCATAGGAGTCCCTTAAAAAGTCCACTGAACGCCAAGGCGATAGTAGCGAGGTGCATTTTGATAGTAGCGGATGTGCTGGGGGAAATCCATGGGTGAATAATCACTTTCAACCATCACAGCATCAATGTCGCCTGCTTCATATTCTTCAACCGCTTCAAAATCTTTAAACAAGGAATAGGCGAACACCTTCTCATTCAGAACATTAAAGATGGTAAGGTTCAGGGCCAGCTTCTGTTTACCAAAGCGCATATTTTTAGCAAACATAAATTGGAGATTATGCTCATCTGGACCGACTTTATTAAACTGAGGACCGATTGATTCATCGGGTCCGTAGTACGTATATGGTCTTCCTTCCTGATATGTGAGTTTAGCATTCATTGAGATACCTGAGAAAGGTAGTCCTCCAAAGATCTGTGGTCCAAATTCTGTAGGTGTTTTATATTGAATGTTAGTGATAATTCTGTTTCGCCGATTATAGTTCATGATCACATCTTCAGGTTCAGGTGCTCGATTATTCTCATGATCAAAATCATAACGCCCGTCAGATCCTTCCTTATAAGAGAGTGTTGCATCAAAAGGTGTCGGATTTTTACCTACGGCTTTCTGAAAATTGTAGCGCACGCTCACTTTTAGATTACCCGTTTTTTTCACAAGGTTCATACTGAATCCTTTGATATTGGCGTAATCCAGGTTGGCAAATCCTTTATAGTCTGACCCTGTTGAGTCTTCGTAAAAGACTGTCTGAACCAGGTTTTTCACATCCTTATAATAGGTTGAGACATCAATCCTGAAACCAAAGGGAAGTCCTTGGACCAATCCAAAATCATAGGCGTTGGTTCGCTCTGGCTTCAGACGGGCATTACCCAGTTCATCGACCTCGTTGCCTGTAATATCATAGTAGCGTCGATAGATTTTGTCAAAATTGGGACGCTGCGTAAAACTTCCATAATTCACATGAATCACCGATCGCTCATTGACCGGATAAGAAAACCCCATCCTGGGTTGCAGATGGTAGACCAATTCGGTTTGGCTTGTTTCTGCTAATTCAGGATCGTTAAAAGGGCCTCGCAAGCCAGGTGGTAAACTGGAATCATAATTTGGATTGGCTGTGGGATGAAAAAGATTTGTGAAATACTTGTAATTATAATTATAGAAGTCAAATCGTAGTCCAATATTCGCAACCAGGCCCTCAAACTCCATCTTGTCCTGAACATAGAATGCTCCCTCATAGGGTTTCTCGTGGTATGTCAGAATTTGGGCATTGGGTGAACTGGCTGAAGCCGACCGCTCTGTGTGCAGATCATACGTAAACAGCTGCCAACCAGCTTTCATCAAATTATTGATATTGAGTTGCTTATTCCAGGAACCATAAAACCTCACTGTCTTGGTCTTCTCGGCAGAATAGTTATTCTCAAGAACCTTATTATTCAGATCGCCAGGCAACCAGATCGGTGTATTAAAATTGCTACCCCAATTTGAACCCATCCATTCAGGATCACGGATAGGATATCTGTGAGCATAATCCGTAGTGAAACTCCTCAGGTTCATCTCCATATAGGATTTTTGACTAAATATATGTTCCCAGCGAAGTCCATAATCCGCAGCCTGGTTTCGATCACGATGGGGACCATAGTCAGGATTGAAGATTTTGACATACCTACTCCCCACGCTCCAGTTGAGTTTCTCGGAGGTATAATAATTCATGGAGATGATGAACTTGTTTTCCACAGAGGGAGCCCATGAAAAGTTTGTCATCAGTTGTCTTGATTTATTTGGAAAGGCTGTCAAAACTTTGGTACCATCTACCTGTTGTCTGACGGCCAGAAAGATTCTTGTCTTATCAGATACAGGTCCTCCAGTAGAAAGATCAATCCGGTAATCAGTCACTTCATCATAGGCCAACCCAATCTGTCTGGCAAAAGCCAGGTATTGAGCCCGAGCAAACTCGGCCACTTTGAGACTGTCCTCATGGGTAGCATTTTCAAGATCCACGTAATTGGCATAGGAGCCGTTACTATTCCAGTTTATCAGGGATTGACTGGAATCCTGTTGACTGACCTGAAGCCAATTCTCAGCGTCTCCGCCAAACAGATCGTGAGGTCTGGTATCCTCACTCCAGGCCGATCCGCCCCAGTGATTATAATGAGGTAATGTTCCGGAATAATTAACCTTGGTACTCCAGCGTTTACCGCCTGTTTTGGGAACCATATTAATGACACCGGATTGGGCGTTTCCATATTCAGCTGAAAAACCTGAGGTAAATACTTCAACAGCCTGCAAACCTGATGTCATGGGCTTAAAGG
Source organism: Fidelibacterota bacterium (assembly GCA_016784025.1). GTDB lineage: Bacteria > Fidelibacterota > UBA8477 > UBA8477 > JABMPR01 > JABMPR01. The sequence goes on along the minus strand of JADHVL010000001.1, from coordinate 104,710 downwards.
AAGCCTTATTCGATAGAGGGTTTACAATACTGGCTCCACCAATCAGGTATTGAGTTTCCGCTTCACGACCCCCTCGAACATTATCGTCAACGATATCGGCGTTTAAGTCGATTATGTCCTGAACATCACTTATTCCAGCGACTTCTTCAAGTTCTGACATGATGTAATTCTGCTTGGTCGCAGTAAGATCCCGCTGGATCATATCTGAGCGGAAGGAAGTAACTAAAATATCATCCATAAGGAGTGCTTCGGAACTGACATCAAAGAATAATTCAGTAGTTTTATCGACGTCTATGCGCACCCTTTCAATCATTTTTGACTGATAGCCCATCATATGGACTTCCACATTGTAAAAACCTGGTTCAAGATTAATGATATAGAAGCGGCCATCCAAATCTGTGGCGGCTCCCCTGGGTCTACTTATGGGTTCGATCTCTCCCCCCACCCAACGCTCATTAATGACAACGTTGGCACCAATCAGCCCTTCCTCAGTTTCAATATCCCGAACAATTCCAGAAATTTTACCCGTTTGATCAGCCAATACTGTGGTTTGAATGATCAAAGCCAATAGTATGGCACCTTTAATAAGCTTAGTCATTATTCTGGATTGTGGCATATTGCCTCTCCTTAAAATTCCAGGTGATAAATCTTTGGATACGATTCATTCAGGGGCATTATCTGTACTACGATAAGACCCCATTTAAGACAAATTCTGGAGTTCCTCAAAAAGGAGGAAACCAAATATTTAATGAATTTCAAAAAAGAGGCAGTCTAATAATAAGACTGCCCCCTATTTAATTTTGAACCTTTATCTCAACTTATTTGAGAAGGATCATTTTCCGGGCTTGCCCAAATGATCCTGCCTGGATGCGGTAAATATACATACCAGCACCAACAGGTTGTCCATTTTGATTTGTACCATTCCAGATTGCTGTATGATAACCTGCTTCTTTATTATCATTTACAATCGTTGATACCATACGACCCTTGAGATCATAAATACTCAATACAACCTGTGAGGCTTCCGGAATACCAAAGCTCAGTGTGGTTGCAGGGTTGAAGGGGTTGGGATAATTCGCTTCAAGCACAAACTCATCAGGAATCATGCCTGATGCATGAAGACCAACAGCTGTGGCATCGATACTCAGTGAAAGTGGACCATTCGATGCGCCTACAGGATCAGAGATATTATCAGATATCGACAGGGTCCAACTTCCTGATACCACACCATTATCTGGAAGGGCATCTGCCAGGGCTGAATAGGTGATGTAGGCAGCCGAATCGCCCATGAACATGACGTCGGTGCTCAAGAAACCTAACGCTTCTGAGCCATCAAGTGTAACCTCAAGCTCATCACCATCCACATCGATAAGGTCAGTCCAGGTAAACCATAGTGTATCGCCCAATGAAGCTGCTGTGATCGTAACCGTAGTAGCATCTTCTGGTGTATTCAAGGCGAAATCTGTTGGAGCATCATTGATTGCATTTACAGTTACCATCATGGTATCTGAAGCTGTTTCACGTGTCACGGGATTGGAAGCAATGAATACAACTTCAGTGCTCCCCCATGCATTCGCAACAAAGTGTAATGTAACAACACCATCGGTGATATTTGCAGTCACCAGATCTTCATTGAGACTCACACCTTCAAAACCAAGTGATTCATCTACATCAACAAAGACGGTATCGAGATCACCAATAGTCAGGTCAGCAGCATCTTCATCAACCATTACATCTGCAAAGGGACTGACAACTACAGGTAAGTCATCGATTGGGCCAACGACGAGCACAAAGTTAGCCGTGTCCGCCAATACACCATCGCTTACAACAACGGAGATATTAGCTGAACCACTCCAATTTGCAGCAGGTGTCAGGGTAAGCATGGCATCAACCAGGAATGATGGTACTACATTGGCTTCATCTGAAGTCGCGGAATACTGTAAGGCATCCCCTTCAGCATCAACAACAACAATAGGAACTACCAGAATTGTATCTTCACCAGTGAATTGAGCTGGAATGTCTGTGATCACAGGTGCAGTATTCGATACAAAGGTACCCCAGTTGCGATCACCAATATTGTCACCATCACTGGCAGCACCGATATAGGCGGATCCGACTGCGAGACGGAAATCACCTGCCAGAGGATCGGCAAACATGGGGTCAGCCACACCGATACAATTGCTTGCAGCAGCGACCATATCATTGTTGCGTGAATCGAAATTAAACCAGCCACTATAATGGAGTGAATCTGGATAGGCATCAATTGGATCAACTATATTTTTGGTCACATTCCAACGTTGAACATTGGAGAAAATCAGGTTTCCAACAAATGATCCCTCGTCACTGCCAAAAATTTTCATACAATGGTTATTGGCTGTATTATAAAAGGTACAATGATTGATTGTAACCAAGGATGGTCTGCTACCATCGTCATAGTTCGCTATTCTTATTGGCAGGATCATATTCCTGAACGAGCAATCCTCTATGAGGACATATGAGGCTGCAGGAATGGTATAGATTTCGCTCGGATTGTTACTATCTCCAGTAAAATCAAGGGGTCTGGCCAACAAGAAATTTGAAAAAGTACTGTTGGTAATACTCAGTGTATCCAGAGTGGTACCATCCGAAGTGTTTTCCAAGAATTGCTGCCTGATGGCTTTGTCAGCATTCCTGAAATCACAATCATTGACAACAAGATTGTTGATACCTGGTTGTCCCCAATCCATGAGTGTATCACTGTACACAACAAAAATACCCATTGTGTCGGTAGCTGTTGTCAGATCAGGCTGACCTAGAACAAGTCCCTCCAGAGTCAGATCTGCCCAGGCACGAATCAGGTTCTCAGTGGTATCCCCTTCTCCGTAGGCAAATTCCAGTACAGGTTTCTCCAGAAGACCGTCAGCGGCTTTGATTGTGATGGGCTTATTCACTATAAAGGTGGTATCTGTGTACAAACCCCCATCGGTTGTCAGGACAAGAATGTCTCTTGCACCAGCTGTAGCCAGAGCGTTTGATATGGCATACATACCTGCAGCGACTTCAATTTCATTACCGCCAGCTCCCATATCTACAAAGTCATGGCGGAGAGTTCCCATCAACTGATAGCCGCCATCACGTGGATCACTTGAATCGTACTGAGACACGACACCACGAATACTCATAAGTCCCTGTGGTGGATACCAGCCATCCAGATGTGTATCACTGTCAATTCTCAGGGTAACCGTATTGGTTCCATCCGTCAGATCAAGACTTTCGCTATCACCATGAGCAGGCCACAAGCCTGGCTCAACGAGGTAGACGTCATCCACTTTCACGAAGGATCCTTCAGTTGCTTCACCTAATTGATCCAGCGTGATAAGTGTAGCAGTCCGGGCATTATGTGTACTCAGGACAGTCACGTCAGCAGCAGTTACCTCAAGTTGGGTCAAACCATTGTATTGACTGACCTCACCAAAGACCTCGACCTCATCTCCTACCCGGAGTTCAAGGTCAGTACCAGAGGCATGCAGCACGATTCCGGCGGTTTCATCTCCAATATGATAAGCCCGGTAATAGCCACCATAGTCAGGTGAGGTTACTACACCGATTACGTGAACTAAATTTCCAAGATTATCTGGTACCAGGTCGGCATTTGCATCAGCACGGGCATCGGCGATTGAAATGACTGGTAATACTATCGAGAAGACTGCATCACTTGCATCGGATACAGTTCCATTTTCCACTACTGTAAGACGAACACTACAAATGGCAGATAGGTCGTTAGGAATTGTCCAGGTATAAGTACCTAGAGTTGCGTCTACAGTAGCAGCAAGTTCAGTCCAGGTTGAACCATCACTGGTATACTCGATCTGTACATTGGAAATAAATCCATAATCCCAGGTAATCTCGTAATCCATTCCCACTTGCCATTCTTCGCCACCATTTGGAGCGGTGAGAGTGACATAAGGTGATACGATTGAGAAAGCTGCATCAGATTCATCTGAGACAGTGGCATCATCAACATCTGTAATCTTAACCAGACAGGTAGGTGAATCCGCGATAGGAAGTGTCCAGGCATAGGTTCCCAGACTGGCATCTACTGAGGCAGCTATTTCTACCCAGGTAGCTCCTGCATCTGTTGAGTACTCTAGTTTTGCGTTTGTTACATTATCGCTGGACCAGGTAATATCATGTGCAGTTCCCTGTAACCAGATTTCGCCACCATTGGGTGCACTGATGACCAAAACGCCAGCTCCATCAGCACCATATTCAAAAGCGCCAATATCAATAGGACTTATTCTGGGGTAGCCTCTCTGATCATTGAGTGGAACATCAACACCATTAATGGCGGTTGCATCTCCAGCATCAATGGCAATACTTCCAGGATTCAATGCTAGAGTTTGAGTTCCATACTGTGTACTATTATCTGCAAGAATGGTAGCCAGGTTAAGATCTGTAGTACCGTAGATGTTTGAATAGCTTCCCAACTCGATGGTCAATCCCGTCGAATCACCAATTATGTTGTTGTCACCGACAAGATCCGCTGTGTTTACACCCTCTACTTTATGAGTGACGAGCACATCATATACTGTATTATTGGCGATGATGTTATTTTTTATATAGCCAGTGACACCAGCACGCCGTTCACTAATAAGCAGCCCACCACCTTCGTTGCCACTTATTGTGCAATTGATGATCTCAGCGGTTTGGTCTGAATTTCCCCAAAATTCCAGGGCACCATCAGTACCGATATTGTTGGTAATCGTCGTATTAATTATCTGATGACCATTTCTCTGGGCAGCAAATAGTCCCGAGCCACCTCGACTAATGCACTCATTGCTATCAATTGTACAACTCTCAACGAGATTATTTTGGCCATCTAAAAGGATTCCAGCTCCCTTTTTGGCGGCATTGATTAAATTCTTGGTAACGTGAAGATTGAACAAATGTGCTCCATCACCACTTGTGGAAATTCCGGAACCATTGCTTGAGCCATAGGTACCATGCCGTACAGTTAAATCCTGTACCTTGGCAGCTCCAGTAATAGTAACAACATGATTGGCCAGGGTGGTGGCAAGATCTGGATTCACAACTGGATCTACTTCCTGTCCCTGAATAATGGTCAGATCAGGTCCAGCACCCATGAGCACAACATCCACACCCACTGTTACCAGTTCAGTGAATACTCCTTCGGCTACACTGACAGTGTCACCTGCTGCAGCTCCAGCAATAGCGGTATTAATACTCTCGCCAACTGCAACGTTATGGGTTATTGCCTGACCCAGACTGCAAAAAACAGTCATAACCAGAATCAAACTACAAATGGTTAGCTTTCTAAACATGGTTCTCTCTCCTTCGAATTAAATTCTTGAACAGATTACTATAGCTGTACTACATATATTTAATGGTAATAGTATACTAATTATACGAATACAATCCAGCAAAATCGAAATTTTTCCCTCCCCAGGAAGCCTTTAGTTATTAGGGTAGGCTAATTTATGTTGAAAAATAAAACAGTAGTAGTGGAAAATTATTGATGATAATATTTATCAACTTATTAACTGTTTCAACGGTATCAACTGCCAATAAAACCTATAAACTTATTCCAAAATACTGTAACACCAATTCTTCTGATCCAGTGTTCTCAAGTGCATGCCTTTCCCCCGCTTCAACTACCACGGTCACACCGGTCAAGAGATCATAATCGTTTTCCTCTATGGTGATCACTCCAGATCCGCTGAGGACCATAAATATCTCAATCAGGTCTTCATGTACGTGTTCCCCCACCCTTTCACCTGGCGGAAAGACCGATTGAGCCAGAGTTGAAATGTTACCCATTTCATGATACTCCAACATAACCTGCTTCTTAATCCGCGGGTTATGGGAGACAGGCTGATGATCAAGACTTTTCAGTTGAATGAGCTTCATAGGGGAATAAGACTAACTTTCATCATAAAATTGATAATCCCGATGGTTGTGCAAATGCTTTTTGGCATACTTTTCATTTGAAAAATATTTCCATACCTTTTTGCCCTTTTTGGTCTTGAAGAAAGGATCGTCTTTCTGTATCGGTGGATACTTCTCCAACACCTTATCAAAATATTTCCTGACTTTTATAACTTCGGGATCAGAAGAATCCGTTACATTTTTATATCCCTGTCCGTCTCGGCTATCACCGCAATCATAAAAACGACCACGCGGCATATCCAAAATCGGATTTAGTGCCTCAAGTAGATATCGCCTGGTGCGCATGAGTTGTGTCGTTCCCACAGCACTATAAATCCAATCCCGGTGTTCATCAGTTTCGCCATTGAGGAAGGGTTTCAGGCTCTTGCCATCCACTTCATAGCCACGGGGTAGATTCTCACCAGCGTAATCAACTACTGTGGGAAGAATATCCGAGAGGTCAGTCATTTCTGCTGTCAGACCCCGTTGCTTCACTGGACCACCAAATGCCACAAATGGCACTCGACATCCCCGCTCAACTCCTCTGGATTTTGCTGTGGACCCCGTTCCATTATCAGAGCAGTAAATAATGATCGTATTATCCAGGATACCCAGATCCTCGGCCTGTTTAATAATTTGCCCCACCAGAACATCGATATACTCATTCATAGCAGCAAATCGAGCTCGCTTCTCTCCTGATTCCAGCCCCTCACCCATCTCGCCCTGTTTTCCGCGCAGGGGTGTGGTGGCAGGTCCCTTTCGAGTACCATGTGGCGCTACCATAGGGTAATAGGCCAAGAAAGGTCCCTTTTTATTTCTGTCCATGAAATCACAGACGAAATCTGTGAATATCTGTGGTCCATATTCATCAGGTTTGGTTTTCAGAAGTTTATGATTCTGGACAATACCGGGATGCCAGTATCTGGATGTGGTTGATTCATCCTCCCAGGCCCCAGTATGTTCTGGCGAACCTTTCAGCTTTTTAATTTCTCCCCTGGATTCCCACAGACAGTATTCATCAAATCCACCCGTTTGGGAATAAGGAGTGCCTTTTCCAAGATGCCATTTCCCAGCGATGGCCGTGGCATACCCGGCCTGTTGGGCCAATTTACCAAAGCTGTGATGATGAGCATGCAGATCTTCGCTGTTTTCTGAAACAGGATACTTGAAATTATTATGATAGAAACCAGTCCGATTAGCATAGCGACCCGTCATGATCATGGCTCTTGTCGGGCTGCAAATCGCACAGGACCAGGCTGTATCAAATTGTACGCCTTCTCGGGCAATTCTATCAATATTCGGAGTCCTTACCTCTGTGTTTCCATAACATCCATAAAGATCAGGGCTCACATCATCCGACATGATCAGCACAATATTTGGTCGCTTGCCAGATTTGCTTTTCTTACCAAAGATTCCAGAATGTGCTAATTGTGGAATTGATAAGGCAGCCAATCCAACACCCGCCTTGCTTAAAAACTGCCGTCTATTGAGAGTCTTTTTCATGTTGAGCATCCTATTTTGAATAGCATTTCTGCATTGTGTTTACTTGGTGTGCACTTGTGGTATATTTATTACTCTCTTTATTACGTTCTTTTGTACCAGCCTTTAACTTCGATCCGCTTTACCCTTCGACAAGCTCAGGGAGACAAGCTGAGTGATTTGGTATACCAGAGCTGTCTTGCTGAGGTTCTCGAAGCATGCTGCATATTTGAAATTCATGACTCATTGCGGAGATTATTCAAATCCTATACGCATAATCATTTTAGAAGTAAACATCTTTTCACCTGCACTATCCCAGCGGATTCAAGTCGTATCATGTATACACCAGAACTCATGTTCAGGGGATTCCATTCAATTGAATGCTCCCCCCTGGTGAAGGTTTGATCAATGAGATTCTCAACAAGTTGTCCGGTGAGCGAATAAACACTTAATCTGATACTTTCCGTATCCTCAAGTCTGAATCTGATCTGTGTATTCCCATTAAAAGGATTGGGGTAGTTCTGTTCCAATCTGATCTGACCCGGGATAATCGCCCTGTTTTCGTTGGCATCAATCCCAACTGGGAACGCCTGTAACTCCCAGGTGATACCCGCTTTCCAAAAATCCCCTCCATATTCATAAGCCCCCAGATCAGGAGCCTCTCCCAGGTAACCATCGGTGATTCCAGATATCTCAACACCTGCATCAATGAATGGTGATCCTTCTACGGGTCTGAAATCATAGTTCTGTGGATCAACCAGATAGTCCTCAACGGAATCCTCTGTGATATATCCATTCCAGTTATGATCATAGATTCCTGGTACAGGAAATAACTCATAGGAGCTCGAACGATGCCCCGCAATTTTGTCAGCAGCATTGTTACGCGTGATGGTTCCTTCATTTCCTCCAAGGTCAATAAGGACAATAATGCTATTGTTTGAATTATTAAAGCTGGTGTTATTGACCACCCGATGATCATGCCCTTTGAGCATATGTCCTGACTTGATATTCCAGGTTACATTATGATGCATAGTCCCGCTGTGACCATCTCCATCCCCATCGTATCGAATTCCATATTTTGGACTATCGTGAACCCAATTATAGGCGGTCTCAGAATCGATTTGCTGATTTTCCATATAATGAATGATGGCCCCATCGCTCTGGAGATAGCCCGTATCATACATGTCATTATACTCCACTAGAGCTGTGTTTCCTGGATTAATCCCTGATGAAGCGCCCGTCTTATGAACCGTATTTTGACGGAATATGTTATCACTTCCTCCCATTTTCATGGTGGTCATGACAGATGATAGATCCGTGACTGTATAATCGATGTGGTAAAAGTAGCAATTTTGGATAGTGTTATTCCCACCATCCGTTTCAATCGCGCTCCCGTCAGTGTACTGGAAAGCACATCTTTTCACCAAACAGTCACTGCTGCTACTGATCCTGGTCATTTCAGGTTCTACACCGGTCACACCCAACATTCGCTTGTAGCAGCTGGGATATAAGAAATTACAGCTGTCCACTTCAGAATAGTTTGAGTTGTTTATTTTAATGGTCGTCCCAAAGAAATTAAACCTCTTGATTTTGAAGACGTTGGAATTGCTAACATCAAAAAAGTAAGCTTGGGTTTTCCCGCGAACATTCAGGTCATTCGGGTTGGCATCCTCTGGAGCCCAAAAATAGAGTTCCATGGTCTCATGATCATAGAACCATTCACCAGCTTGATCCAGAAATTCAAGTTTTTTCTCCAGGAAATAATAATGGTGCTTGGTACGATAAGCAGATTCAGGTACGGGGTCAAAGCCGAAGGTACTACTCCCCTGAGAATGATCTGTCACTTCTTTGGTATAGGAGCGAAAGGATCCCGTATTCAGAATCGCAAGTGCCCCTTCAACGCTAAATGAAAGGTCAGCTAAGGAGATATCACCATGGGGATCATCCACCTCGAAGCCGTTGGTACTGGCGTTCTCATCGCCATGTGCCCAGTTTTCCTCCTGATTCCAGACCGAACCATCATCAAAGCGGGCATTCGGCCATCTGGCCATGACCATTTCATCCTGGTCGACAAAGAGTTGCCAGATATCTTCATTCAGGGTTGTTTTGTAGATGGATCCCTGATGAATTGTCCAGTTTGAACTAATGGGGATTGTACCGTCCAGGATCACAACTTCATCTTGAAAGGGACGAACTGAGAGTTGTGATTTACCTGAGATTTGAACCTCTTCGTGATAAGTACCCCCACGAATGATACATACATCTCCTGTTTGGCTTGTATTGACAGCATATTGTATGGTTGCAAAGGGTGATTCAAGCGTACCTGCATTGGTATTGGAACCTGATGGGGCGACATAAAACTCATTCGCATTCAAGTTGGTCAATCCCAACACACACATCAGGAAAAAAGGACTGAAACGGATCATTGCTGAGTCCCTGCGGTAACGATACTTTGAATTTGAATCATCGCTTACTTCAGATATACCAATTTCTGACTGAGCGTCTGAGTACCCACCCTGAGGCGATAAAAATACATACCGGTGGCAAGATTATCAGGTGAGAAGCTCAGCTCGTGATACCCGGCGTCCATTGATCCATGCACCAATGTTTCCATATGATTTCCCTGCATATCAAAAACAGCTAGCTCCACAATCGAATTCTCATACAATTCAAAGGGGATCATGGTGGATGGATTGAAGGGATTTGGATAATTATTCAGCAGTCTGAATCCCACCGGGAGTGAACGGCTTTCAGCAATAGATGATGGATCACCCATAGACTTGAATCGAACCCCATCAACATAGGTTGTGGCATCCCCATCATAACCATCATCGGAAATGTAGCGGATTTTAATGCTGGCGAACACCGCTCCTTCAGGTGCAGTTTGCAGACCTGTTGAAATGGTTTGCCAGATAGGTAAATCGGTGGTGAATGCTGTATTCAGGCTTGATCCGATTGACAACGAATCGACATCATCCCAACGTAGCAATAGTTTTATCTTCACACCGGGATCGCTGTCGTAAAACCAGCTGGAAAACTCATATTCTCCTCCTTCAAAAACAGGAATGAAGTTTTGATTCATTTCACGATTACCATCGTCTGAGGTCACATTTGCTTCAGCAGAATAATCGCCCTCCAATACCTGCTCCGTTCCTTTTGATACGGTAAAAGCCTCTGGATTATTTAAAGCCCAGAAATCGGGAGGTCCAGCATCACCAGAATCTGCCCAGGTCTCGAAGCTACCGTTTTGTTCGATGAAGGTACAGGTGTATAAGCAGCTCCCATCATCTTCTGTAGCTCGCGGATCATAGTTACATGCTGTCACATCGGTGCAGCCAGGTATTCCGGTAGCGCCGGGAATAATAACTGAGGCTTTATCAACGTGTACGAAGCCAGTCCCAGTCCAGGAGCTATCCACATCAACCGTTCTAATTTTAAATTGAATATTTGTGGCACAATCAGGTGCCACCAAGACACCCGTGGTGATTTCCTGCCATTCAAGTGAATCCCGGCTGGGATCCGAGTTATGTGTCGATCCACAGGCACTCCCTGTTGCATCAAACCACTTAATAAGGAATTTTGTGAACATAGTGGAGTCTGTATCCAGAGCCCACATTGAGAAAACATACTCCTGGCCACCCGTGATGGGTACATCATCCTGGATCAACTCACCATTTGCCGTGTTAAAATAATCGAGGCGGATACTATAATCGCCATCATAAACAAGTTCCGTCTCCTGGCTGGCACTAACTCTCTCAGTATTGTTGATTCTCCAGTAGTCTGGAGGTCCGTCTGTCCCGGCTATGTCCCAGGTTTCAAAGCTATTGTTCAGCAATAACTCCGCCTGACCCATTGTGAGAATTGGGGCAAAAAGTAAGAGTCCTAGAATCATTAGTTTTGATGGGATATTTCTCCGCATAACTCCTCCTTGATTAATCATTGTGCCATTGCTTAAATCAATTTTCAAAAGATAATCCACCAGGGATTAATCGTTATGATAAACTTCTTCCATGCGTGCCCATTGTTCACCCGTTTGCCGATTCTTGATGGGAACCTGACAGGGATCAGTGAGCTTCCACCAGGCCACGTTCTCTGGTTCCTCGCTCAATAATTCCATATCCTTTTCAAAATCCTCTCCTGAGTATTCGAAATGGCTGAACAGGTAGTATTTACCATCATCCAATTGATGGAGGTAGATCGTGTAGTTGTGAATATTGTATTTTGATAGGAGGTGTCGCACACCAGCATTGGAACTGGCATGGAGATCTTTGTATTCTTGAATTTTCTCTTCCCTTAATTCAACAACTTTCCCAAACCTTTTTCTATTGCTCATCATAACATCTCCAATTAAAGCGGATTAATTAAAGTCTGGTTTTTCTCATGTGGTTAGCAAATATTCTTTTCAGTCTGTGACCTTTTGTCTGATCCAGTGAAATCCCATCATCACTGTTCAAATCACTATCGCTACGTCCAACTGAACCAATTGATCGTGATGTGCTATCAGTAGACTCATTGAATGCCATAATTGCTTCAATCAACAACACAGCATCCAGGACATCATATGAGAAATCTCTATTCATATCAATAATGCGAAGTTCGTCTTCATTTGCAGCATCACCTGCAAAGGTCACGATTTCCATGAGACGTTGCAAGTCAAGGACATTCAAAAGGCTATCTGCATTAACATCGCCATAATAAATATGCTCTCCGAGGAGGTAGACTTTACCACCTGGATTTGCATCTCCGATAGCAATGGCCAGACCTGGCTCGTACATATGAAGATCCCTGATGGCAAATCCATAGATATCACTGCCACCGAAATTTTCATCTTCCCAGGTCATTCCTCCATCGGCAGTGGACTTGATGACACCGTATCCTGTACTGGATACGGTAATACCGCCGATCATAATATTGTCTGAATCAGCATAGCTAACTGCCTGAAATTTAGCAGTGTAGTTAGGATCAAGATTAAGCTCGGTGAAATGATCGCCTCCATCCTGGGTCATGAGCGCGGAACCACTCGTGCCTACCACGATCCAGTTGTTTACATCAAGGGCATCTATGTCTTGAAAGACGGGGGTTCCGGCCAGATGATAAAGGTTTGACCAACTCTGTCCCCCATTGGACGTTTTTAACAAGGCACCCTTCTTACCGGCTGCAATCCAATTGTACTCATCGATAATTTCAAATGCCATGGTATTGGCCCGTTGATGGAAATTGGAAACAGCAGCTGCCAGAGTTGTATCGATATCCCAGCTTTCCCCAAGATCGGAACTAAAACAAAGTGTTCCTGCCTTGTCCATTACTACCACAGTGGTGTCATTTAACCATCTGACACGTCTAATGGATTCGGGTGTATCAAAGGCATCATAGGTCCAGCTTGCTCCACCGTTCATGGTACGCAAAAATAATTCTACGGATCCACCAACAAAGCCGGTCAGTTCATTCTTGAAGGAAACCGTTACCATGGATTTTCTGAAGTCACTGGCAGGACTGGCTATCAGCTGCCAGCTCTCACCATAATTCAATGTTTTCAGAACACCACCCTCGGTGACACCATTTTGAGCTCCCCCCAATGCAATGAAAGCTAATCCGTCATCCAGAATAGAAATCTCATTCAGCTTGATACTACCCTCTGGGACAGAGACTTCATTCCACTGAGCGCAGATTGGAATCGTTATTGAGGCAAGTATGATCAGTTTCCATAAATCATGTAGTTGATTCAACATGATAATATCATCCTATCATACTATTATTATTGTCTTTATGATTTTTTTAGATTTACTCATAATTCTCATTGTTGTCATAGAAGCAAAATCTCTATTATGTATATTTAGTATACTATATTTTTCAATCATCGCAAGGTATAACTGCGTAGGTAATGTCAGGAATGTTTCGGAGGCTGAGCCTGTCGAAGTCGGAGAGGAAATCACCAGGGCAAAGGACATTTCGACGAGCTCAATGTCCAGGGGATTTCGGAGACTGAGGCTCTCGAAGTCGGAGGGTATCATGCCAAGGTCCAAGACATTTCGACACTTCGACATCGCTCAGTGCAGGCATGCTCAATGTCCGGGGCTTTTCCTCCCTGAACAAAAAGAGGCTGACCACTCTGCAGCAATCAGCCTCTGATAAGTCAAAATGAATGACTCTAATTTTACTTCATCAGAATCATTTTCCTGGTCATACTTTTAATACCTGAAGATAATCTGGCAACATAAATCCCAGAGGGCAGGTTATCTGCTGAAAAAGTCAATGTGTGATGTCCTGCGCTTTTATAACCCTGTACCAGCTTGCTAACCTCGATGCCATTTACATCGTAAATCGTCAAATCAACCAAGCCACTCTCAGCCAAATCATAGCTAATCTGAGTGGTCGGATTGAAGGGGTTAGGATAATTTGCATGCAGTGCAAATGCCTGTGGGCTCATTCGGCCATCAACAGATACGACCACGTTGATTACTATAATCACTTCATCGGTAGCTGTTTCACCACCATCATCTGTAACTGTGAGTGTCACAGCATATGTTCCCGCTGCAAATTCAACATCAGCTGTTTCACCAGAAGCTGTACCACCATCCCAGGACCAATCCCAGGCTGTGATTGTACCATCAGAATCCGATGATCCAGAACCATCAAGAGTGATTGTGGCGCCAAGTCCTGGTCCGGCTTCATCAACAGTCTGGTCTACACCAGCACTGGCTGTTGGAGCAATATTTCCAGTTCCAGAACCTGGAACGCCCAGAGTAAATATTCGTCCACCCGGGTTTAAGTCACCCAGGGCAATCACTGTAGCTGCATCAAACATGTGGATGGCGCGAACCGAATTACCGGTAGTGGCTGGTATGCTCGCATCTGTCCAGGTGGCACCACCATCAGTCGTTTGATAAATAATGCCAGTAGGAGCTCCCCCATCATGTCCACCTATCATGGCATTGTTAGCATCCAGATAATCCAGAGCCTCAAATCTTGCAGCAGCGTTGATGGACATGACTGTGAAACTGGCACCTGCATCGGTCGTTTTTAAGGCAGATCCATTTGTTCCAACTATCATCCAGTTATCTGCGTCGATGAAATCGATATCCTGAAAAACAGGTGTCCCAAGTGTGTGAGCAAGCAAAGTCCAGGTAGCACCGGCATCTGTAGTTTTTGCCATAGCTCCTTTTTTGCCGACACTTACCCAGTTGTTTTCATCAATAAAGGCCATATCGAAACAGCCTGCTTTTGAATGTACTGTCTGGCATATGTCTCTAAGCCCGAGCTGTGTAGTCCAATTCACTCCTGCATCTTCGCTGATAAAGACTTTTCCACTATCCCCAACTGTAACGACTGTGGTAGCGCTCAACCATTTTGCGACCCAGAATGAATTTACTGACTCAAACGCAGGTGTTTCCCAACTGGCACCACTATCACGAGTTATCATGACGATATGATCTTTGCCGGTGACAATTCCAAGATTCGCATCCCAGAAATCAACAGAAAGCATCCCGGTTGGAGTCGTTGCTGCCGGACAATCCAGTTCGCCCCAGGTTGCGCCCCAATCAGTGGATTTCAAAACACCACCATAGGGTGTATCTGCCTGATTACCGATGGCAATGTAGGCGGTTCCATCATCCAGGATACTTATCTCCTGCAACCGCCCATCTGGCACAATTTCAGTTTCTGTCCATTGGGCAAACACAAATGTTAGCAGTAAGAGTGTTGATACCATTAATCGTCTAAGCATATTTCCTCCCTTGTCTCGATTTATATCTGTTTTGAGTAATATTATCTTCTTGCTTAAACAAAATGAGGGGATAAAGCCCACAAGACTCTATCCCCTCACCATCAAACTTTGGAACAATAGATCATATTATTTCATCAGGATCATTTTCCTGGTCATAGTATTCATACCTGAAGTTAATCTGGCAACATAGACACCAGATGGTAGGCTGTTCGCACTGAAGGTTAATGAATGTGATCCAGCGCTTTGATAACCCTGTACCAGCTTACTAACCTCGATACCATTTACATCGTAAATGGTCAAATCAACTATACCACTTTCGGTCAAATCATAATTAATCTGCGTGGAAGGATTGAAGGGGTTAGGATAGTTTGCATGTAGAGCAAATGTCATTGGACTCATTCGACCGTCAACAGAAACAACTACGTTAACCGTAATACTCACTTCATCAGTAGCTGTTTCTCCACCATCATCTGTTACTGTGAGTGTTACCGTGTAGGTTCCTGCAGCTAGCTCAACGTCTGCAGTTTCACCTGAGGCTGTGCCACCTTCCCAAGACCAATCCCAGGCTGTGATGGTTCCGTCTGAATCTGAAGATCCAGAGCCGTCAAGTGTGATAGTTGCTCCAAGATCCGGTCCTGCTTCATCAACAATCTGATCATCACCAGCGTTGGCTGTTGGTGCAACGTTTCCAGTTCCAGAACCTGGATTACCAAGGATATAAACATAACCATCAGTCGTTCCAACATCACCGACTACAATAGCGTCAGTCGCACTGAACATGTGGATATCACGGGCACTATAATTGTATAAATCTGCTCCAGCATATGTTTCAGCAACCCAGGTTGTTCCACCATCTGCTGAGGACATGATAACCCCGTTACCATCAATATACTTTCCACCAAGAATAATATCATTGGCGCCATAATTATCGATACAGTACCAGTCAATTGTGGCTTCCGGATTGGCACCTGTATCAGCAATATTTGGACCGCCATCACTGGTAAACAAAACTTTACCCTGGTTACTCACTACATACCAGTTATTTGCATCAACTGCGGTTATATCCTGGAAGAAGATCGTCCCGACAGTATGCGTTACTGATGTCCAGGAAACACCACCGTCTGTGGATTTCAGGATCGCTCCTTTTTTACCACAGGCCAGCCAATTGTTTTCATCCACGATTTCAAGGGCTGTAATATTGGCACTGCCATGGACACCAAGCAATGCAGTATTGAGAGCATAATCCTCGGTCCAGGTCGCTCCATTATCTTCAGTATAATACAGAATACCCTTAAAATCAGCGGCTACAAATCTGGTCTCAGTGACCCACTGAACTTTATTAATTTTATTAGGACCGCCAGGGCTGATATCTGATGACCATGTTTCTCCACCATCTAGACTGACTTCCATGTAACCGATTGGACCAGCTACAAATCCGACACCTGCACTATTAAAAGCAACCGTCAAAAAGGAAGATGCGCCTTCGCCAGCATAATAATTTAGTGTATCCCAGGTTGCTCCATAATCAGTAGTTTTCAGAGCACCACTATGGCCAGTTCCACCCAGAGCCACATAAGCCAGACCATCATCCAATACTTGAATTTGATTCATCTTTCCCAGCGGTTCAATCACAACTTCCACCCATTGTGCAAAACCAAATGAGAGGCTTAGGATTGTTAAGACGAGTAACTTTTTAAGCATACACCTTCTCCTTATAATGTTGAATAAATATTTGACCTCGAGTTGTCAGCTCTAGACACTTTTGCTATTCAAAAAATAGTAATATGTGAAATCCATTAACTTTTCAATCTTGTGTATATTTAGTATACCTATATTTCATAAAAAAGCAAGTCAAACTTCATGACGATATGTCAATGAATCCAGCTCGATTCAGATCAATTCAGAGCAGTATCCTGAGGTTGCTATCTTACCAGCAACATTTTGATGGTCTTTAAGCCAGTTGATGAATTCAACTGGCAAAAATAGATACCCGTATCTACAGAATATCCCCTATTGTTCAGTCCATCCCAACTAACCTGATGATGACCCGTAGAAAGGTGACCATTCTTGAGGGTTGCGACTTGCTTCCCCTGCGTGTCAAATACCACCAGAGAAACAGGTCCAGCATGTGAAATCGCAAATTGGATACTGGTGCTTGGATTAAAAGGATTGGGGAAGTTTTGATGTAATCTGTTTACCTGGGGATTCACTGGCTTAGAATCGTCAACACCCAAAAGTATATCGGCCTGGATTTCAGTCCCCCCTGGTCCTGCCAGGATCAGATTATCAATACTAAATTCTATTGGCCCCGTATAGGAATCATCAATAGCCTGTATGGGAATTTGCATCAGAAGTCCCGATTCAACATCAATCTGACCACCCCCAATATTCACACCCAGTACACGCATACTTCCAGTTCCTGTCCGATGATAAATTGAGGCAGACTCGTTACCTGGAGCTAATTCAGGTATTCCGATTTCAAAAACTGTTGGATCATAACTGACATCTGTTTGAAATCCTGATATCATACCATTATATGAGATGTGAACAGGGACATTTTGCCATTCCAGAATGGTATGAATCTGAGTTATTGATTGTGAAGAAAAGGTGGTGCCTAAAACAGTCTGCTTGGCCATCGTTTGTGTCTCAAGAATGCTTTCAATAAGCATTACCACATCAAGAATATCATTTGAATCATCTCGATTCATATCCATAACCCGCAATTCAGTTTCCAGCCCGGGATCGCCTGTATAGGTAATCAGCTCTATCATCCGAGTCAGGTCTGTCACATCCAGTTGGCTGTCTCCATTAATGTCACCATAAAACAGGGCTTCACCATAGAGATAAATGCGAGAATCTGCTGATTGATTATTATGATTGAAGTCGCCCACAGCAATCGCATGGTCGTGTCGGTACATGTGGATATCATGAATCATGATCGTGTTTTCACTACCCGGTGTATAAGGTTCATCTGTCCAGTTGAGACCACCATCTGAAGAGGATTGAATGATTCCTGAATTTGAGTCATCTTGACCACCAACCATCACATGATCAAGATCATAATAACTCACTGCTTCATAGGTGACCGATTGAGACTGATCAGGATATATGAGGGAAAAACTGGTACCCCCGTTCGTAGTTTTTAGCATCTTTCCATTATTCCCAACAACTACCCAATTGTCAAGATCTAGGGCTGAGATATCATAAAATATTGGTTTTCCTGCGGAATGGTTACATTCTGTCCAGGTCATCCCATGATCATTGGTTTTAAGCACTGCACCTTTCTTGCCGCAGATAAGCCAGTTGTTCGGATCGATGATCTCTAGCGAATAAGCCTTCGCTCTTGCACTGATTTCATTCAACGCTGCTTCTAGACTCGTACTAACAGCCCAACCAGCTCCAAAATAGTCGGTTGACCAGACATAACCGTTTTCCGTTGCGATAATCAATTCTGATGTATCAATCCAGCGAGCTGAGGTAATATCATCCTGATTCCCGAATTGACTTTGTTGCCAGTTGGTTCCACCGTCTAGAGTCCAAATGTACATCCCATTTGTACCACCAACTAGTCCCACATTTTCATTTTTAAAGGCAATCGTCTTGGCGTCATTCATCCAATCAATGGGGTTAGATGTTGCTATCCAACTTTGACCATAATCAGTGGTTTTGATGACCTCTGTACCACTGTTACTGTGGACAACTGCAAATGCCAATCCATCATTGAGGGTGCAGACTTCAATAATTTCACCCTGGTTGGACACTGAAACTTCAGCCCATTGGGAAAATCCCAACGTCAGGCTGATCGATATGAGTATAAATAGTCGTTTAAACACTTATGTTTCCTCTGATCGTTGTTTCCCTGCTCTGCTTCAAAACCCATATGTCAAACCAACAAGGAATGTGTTCCTCAGCTGAGTAACGAAATTAAGGTAGGCATAAGCTGGTTCTAAGTACTTTAACTCCTGGTATTCATAAGCAACATCAAGCTGAATATTCATAACAGAGATGGATATCCCTGTGGTCAGACCCATGGATCGTGGACCTTCAGATTTGTCTGCAACTCCCCAGGGTACATAAGGAAGTGGCGTTGAACGATACCCACCCATTAGTGTCAAGAAGTCTGAAAACTCATATGTCAAACCTACTTGATAACTCAATACATCCACCCATTGGTACTGAGTCGAGTCAGAGACAATATCCCCATATCCAAAGTCCGCATATTCAAAAGTGGCTGACTCGTATGGTATTAAGCCCATGTCAAAGGCAATACTCAAATCTTGTGTGGCTTGGATATTTATACCAACTGCACCTGAGGCAGGAATGTCCACAAAATCCTGACCGTTTGAAGGTGTTGATGAGATCGAATCAAGAGATGTGATTTGCCTTGTATAGCTCCAGTCACGATTCAGACGATAGGGTAGCTTGATATGCAGTCCAAAATCTATTGTGGAAAAATCAAAGATGAATCCCATATCCAGATTAAAACCACTAAAACTTGAAGTTCCAGAAGTTCGGGTCACCAGTGAATCGTGGGTAAATACAAAGCTTTTTGACCATAAATCGAGGGATGCAATTTTATCGAGGATTAATTCATCCTCAGTATCACCTGACAGACTATTCACCCCTAGACCAAGTTGAATGACCTCCCCAAGACTATAGCCCAGGGCAAACCGCATTGAATTGATGACACCTTGACGGTTTCTGGTGAATTTTGACCAAACAACATGAGCAGTATCGTCAGACGTTTCATAGTTATAGTGCATATAGGGTCGGTTGGCCAGGAAGGGATCGGTATGACTGTCATTACGATCATAATCATCCACATTATACTGACTGGAATAAGAGCCACCCAGTACAAAATCTTGATCGAATAGAGTGACTGGTAAAACAGCAGAGATTGAGTTAAAGGGCAGCTGCTTTGAGCGTTCTTCAATCCAACTTGCAGCACTCCGCTCGTAATGATAAACTCCTTGCTCAGGAATACCTATATCCTCAATATCCATCAACAACCAGAGTGAATCGTCAGTCACGCCATATTGTCCAGGATCAATTTCGAAACGATAATCCATAATCATACTAAGCAAGGGTGTAGATTCTTGATCTCCCCACATTTTATTTTCCCACAGGGTTGTCTCGGTGGTTTTGGCAGAGTAGGAGACTTGAAATCCCTGGATTCCATTCAATCCAGCTGGATTAAAATAGATCGATTCAATATCACCTGATCTGGCAGTATATGCATTTCCAGTAGCCAGTCCTCTCACGCTCTGGGGACTGATTTGCCCCAGGCCCTGAAATCCAAGATCTGCCCCATTCCCCTGTGCTAACGCTCTGTCAGAAAGGACAAGTAGGGCTAAGAGCGTAACCATTGATACAAGTATATGACGTACTTTCATAAAATTATCCTGAGCACCTTTAGAGGGCTATTCCAAGTGTAAATCGATTGATGGTTCCAAGGTATGAATCGTAATTATTGAACGAGTAGTCTACCTGCACACCTTTATAATGGAGACCAAAACCAAGACTCCAATTCTCTGTATCGTAGTTCAGCTTGTAGCCAGACCGTAAGTAGAGAAGATTAGAAAAATCATATTCCAATCCAAAATTAAATTGCTGATCGTAATCACGGGGAGCCATCATATCCACTGAGAATAGTAGACTTGATTTGGAGCCTGGTGTAGCGATAATCGCATCTTTTGGACCAAAAATGTAGCCTGAAATGCCCATAACCAGAATCTGGGGCAAGGGATATTGTTTACCGGTTACCGTTCTGATTTCATCCGTATAGGTGCTATCATGAAAGATTCGCAGGGTGTCTTCATATTCTATAAAGCTTACATCCTTACCAAAATGTCGTAGGACCATTGAAATTTTTACAGACTCATAACCTGTCCTGTATTGCAGTCCTGTATCAAAGGCAATGAGTGAAGCTGACATCTCACTGCCATTCCAGGAATAATCGGCATTTTCCTTGATGTGTTTCGCGGTCACACCAAATGCAAACTTGTTTGTAAGTGTATTGGCATAGGATAGACCTAGGATCTGGTGTCCGGGATTGAATGTCTCACCGGTAAAACCTGGATTAAACTCTCCATTTTGATAGCCCATAGCCTCAACTGAAGTAACATTCATTTCACCATAATCGGTGAGTTGAGCCAGCACACCAACTGTTCCAAAATTGGGGATGCTGTAGGCTGCTGAAAAAGCTGAAGTTTTTACATCGAAGAAATAATTGAAATAAGAGGCTGAAATATCAAATTTGTCAATATTCATTAGACCTGCAGGATTGATAAACATGGCGGATGCACCATCAACAAACGATGAGGTGGCATCACCCATAGCCGCGGATCTGGCAGTGGGATTGACTTTCAGGAATTGAAATGCTGTTGTTCCCACTTTCTCCTGTGCTGTCAGGGAGGAAAGGAAAAGTGCCAGACAGATCATGACATGGTTCGTTCTGCCAATTTTTCTATTCATGTTCATACTCCACTCACATCACTTAATAATAAAAAATTTACCGCCGGTGGTCTGTCCGTCGGGGGTTGAAACTGAAAAGAAATAGAGACCGGCTGCAATGATTTGATCGTTTCGACTTACTTGAAAGTACTGATGACTGTAGGCATCAGAATCGTGTTCCAGTGTTTCCACCAGCTGTCCAGAATAGGAATAGATCCTGATCGTGCATACTGCAGGCAATCCATAGAATCCAATCATATTATCTTCACCAGTTCCGGAGAAGCCAGACTTTTCAAAGAAGGGATTGGGTGTCACAACAATATCACCCAGTTCCTCGACTGCTCCCTGACTTCTTCTGAAGGCCGGTGCATCTGCATTATCTGGATCAGGAAAGATATTGGATTTTCCAGATTCAAAGCCCTCAGTATCAAAACTTGTCGCTGCGTAAAACACAGCTTCACCCATTTTCAAGGTCGTGTCTTCATCAAAGAATTCGTAGGAGTTATCTGAGTTCACATCTCCGACTATCTTGGAGACAAGCAATTTCCAGGGACCAAGCGGATTATAGGCTCGATATAGATTGAATCCGCCAAGGTCATTCACTGTATACGGAAAATCCTCCACCTCCCGATTCCAGGCAACTCTCACGCCCTGGAGGGCTGTATTGGCAACGTCTATCACGGGTGCAGGCCAGGGAATGTCCTGAACAACATATTTTCCATCTCTTGCATTATTCTCAGGCCAATATCGGAATTCATCGGTTCCCCAGCTTTCAACTCGTGCAAGTGAATCTCCAGTGTACATCTCATAGGCTTTGCGTGATACATCCTGAATTGTGATCACATCTGAATTGACATAGTCGGGGTATCCGTAATCAGAGATATAATGACTGGTCATGAGTACATCATTCCCCTCATCATTTTTAAGAATGACATCAAAGGAATCAATGTGAACAGGTTTCATAAACAAGACGCTTTGATCATGGGATCCCCCTCCCATAATCTCACGAGAATCGGTTCCGTAACCCACAACTTGAGCCATACTGAATTCAACGGTATCTCCGCGATGAATGGTATAGGGTCCAAATGCGAAGGCCTGGAGAGGCATGGCATTAGCCTTTTGAGACGAGAAGGCTCCCCTACCGACCCAGGTCTCACCAACTCGTGGATCATCCAGATAACTTGTACCGAAAGGATTACCTCGCTTCTCGGTCTCACTGGAAGCTCCTTCGTAAAGCTTGTTCAGGCCAAACCAGCCTTTGTTCTTGTATATTTCCCAGGGTTGCTTGATGCGGAATACATTGGAATCCGGCTCATCTGGAAACTGAAACAGTTCGTGATCATTGGCTTTCCAGGCATAGGAGGTTTCCCCGTCATAGACTGATGTGTCGGTTGCAATATTGATTGCTGAGAGATGCTTTGTGTCGTAGTACAGCATGCTCATACCTACTGCCTGTGGTGCTAGCAGCCCACCACCATTTTTACCGGTTCTGGCCCATTCCTCAAAAAGATCCAGATTGGGTTCAGGTTTTGCCTTACGGTTTAAGGAACCGTTGGTTTGAGTATCAAAATTGAAAAGTGTCCATAATTTATGGTCAAAACTCTGGTGATTTCCATCGCTGATGAGTCCCGGTTTCCAATTCCATATCCCACCATATTCAGGTTGACGCTGGTAGGCAAACATGTTTGGACCCCAGCTCTGACCGAAGAATACGACAAAGTCCTCCCAGACTTGAACGGTATCGAGTGTGGTTATTCCCCCAGAGCCGCGCTCGATGACAACTTCTTCAATAGTAGTAGGGTCACTATCGGTATTTCCGTCAAACACCAATTCGTATTCATGGATAATCATATCGTCATAGTCAGGATAGCTCCAGGCTCTGGATACCCGTGTGATTGTGACACCCATACTGGTTGCCCATTTAGCGTAAATGATTTCCTCTGCCTCTTCAGGATCATATTCCAGATTTAGACTTCCATCAGCCAGGATGGGATAATTTTCAATACGACGAAATTCTACCGGGAAATTCCAGATACCGATGGTCTCCTCGGGTCCGCCCCCTCCCACAAGACCACAAAAGGAAAAGTGACGTTCATCCTGAAAGGGTTTGTCATGTATGTTTCCTGAGATATGTATACCACCACCCATGGTATTGTGTTGGCCATCATAAATAATGGTCCCCTCTACCGTACTTGAATATTTGGGCCATTCCATCTGAGGGTGATCCACGATATCCATCCCATCATTATGAAACGGTGTACTGATAATTCCGTTATTGTAGAGTGATTCACGCATCATGCCTCTGCGCATGACCTTGTATTCACGTCTTTGAGCCCACAGCGATGTTGCCATGAGTGAAAGAATCATTATCAGCGCAAACCCAGTTCTTCCTATTTTCACCATAATTCTATTTGCCCTTTCAGCAACAAGGTGCGCTAAAACTTTATATTCACACCCATCCTGTAATAGGCTGGGCTGTTCTTATATATGACTGCTTCTTCGATATATGGGTAATCCACGTTCAGGGTATAAACCCTGGCTCCATCATGCCAGATTTGCTCCACCAATTCCCCATTTTCGTCATAGATATTTTCCCATTCACCTTCAACGCCATAATCATGGAGATCAGATTTGCGCTCGCTATCCCCCCTGAATATTGAATAGTTGAATACCTTATCATTCAGCAAATTCATACCCTCGAAATAGACCGTGTATTCGTATGCTCTCATATGGAATGTCTTCTGGAGACGAGCCTGGAGCTTGTTTTCATCTGGCGTTCTGCGATTATAGCGTTGTCCCGCAATTTCAGGATCAAAAGTGTAGGGACGGCCAGTCATCCAGTCGTTACGAATATTCAAGTTCCAACTACCCAGCGGTCGCGATCCAAACATTTTAGGACCGAATTTTTTGGGACTTTTTACATTAAAGCTGGTAACCAGACGGTGTGTACGCTCATAGTCCATAGGAATATCTTCTGGATCGGGTAATTCGACATCTATTCGCCCGGAGAGTCTGTCCAGCTCCAGATAGGTTACAGGTGCATCAAAAGGAGTCGCTGATTTCCCCGTTGCTTTTTGGTATCGATAGCGGACAATTGCCGTAAAAAGCTTACTCCGTTTTTCAATGCTGGCATGAAAGCCCTTGATATTGGCATAGTCCCGATTGTCATAGGTGCGGTAGACGTTGGTCTCTTCATCGATATAGGTGACAGCCTGGATGAGATCCTTTACATCTTTGTAATAGAGACTCAGGTCAACCCTGATACCAAAGGGAAAGCCCTGGACGACACCAATGTCATAAGAGTTTGTTTTCTCTGGACGCAGTCGAGGGTTGCCCAGACTGTTTACACGACCCGTTTCTTCAATACGACGTTCATAGACATACTTCAAGCCAGGTCGTTGGACGAATTGACCATAATTCATATGCACTACTGACGCCAGATTAATGGGAAAAGCAATTCCCAGGCGGGGTTGAAGTCTAGAGAATGGCTTGGTGTCTTCACGCAGGGCATTCTCTATGTCCAAATAATCTGTTTGCTCAAAGTAGGGTAGGTCAGGATTAAAATCCGGATTGCGTGTCGGTGAGAAGCGATCCGTGAAGTAACTCGTATTAAAATCGTAAAAATCCCATCTCAAACCAAGATTGGCTATCATACCCTCAAACTCGAGTTTGTCTTCCAGGTAAAGTGCGCCTTCAACCGGTCTCACTTTATATTCATTCAGCTCATAGTTGGTCTGACTTGTTACATTATTTTCATTATAATTGTTGATATCATAGGCAAAGACCTGCAAGCCAAACTTGAGCAGATTGTAATTGGTAATCTGATTGGAGACCTGTCCAAGTAGAGAATAGGTGATGTTTTGATTGCGGTTTCTGGAATTGGCGAATTCATCACTATACATCCCATTGAGACCTAATCGTGAAAAGAACGGTATCGCATTGGCAGGACCGTATTGTGGTATTTGCTGAGAGGGATCACGAATAGGTGCGAGCTGCCAGGAACGGTTATAGAGGATCCGAAAATTTATATCCATAAAAGCAGCTTTAGAAAAAACATGTTCCCAGCGAAGACGAACATTCTGGGTGGTCCGAATCCTTTTTGAGTTGCCCTCTTCCCTGAAGAAGAGATCTCTCGAATTATTCACACCAATGGTATTACTAAAGTTATAGTTGTAGTCATAACCCATCACCAGCTTGTTGGTACTGCTTATATCGTGGGTAAGATTTACCATGATATCGCGTCGAACATCCGGTTCTTCGGAGGGCATGATATTGGGTTTTGAATGATTACCCAGGGCCATAAAGATACGGGTATTCTCAGTGATGGGACCCCCGCTGCTAAAGTTCACTCTCATGTCCTGCCAGAGATCATTATAGTTCCCACCAAGCAGACGGGAGAAACTTCGGAATTGCGCATATGCCAGCGCGGCTTGCTTGAGTGTATCGTCATAGGTGTGTGCATTGTACTTGCCACCACCAGTTTCTTGAAAATAGGGATTCTCACCGTCTGTAACTGAAGTGAGCCAAAAATCGGGACCACTTGCAAACAGGTTCCACGGAGTCCTGGAGGTATCGAAAACGCTCCCACCCCAATACAAATCATGTGGAGCGGTATAAACAACCTGAACATTCGTACGCCACTTATTTTTACCCTGTTTTGGTATCATGTTCACCACGCCTGACTGCGTGTTCCCATATTCAGCACTAAATCCACTCGTGACGACTTGAACCTGTTCCATACTGATTACCAGAGGTGTGTAGGCTTTACCATTTTCCATGGGGTCTACAATGGTTCCGCCATCAACCAGATACAGGGTCTCATTCTCACGGCCCCCTCGAAAATGATCGTCGACAACATCAGCCTGTAACGCTATTACATCGTCAATTTCGTACATCGCTGTATTGTTTTCCATTTCAGACATGGCATAATTTTGACGTGTCGCGGTAAGATCAACTTGGATGTCATCAGCCCGATAGGCGGTAACAACTACATCCTCTCCTAAAATGGCTTCAGGTTTGAGCTCAAAATTCACCCAGGTTGTACGGTCTGCATCTACACGAACTCTGGTTCTAAGCTCAGTAGCGTATCCCATCATCATGACTTTCATGTCATAATCGCCTGGTTCAAGATTCAGTATAAAATATTGGCCCTTTTCATTGGCTGCGGCCCCAAAAGGATGGAGCATTTCCACCTGAAATTCATCAACCCAGGTGGTTGGGACCACAATGGAAGCACCAATTAATGGTTCTTTCGTTTCCTGGTTAATGACGACACCTGCCAGTTTACCTGTTACGCCGGCAAATACCCAACTTGTCATCAGGATTATGATCAGAAAGAAAGCTTTTATGCTTCTCATTAAGGCCTCACTTATACCGCTTATTGGGTTACCAATAAATATTATAACCTTCGTGTATTCGAAGAAGGCTGGTTTAAATGTTTTCTAGCATCCAAATTTTCATATTGTGCAATACATTTTGTTAAGTATACTTAATATACTTTTGACATCTCCAATAACAAGCATGACTCATGCCATTGTCCTATTACAAATTATGACTATTTGATTAAGACGAGTTTCTTTGTCCCAGAGAAGCCTTTAGCACTCAAGCGATACAAATACACCCCGGAAGCCAATCGATCTGCCTGTAATTCAACACTATGATGTCCCATGACCATGGATCGGTCAATCAGGGTTAACTCCAATCCACCCCTCAGGTTAAACAATTGCATTTTTACCGGTCCAGCCTGGGGCAAAGTGAATTGAATCCTGGTCTGAGCATTAAAAGGATTGGGGTAATTATCATTTAATTGAAATTTGAATGGTGATTCAGTCCCCTCATTCAGATCAGATGGTGAGGAACCAACAAGGAAATTCCATTCCTCCCCTGTCATTAATCCTGCAGGCGTATTGCAGTCTATCCGCCAATAATAGTTTTGTCCTGCCACCAGGAGACCGGGATCAAAAATATTATTAGTCTGCAAGCTCACTTCTGTGAGTTGTCCAGGCTCTGACCCAAAGAACACCCTGAAGCTGGTAGCATCGAGACTCTTTAGCCACATCAAATCGGCATCAGTCTTTACATTCTCAGCCCCATTCGGTGGAATCGGTGTAGAGGCTTGATGAATGAGTCTACCTGGAATCCAGTAGTTATCGTCACCATACTCATAGGCACCGATATCCGGGGCATTTCCCACAAAGTCCTCTGTTATCCCTGGAATGACCACGCCAGCATCAATAAGGGCTGACCCCGCTTTGGGTCGAAAATCAAAATTGTAAGGATCACGTAACTCATCCCGCAAGTCGGTCCCGGTTTCATACCCATTCCAATTGTGGTCATGAAAACCCGGGATAGCAGTAAAGCCATTGTTGCTTCCTGAAAGCTTGGTCGCAGCGTTATTGCGCGTGTAAGTGCTATCGTTGCCCCCTTTGTCGATGGAGATCTGAATATCATTCCGCGGTTCACAACCAAAGGCCGTATTGTTGTATATAAAGTGAGCGGTTCCCTTAACTCTGAGACCACGATTACCATTCATGGAAATGCAATGATGGATCGTGCCATCATAAGCACCTGGATCACCATCAAAACGGATCACATTGTGGCTATTGGTATCATAGCACCAGTTATAACCAATGATCATCCCAGGTTGTTGACCTGGAGCTATCTGAATATTTGAGCCATCAATACTGTAATGAATGTTGTATATATTGTTTAATTCGATCAGATCAGCCTTGCCTCCTTTGAGACCATTACCTTTCCCGATAGTATGAATGGTATTCCGTCTGAAAATGTCATCTTCGGATTTACGACCATAAACCGCACCCTGTCGACCCTGACCCCACAGGATGTGGTGGAAGAGACAGTTCTCAATCCGATACCGTCTTGTCCCTGCACTATGGAAGGTAATGGCACAATTTTCTGAATACTCGAAGACACAATCATAAAAGGTATCGTCCTGCCCCCCATCCAGATCAATATTCAGGGGCTGTTCACGCACACCCAACATACGTTTTGAATAAGAAGGATAGCTAAAAGTGCATCGATTGAAGGTGCGATGATCACCTTGAACCAGGAGCATATTTCCAGCAAAAATGTGTAGATCCTCGAAAACAATATTGTTGGAATTTAGCATTTCCAGAACCCGATCCAGCGTTCTGCCACGAACATCATGATAGGCTGGATTCCCGTTGTCCTCGCACCACACATAGATCTCCATGGTGCTGGCATCAAAAAACCATTCACCGGGACTATCCAGAAGACCTAGTTTCCCTTCAAACCAGTACCGCGCTGCTTCACCATCTGAATCCCGATCAACATCCAGATAGTCTGCCGTACATTCAAAGCTGCTGGTTCCAGGTGAATGACTCGTAACTTCCTCAACAATGATATGCTCTGAAGTCGTCAGTTTACCAACAGCCAGCGCTCCCGTCAAATCAACATTAAGACTTGCCAGGCTATAGACACTCTCATCATTGACGACATAACCGCCCACTTGATGAACAAAAGATGATGCATTCGTACAATGAGCCCAGGAGTCTTGGTCCCAAAAACTGCCCGGTTCTGGAAAATTGGGATTGGGGTGTCCTCCACTTGAGTAATCTGGATTGGTGGGATTAGCCAGGTTTGGCCAACGCGCCATTTGCATCATGCGATCATTGACAAAAAGCTGCCAGATGGTATCCGAGACGGTGGTTTTGTAAATGCTGCCCTGATGTTGAACCCATTCTGATGTAATCAGTTTTGTCCCGTCAATGATACCCGTTTCACCAGGATAGCTCTTGAAGGTAAGATTGGATTTGTTTTCCATAGTGGTGAATCCATAATGTCTCCCCTCTCTCAGGTAGCAAATATCACCACTGGTCATTTCATTGACAGCCCTCTGAATGGTCAGGAAGGGCATATTGATGGAACCGTCAGAGTTATTATCGCCATGTTCAGCTACATAATATTCGGTAGCATTCAAACATGTCATCAGCCACAAAAGGAGGGTTATAGATCGGATTATTTTATGAGTATACATTTTTGGACAGCCCTTGAATTGCCGCTTTCCAGTTGAATAAAGTAAATGCCCGATGCCAGATCATCAGCGTACAAATCATATGAATGGTCCCCCCTCATCAGTTCCTCATCAACCAGAGTACGTATATACCGTCCTTGAATATTGAACAAGATCAAGCTGGTCATATCCATCTCAGGGATGGAAAATGATATCCTGGTTTTGGGATTAAAGGGATTGGGATAATTTTTTTCCAAATTGAATCGGAATGGGTGATTTCCACTGTCACCAGTTGCAGCTGCAGTTGTACCTACCTGGAAGCTCCATACTTCTCCTATCACAACACCAGCTGGTGTGACACAATCGACTCGCCAGAAATATTGTCCTTCTTCCAGCAAACCGGGCTCATAGATATTATTCGCCTGTGTGCTGACATGTTCTAAATCACCAGGGCTTTCTCCAAAAAAAACGCTAAAACTAGTTGCCTCCCTACCCTTCAACCACATCAGGTCTGCATCGTTCATTACATGGTTCGACGCATCTGGAGGAATGGGTGTCGATGCATGAGGATACATATAGCCGGGAATCCAGTAATTGATATCACCATATTCGTACGCTCCGATGTCTGGAGCCTCACCCACATATCCATCTGTTATACTTCCGTATTCCCTGCCTGCATCTATGAGTTCACTGTCGAAACGGGGTCTGAAATCAAAATTATGCACATCCCGAACCTGTAAACTTGCATTTTCCTCGGTGATATATCCATTCCAGTTATGACTCTCATTTCCTGTAAGTGGGAGATATATCTGGCGATCCGATGATATGGCTTGGGCCAGATTGTTATGTATGTTTGAATGTGAATTGTTGTCAGTCCCGGTGGGAGTCAGCACTTTTATGCCTGGCTCACCATCAGACTGAATCTCCAGGGATGTATTATTGATCACATGATGATAATCACCCTTGATCTGCATGGAGGCAGGTACTTTCCAGGAGACAAAATGGTGGTCAGTACCATTAACGCCACTATTCCCATCCCATCGACAACCCGTCTTGAAGGCCTGGAAATGCCAGTTGAAGCTACGAATCCTGCCATCACTCCCACCTCCGGGTCCATCCCCACCAGCACACTGCATGGCACAACCATCATATTGAAGATATCCAAACTTTGAAAAGCTACACATTGTTACATCCATTGAAGTGTGTTTCACCATTACCTTCGAGCCATTCGTATGGAAGGTGCAGTTTTGCATGAGGCTGTTCTTGTTTGAGTTGGCCATGAGAACCATTTGTGCCATTCCGGTAAAGCTGAAGTGATGAAACAAACAATTATCAATCTGAATCCCATAACCCGACTTCATCCAGACCATACCATCGGAGTATTCGAAAACACAGTTACGCAATGTGGTATAGGTACCGGAGGAAGAGCTGGTAGTTCCATCCAGAACCGTGGTCCCCTCCTGAGTAGCAGATGCCGCTGCCTGCCCGGGTTCTCCGGCATAACTATGTTCTCCCAGCATTCGACGATACCAGGTCGGATAGCTAAAATTGCAATCCTCAATCGTGACTTGATGACCATTTGGAGAATTAATGGTACAACCAAAGAAGTTGATGCCCTGGATGGTAACAAAATCCAGTTCATTCACACTGATAGCATATGAGATGGTTTTACCTCTGATGTCCCGACCTTCAGGAGAAGCGCCATCTTCACACCAGACCCTTACGATACCCGTGTTTCGGTCATAATACCACTCACCAGGAATGTCCAGGGCACTATTGGCTTCAATCATGAATTGACCTTGTCTTTGGTCGTGGGGGTTCATGACGGGTTCATGTGTGAGATCATTACTTCCAGCTGAGTGGCTCAAAATATTGCGGGAAAAGTTGGACTCTGAATGGTAGTTCAAGATGATTGATCCGCCCTCAAAACTGACTCCCTCAGCTGCAAGATCATGAAAGTTTGAATTATTAGAAAGGTTGCCTCCAGCATTCCAGGTATTCACCATATGCCCCCAGGTACCTTCCCAATCCCACCATGAGCCAGCTGTGGGAGTAACGTCATCTTCTTGAAATTGAATGGGGTCACAAGGGTGTCCAATAAGGACATTGGGCCATCTTGCCGGAATCATCATACGACCATCAACCCACAGCTGCCAGATATCCTGTTCAATTGTAGTTCGATATATATTGGTGCCAGGCTCCTGGGTCCAGACGGTTCCGCCAAGGTCCTCCAGGGAACGCGAACCATCAAATGTTACCTCTTCATCGGCGTAATTACTTATAGTAATCGGACCCACTTTTGAGCCAGCAGCTATTTCTTCATGATAGACACCTTCCCGGAGATAGATGTAATCTCCAGGACCAGCCATATCAACAAAAGCATGTTCCAGCGTTGCAAAGGGGGCAGATATTGTTCCTGAATTGGAATCATCCCCGTCTGTAGCCACAAAATACTCTGTGGCTAAAAGCATGGGGGTTATGGATAAATAAGTCAGGATGATGGATTTTATTTTATGAGCACGCATTTAGTTACATCTTTCTGTCTGTTAGTTGACAAGCTTATTAGGTAGACACCGGAGGCGAGTCCCGCTCCATTTATTTCCGTTGAATAGACACCGGGTTCTAATTCTTTATCCACCAAGGATTTGATGAATCGTCCTTGAATGTTGAATAATTGTAGATTCACTTCTCCAGGTTCCCCAATTGTATATTCGATTGAGGTTGTGGGATTGAATGGATTGGGATAGTTGCCCTTGAGCTCAAATCGATAGGGTTGAGCAGGCTGATCTTGAAGCCCGGTTGCAGGTGTCCCCACTGTGAATTCCCACTGTTCCCCTTCAATGAGCCCCGCTGGGGTATTGCAATCAATCCGCCAGTAATAGGTCTGCCCATCCACCAGCTCTCCAGGTTCGTAGATATTGTGTTGCTGTGTTGCGACTTCAATCATATTGTCTGCTGTGGTTCCGAACCAGATTCTGAAGCTGGTTGCATCTCGACCCGTTAGCCACATGAGGTCAGCATCTGTTTTGACTTCTACTGCGTCAACGGGTGGAATAGGTGTTGAGGCTCGCACCTCAATTCTACCGGGAATCCAGTAATTATTATCACCATATTCATAGGCACCGATATCTGGGCCACTTCCAACAAAATCATCATTTATACCAGGAATCAGAATTCCTGCATTAACCAGAGGGCTATCATATCTGGGACGGAAATCCAGGTTATCTGGATCGCGAAGCTGATCTTTTATGGCACCCTGCCAATTATGAGAATGGGCTCCAGCTATGGGAGAACTTGCATCGCCTTTGGCACCACAGATAATATTAGCAGCATTATTCCTGGTGATTGAATTCTGGTTACCTCCACCAATACCTCGAATTACAATTCCTGGATGATCCGTATCGAAGGCGGTGTTGTGATAGGTCTGGTGTTCATCACCCTTAATTCTGAATCCGCAATTATTCAGATTCCAGGCCATATTGTGGTGATTGACCCCCTGAACTCCATAGTCACCATGCTCCCATTTTCCATCAGATCGATACCCATATTTACGATGATCATGGGTCCAGTTATATCGGATGATGGAGTTTTCTGCGCCAGTTCCCATCTGGATTGAGGCTCCATCACTCCCCATGAGACCGACCCGATAAATGTTATTGTATTCAATAATGCTGGGATATTCAGATGTTGAGGCCGTTCCCCTGTAACATGAGGTGTTCCCCGAGATGTAAAAAGTGTTTCGACGAAGGATGGTCCCATGACCATTATAACTGCGGATAGATTTGGCATTACCACCAAACACAACGGATGTGTAATCGATATGATGAAAGAGACAATTATCTATTTGATTGCGGACACCTCGGATATCCAAAGCAGGTCCTTCAGTATACTGGAAACTGCAATTGCGAAGGATATTTCCAGCCCATCCTTCCCTGTCAGAGCCCCAGAGTAAAGTTATTTCCGTGTCTGAAAGATCTCCTATCATGCGTTTTGAATAACTGGGAAAATTGAAATCGCAGTCCTCAATCAGAACATCCTCAGATCCATTTAGAGTGAGGGTTGTGGCAAAAAAATCCAGTCCCCTGATTGAGACATTGTTTGAATTACTTATAGTGATCGCATAATCCTGGATCTTACCATGAACACTCTGATTTGAAGGATTGCCTCCTCCGGGAAGCCATAGATATAGTTCTTGAGTTTCAGGATTATAAAACCATTCACCAGGACTATCTAAAAGCTCAAGTTTCCCTTCGAGGAAATAATGATGATTCTGCCATTTGGTTTTATATCCCGGAACGGGTTCATAGCCAAAGTTATCGCTTCCGGGGGTGTGGTTTAAAACAGGTCGAGCCCAGGTTTTCCAGTTACCAACATTGAGTATGGCGATACCGCCATCTTCCAGGCTAAAATTTAGGTTTGACAGCGATTCACCATCATGTGGCAGATCATACTGCAGCCCATTGTCATCCTGAGCATTACCCCAAGCCCAGATTTCATCGGTTAGCCACAGGTTTTCAAAAGTAGCGTTGGGCCAGCGGGCCGAAATCATCATCTCATCGTTTACAAATAGCTGCCAGACGGGTTCAGCAAGCGTTGTTTTGTAAATACTCCCTGAATGTTGAATCCAGGAAGAATCAATTGAGATGGTCCCATCCATTCTAACGTTTTCACCGGAGTAACTGGCAATGGTGATATCAGATAGGTCATCCAGAACGACCTCTTCATGATAAACTCCCTCACGAAGATAACACTGATCTCCATTGGCCATTAGGCTCACCGCATGACTCAGAGTTTGTAACGGTGCATCAATTGTGCCCGGGTTCTGCTCACTCCCATATGGGGCTACATAGTACTCGGCTGCACTCAATACTCTGACAATCATAATGAGGGTAGAGATGTATTTGAGGCCTGAATAGTTCATATACCTCTCAGGGGATTAACCATTCTCAGGTCTGTACTTCCCTCGACTCAGTTCTATTTCACAAGAGTCATTTTCTTGACCTGGGTAACCGCCTCACTTTCCAGACGATAGAGATACAGTCCTGCCGGTAGATTGGTCCCATCAAACTGAACCAAATGTGATCCAGCGGAGTATACTCCCGATGCAACTGAAGTAACCCAACGGCCCTTGATATCAAACAGATCAAGGGATATGTGCTGATCATTCGCCAGTTCAAACGGAATACTGGTACTGGGATTAAAAGGATTAGGAAAATTTTGTGACAAGTTAAAGTTTCGCGGTGATTGACGAACTGGATCAATGCTCACCACTCCGCCAGGGCCTATCATGGATGCGTCATCGACGTAGATGGTTCCATCACCATCCCAACTGGCGTTCACATCCAGTGTGCGAATTTTGAAATCACAAAAAGCTGCGCTATCAGGGGCAGTGACGAATCCGGTTGAGATATATTGCCAGCCTTCCTCATTGGCGGTAATACCTGACTCTAAATCACCACCAATCCGACCATGGTCAGCATTCTCCCATCTCACTAATATGCGTCCCACCAGGGCTGAATCATTGTCAACAAACCACGCTGAGAATTTATAGTCATCTCCGGGGACTACCGGGATATCCTGTTGGGAAAGCAAGCGAGCATTGGTAATGGTTTGATCAATTCGAACACTCCTCGTTCCCCAATGAACGAGAGATTCTTCAATTGAGGCAGTTACAGCAGTATCTTTGTCGAACTCCCAATAATCAGGCATGGTGTCATTCCAGGTTTCAAAGCTTTGATTACTCAGATGTTGGCCTAGCCCGGAGAGAATGAGGTCAGCTTGAAGTTTGGTACTTTGCAATCCCTGATCATCAGTAACTGTCAAAGAAACAGAGAAGTGTCCAACATCTTGGTAAACATGCAGGGGTGATGCTTCATCACTGCTTGTGCCATCACCAAAGTTCCATTCATGGCTAGCGATGGGGTTATTTCCAGGTGTAGACAAATCTGAAAACTGAACAGACAGCGGGGCATCTCCGTTTGTAGGGGTAGCTGAAAAGTCAGCACTTGGTGCACCGACAACTGCAGCTACTGGAGAATCTTCGTCCCAAACCGGATCACCAACCAGCATACCATCATTGCCATGAGGACTGTGGTCCTGAGTGGAGGTACCGCTTCCCTCATTAAATTTCCAGTATCCCTGGAGTGCAGCAGAGGAAACATAATTCCCGCCATCTTCAGAAACATCAAGCACATTGCCTTCTGCGTATATGGCGGCTGCCTCAGTAGAGGTTACCGCAGAATTCCAGAATGCAATCTCATCCAGTTTCCCTGTGTAATAGCCGTTGTTCTTTCTACCAAAACGGAGCTTTCCTGTATTTAATAGTGAAGCATCCGTGAGGGTATCGATCAGGACTGAGTCGGAAGCAACGCCATTGATATAAATGTAGGCCGTATCCAGCAGGGTTCGGTCAATTGCCAGGATAATGTTCAACCAGGCATTGGTCTCTGCCTCAGTCAGGATATCTGGTTCAGAACTCAGGGAAATCTCCGGCACGCCTCCAACTTTTCCGAGAAAGGTGACTGCTCCTGTGCCACCATTTAAATTGAATTGCCAGAGATTACCACCATTTTGCTTTTTACTCATAAACATATTGCCATCTGCCCAGGTTTCAGCCTTGGCCCAGATAGAAATGCTAAAATCGCCCTCCAGGAGATTGAGAGCCGGGGCATCCTCCATTTCTACAAAATCATTCACGCCATCATAACTAAGAGAATAGTCATCTGCATAGCTGACACTGCATATCAGGATCAATAAAAAGCTTAATTGTTTCATCTTACACTCTCCAGTGTTTCATCGCATTATTTCTTCATCTCATTGGCCATTTCAGCCAGGACAGAATTAAAACGTTTACGTCTAATTTCTGCTTCAGATTTTGAATCTCCTGCTGCAAGTGGAGATTTCTCATCTGGATCGGCAATCACATCATACAGATTACCATTCTCATAGAGTTTCCAACGTTCATCACGAACCCAACGAGTATACTCAGGCTTCTCAGACTTTTTCTTTTTGACTTTCTTATTCTTCTTCTTGTCTTTCTTCTTTCCACCACCATCATCAATGGCGTACTTGCCCTTCTCAAAATGACAGAAAATATATTCTTTGGGATTACCGCGTTTGCCCTTAATCTGAGGAACAAAACTGACGCCATCTATTATGAAATCTTTGGGGATTTTCGCTCGCCCCAATTCAGCAGCGGTGGGAAGTATATCTGAAAAATCGATGAGGTCATGGTTCACCTTGCGAGCCGGTGTGGTTCCCTTCCAATAAGCAATGAGTGGAACATGGGTTCCAGCATCGATGGTTCTTCCTTTTCCACCTCTCAATTCCTTTCCATTGAATTTTGAGGTAACTTTTTTATCTGTTCCATTATCCCCGGTGAAAAGTATGAGCGTATTATCGGCAAGCCCAAGATTCTCGAGATGATCAACCATTTTTCCCACGATCTTATCAGTATAGGCTACCATATCTGGAAAGTATTTGGTATTGCGCTTGGATTTTGAGTCCCCTTCCTTGCTATCCGGTGTGGGGACATGGGGTCCATGGGTCAAGGTCATGGGATAATAGATAAAAAAGGGTTTCTTTTTATTCCTGGTCATGAAATCCATGAGGAACTGGGAGTAGATATCGGGGCCATATTTGCCTTCAGTATCCTTCAGCACTTCCCCATTTTGAGTAATATTTGGATTCCAGTAGCGTGAACCTTTGGATTCACGGTCTACCTGCCAGAGACAGTACTCATCAAAACCTGAAGCTTCCGGTCGTGTTCCTGGAAAATCCTTTCCGCGTCCTGAGAGCTGCCATTTACCGGCGACAGCCGTAGCATACCCTGCAGCACCCATAATATGTCCAAAGGTCTTCTCGCCCCTGTTAAGGGTCTCAAACGCCACATAATTACGGGCATTTGACTTCCCCGTCATAATTTTGACTCGTGTGGGCGTGCAGACCGGCTGCGAATGACAGTTCGTAAATCGAATCCCGTGTTTGGCTAAATCATCAATGCGTGGAGTTGAATAGGATTGACCGCCGTTGGCTGTGACACATTCATAGCCGAAATCATCGGGCATGATGAGCACAATATTGGGCTTCTTTTTGCCAAAGGCTGCCTGGGCAAATCCTCCAGGCAGGGTCAATGCCACCGTTCCCATTCCAGCCGATTTAAGAAATTCTCGTCGCTTCATTTTTACTTTTCCAGTTTACATTTCAAAACAAATGCGTGTTCACAGGGTTTGGTGTCAGGAAATGTGATCTTCAGTTCGGATTCACTTAGGAACCAATCCTTGATTAGTCCACTTCCCAACATTTCCATATGCTTGATCCCTGTTCCGTTTTTAATCAGTTCTTCTCTAATATTATTGATAGTAATTATTCCACTCTCAGGCCAATCCAGGACGATAATATATAGATGATCCCCTTTGGTGGTGTATCTGATATCACTAGGGGTGAATTCTCCTTTACGACGATTGTGCCCTCCCCCTTCAACAAAGGTCGGTCCTTCCCCATAACTTGACCAGGGTCTGGTCTCGTAAATGGCTTCACCATTCATTTCGAGCCATTTACCAATATCCAGCAAGCGTTTTTTTGATTCCTCATCAATAGCACCGTGACGATCAGGCCCAACATTGAGCAACATACTTCCATTTTTACTGACCACATCGATCAATTCATCAATCAGCCAGTTTGATGTGAAGTATTTGGGCTTATCGATATAGCCCCAGGAGTTGGACATGACTGAATTATCAGTGAGCCAGGCTTCTGGGCTCAAATCAGCCATGGAGCCCCTTTCATTATCTTTGATACCAACACCTTCGGGCAGGTTGTCCTTTTTGTAGGTAATCCCGACTTCTTTTCCTGCTGCCTCTGCCTTGTTATAGTACTTGTGAATAAAATCCTTCTTATAGGGCTCAAAGGCTCCTTTACCCCAGGCTCCGTCAAACCAGAGTAAATCAGGATCATATTTTTCAATGACCTCTTCAATTTTGTGCTGCCAATCCAATAAGTATTCTTTGGTGTGGGGAGCTCCTTTTTCATGAATGGGTCCATACATGCTACCCACATAGGCATATTCTGGATCACCTGTATCATAACTTGAATCATGATCATAAAAGGACCAGTTCCTGGCGTGGTGAAATGATGTAACAAAGTGCATATCTCTTTTTCGGATGGCTTTCTCCAATTCACCAACTATATCCTGCTTGGGACCCATTTCTTTGGCATCCCAACTGGTCAGATCACTATCCCACATAACAAAACCATCATGGTGGACTGCTACTGGACCGGCAAAACGAGCTCCAGATTTCTGAAAAAGATCTGCCCATTCCTCTGCATCAAATTGGGCACCATCAAATATGGGTAGAAAATCCTTGTAACCGAATTCCGATGGGTGTCCCCAGGTTTTGGTATGATGACCAAAAAAATCTTTATTCCGGAATCCATCTTTTTCATACATCCCATGTGGATACCATTCGGTATAGTAGGCTGGCACGCTATAGGGTCCCCAGTGGGTATAGATTCCAAATTTAGCATCTCGGAACCATTCAGGTGTTTCATGTTGTTTCAAGGATTCCCAGTCTGGTGAATATATCGATGTGATTTCCTGTTTGGATTCAGGTGTGGATTCTTTGATCATCACCTCGTTAATACAACCGCAAAGAATTCCCACAATTACGGGAACTAGAACTAAACCTTTATATAGCTTCATTATTTTTTCCTACTCGTTTTGCTCTTCTTTTTTACCAATTTGCTTTTTGCCACGGCTTCTCGGTATTTTTTGAACTCTTTTTTGGGAATCAGATGTTTTTTTTCTTCCCAGGGCACATGACGATCCAGAAGCACAGCCCATTCCGGATAATTATTACGTTGCACACAATTTTGCTTCCAGCGCTCAACTTCTTGGTCGTAGTATTGCTGCATCTTTTTAAGAGTGCCTTGCATCTCTGGTTGATCAACCAGGTTATTCATTTCAAATGTGTCTTCTTTTAGATCATACAATTCCTCTGCTGCCTGCATTCCCTCACCTGCAAAAAACCAGTTGATGTATTTATATCTTTCAGTCACAACACCCAACTCATGCGTAGGTATAATCCCCCAGACATTCATGATTGGTAATGCTTCGCGGATCTTGAGTTTGGGTTTTTCAACCATGGAACGCATGCTGATCCCATCCACTGATTTTGGGATTTGCAATTCAGCGTAGTCCATAATTGTGGGCATGACGTCTACACTCCCAGTCACCCCCTGGCAGCGATATCCTTTACCTGAATTTCGGTGTCGTGGATCAAGAATAACCATGGGAGCCCGACTGGCTTCTTCATAAGGTAAAACCTTACCACCAAATCCATGAGATCCACAACTATAGCCATTGTCAGTGGTAAAAATAATCACTGTATCATCAGCAATTCCTCGTTCTTCAAGCTTGTCCCGGATCATTTTGACCGCGATGTCCACACCATACACCAATTGATTGTATTTCCGCATGGAATCTTGATAGCGCTCACCTCTGAAGCTCTTATACTGCAGATACTGTCTGCCACTTTTTGCCTGCTGGGGTAAATGCTCTGCGTTTGTAGTTCCATAGTTCTGGCGCTCATCCCAAACGGTATCAGCATAAATAGGGTCAAACCTGGAGTCTGGCGATTGTGGTGAATGAGGTGCTTTGAAACTCACCGATAGACAAAATGGTTTATCGTGTTCCAGTGCAGTATCGATAAAATCCTGAGAAGCCGCCCCCAGAGCTCCACTCACATGTGGATACTGATCAGCATACATGGCGATATGTTCATTTTTTTCTGTCTCGTATTCACCCTGGCCAGGCCAGCCATGCCAGACATCAAAGGAATCCATGGGCATTTTTTCATCGGTGTGATAACCAGATTTGTCCGGTTTTTCTGTGACTGCATAACCAAATTTTCCAGCAAAACCTGTGAAGTAGCCAGCCTGACGCATGAGGACTGGATAGGATTGATTCCATTTTGCTGACTCCAGGGATCCACGGCTAAAGCTACAGCCATGACGATATTGATATTGACCCACCATATGGGTGGCACGACTGGGCATACAGATTGAGGTTGTATCATAATGTCGGTCAAAAATCACACCATCAGCTGCCAACTTGTCAAAATTCGGTGTTTTCACCTGTGTATTTCCATTGTATCCCAGGAGATGCCAGGCCTGATCATCGGTTAAGAGAAATACAATATTGGGTCTTTTCTTTTTCTTTCCCCAGGCCAGACCGGTCGCGCTGGCAGCCAGTACCCCGCCGGTTAATCTTAAAAACTCTCTACGCTGCATCAAAAACTCCTAATTCTTCTAAACGGTCCTACTGACTTGAAACGGCTAGCATGACCGAGAAACTTATAAAAATAATACCGCTGATTCGACTCACCAACATTCTGCTATCTGGATTGCTCAACCACCGCTTCATACCATCAGCCAGGACAGCATAACACATAAGAAAAATGAATGATGACAACATCAGTGTGATAATTAGACCACTGAATTGCGGGATTAATGCTGATTCTGGATCCAGAAACTGTGAAAACAATGTGGTCAGCACCAGAATAGCCTTGGGGCTGCTTGAAACAACACCCAGAGCCTGCAGGAATAACCTCCATCCGGATATTTCCAGCACCGCACTCGAATCAGAGGGTACCTGTATGGAAGCATGCTTTTTCAAAATGAATATCACTCCCAGGCTGAATAAATAGAGCACTCCTACAAGCTTGAAAACGGTGAATGCCAGCACTGAGGTTTTCAGCAGCGTTCCCAGACCGATGACCGAAAGAAGCCCCAACAGGAAGAGCGCAGCTACATTTCCCAGCGCAGTATAGGTGGTTTTCCGCCAGCCATATAAAATGGAGTTTGTCACTATTAAAACGGTCGAGGGACCTGGTGAAGAGGTGGCCACAACAACAAGCGTTACATAGACAATCCAGGACTGAATACTCAAATCAAATCTTTCCCTGAGCGTTTATCATTCTGCAATTATGCTCTGGTCACGCGGATGTAGGAAGCTCCTACAACCGGTTTTTCATTTTCATAAAACATGTTTTCTAATTTGAATGGACCTTTATCTAATTTCACTGTGAAGGATGCAAATTCATCTCCATACTTGATTTCGCGGAACTGTGGTTTTCCATCCAGTTTTAACTCAGCCCGATTTACGCTGATTTGTTTGGTTTTTCCTCTGGTAAGCGGCCATTTGGGTTGACCATTAATGGGTCCCATGGCCTCAGGTGGCCAGCGCATAAGATCAAAGGTATATGTCCCGGAGACATCAGCCTCCAGGGTGTAATATCCATCATTCTTGTTTTCCAGCTTATCAACAGCAGAGTGACGAAAATCCCCCTTGCCCCCTCTCATCTCATGGGATGAGATGCGTGCCGGATTATCTGCATCATTACCAACCACGATGCGAGCAACCCTTTGCATATCTGGCAGTAATTCATCCCACCAGACATCATAGGCGGCCACCAATTTCTTGACAACTTCTGGATATTGCTTAGAGACATTATTTTGCTGGGCGCGGTCAGTTGTTTTGTACAACTCTGGAGGGGTATCCTTTTTATTTGAATACAACAGACGCCAGGTGCTGGTCATAACCATACCCCGACGGTATTTCACAGGTTCCTCAACACGCTGACTGTCATTGACCAGTACGCGATCATCCTTCCAGTCTTTCATTTTACCACTGATGATTGGAGCCAGGCTGCGTCCATCAAAGTTCTCAGCGGCTTTGGACTTCAGGTCACAAAGATCCATTAGGGTTGGGAGAATATCAATATGGCCGCACAAGGCATTGATATCTTTACCGCCGTTTAGATTCATTTTGGGCCATTTTATAAACATGGGGACGCGGTGTCCGCCATCGTAGGTCAGACCTTTATGCCCCCGGAGCCCACCGTTGAGTAGCTCAAATTGTTTCAAGGGATCATTGAGAGGGGTTTGCCCGTCCATGACGCGTTTAAAGGCTGAGGACCCATTATCAGTGGTGAACATAAATAGAGTATCATCCAGTTTGCCCTCATCTTTCAACAATTGAATGAGTCGCCCTAGATTTTCATCCATGTTCTGGATCATGCTATAAAATCTGGCCATCCAACTATCAAGACCCATATCCAGATACTTCTCTTCGTAGCCTTCTGGGGCAATCATAGGGACATGAGCGATATTGGTGGCAATATGGGCAAAGAAGGGTTTGTCACCTGACTTTTTAATAAATTTACTGGCTTCATCAAACCAGATATCTGTACAATACCCTTCAAAGTTTGTGGGTTTTCCATTTACATAGTAGGTATCGTCAAACAAGTCATTTCCCCAATAGTCGGGGCTCTGTGAGATGGCACCCCCACCATGGATGGTCACCTGATCATAGCCACGGTCCTGAGGTCTGAATGGATAATTTTCCCCGAGATGCCATTTGCCAAACATGCCAGTGCTGTAGCCGTTTGCCTTAAACACATCCGCCATCATGATTTTGTCGCGATAGACCAGCTCCTGAGAGCGAACCGTCCATAGAGCGCCAACTCGATTGGAATATTGACCTGTCAAAAATCCAGCGCGCGTAGGAGAACAGGTGGGACAAACGTGGTAGTCGGTCAAACGATAGGAATCAGCCCATAACTCATCCAGGACAGGAGTCTGCACATAGGGATTCCCCATACACGACATATCACCCATGCCCTGATCATCGGTCATGACGATGACCACATTGGGTTTTGATTTCTTAAACCATTTGGAGCTAGAAAATCCCTGGGTTGCCAGACCGGCGGAAACTAGGCCAGCTGTTTTTAAGAATTTCCTGCGGTCCATCATTTTCTCAAATCATTTTCCTGAAGCATGAACTTCTAATTGAAAGGGTGGGGCTGGTAACCCTGCACTGTTTTTCAGAGAGGCAACCGGTGCGTTTGCCCAGGCATATCTGACATATACTGGATTTGAAACTGTTGGGCTAGTCACACTTACTTGATTCTGCTCTCTTTTAAAAAATCCCGAAGATATAACATTCGCCTGTGCTGAATGATACTGACCATCGGCTCCGGCTAGTTCAAATCCTGATAATTCAGCTTGAGTTGTTGATAATCCATCACCAAAAGATTTAAAGCGAATCAGCACTTCAGATCCTTTGAGACGCACTGTTTTAACCTCAGGCCCTAAAAAAGCTATATCTCTTTGGTAGGTATCACCCAAAGCCAGGAGTGCCAATCGATACCCCACATCCTGCTTGTTTTTGGGATGCAATTTTGTTTCATCCAGATCTACAGTTACTGCCATACCAGTATTCTTAATTGTGCTATTCACAACTGACATGGACTCTCGGATTATGGGCCAGTAAACCTTTTCTGATGCGAATGCAGGTAATTGCACAAAATAAAAGGGGAAATCGCCCTGATCCCAGCTCTGACGCCAGTTCTGGATCATTGATGATAAGAGAGTGCGATATTGATAGGCATCCTGTTCAGTTTTCGAGTTTGCTTCACCCTGGTACCAGATAACTCCCTGAATGGCAAAGGGAATCGTAGGATTGATCATGGCGTTAAAAAGACCTGTTGGAGCATTTCTATTTTTAGCAGGACTTGGTTTCTTTTTTGGTTTCTTGACATTTGGCTTGCGAAGTTTCTTCTTCTCCCAAGCCTCCAAACGTTCATCATAATCTCTGGCGGCCTGTTGTGGATCAAATGTCGCCAGTTCATGCTCATACTTCTGTATTGCGGATTCCCCAGCTTCATGGGATTCAAGCGCTTGACGTGAAGTCCAGGCTTCCACCCTCGTTCCACCCCATGATGCCTGAATCAACCCGACTGGAACATCTAGCTCTTCATGAATTTCACGTCCAAAGTAATAGGCAACGGCAGAGAACTTTTTGATACTCTCAGGAGAACAGACAGTCCAGCTCCCGTTACAGTCAGAATTGGGACCATCATAAGTCATCGCTTTCTTTACGCTGAACAGTCGAATATTTGGGAAATCAGCAGCTGCAATTTCCATCTCAGAATCCTTGGCTTTTGACACCGTAAAATCCATGTTGGACTGACCAGAGCAAAGCCAGACTTCACCCAGCAGGATATCTTTCAAAACGACTTCATTTTCAGCTGAGATGGTCATCTGATAGGGACCGCCATATGGTATGGGAGTTAGAGATGTACTCCATTCTCCAACATCATTGGCTTCTAGGTTTTTTTGTTGATCCGCAAACTCCAGATGAATTTTTTCTCCAGGATTTGCCCAGCCCCACACAGGAATTTCAGTCATCTGCTGGAGTA
Source organism: Fidelibacterota bacterium (assembly GCA_016784025.1). Lineage (GTDB taxonomy): Bacteria > Fidelibacterota > UBA8477 > UBA8477 > JABMPR01 > JABMPR01. The sequence goes on along the minus strand of JADHVL010000001.1, from coordinate 59,877 downwards.
CCATATGGTCTTGAAACAGAGCAGGCAACTGCACATCAGCAAGAATTGAGATTGGACTATTCGAGATCATGACTAGAAGCAATAAACCAACTGCACTAGCCATTGGATTCTGGCTTCTTTGTGGATGTCCAAATCTCGACATGATAACCCTTTCTGGGTAAACAAGGTGCTAAGCTATAATATATTTAGTATACTTTATTCGGGAATAAAGTCCAGTACTTTTTGCAGTCATTTCCTGGCAATTCTGTTACAAAAGAAGCGTGCCACCTCAGGGAGCCCAGCTATGTGTCTTGCTGAGGCTCTCGAAGCATGACATCATAGCGCATATGATGAAGTGCCATTAGTTTTACACAATTTCTCAAACCAGTACAACCGGAAGTAATTCTCATTTTTCATTCAGTACCTTCCTGATCTTTGAACCACTCATGAATGGTAGCTGGACCGGATATAAACCCTAGCGTTTTGAGAAAGCCATCCATTTTGACAGCTGTTTCAATAAAATATTTTGGCTGCTTCGACTTATGAATATTGAAAAAACCATGCTTTTGCCCTGGATAAATGATGGTCTGGCAGTGATTCCCATTCGCCAGCATGGATTGCTGATATCGTTGAGTGGTTTCAACCGGTGTGTGTTTATCACGATCACCCATGAATACCAGAGTGGGTGGCTGTTTACCATTCAGATTATCGATGGGTGAAATAGACAGGTAATAATCCTTCACCCGTTCGTATCCATAGCCCTGAGGACCATTGTCATAGACCGGACTAAATAATACCAGCGCATTGGGTATTGCTGATATTGATCGATCATCTTCTGGGCAGTCATAATCAGAAATAGTGGCCGTACAGGCTGCCAGATGTCCACCTGCCGATCCTCCTCCAGCTGCAATAAGCTGAGGATTGATACCCAATTCTCGGGCATGTCCTCTGACATAGCGGATAGCGGATTTTCCATCCTCTACACATTCATAAGGTTCAGCTCCCTGTTTAGCAGTACGATATTGGGCGCAAATGGCTATCATTCCTCTGGAAGCCAGATATTTGCTTTGGGGAAAGAACTGTTGGACACTCCCCCCTTTCCACCCGCCACCGAAAAAGAACACAATGGCTGGCCTCGAGTCACCTGGATTGAAGTCGTCTGGATAGAAGCAGTATAGGGATAGATCATTTTCACCAATGGTTTTGTACTTCACAATCTTATCGGCTTTAAAGCCACCACCTCTGGTGTATATCAGAGCTAGAGTGTCCTGGGACTTCTGCACGGCCAGCAATTGAATTGCTCCTAGCACAATGAATAATGTTGTTTGGAAAATGCGCATCATTCGGGGGTTTCAACTTCGGTTAAACGAACGATAAACCCACCGCTGGGAAGCATCTTGATCTTGACCTGATCACCTCGCCGCTTCACCAGCTTGCTGGCCACAATATCTGGCGATCCCTTGATTAAGTCATCTGAGTAGAGTGTAACCAGGTATTTTTTTTCATTCAGAAAGTTCAAGTTTAAATCATATTTTTGGACTTCATTCGCCAGGCCATTGATTCCGGCCACATACCAATTCCCACCTTTTCTCCGGGCATAAACGGCCAGATCGCTCAACCCACTCCCCTCCAAAACCAGGGTCTCATCCCAGGTAGTTGGAAGACTTTGGATCAGGTCCAGACCTGCTGATGCAAGATAATTGTCCGGATGATCCGCCCAACACAAATACGGTGAGGTGAACATCATGGCAGCTGCCAATTGCATCGCTTGAGTATAGCCTAAACCTTTTTCAGGATTCAAAATACCGGGAGTAAAATCAGCATGACCCGCTATCAGGCGAGTAAAGAGTTGATCAATGTAATGGGATGTGGGCATTTTCCTGGCACCCCCACCGCCTCTCAGTTTTTCACCTCCCCAGATAGCCTCTCTGGATACTTCATTTGGGTAGGTGCGACTTTCACCAGCTGGTATGGGACATCCATGGAAATCTACCATCAATTGATTCTCAGCGGCAACTTTCAGAAAATCCTCCATATATCGTTTCCATTGGGAATTTTCGCTGTTGATATAATCTAGCTTAATGCCTATTGCTCCTGTAGCGGCTATACGTTCCACCTCGGTTCGCATCTCATCAAGATTCCGGCTGACATCATAGGCCTGTAGCTTTGTAAACTTGTTTTTAGGATCTGCTTTTTTCAATTCCAGGTTCAAGCTGACATCTGAAGTCTTCCAAACAAAGATACCAATACCTTTCGATCCAGCATAATCACACAGATCCTGCAGAAAATCATAGGCTCCTTTTGCTTCATTCCCCCACTTGGAATCCCAGCCAATATCCACGAGATGATAGTCGGCTCCCATCTGAGCTGCTAAATCAATCAGCTCCTTCTGTTTTTCATAATCCACTTTGACCCTGGCCCACCAATTCCAGGTTGATTTGCCAGGCTTGATCCAATCCTCATGGACTCCTCGTGGAAACAATTGTGGATCTGGCTCTGGACAAAGATTGGTCACGATGTCAGTATTCACCAATTCATTCAGTGAGTTGACAATGCAAAGAACTTTCCAGGCAGTTTCAATGTCTCCATTAATGTCCCAACCATCAGCCGCTTCAGCATAATCCACTTTCAGACTGGTTACTCCGCCAACATTTCCTTTTGGAATTTCCGGAAGCAGAGAGTACCCATGGAAATCAAATCCACCAGCCTCTAAGAGCATGATATATTCACTCATATCATCAGAATAAAGCAAAAGTGGTGGCATGGTTCGTTTGGTCTTGCTTCTGGAGAAATCAGAGAGTTTTCCCGTATAGATTTTACTCTCTTCTGCCCGTTTATGAAGCATGTATTTGGCATTTAGACCTTTACTGAAATTGAACTGGGTTGACTCGCCAGTAAACTTAACAGGACCAGTGTTTGGATAGATATACTGGAAGGCAACACCATCATTAAAAACTCTCACGCCGAGTGTCCAGGTCTGTCCTGAGGTTTTGATTTTTATTTTTGAGCCAGTACAATGATTTATGGCTCTGGAATGTCCTCCGAGCAAATCATAGGATTCATTCACTATATATGGCTCATGCGTGATGATCTCAGCTCCAGAACCAAGATCAATTGAATCGATGATGATACCCATGGGCGATGGATGGAGAATTAAATCTCTACCCCGGCTGACTTCAAGTGTGAGATGCAGTTCAGCATCCCGCCCTATCCTGGCAGAGATACTTCCATCCGGACTGACTATTTCCATGTCTCTGGCTTGAGCCATAGAGCTCAAAGATGCAGACAAAAAACAAATACAGAGAATTATTTTTTTGATTTTTTTGATTTCTTAAGCTTTTCTGGTTTCTCGAATGAATTCAGCTCGTCTGCATTTTCGCTAAGATGATTTGAGATTTTCAGGGATTCCTTCAAATCATCATCCCAATGTCGCTCTACCACCACTTTGATATGTGGAAAGTCATCGTCGGAATCACCAAGTTCCTCACGCAGTTCCTTGAGCTCACGCTTTAACTGTTTGGTGATCTTTGCATATCCTGGCTTTCCATAGAGATTATTCATCTCCTGAAAATCATCTTGCATGTTATACAGCTCCCAACCAGGTGGAGTAAAGATTGATTTGGGAGATTTCTTTTTCCCCTCTTTTGGAACTTTCTCTGGTTGACCATAAAAGAAAATGAGCTTCCATTCCTTGGTTCGAATTCCAAAGTGCGCTGGATTATAGTGATGTGCCATGTGTAGCCAATACCTGTAGTAGGTGGCTGTGCGCCAATCATCTGGTTCTTTTCGGGTTTCGAGAATTGGTCTGAAACTGGTGCCCTGCATGCTCCCAGGGGTCTTCACACCGGCATAATCAAGCAACATGGGCGCAAAGTCTGTATTGTTGATCAGGGCATCCGTAGCGGTACCAGCCTTTATCGCCCGTGGATATCGAACAATAAACGGCATACGTAATGATTCCTCATACATCCAGCGTTTGTCAATGAAATCGTGCTCACCCAGAAACATGCCCTGGTCTGAGGTATAAACGATGATGGTGTTATCCAACTGACCTTCTGCTTTTAGAAATTCCAACATCTTTCTAATATTGTCATCCACTCCCCTGACGCACCGGAGATAGCCCTTGACATAAGCTTGATACGACATCCCCTTTATTTCATCATCAGAGAGATTGTCCAGGTTGTCCACAAGTGACTTCTTGCCCTGTCTGGCAAGTTCCTTTTTCAGATATCTAATCTGGGTCCTGGAACGATGCCTGCGTCCAACTGAAGAGCCAATCTGAGTGATGAGTTCGTCATTATGACCGCGGGTAGCAAGAGACCCATGCTCCTTATTATCCCATAAACTTTCAGGCTCAGGCATGTCAAGATCCCTGTACAGGGAAGCATAACGATCATGATATTTCCAGGGACCATGAGGAGCTTTGAAATGATAAAACAAGGCGAAGGGCTTCCTTTTATCCCTTTGCTCTAACCACTTCACAGAATTTTCGTAGATCAAATCAGAGCAATAGCCAGTTTCTTGGGACTTTACTTCCTTGGCTCTTGGGGATTCACGTTCAAAAAAAGTAGGATTATCGTAGTTTCCCTGCCCCTTGAGAACCTTATAAAAATCAAAGGATAGAGGCTGGGTGTTCAGGTGCCACTTTCCCACAACAGCAGTTTGATAACCTGCCTGGCGAAGATTGAGCGGCAAGGTTTGATCCTTTTCAGCAACCCGTCCCCCCAGGGAAGTCACACCATTGGTATGACTGTATTGACCCGTAAGAATTGAAGCCCGGCTTGGGCTACAGATTGAATTAGTGCAGAATGTATTTCTGCAGATGATGCCTTCTGCTGCCAGTTTATCAATGGTGGGGGTCGGATTTAGTTTGGCCAATCTTCCTCCATAAGCCCCAATGGCTTCAGAGGAATGATCATCTGACATTATAAAGAGGATATTGGGACGTTTTTCAGCGGCAATTAATGGAACATTCCCTAGCATACTTACGGATGCCAGAGACACTATTTTCAGAAATTGTCTTCGTTCCATGACCCTATACTCAAATCAATTCATTCAGTGTTCAAATCCACGACACACCATCAGAGACATATGAGGCAAAAGCTTGAATTTGATAGAACGCCCTGCTATGGTTTTGGCGGAAATCCTTTTTCCTGCTTGCCTGATTTTTTATCAAAATGCCAGACATCAGATTTGGCATGTTTAACTGGTTTGGACCATTTTTGGTCGGCCTTAAGATCACCTATGTAGTCCACTGCAATAACTGAGACATATTTGTCAGGTGCAGAGGTTGACAGCTTGATCTTGATCCCATCCTTCGCTTTGGAGTATTTGACTTTTTTATTGTCAGCGAGCAGGGAGACTTTCTTGACCTGTTTCGCTGGAATATCCAGAGTGAGCTCTGATCCTTTTTTCCAATCCCAAACCATGAGGTAGAGACGATTCCCTTTAGTCGATATTCGGCCCCAGGCTGGAGGATCACCCCATGGACTGGCGGTTGTCCCATAGATGGCTTCACTATTTTTATCCATCCAGGTTCCAATCCCCTTTAAGGCATCAACTTCTTGTTGTGCAATGCTGCCATCAGGTTTGGGACTGACATTCAGGAGGAAGTTGCCCCCTTTTCCAACCACATCTACCAGGATGTATAAAAGTTCCTCACCTGTCCTGTAAACTGCATCTTCACCCTTATACCAGAAACCTCCTCCTCCACTGCTGGCAGTAGGACAGTTAAATTCCCAGAATTCTGTTTTGGGTGGTACGTTGGGAATCCATTGTTCCTGGACTTTATAATCTACATAATCGAGGGTACCACGATTATCAAAAATGATATTCGGCTGCTTCTCACGAATCATCTGGTAGATGGGAGCAGCATCCTCACTTCCATTTTTAGGCCAGTGAATATCAAACCAGACAATATCAATGGGACCGTAATTTCCCATGAGCTCAGAGAGCTGATCATATTCCTGCTGTACATAATTCTTCCACAATTCAGGAGCTCTTTCCTTGTAGTCCTCAACCCAACGATTCACCGATTTACGTTTTGCACCCGGCTGGGCATCAATCATTGCCCCCATGCCACCTGGATCTGAATAATTCAGATGTGAGGAGTACAGACCAACTTTCAGATCTGCCTTTCTGAATGCTTTGACATATTCACCCACAATATCTGGATTTTTTGATTTGCTCCAGGGGCAGTCTGGATTGGTAATGGTTCTTTCAGTGACCTTGGAATCCCAATTGCAGAATCCATCATGATGCTTGGCAACCAATACAGCATAGCGCATTCCAGCTTCACCGGCGAGCTTTGCCCATTGGTTGGGATCATATTTGACGGGATTAAAAGTTTTATAATAATTCAAACCTGCTTCCAAATCCTTGCGCATGCTCGATATTCGACCATTGGGAGCGCCAGCCTGGGCAAATGGTCCCCAATGGATAAATAGTCCAAACTTCCAGTCACGCCATTCTTCCATACGCTCTGGAGATGCATTCCTTGGTACCTCAGCTGCAATTAATGATGATAAAATAAATAGACTGCTGATACACAGCGCGATCACTTTAACAGTGCTCTTTTGATTCAAGTTCATATTAGTCATTCCAAATGTTTTATAAGTTGCTTCCAAAGTTGCTTCCAAAGTTGCTTTTAACGTTGTTTTCTAATGTTTCTTTAAAATTTCCACATAATAGGCCGAGGTAATTTCCCCACCCTTTTCGAAGAGAAGTGCTTCCAATTCAAGCGGTCCCTGATCCAATTTCATAGAGAATTTCACACTTGATTCATTCATATCGACAGGGCGCCTTTGTTCCCGATCCCCAATCTTCAAATGTGCTTCTGTGTAAATCACCTTTTTAGCCTTCCTGGGTGCTTGAGAAAATTTCAAACCAGATTCAACAGGCCAGCGTCGCAATTCAAATTCATATTCTCCAGTTTTAGCAACCTCCAATAGCCACCTCCCGTGGTTGCGATTGCCTTTGAGAAGCTGACTTTGATTCCAGACAATCTTACCTGCATTGGCTCCCTCAACTGGATACACATCCATACAGGTTAAACGAGTCGGGTTTTCTTCTGGAGCACCGACAACAATACGATTGATGGGTGAAAACCCTTCTTCCACCGATTGATACCAGCTTTGATAATCAGTCTGGAGTTGCTCAACTATTTGCGGATGACTGGTTGCAAGGTCCTGTTTTTGTCCCGGATCTTTTTCGATATCGTATAATTGTCTTCCCTTGTCCACCAGACGCCACTGCTCAGTCATAATCGCAGCCGATGCATACATTTCGGCTCGTTTTTTGACCTTGGATTCAGTGACAAGTGTTCGATCTGACCAGGTCTTAGATTTACCTTTCAACAGTTCCAGAAGACTGCGACCATCTGACTGGATTTCAGGTCCTCGCTCCAGCCCACAGGCATCCATTAGCGTGGGTAGTAAATCGATATGAGCAGTTAGCTCCTCGATATCCATACCCCGACTGATCCCGCCTGCTGGCCAGTGGATAAAGCAGGGAACTCGGTGTCCACCATCGTAGGTAGAACCCTTTTTCCCCCGCATCCCGCCGTTGTGAAGCTTGTATTTATCCTTTTTATCACAAGCTGAACCATTATCAGTCATGAATATGAGGATGGTATTATCGTCAAGCTTATTCTGTTTGAGGAATTTCCTTAAACGACCCACATTGGTATCCACATTGGTGGTCATGGCATAAAATTTTTGAACGGGCTCTGGTAAATCTTTATACATCTCCAGATACTCATCTGGGGCACCGATGGGCGCATGGACAGCCGTAGTTGCCAGATAACAGAAGAAGGGATTTTTCCCGGAGTCCTTGATGAATTTCATGGTGGCATCAAATTGAACATCGGTGCAGAAGCCTTTGGATGGTCTCCATTTTTTACCATTCCAATAGTGGAGATCAAAGATTCCATTACCCCAATAATCAGGAACCTGACCGGGACTTCCGCCCCCTATACGGAATACCTCATCAAACCCTCTATCTTCGGGTCGATAGGGATAGTTGTCACCGAGATGCCATTTCCCCACCATCTGCGTACGATAGCCATTGGCCTGGAAAAGTTGAGGCATGAGGGTTTCATCACGATTAAGGATTTCTCGCCCACCTACGGTATGCCAGATACCCACATGACTTGAATATTTGCCTGAAAGAATGGCTGCCCGGGATGGAGAGCATACTGAGTTGACATGAAAATCATTCAGGCGGCTGGATTCAGCATACATTTGATCCAGAAAAGGAGTTTTAATGACCGTATTCCCTGTACACCCCAACTCTCCGTAGCCCTGATCATCTGTAAGAATCAAGATAACATTGGGTTGCATGGATTTTCCAGCCAGCAACGATGGGACGGCCGCCATTGCAAGCGTTCTCCCGGCAATCTTTAAAAACTCACGACGTTCCATTCAATACCCTAGTATCTTTGCATCCAATCCAACTGATGCCATTTTTCAGATGTTTCATTCTGCTGAGGCAGGCCAGTTGTACTGCGTCCATTCACCACATATTGCTTCATCAGGGTTGCCAGTTCAGTGACAATTTCGGGATGCTGGTCGGAGAATTCCTGAGTTTCAGTCTCATCGATTCGCATGTTGTACAACTGCACTTCTGGAGTTGTTATATCAGGATATTTATTTCCACCTGATCCATCATGGAGTAATAATTTCCATTCTCCTTTGCGGATAGCAAAGAATCCTTTGGAAGAATGATGGACAATCGCTTCCCGGAGTGGTTTTGTATTCGAAGTATTGAGTGCTGGAAGCATGCTTACAGAGTCTTCACCAGCATCATCCGGCAATTTCTGACCCGTGATCTCGGCACAGGTAGCCAGCATGTCCGTGAGGCAGATAATTTCCTGACTTGATTGTCCTGGAGTAATTGCATTGGGCCACGCGGCAAAGAAGGGGATTCGGTGCCCTCCATCCCAGTTATCTCGTTTGCAGCCTCTGAATTGAGCCGAACCATCATGTCCATATTCCTCATGGATACCATACATAATTCGCTCGGGACCATTGTCACTGGTAAAAACGATCAGTGTATTATCAGCAACTCCTGCATCTTTGACAGCTTGAACCACCTGACCTACTGCATGATCCGTTTCAACAACGAAATCGCCATACTCCCCAGCTTTGCTTGTCCCTCGAAACTCTTTATTGGGAGCAATGGGTTTATGGGGAGAATTCAAAGCCATATACATGAAGAATGGTTGTTCAGGGGATGCGCTGGCATGATCTTCTATAAACTCAACAGCCTTATCTCTGAACCGTGGTAATACATCATGAATATCCCAGCCTTCAACCATCCAGCCTTCACGTCCATTGAGTAGTTTTTTGGCTTCAGGACTTTTCTTTTTTACATAGATAGTGGGCTCTTTGACGACGCGTCTATTCTCGATGAATACATGAGGTGCCATTCCCAGAGATGCCGAGATTCCATAGTAGTAGTCAAATCCAAGATCCAGGGGATTGTGCTGGATATCCTTGTTAAAATCTACATTCTGAAGACCCTTCTGGACTTCTTTGCCATCTTTTGTAGGCCAATCCATTCCCAGATGCCACTTGCCTATACAAGCGGTGGTGTAATCGGCCTGTTTCAGCAGAGCTGGAACCGTGAGTCTGTCTTTTGCAATAAGCGGTTTGGAGAAACCTTTGAGAACACCTCGTTTGAGGGTTGTTCGCCAGGTATAGCGACCCGTTAATACGCCATAACGAGTGGGTGTGCACACGGCTGAATTTGAATGGGCATCCATAAATTTGATCCCACTGGCAGCGAGTTGATCCAGATAAGGGGTTTGTATTTTGGAGTCAGGGTTTAAACAACTCACATCTCCAAAGCCCAGATCATCAGCCAGGATATAGATGATGTTTGGATGTTTACCCGATTTTTTTACAGGCACTGGAGTTGGCGGTACACATGCCACCAGTCCCAGGGTTCCAATTCCAGCAAACTTAAGAAATTCACGGCGTTTCATTTATTGGTCGCTTTCTATGTTGATCGGGACCCTGAGGCTCTCGAAGGGTCAATTGGCTGGTGTGTTCACCCTTCGAGAGCCTCAGGGACCACACGTAGGGTGATAATTTTTCATCTAGTTTCGTAGTCATTTTTTATGAACCTCACTGTGCACAAAGCGCAACATGGAGCGATCGTCGCTCATGGGCAGATCATGGTTGATAGCCCAGATCATGATCCCTCCAAAGCCTTTGTCTTTTACATATTGAATCTTTTGGGAAAGTGTTTCATGAGAATTGTTAAAACGGAATGTTTTCATATTCTCAAGATTATCTGGATCAACTCGGGTAATTTCATCTGGGATATTGCCCTCAGGGAACCATTCAACAAAATCCCGATAATTGTGGGATTCTTTTGGTTTTCCCTTTTTCTTGATATAAAACCCAATCCCTCCAAATAGTTTTTCCCGAGGAACTCCCAATTCATTGTGATACAATTCCAGCCATTTCACAAAACCGGCATAGGGCTGTAGATAAGACATCAGATTAATTGCTGAAAGATACTGGTGATTCTGCTTCACAAATTTTTGCATGAACTCCCGCCCCGGTCCCACTGCAATGGAAACACCGATTCCAGCAGGATTCAGGTTATCGTAGAGCGCTCGAACTATCGCTGTAAGGATTTCTACATCACCATCATTATTAGGATGCTCGTAATCCACATCTACATTTTGGATTCCCCAGGTCCGACACAGGGTCAGGATTTCTTTTGCGAATTTTGTTTCATTCCCATTCTCAACTAATGGGTTAAAGATGGTCTTTTTCTTCCCCATTCCATTGATACCCAGGGTTTTACGAACCTGGTACTTATCAGCATCTGCTGTAATTTGCTTAAGCATTTCAGTGGATAGACCTGGTCCAGAATTTCTTTTATAAAAGATTTCACCTGTAGATTCAGCCACAGAATCGATGAATATTTCACCAGTCTCAGGATTAGGAGCGACTGCAAAAATGATGAATTCATCGAGGTATTTCATATAATCTGGATCATAGTGATCCCAGCCCCCATTCCACCAGAATGCTGTGATTTCAGGAGATTCAGAAGAGTCAGGAAGGTGAACTAGTCTTGTGGAAATCGACTCTGTAGGATTCGTGGAAGTACAGGTAGAAAGACTCAGTACAATTAGGGCGACAATGGCGGAGATTACTATTCTGAATTTTGAGCCCATTGGATAGGTCTATGATTTCTTTGTCTTTTGCTTGCGCTGCTTATTTTTTTTCTGCCGCTTCTTTTTTATTGCTTTATTTTTCTTTTGATTGGGATCCCAGGGAATATTGGCCATATCCTGAAAACTACCCAGTGGGGTATAGCCTGAGTTTTTGGGGTAATCCAGCCCGGAATGACTTTTTTCGCAGGATTTCAGAAATTCCAACGCATAGGCTCTCATCTTATGAGCAGTCTCGGGTTTTTTGTCAATGAGGTTATTTGCTTCAGCTCGATCAGCAAAAATATCATAGAGTAAATCTCCGATAGGCTCTTCCGTATCGAAATTGGTGTAGTATTTATACTTATCATCAATGAGAGCCAGACAGGGAGCCGTTAATTTTTTGTGTCTGAATGGAATTGGCTTTTCCCGTGATTTTGTTTCCCCGGAAACAATATCCAGAACGTTTTCTCCATCAACAGGTCGACTATCGGGCATGGTCGCTCCCGTTGCCTCAAAAAGAGTAGGTAAAAAGTCCAGGGTTGACAGGGGAGTTTTAATGGTTGATCCAGCTTTAACTTTGCCCTTCCAGTACAGGAATGAGGGGACACAGACGCCGCCATTGAACAGATAACTTTTCTTCCCACGCATACCGCCTGTTGATCCATAACCGCCATTTCTTACATCGTGAGCTGGACCGTTATCAGAGCAAAACCAGATGATGGTGTTATCCCATTGGCCTAATTCTTTAAGCTTTTTCTTGAGACGGCCAACCTGATCATCCAGAGCCGTGATTGACCCGTAATATTTCACCTTGCCCTTAGGCAAACCTTTTGCCTCATACATTTTTGCATATTCGGGACCAGCTTCCAGTGGACCGTGAGGTGTGTGTGACCAGATGACAGACAGGAATGGCTTTTTTGCTTTGACCGCGCTTTCGATAAAAGGAATGGTCCGATCCATGATAATGCGTGAATCATCACCGGTTAACCTTTCGGTGACTCTTTTGCCATCCTCCCAGTATGGATTATCAGTGGTATCAATTTCACTTCCATCAGGTCCGTATGGGTCCCAGGTTTTGACAGCGTGATGGGTCACAAAATATTTATCATATCCAAACCACTCGGGACGGGCGAGATGTTTGTCGCTACCTCCTCCCCCTTTACCAGTGTATTCAGGATGAGGGGAACCCAGGTGCCACTTCCCGAAATGACCGGTTTGGTATCCCACATCTTTAAGTCCCTGAGCAAGGGTGTATTCTTGTCGTGGAAGTCTACCGCTATTGGCCTGCCAGATTCCATACCTGAAATAATGACGGCCTGAAAGGCAGGTTCCGCGTGTGGGTGAGCAGACGGGTCCGCCTGAGAAAAAGTGATATAGATTTGCGCCCTCGTCGCATATGCCATCCAGATTTGGGGTTGAGATTTCAGTATTCCCGTTAAAGCCAACATCACCCCAACCCTGATCGTCTGTCATCATCAGAACGATATTTGGTTTTTTCATTTTTTTCCGAAAACTGAATGCGGGTATGGCTGTAGATGCAATTCCCATTGCGGTGATCTTTAAGAAGTCTCTACGATCCATTTGTACTGATCTCCAAAATTTTTGACCAAGGATTCAGGTGATCCCATCCGTCGGTTGGCTCTATTAGGATTTCTTCTTCTTACTCTTTTTGTTCTTCATCCCAGTCTTTTTGCTTTTCTTTGGATTCTTGGTTTTTTTTCCTGGTGCTTTCCATCGACCAGGTAAATCCTCTTCACTCAGGCCGATGGCCTGCATTTCATCCTTCAGTTGAGACTCTAATTTCTTTAGTACTCCAGCATAGGATTTATCATTCAGCACACTTCTGAGCTCATGGGGGTCTTTGTCCATATCAAACAGATCCTGACCAATGGCTGACCCATCTTTTCCCATATATTTCAACAACTTATGATGTTTGGTGCGAATCCCATAATGACGAGGAGTGCCGGATGAATAGAAAGCGTAGAAGGTTGCAGTTCGTTGATGGGCCTCAGGATCCCCATTGAGATTCTTTCTGAAACTGAAACCTTGCATATCGGCTGGGATTTCTGCTTCGGCGTAATCGATCATGGTTTCTGGAAAATCAACATTATTGACTATGTCATCCAACACAACGCCAGCCTGAATTTCCTTTGGATATCTTGCTATGAAAGGCATGCGCATCCCCTCATCCAGCCCGAGACGTTTGTCATAAAAGCCGTGTTCACCCACATACATACCCTGATCCGCGGTGTAGATGATAAGTGTATCATCCAGAATGCCTTCTTGTTCAAGATAATTGACCAGTCGCAGGACGTTATCATCAATCCCTTTGACACAGCGCAGGTAATCCTTTACATATTTCTGATAGGTCGCCTTTTTTATTTCGCTGTCGGACATACCAGAGATATCCAGGTTGCCAGTGGGCCACTCTCCTTGTTCACCCTTTTTATTCAAACCCTGCATTCTGGAGGCTAAACTACCTGTCCCATCTTTTGAGAATATTTTAGATTTTTTAACGCCAACACCACCTTCGAATCGATTGCTGTAGTCATCATGGAGAGTAGGTGGTTCTGGGATTTCAACATCCTGATATAAGGATTCGTATCGGGGGGCATACTGCCAGGGCCCATGAGCTGCCTTGAAGTGATGCATAAGAAAAAAGGGTTGTGTTTTGTCACGTTTCTCAAGCCATTCCATAGAGATGTTTGTGTAAACATCGGAGCTGTGCCCTTCTTCGTTCCGCTTTCCGTCTGGGGTTGACATGGATGGATTGATATAGCGTCCCTGGGAGGTTTTTGTCAGGGCGTAATAATCCAGACCATGCAGATTGTCCCCATGCACATGCCATTTACCAACGGCGGCCGTCTGGTATCCGGATTTCTTCATAACCACAGGGAGGGTGTTCCAACCTGCAGTATTCATATCTTCCCTTAGCGTATAAACACCTGAGTTATGGCTGTATTTACCTGATATGATTGAAGCTCGACTTGGGGCGCAAAGTGAGTTCGTATTAAAGCAGTTGGTTAGCCGAGCACCTTCTTCTGCGAGTTTGTCAATGGTAGGTGTCTGGACAAAGTCTTTTATCCAGCCTCCATAGGACCCCACAAAACTGGCATTTTGATCATCAGCCATGATGTAGAGAATATTTGGTCTCGTACCTGTCGGTTTTTTGTTTTTGCTTAAGGCAAGGACAGTTGATGGGATGAGCAGACTTGCTGAGCCAATACCCACACTTTTTAAGAACTCACGTCTTTTCATTTGTCTACCTGTAATTGAAATAGTCTTCAGCTATATTAGTATACTCAGTATACTTTATTCTACAGCAAATACCAGCTTTTTTTTATGATTCTCCCGACTGAACCATCAGTATCAACCTGTCATTATTGTTATATGAGATGGTTTGATCTGGATTATTCAAGATCATTTGATGTGCATACATTTGATGACATCAATCTGGTTGGCCCCACTTTGAAGTTTTATAAAATATGGTCCTGATGCCAGATTTCCTGGAGCCCACTGAATTAAATACTCTCCTGCGGGATGCTCACTGTCCACCAATTTCGCCACCTGTTTCCCCAGCATATCATGGACCGATAGCTTAGCCACAGATTGAATTGGGATGGAGTATTTGATTACTGTTCCCTGATTAAACGGATTCGGGTAATTTTCCTCTAGAGTAAATCCCCCTGGTTTCAGATCTCGACTATAAATAGAAACGGCCAGACTGTCACAGGGGCTGTAACTCTGCCATTGGCCCAGTGGTCGCCAGGAACCGGTTGGATCATAGTCATAATCCCCGCCATTGTAACTGTTCTCAAAGGAAGTCATAAAATCCTGGCAATGTTGACGTAAGGAGTCTGCCAACAGGGGATGGTTTTCCAGCAGGTTGGTTTGCTCCCCACGATCCTCATCGAGGTTGATCAGCACATCCTCCACAGCACAATCTGATAGGTTTGTTAAAAATTTGTAGCGGGTTCCTGCCACGGTCGCCATGGTGGCAATGGTCGGAGAATCTGCCATCTTATGAATTTTCTGATAAAACCTGAATGGCACTGGTGTTGGACGTTCCTGCATACTTCCTTCCAGCAAGGGCATCAGGCTGATCCCATCAATGGGTCGATCATCTGGCATACTCTGCTCGAAGAAATCCATTATCGTTGGGAAATAATCGAGCGTGCTACAAACGACATCTGTAGATGGATATCCAAGCTCATCTATCTCTGTTTCGAAAATCGGGTTATCTGTAAAATCAGGCCAATGCAGGAAGGCTGGTACCCCAACACCTCCATTGAAAAGACTGCGTTTTCGGCCGCGCAGCCCACCAGTACTCCCATCAGTTCCACCTTCAGGACCGTTATCGCTACAGAACCACCACGAAGTGTTCCCAAGTTCTCCCAGGTTCTCGAGTTCATCTTTTAATCTCCCTACTTGCTCATCCATGGCAGTGATACATCCATAATACTTTTGCTCGCTTGTGCTGTAGTCGGAGTAGATAGCTCGGTGTTCAGGACTGGCATCAATATCCTTGTGTGGTGCATGAAACCAGATCACCGCCAGAAAAGGTTGCCCATTAGCATTCGCCTGCTGAACAAAGGGAATGACCCGATCCATCATAATCCGGGAATCATCTCCGGTAATGTTATCTAAAACCCGTTCTCCATTGTGCCAGTAAGGATTGTCGCTGGTCGCCGCCTCCTCCCCATTGGGGCCGTAAGGATCATAAAGAGGGACGGAGTAACCTGTGACAAAGTATTCATCATAGCCAAACCAATCTACGTAAGCATGATTATTGGCATTTTGACCGGTATAGCCTTCAACGGGTGCTCCCAGGTGCCATTTGCCAAAGTGGCCCGTGTTATATCCAATTCCCTGCAAGACTTCTGGTATGGTAACTTCTTGCTGAGGCAATCGTCCATCATTGGCTGACCAGATACCATAGCGATAATAATGGCGACCGGTCAAGCAGGTTGCTCGAGTGGGTGAGCAGACTGGTCCACCGGAATAGAAGTTAGATAGTTTGACACCATCCTGACATAATTGATCCAGGTGAGGTGTTTGAATGATTGTATTCCCAGTGAAACCACAATCACCAAAACCCATATCATCTGCCATCATGAGGATAACATTGGGCGTTCCATCACGTCTTGAAGCAGCTTTCAATAATGGATTGGAGACAGCGAGCGCAGCCATTCCAAGTCCCAATGTTTTTAGAAATGTTCTTCTATTCATATCCTGCATTGATGTGTCTGCTTATTTATTAATGTTTTACTTGCTTAATACACAACGCTTGGACTGTTTGTTTGCTCCAGAAGTTAATCTATAGGTGTAGACTCCGCTGGCAAGTTCACTCCCGTCAAATATTATGGAGTGATTTCCTGATGGAAGATGACCATTGACAAGGGTTTTCAAATGCCTTCCCTTCACATCGAATACCTCCAGTTTAACTCGGGAGTCAAATCGAGTCTCAAAATGAATGGTGGTGGTGGGATTGAACGGATTGGGGAAATTTTGTTTCAATGTGAAATTATCCGGTCGAGTCTGCTCCTCCCTCGTATTGACCTCTGGTATAGGTCCGTAGGTGGGAATGGCATCCACAGCTGGAAAGGAAGCCCATACTGCCAACAACTCATTTAATGCTGTGACAATGGTTTCGTCAGTACTATCGATTAGATTAACTGTTTCGCGGGGATCAGCGAAAAGGTCATAGAATTGAGTAGCTGAAGCAATCCCCTCTTCACTGTTTTCTATCCAGAGTTTGTACTGTTTGTTGCGAATGGCTCGTTGCTTGTGGTCAAATTCATTAACAGCTTGATAATCCTCAACACCTTCCATAGGTGGTTCCCTGAGGATGTTGACAGTTCCACCGCCACTTCCTACGCCCAGAATCCAATCCCGAGCTCCATCATCAGCGTTTCCCAGCATCACATCCGCTATAGAATGACCGTCAAGAACAAGATCATCTGGAATTGTAGCTTCTCCTAGATCAGCAAAAGTTGGTAGCATATCTGTAAAATCAGTAAGAGTATCTGTGACAACTCCGGCTGGGACAAGGCCTGGACAATTCACTATGAAAGGTGCGTTCACACCTGCTTCAGAAATTTTTGTCTTTCCACCCTGAACATCATCCCCTTCAATATTTCCAGTATAGCGCTTTGCCGTCCCATTGTCCGTTGTCCAAATAATGATGGTATTGTCTCGTATTCCCAATGCGTCGAGGCTATCTGTCAGCCTTCCCAATAAATGGTCAGTATAGCGAATCATAGCCTTCACCATGGGTAATTTTCCATCAATATCAACGTCAAGATTTGGCTCAAGTGGTGTTGCAGTCACCGGGTTATGAATGAGACACATTGGGAAATAGAGCATCATGGGGTGATTGACATTTTCCTCCATGAAATTGATCAGGAAATCAGTAAAAATGTCAGGGCCAAATTGCCCGGTATAGGTCATACTTCCTTCAGTAGTATGAATGTAGGGATCCCAATACCTTTGGAGTGCGGCTTCATTACCCGTTTCTTTCCCAGTCCATAGACAATAATCATCAAAGCCATGCTCCAACATCACTTCAGGTTCCAGACGGAAGTCGTTAATCTGCCATTTCCCTGCAACTGCAGTTTTGTAGCCGGCAGATTGCAGAATACCTGCAAAACTGGGATGAACTTCAGGATCAAACCTGATCTTTAGCTCGTCCTCGGGAAATTTTGTTGTACCGGGGACATCCCAATGATGGACCCAACCCGTTCTCCAGGGGTACTGTCCTGTTAATAATGTAATTCGGGCAGGTGTGCATTGCGGCATGGAGTATGCATTTGTAAAGCGCATCCCACCAGATGCCAGGGCTTCGATGTTAGGGAGGCTCATGTCATCATGCTCCGCACCACAGGTGGTCAACCATTCTTTGCCCAGGTCATCGATCATAATGAATATGATATTGGGTTGTTCTTCGAGCCGGCGAGAGGTTGAGGCGGATGCGGAATTTACAAGTGTCCAGGGCAATACACTCGCTGCAGTGGAACCCAGTGCAGCTTTTTTTAGAAATTCCCTTCTAAGCATTTTCTCCCCTATTTTAGGCTAAACAATAATATCAAGTAAACACGATCTACAAATCAAGCATTCATGATATGTGATAGAGACGCTCTATCTATGTGATAATACTCAGGCTAGTTGTTACAGCAGGACTTTCTGACAACTAGCTTTGGTTCAAGCAGTTTATGCATGGATGGCTCTTCACCATTTATCTTCTTGAGCAAACTTTCAACTGCTATTTGTCCAATCAACTCTGTTGGCTGATGGACAGTAGTTAATGGCACGGAGGCTGTTCTACCATTTACAATATCATCGAAACCCACTATTGCTACATCCTTGGGAACGTTGATACCAGACTCACCAAGGGCTTGGATGAAACCAAGTGCTGAGAGGTCATTGTAGATAAACATGGCTCTGGGGCGCTCTTCCATTTCACAGAATTGCTTGCCAACTTGATATCCAGAATTCATATCATCTCGTTTTCCATCGACGGTAATTTGCATCAGATTTTTCTGAGAAACCGGTACATTATTGTCAGCCATGGCTTTCAGAAAACCGCGTTTGCGAGCTTCACCCACCAGGTTCCTCTTTTCTCCATTCACATATCCGATATCTGTATATCCATTTTTTATTAGATGCTCGGTAGCCATGAAACCACCCAACTCCTGATCTGTACCAACAAAATTGATGCTGGGATCTTCAGTGTAGGAAACCATCACAAAAGGGAATCGTTCAGCTTCGAGTTGCTTGATGAGGGAGTCTGTATAATGACTGTGGGAAAGCGAACCCAGTATAAGACCACTGACCCCCATGTCCATAAAATATCTGATCTTACGTTCTTCATTATCATGACGATTGTCTGATGAATAGAGCATTAGGTTGCTGCCATTTTTTGACAGATTTCTTTCAACGCTGGATACCATACTCTGGTAGAAGGGGTTATCCAGATCCTTTAGGACATATGCAATGGTCAGGTGCTTTGAATAATCAATTTTTTGAGGTCGTCGGGCCACATAGGTACCTTTTCCAGCTCGGGCATAGAGAACACCTTCACTGATTAAATCTGAAAGGGCTCGCTTAATGGTAATCAAACTCACATCATAGCGCTTGACCAGCTCACTTTGCGTTTCAAGCTTATCTCCAACTTTCAACTCACCACTATTTATCTGATTAACAATTTCTTCTCCAACCTGCTTGTAAAATGGTTTTGGATTGTGTTGATCAATACCCATGTCTTGCCCCTATCAAATCGTGTGTTAGTGCTGGATTCTCAATACGAAAAACTCTATACCGAATATACTTAACATAATATTTAATACAAGTTGAATTTAGATAACTGGTTCTTAATCAATTAGTTGTGATGAAAAACGTACATTAAGTCACTTCTATGGCGATGGAGCTACAATGTGATTCTAACTAGGGTCGCCAGTATATTTTCTATTTACCGTGACAATTTTTATACTTCTTGCCACTTCCACAACTACACGCTTCGTTTCGACCCTGTTTTTTATCGGTTTGAGTCAGACCTGTCTTCTGAGAATCGACAGGATTCAAATGGGTTTGTTTAGCCTTCCATTCATCTGCCAATTGCTTTAGACGCTCATCCGCATGCTCAAAGAAGGCGATATAGGCCTCACAGAAATGACTCAAGCCATTATCCTCAGGATCTCGCAGTCTATCCTTTGTACATCCACCATAACATTGACGCTGCCATTTGCATTTCTGGCATTTCTCCGGAAGATCACTCTTGAGTTCGCCAAACTCCTTCTGTTTATCCGAATTCAACATCACCAGGATATCATCATCATAAAGATTGCCCAGTTTCCAGGTGGGCTCGACAAAGAAATCGCAGGAATACACATCTCCATTATGCTCGACGACGACATAATTTCCACACTCTTTGAGCAAGGTGCATTCAGGTGCTTCGAGACCTACATAGCTGTGAAATACCGAGTCGAAATGCCTGATAGAAGTCGTTGCTACCCCATTTTCAAAATCATTCTGCCAGAGGTCAAAGAGTTTGATGAGGAAATTACCATATGCTTCCTGTCCCACAGAATATGGCGCAGCTTTATCGGGATTATTCGGGTCGGGCTCAACCAGAGGTATGAACTGCATATACTCAAAGCCCAGAGACTTATGAAACTTATAAATTTCTTCTGGAAATTGAACGGAATAGTCATTTACAACGCTGAGGACATTGACTTCAACACCGGCATCGAGCAACATCTTCGCATTATCAACCACCTGTTGCCAGCTTGGTTTCCCATTTACGTGAGTTCTATATTTATCATGGATGTGCTCTGGTCCATCAATGGAGATACCGACTAGAAAATTATTTTCCTGGAGAAAGGTCGCCCACTCACCATTCAACAACAAACCATTGGTCTGGAGTCCATTACCAACGGATCGTCCTGCTCCGTACCTTTTCTGGAGTTTTACAGCTTGCTGGAAAAAGGGTAAACCCATAAGAGTTGGTTCTCCCCCCTGCCATCCGAAGGAAATTTGACCTGAGGTCTGTTGAAGTGTCTGTCGTATAAAGAGATCCAATGTCTCTAGGGACATACGATGTTTTTTAGTCTCGCTGAACAAATCTGCTTTTTCCAGATAAAAGCAGTAATCACAATCCAGGTTGCAATCAGGACCTGATGGTTTGACAAGGACGCTGGTGAGCATCTTCTTGAATTTTACTTCATCAGGGAAATAATTAATCCGAGCTGTTTCTTTCACCGTATCAACAAACCTCTCAACTTCCACATTCCGCGCATCCTCAGTCAATTTTTCAATGATTTGGGATTTCACTTCCTCAAATTCAATTTTCCGGGGTGCCTTCCGTTCATAGACCTTGGCGATATGAAATCCAAAAGGTGATGGGAACACCTCACTCACTTCACCTGCTTCCATATTGAAAACCACATCCTCAAATTCTTGAACCATTTGTCCTCGTGGAAAAACACCCAGATCTCCACCATTATCAGCACAATCAGTTTGTTGCCCTGCTAGCTCCTCATAGCTAGTCCCAGATTGAATTTTATTCCAGATCTCCTGTATCTCAGTCCTGGCTTCTTTCTCAGCACGATACCCTTCGATATGTTTGACGATATGACCTGCATGAACCATTTCGGGTAGCATGAACTGTTCTGGATTGGCCTGATAATATTCTGAAGCATCAGACTCACTTACCTGGTCAGCCTGTGCATGAAGTTCAGACATCAAGCGCTCAACTTTATGCTGTTGCTCAATCTCGAACAGGATATTTTCATCATCTTTAGGTTTGAGACCCGTTTCTGAATAGAACTTTTCTTCGCCCCCGCGCTCATCTTTGAGTGTAAGCAAAGCCTGGCTGAGTACCTCAGGATCGATGCCGCGTGGATCAGCATGAGCTGATTGCCGAAGCAGAATACTCTCCATAACATTTTCCCGCGCCCACTCAGCTAGCTTTGATTCCTGTTCATCCTTTGGTTGTTCGGTAAACAGAGATTGAAAATGCGGTCGTAATCTATTTATTTCATCCTGGATCTGATCTTCTTTGATCAGTTCGCCATTTACTATCAGGGTCATCGGTAACTTCCTATGAATTTGAACTTATTGCAGTTCTCGTCATTTCAACACTCATGCCAATCCTGTCATGTCAATCCCTCAGGATTTGACCTATTCCATTTAAAATAAGATGGGCTCTGGTGATATACCAAAGCCCATTCTATTTTCTTGTACTAAGGAGTTCTATTTATCAAAAACGTACTTTGACGTTGAAGCCTCCCTTGACAGGTTTATCTGAGGCAACCAGTACGTAGCCTCCACCTGCTCCGGAAAACCCAGCACCGGCGTGATCATCGTATTTTTTAATTTCTTCCCAGCAATAATCAGGGACGGTAAGTGGTAGTATTTCATACCAGGATTCAAGGGTACCTCGCAAAGAGGCTCCTAATCCCTTGACATCATGTCGTAAGATGCTATCCCAACACAACTGACCTGATTCAGCCAGTCTTTTCACACCGGCCTTGGTTACATTTTGTTCTAGTAGCGGATTATAACCATCTGG
The DNA here is from genome assembly GCA_016784025.1 of Fidelibacterota bacterium. Taxonomy (GTDB): domain Bacteria; phylum Fidelibacterota; class UBA8477; order UBA8477; family JABMPR01; genus JABMPR01. The sequence continues at coordinate 37,660 of JADHVL010000001.1, read as the reverse complement.
TCGTTTTTTGAATGGGACCATGTGCAGCACACTGGAAAGCCATTCGCAAGTATCTTTGTTTATTGCTGAATTGATTTGATGTGGCCAAAAATTGCCATCATAACAAAGCTGATTCACACCTGGCATAAACAATCCCAACTGATCCTGAGATCCAGATACATATGGAGATCCTGGAGGATTCTCAGCACCGAACAGGATTCGACCCAACTCTTCCGGATCACCCTCTGGTAATTTATCACCCCAGATTTTTTTGGCGACGATTCTGGAGCTGGATGCCATACCACATCTGTTTTCAAAATCATGTTCCGCACTCAATGCAGCCACCACAACAGATCCGTGCTGAATCTCAGAGACCCAGGGCTGATCAAGCCAGCCACCGGCAATACAGACGCGATTGGGGAAACGCATTCCAAGTTTTGTCTCAGAGCTGGAACGAGCAGGTAAACCTTCTTCAGGTATCCTCTCAAGGACCTTTAGCTCTACACTGTATTTGTCGCAGAGTTCTTGTTTCCCCTCCGTATAACCGTCTTCGTTTACCACAAAGATATCTGGCTTAATACGAGCGATTTCCGGCTCGAAATCCAGCATACCTGAGCCAGTTGCAACAAAGGCATCTTTGACATACTTGAATGACTTAATGATGAACACACGCTCTTGTTCTGAGAAATGAGGGGCGTGATCCTTTAATAGTTGAATATTTGAATCAGCGCCAACAGATACATATAAATCTCCATACTGAGCAGCAGTCTTAAAGAAAGCCACATGCCCACCATGAATCAGATCGTAACAACCACTTACCAGAACTTTTTTATTTGCCATAACTAGTCTTTTCTATCTTTTGTTTGATGAAAAATATAAACGCTATTTTGAGTGTGTCTTCCCACCCTTCGACGAGCTCAGGGTTCGGTACCATGGTGGGGAGACATACTCAACATCTATTTAGATTTAGAGGGATTTGGCGTCTCTATCCATTTCGCCTTTAATCCAGTCATAGGTCTTCTTCATGCCATCTTTCAACGGATATGAAGGTGCCCAGCCCAATAATTTCTTAATCAAATCATTGTCACTATTGCGACCGCGGACACCTAGAGGGGCAGTCAGATCATGACTTCTCTCCAATTTGACATCAGCAATTTCTTCAACAATACTGACCAGAGTATTAATAGAAACCATCTCATCGCTACCGAGGTTAAGCGGCTCGATCACATCAGAATACATGATCTTCTGTATGCCTTCAACACATTCATCGATATACATAAAACTGCGAGTTTGTTCTCCGTCACCCCAGATATTGATCTCCATATCACCTGATTTCTGGGCTTCTAAGACCTTGCGACACATGGCTGCCGGTGCTTTCTCGCGTCCACCATCCCAGGTTCCATAGGGACCATAAACATTATGAAATCGAGCAACACGGGTGGTCAGACCATAATCCTCACGGAAATGACGACACATACGTTCACTAAATAGTTTTTCCCAGCCATAGCCATCTTCAGCCAGTGCGGGATATGCGTCTTCTTCCTTCAATCCTGGATTGTCCGCATCTGTCTGTTTATCACCGTTATAGACACAGGCTGATGACGCATAGAAATATCTGGTTACATCACCATCGTTGGCAGCCTGCAGAAGGTGTGTATTGATCAATACACTTAACATGCATAAGGCTTTGTTATTCTCAATAAAACCCATTCCACCCATATCTGCAGCCAGATTGAATACTTCATCAACACCCTCGACAGCAGTATAGCAGTTTTCCAGATACTGAAGATCCAGAACAAGGTTAGTAATACCTTCTGTGACCTGATACCATTCGGACAAGGGTTTTTTGTCTGCTACAACAACTTCATGTCCCTGTTTGAGCAAATCTATGGCGAGGTGACCGCCGATGAAACCACCACCCCCTGCTACTAAAATTTTCTTCATTTTGAATCTCCTTCTTTACTTCTTTATAACATTACTAATAATTTTATGAACCCAGACCCAACGGTGAGAATAGGATCAGAACGGCAAGCCAGAAGACCAGGAGTCCAATTAATACATAGCGGAACTTTTTATTCTCTTCGTCTGTCATTTTCTCGGTGGTCTTTGAATGACGGATGGCTTCAGCCTTAGCCAAATCTTCAGGCGTTGATCCTGTATAATGACTGACAATCAGCATCACAGCCACGCAAATCAGGGTGATAATAAACCCATCGTTTAGCTTGTTCTGGAAATAGATCGGGAGGTTCGCTTTGACCTGAGCCAGTGCTGCCATATTTAAGATTGCGAAGGTGATAGCTCCTAAAACAGATCCAACTGTAAGCGTTGCAATCGCTCCTTTGGAATTAGCCTTTTTATAAAACAGACCAAAAATTACGGTCACAAAGACAGGTGGAGCAATCAGAGCCCAGACTTGGAGTAAATAATTGAACAAGCCTTTAAAGTCTCTGATAAATGGTGCCCAAACTGTACAAATTAGTAGAATACCAATCATCAAGTAACGGCCGATCTTAACAGTTTGTTCGTCGGTCATATCAGGTTTTCGTTTACCGATAAAGTCAAAAGTGATCAGGGCTGCCGTTGCATTCAGCCCGGAGGAAACACTTGACATGATTGCTGCGATTAAGCCTGCCAGGACTAAGCCTTTTAAGCCGATGGGCATGAATTCAACAATAATTCTGGCGTAAGCAGCATCACCATTCTGGAGATTTGGAAAAAGACTTGCGGCTACAACACCTGGAGCGGCAATAATAAATAGTGCCAGTACTTTCAGAAAGGCAGCAAATATTGCCCCCATTTTTGCGTGGTATAAGCTTTTTGCAGCCAGGGCTCTCTGGACATAGTCATGGTCGGTACAGTGTCCATGAACACCCAGGATAATCACACCGGTCACAAATGGTAGCCAGCCAAAATCATGGTTCCAGGGACGATACATGGACCACATACTCATTCCCTGTGAATCCTTTAACATGAGAACCTGATCGATGCCTCCAGCAGCGGCGATTGAGACCACTAGTGTTACAACTCCACCAACAACCAGGATAAAAGTTTGTGCAAAGTCCGTCCATAGCACCGATCTTAATCCACCCAGGACGGTATAGGCACCGGTGGTAGCCGCCAATACTATAACTGCGGTCCAGAATAAGGTATTTGAGTCCCAACCCAGGATGACTGTCAGCACCGTTGCCCCGGCATAGAGCGCAGCAGCAACATTTGCACTTACCATCATCAACATATTTATTCCTGAAACAAATGACCGGCTTCCCCGGCTGTATCTCTTTTCAAAAAATTCCGGAGAGGTATACAATCGTAGGCCCATATAGGCTTCCAGAAAGAACATTGCCAGGAAGGTAAATGCAAGTGCACCAACCATCTGAAAGGCACCGGCCACAATACCAACTGAAAATGCCAGTCCAGCCTGTCCCACAAATTGCTGACTCGATATGTTTGTTGAAAATAGAGATGCTCCCAGAACAGGCCAGCTTGAATCTCGACCAGCTAAGAACAGGTCTTCTCCGCTTTTAACTTTTGACTTAGAAATCCAGATACCGAGAGAAACAATACCTATAAAATAAGCGACGATTATCAGCGTATCGAGGATACTAATCCTTACTAAATCCATTAATCCACCCGTTCTTTCATAAAAGAGTTATGCACCATAACTGAAGGACTTATTTTTGCCCTTCGTAATATTCAATCAGTATGTCAATCACTTCAGGTCGACCAAACTCCACCGGAGGTCGCTCACCTTTAGCCAGCATATCACGTAATTTGGTACCGCTGATCATGAGATGATCATCATTACCATGGGGACAAGTTTTTGTGGAGACAATAGCTTCACACTTATTGCACCAGAAGGTCCAGTCCAGTTTCAATGGTTTCAGGTAAATATCACCCGGTTTCAGTTTATCAAAAATGTCCTGGGCATCGAAGGGTCCGTAATAGTTACCAACGCCAGCATGATCTCGACCGATAATCATGTGACTGCATCCAAAATTCTGTCTGATAATTGCATGCAGAATAGCTTCCCTGGGACCTCCATATCGCATCTCCATGGGATAAACTTTGAGTACTGTATTCTCAGGTTTATAGTAATTATCCAGCATAGCCTGATAACATTTCATACGAATATCAGCAGGGATATCCCCTGCTTTCAGCTTCCCGACCACAGGATGTATCAGGACACCATCGCAGACTTCCATAGCGACCTTGGTGAGATATTCATGGGATCTGTGGATGGGATTGCGAGTTTGAAAGGCAGCAACTGTGTTCCAACCATTTTCCGTGAACAAGGCGCGGGTTTCAGCGGGTCGGGCATATTCAGGATAAGCAGAGGGGTATTCACCTTCAGAGTAGACTTCCACAGCTCCGCCGAGGTAAATATCACCTTGTTCTCGTATCTTCTTCACTCCAGGATGTGCATCATCAGTGGTACAGAAAACATCCTGTGCTTCCTGATCTTTATCGTAGGCATATTTTTCTGAGACAATGAGGCAACCCATTATTTCATCAGATTCGGTCGCCACCAGGGCAACTTTATCACCGGGATTGATGGTTTCAGCCTGAGCATGTGTTACGGGTAATACAACAGGAATGGGCCATAGCGTGCCGTCCACCAGTCGCATATCCTTTACAACCGATTCATAATCAGCCTGCCCCATGAACCCAGAAAGGGGGCTAAAGGAGCCAGTGGCCAGCATGATCAGATCAGATTCTTCTTTAGAGGAAAGTTTGATCTGAGTAAGATCAACAGCAGCCTGCTGTGCAGATTCTCTGGCATTTTTATCCTCAATCAAGCGAGGATTAAGTGCTCCTCCGTGTGGTGGGACCAATTTACTCACGACAATAATTCCTCTATTTGCATCTGAATCGAGCCTAGTAACCCAGGTTCTCTAGTCTGTTTCTAACCGCATCAGCTTGAGACATTTGGGGCTGAGTTGGTTCAGATTCTTCTTCCCTGTCGACCAGATAGGATACCTTGGCAACTTCCAGCCAGGTTCTCCAGGTCGTATCGACTCCAAGACATTTCTTCAAGGACTCTTCATTTAATGAATACCTGTATGCCGAAATGATCCAGTTGTTCTCGCCATAAACTGAGTCTGTACCCCAGTCAGGTGTGACATATTCCCAAACAACGCTATTGCGATAGTTCAATTCCATGATATGACCGCGGGTACCCTCAACGACGAGTGTACCACCATTGTCAAGTTTCTGGGTATTTCCAAGAAATGATGAGAATAAGAAGCTTGGAGGGTCTTCCTCATATCCTGACAGGATATTTCCGGTTTTAGGATCAACTACAATCGCCCTGGAATAATTCAGAGCTTCACCGCGGAGATGGCGACCATTATCGAAAATGGCAACAGAATTATCTTCCAACATGGTGGCATAGGTTTGATGATTAATCTCGTTAACCTTTTCACCTTCGTGGACCTTGGTACCCCATTTCCAGTCAAACTTGCCGGTCTTTTTGTCAATGAGAGCGATCTGGCTGATGCGCATGAAATTGATGAATATTTTGTCCTCACCCACAGCCTGGACACAGGTTGCATGTCCCCATTCGGTGGTTGAGCAAAGCGGACAGATATCATCCGTCTCGGGGTTGAGGTGATCGTGTGAATTCCATTCCCAGACGGTGTTACCCTGATTGTCAATTTCTACAACCGCGTCACCCCACATTTTACCGTCGGAGTCTTCTTTGGTGAATCCACCGGCAACCTGGGCAGCCAATTCTGCAGGGACCTCCACCCATTTCAGGATGAGGGTATTCCCGTTTTCAAGACGATCAACCCTGTGGTGCATGTATGGGTCTTTATGCTCCCACACAACTTTACCATCTGGATCCAACTCCTGTATGATACCGCTGGCACCTTCAAATGAGGCTAGGGGTCCGGTTTCATCTTTTCCTGTTACAAGTAGATTACCGTTATCTATCAGTTTTGCTTCAACAGGTAGATAATCAGTCTTCCACTCTTTAATTGCATCACCCTGCATATTGATAAGTCGGATTGTTTTTGAGCTGAATTGTGTGATCAGGGTAAAGCCGAAATGGGATTCTGATGGTAAATAAATCGCCACGCCTTCGGTGGTCTGTCTAGCTGGACACTTTTTCACTATTTCACCCCTTTCATGCCAGCTGAACCAAACAGCTGGTTAATGACTTTGTGTTTTGCAGGATCGAGGTCTCTACCTTTAAAGGCAGAATAATCCTTCGGAAATCTTGTGGTTCTATGAATTCTTGGTGAATGCCCCAGATCGCGGGGGTCATCGCCTACCTGCTGGTTGAGAGAATAGAAGGGACTCATATACTCCCAGACAATATTGCCATCAGTATCCACTTCAAAGAGTCGACCTGCTTCAGTTTCACAGGCCAGCGTATTCCCATTTGGTAGACGTTGCACTCCCCCACAAAAAGTAGAGAAGAATTCTGTTTCAGGTACAGAACTGTAGGTCCAGACAATTTCATTTGTTTCGGGATTAACCTCAACCAGTCTCGAGCGACATACATAGGAATCAGGTATATGCATACCGTTATCGAACATCAGAATGTTTCCATTTTCCAGACAATTCGGATTATGCATATGGTGAACTTGATCTCGTCCCCATTTCCAGAGAATTTTTCCTGTAGATTTTTCAATCCTACAGACCTGGTGTATGCATCTGAAAGCAACCAGCAGATCACCATTTGGAAATAGCTCCATGTTATTTCCATGACTCCATTCACTTCGTTCTTCTAAGGCGCAGATTGGATCCTCGCCAAAATCGAGGTGCTCGTGTGAATTCCATTCCCAGACGACTTTACCGCTTTTGTCAACTTCCTGAATATTGTCAGTCCACATGAAGCCTTTATACTTTTCCTGTTTGTCCTCAGATCCGGGCATACCCCCTTTGACCTGTTTGGCCATATCAGGTGGAACCTGGATGACACGCAAGATGAGTGTATTTCCGTTCTCAAGACGTTTGACAGCATGATGTTGGAAATCATCCTCATATTCCCAGACAATATTTCCATCCCAATCCACTTCGTAGATCGTTGCGCCACAGAAACCAGGAAATTTGGGTCCTTCCTTGAGATTTTTCCTGACGGGTGCCAACACATTGCCGTTGGGCAACAGTTCTGTCCAATCAGCAAACATACCCGGGAGATCCCAATAGTGAACGACATCACCATCATTGTTTATCAAATAGGCACGATTCTGCTCAAAATATGGATCGAGATATGTATATCCCTGGTAGGATTTCTCTCGGTTATGAAAAGTAACACCTAAGTTCTTTCTGCGTGCGATGCCACCCATGGGTTAGCCTCCGATTATGTAACTTTTTTTGTTGATAATGGAGTCTGGCCGAAACCAGACTCCCGTGTATTTATAGAAAGCGTAAACGCTTTGTTTACATGTATCCCAGCTGACGGAGACGTTCCATGGCAGCTTCTTTATCTTGACGACGGCCAGCACGTTCGATGGTGTTTTCCAGATCCTGATCCCAGGCTTTTTTGTCATCAAGTTTCAATGAGGTGGTCTTGGCTCCCAGTGAGCGATAGCCCTGTTCATAGAGTGAGCAATAAGGGATGTCAAAGTATAGTGTTGTTTCCCATAGATCACGTTCCGAAAAATGCAGGATCGGACGATAGCGTGTCTGTTCTGGTGTGTACTCATCGGCGGCAACATCTTCGAAATAAGGATCATCCGAACGAGTGGGTTGTTCATCCCAACGTAATCCCTGATAGAATGCCTTGACATCATGATCCTGGATGTATTTGTTAACGACTACAGATTTCATGAGGTGGTTCCCGATGAAACTTTCGGCTTCAAAGGGAAATCTTTCCAATTCACCAAACCCGATTCTATCGATTTCAGCCTGGTTTTCTTTGGTCAGATCGCTTACGGTAACATCTGCATTTAATTCCCATCCAGAAGCCTCTACGACGTCAATATTGATACCCCAATCCAGACGGAGATCCCATTTTTCGGCATAAATTTTCAACATGGCATCGATTTCTTCAAAAACATCAAACTCATCGATGGTAAAACAGATAGGCATTGGAAGATTATTCTCTTCACAGAACTGTTTACAGATCCAGAGCATGAGGGTACTGTCTTTACCTGCTGACCATACCATTCTCTGATCTTTTACTTCAAAACGATCGTAGGCCATTTTGAAGATTTCTTTGGATTTTTCAATCTTCTGTTTTAGCTCAGCAACTCTCGCTTCACTTAATTCAATTTTAGGCATGCTAAATTTCCCTTTCAATGATTTTCGGTACATCAATCAAATGCAACGACGTGCATTTGCGCTTTTAATTTTTCTTTCATATCTGATGCTGAGCCGGAGCTTTCAACGATATTTTCTTTCTCAGCAGGGTCAGCTTGTAGATCAAACATCTCCCACTTCTCATCCTCGATCCGATAGCTGATACGGAGATTTTCTTCCTGGTAGAAATACGCTGGTCTATCAGTTGGTTTTATCTTGTGCTGAAGTTTTCCCATGGCTTCCCCAAAACTGCCATTACTCGAATACGATTCGAGGGGAAGCAGAGGCTGGCCACAATAACTGTCAGGAGAACTCAGTTCAAAGGTCTTGGCAATGGTTGGTGGAATATCTACACCACTTACTACGGTGTCAGATACCTGATTTTCAGTCTGATCGGCATCATAAATCATGAGAGGTACGTTGATGAGTTCATCATACATACGCCCATCATGCGATAGACTCCCATGATCACCAAATTCATCCCCATGATCTGAGGTGATGATGACAATGGTATCTTTCAAAACGCCACTCTTCTCCAGATTCTCGAAGAATTGTTTGGCATACTCATCTACTTCCAGAACGTGAGCGAGGTAAAGTTTTTTCAATAGCTCATTTTTCGCAGGATCAGAGGTATCACGCGGTAGCACAACATCTTTGAATAACTGGAACATCTCATCATCAGTAATTTTCAATTCTGGATCGATACGAGCGATGTACTCTTGCTTAGGTACATAAGGCTCATGGACATCCATATAATGGGCCCATAGAAAGAAAGGGGTATAGTCTTCACTCGAGGTGTGCTTGTTCACCCAGCTATCCACCTTAGAATTGATGACATCACCCAGAATGTAGGGTGCATGGTCAGTTACTTGATCCATCATTGAATCGTAAAAAGTATTCCACCCCCGATTCCAACCGAAAAATGCAGAAAGGAATGGATTTGAATGGAAACCAGCCGTCGTAAAGCCACCATTTTTTACGACTTCGGAGATAACTGTGCGTTTGGAGGAGATTTGCTTCTCTCGTCCGAACTCAAAATAATATGATGAAGTTAAAATACCGGGAAAGGATGCCTGTGTATAAGGTCCTACGGACTGACAGTTATTAAACCTGACACATTTATCCTGAATTGAGTCAAGAAATGGTGTATAACTCTCACCCATTCCGTAACATCCTATAACATCTTTCCTAAGGGTATCAATCGTCAGCAGAATAACATTTTTTTGCTTTCTTGCCATATTCCCTCCAGATTATTCCTATTAAATTGTTAATTTTGAATTAAACCGAAATAAGGTATACCAAATATACTGAGTATCAACAGTTCTTTCAGTTAATTATCAAAAATAATTCTCAATGATGCCCAGTTCTGCGATCGCTAGAGATATTCAATGCTGTTTTCAGATTTTAAGTCTGTGACGATTTGTTTTACCTGTTCTGACTCATTGCGATTGACAATAAGCAGGGCATTTCCTGACTTTACCACAATGAGATCTTTAACACCCACTGTGGATATTCTAAGATCATCAGTGTAAAAAAAGCAGTTCTCTGAGTTTAGCGCCTGGATATCCCCTCTATGCACATTTCCAGAGGCATCCTTCTTGCTGATATCGTATAAAGCATCCCATGAGCCCACATCATTCCAATCAAAACTACTTTTAATTACAAATACATTTGAGGCCTGCTCAAGTACGCCATAATCTATGGATTCACCTTTGATTTCAGCCCAGGTCAGCTTGAAGAATCGATCATAATCCTTTCGCTGGCGACCCATTCGGATTGATTCCAGTTTTTCATACATATGTGGTAAATGATTTTCCAGGGCGCGCAGTATGCTGGATACACTCCAGATAAACATGCCCCCATTCCACAGATAATTTCCACTGGCTACCATACCTTCCGCCTTATCCAGATCAGGCTTTTCCACAAAGCGATCAACTTTAAATATCTGGTCACCGCTGCTGGGAGATTGGTGGTCATATTTGATGTAGCCGTATCCTGTAGCCGGTTTGGAAGGGTTGATTCCAAAGGTTACCAGTGCATCTTCCGAACTGGCAAATGCAATCCCTGCCTGAACGTCATTTCTAAAAGCATCCACATCGGTGATGAGATGATCAGAGGGAAAGACGCCCATGACTTCATCTGTGGAATCATTTTTTTGTAGGGCGGCAACAAGTCCAATGGCCGGGGCTGTATTCTTACCACTGGGTTCAACGATCAGATTCGCTTCCGGCATTTCGGTTAGCTCAGCCAGGATGGCATCCTTCAACGTGGGTCCGGCTACAACATATATCATGTTCACATCAGTGATCTGACTCAATCGATCGTAAGTCACACGCAGCATGGTCTGTTCTGAAACAATATCAAGTAATTGCTTGGGGCGTTCCACCCTGCTTCTGGGCCAGAATCTCGAGCCAACACCCCCTGCCATGATTACTGCAATCATTTATCAATACTCCGAACTTTTAGTCTGATCTAGCCTGGCTGACAATTGAAATGGATAGAACAGCATTGAGGCTTTATTTATACTTGTCACCGACCTGTAAATCCCAGGTCTGTGCCGGGGTTGGATCATATTTGGGATGGGCATCCCGGGCTGGAAAACCTGCAATGGCAGTTTCAAACTTCTTCCGGGCCGCCCTGATTTCAGGCAGGTCACTATGGATTAGATTGTTGGCCTCTCCAGGATCCTCAGTCAAATTGAATAATTTGACCCCGCTTCCTTCAGACACCCACATTTTGTAAACCTTATCACGAATTACACGGTCAGCGTAGGCCTTCTGAGGAATAACCCCCTGCTCGGTGAGCTTTGCAACACCACCCCCCATGGCCATGATCCATTCACGATCCGAATCTTCAGCTTTACCCGTCAATAGCCGGGCGATAGAGTGCCCATCAATGGTTTCGCCCTCTGGGAGACTGGCACCCCCAAATTCAGCGAAGGTGGGTAGCATATCAGTAAAGTCAGTCAGGGCATCTGTAACCACGCCTTCAGGAATTCGGGTTGGGCAACTCGCTATAAATGGAACATGCATACCGTTCTCACCGAGCTCACCTTTCCCACCGCGTACCTTACGACCGTTCATGGTGGTTTTCATATTGCGGGCGGTTCCATTGTCCGTAGTGAATATGATCACTGTTTTCTTTCGTAACCCTAAATCATCAATGGATTTCACCAAACGACCAAGTTGATGGTCTACATGTTCTGCCATGCCTTTGAATTTTTCTTTATTACTTTCAGCATCCGGTGAATTGGGAGTATTTACCAGAGGACCATGGGGATCTACCATGGGATAGTACATCATCAGGGGCTTGTCCCGATTCTCGGACATGAAATTGATGAGAAAATCTGTGAATACATCTGGACCAAACTGACCAGGATAAGTTCTGCTGCCCTCGCGAGTAAACAGATAGGGATCCCAATATCTATTAGCGCTTGGTTTGTTGCCTGTTTCATAACCCGTCCACATACACCAGTCGTTAAATCCATGTTTCTCCAGTGCATCGGGCTGGACTCGAAAATCATTCACCTGCCATTTACCTGCTACAGCCGTGGTATAGCCTGCAGATTGCATCACTTTTCCAAAGCTGGTATAATGATTCCAGTCAAAATGACAACCTGCCCCCCAGCGTGGGACATCCCAATGGTTAATCCAACCGGTTCGCCAGGGATATTGACCGGTTAAGAGGGAAGCACGCGTAGGTGTGCATTTGGGCATGGAATAGGCATTGAGAAATCGCATCCCTTCATCGGCCAGCGCATCAATATTTGGCGTAATGATTTCTTCAGCGCCATAACAACTCACCCATTCTGGTCCCATATCATCGGCCATGACAAACAGGATATTGGGTTTCTCAGTTGTATCAGATTTTTTAGTGTAGCAGCCAATGGGCAGGCTTGCAGCCACGAGGCCCATGCCGGCCTGTTTCAGAAATTCTCTACGACTTTGTTTCATTTTTTGCACGTGCTATCCCCATTCGCTTCAAGCGGGTTAAAATTTTAGTTGCTGAGTATATTTAGTCCCAATGATTGGATCTTACTTTCATAAGTTCTGGATACTTTTCATCTGTATCGCCATACTGCTGCTTGAGTTTGAGCAGCTCATCTTTTAGTTGTGGAATCACAGATTGGTATGCTGGGTCATTATAAACATTCTGAAGTTCCTGTGGATCCTTCATCATATCGTATAATTCCCATCCTGCAGGAGACTTTTCCTGCTTTGCTCCCTTTGCATCCAGAGGTAATCCATGATAGAAAATGAGCTTATGTTGTTTTGTCCGAATACCATAATGACCAGGAATATCATGATGGGCACGATGCATCCAGTAGCGGTAGTACATAGACTGACGCCAGTCCTGAGGTGTTTTGCCCTGCAGGTTTGTTCTAAAGCTCCTGCCCTGCATTTCAGTGGGCGTGGGCAGACCTGCATAATCCAGAAATGTGGGTGCAAAATCAATATTCAGAGACATATCTTCATTTGTGCTGCCAGATTCAATTTCCTCTGGATAGCGAACCAGAAAGGGCATTTGAAGGGATTCTTCAAACATCCAACGCTTATCAATCAGATCATGTTCGCCCAGCATCATACCCTGGTCAGAGGTGTAGATCACAATGGTGTTCTGGCTGAGATTGTTATCATCAAGATAGTCCAGCATGCGGCCTACATTTTCATCTACGGCGATACAGCATCTCAAATAGTCTTTCAGATATTTCTGGTAGGCGGCACTTGTGATTTCATCCTGAGTCAATCCTTCAGTCTCCAACATACCGGTCGGCCAAACTTTGTTTGGATCCGTCATTCGAGCCACACGATTTCGGATTGGATTTTTACTCGAGAGTGTGGATCCATAACTTTGAGTCGCTTTGGAGCGATGACTTTTATCTTCGAATAAGCTGGATGGTTCAGGGATGGTGACACCATCAAAAAGATGTTCATGTCGTCTGGCATATTCCCAGCGCCCATGGGGAGCCTTATGGTGACACATCATGAAAAAGGGCTGATCCGTATTGCGGTTCTCCAACCATTTGAGCGCCTGGTCTGTAATCACATCGGTCACATAGCCTTCATAGACCTCTCCACCGGCATTGCGTTTTTTCCAGGGCTTGCCTTTCTCTTTTAGTAGAGGATTGTGGTAGAGACCCTGTCCTGGAAGGACGTTATAGTAATCAAAACCGCTGGGTTCAGTGTGCAGGTGCCATTTTCCTATCATGGCAGTTTGATAGCCTGATGACTGTAAAAGTTTAGCTACATTTGAGCGATCCCGATCAAAATCATCCTGAAGCGTATTAACGCCATTGATGTGACTGTACTGTCCGGTGAGAATAGCTGCCCGGCTGGGAGTACAGATTGAATTTGTGCAGTAGCACTGGTTCAACCGACAGCCCTCATTTCCCAATCGATCGATGTTGGGTGTTTGCGCATACTCAGCAAGCATGCTTCCGTAGCTGCTGATGGCCTTGGCGGCATGGTCATCTGACATGATGAACAGAATGTTGGGACGTTGGGGGGGGCGCTTAAATAATTTCTTCAGGAAACCGGTCTGTCCATAACTTGCCAGTGGCAAGGCCATGGAGACTGCCGCAACACTTGCTTTTTTCAGAAATTTTCGGCGATCTATGGGTGAATGCATTGAATTCTCCTTAGCACCTGGTATTCGGCATATATCAAATAAAGCATTTGCTGGACATGGCAAAGGTTTTACATGATCCAGGATCGGTTTCACGCTGTAAACCCCGATTGCCCTGCTTCCCAGTCAGACTAACCATATAATGTAAGTATCTTATAATTTTACAAATATCAATTAAAATGAATCACTTCTCATTATGCTTCCTATGATGACCATTATAACAAATAAATAGGGAATAAACAATGATTTGTTATATTAGGTATACTTTTTATGTGTAACAAGAATATCCAGGAGAAAAAAATGCTTCAATATCTGGCGAAAAGGGTTTCAGTACTTTGTTTATTCATGGTGCTCCAGCATCTAACTTTCGCTCAGGACATCACCCTCATATCACAATTGGTCAATGGCAGTGCAACCGTCAGTGCGGTGAATAATGGTGTGCTCTACTTTGATAGTGGAAACAAAATCGTAATGACGAACATCTCAAATCCTTCAAGCCCAACTGTTCTGGGGAGTTTTCTCTTAGATGCAACCATCCTTGACCTGGATTCTGAATCTGAATGGCTGGCCATTCTGGATGCCAATGGCCTGTTCAGCTTATATATTGTAGAAAATCCTGAACTACCTCAACTGCTGGACAGTTTGTCAACGGGTCCAGTGGAATTTGATCCCATTCTCGAGAGTTTTGCCGCAGAAGTATCAATAGTTGGCCCAAAAGTGTATGTTCTGCGAGAAGACAGTGGGTTACTGGTGATTGATATCAGTGATCAAGGGAATTGCGAGCTGGTGGCCAGTTACAGTGATGACACATCCATCGGGTATTACAGTTTTACCACTTCGGATAGTCTGGTTTTGATTGGCCTGGTAACAGCGGAATTCATGGGTGTAGTTAAAGTTCTCCACCATTCGGACTATACCGACCTGGAATTTATAGCTGATCTCAGTCTGGATGACACCCCTGAAGGCCTGACACTGGTGGGTGATCAAGCATATATTGCCGCAGGTCAACTGGGACTTCTCAGTGTGGATATCAGCAACCCAACCTCCCCCACAGTTTTGGATACATCTTATTGGGATGGCTGGTACACCCAGGTTGAAGTATCTGGTGATTACGCCTATGTTGCTGCTGATGCAGCTGGAATGTTGGTCATAGATATCAGCCAATCGGACAATATGGTAGATATACCAGTAGGTATTTATACCTCCTCCGAAGAATATTCCTTCTTGCAAGATCTTACAATTGAGGAAAACATCGCCTATCTACCCTATGGACTTGGAGGATTGAAAATAGTGAATATTTCAAATCCTTCTGCTCCAGTCTATTTGGCTGACGGATCTCCAAACTCCGGTGGATCTGCTTTTGGAGTGGACTACAAAGATGATTTTATCTACATCGCTGACTGGTCCAATGATTTGACCATCGTTGATGCAAGCGACCCCACCAGCCCTGCCATCATTCGAACTGTGGGTTTTGAAGGGAGCGCTAAGAAAGTACGCATCTTCGGGGATTATGCCTATGTGACTGGATCTTACGGGATACATATTGTAAATATTTCAGACCCTTTTGAAGCATCAGTAGTGGGCGAATTCATTCGTAGTGAACCGGGCGGTCCCAGTCCGCATGGCGTGGATGTCAAGCAGGGTAAAATGTATGTCGCACATAACGCCATGGGGCTGTATGTTGTGGATGTCACCACTCCTGAAAATCCCGTGGAGCTTGGTCATTTCAACGCCCTGGACTGGGCTAGAGATGTGGTAGTTGTTGATAGTCTTGCCTACTTGTTAAATCTGAATGATGGTGGTGGCTTTTCTGCAGCACTGCAATACATGCAAGTGTTGAATATCTCTGATCCGAACAATATCCATGAAATTGGAAACTGGACAGGGTCAAACAATTACGCCTGGTCAAACAGCATCTCAGTGAGAGACACCTATGCCTACATCCTGGGGGACCACGGATTATTTGTAATCGATATTTCAGATCCCACCAATCCGCTTACAGCAGGAGTGTGGAATCCAGGTGGGTGGAATTTCAGACTCTCTGAAGATGGCGCTTATGCCTATATCGCAAAAGAAGGAGGCGGGTTAAAGGTCATCGATATTTCCAACCCAACCAACCCTTCCCTGGCTGCTAGTTTTTCCACCATTGATTATTGCGCGGATGTTGCCCCCAGGGACAGTCTGGTTTACATAGCTGACGCTGATGGCGGTTTGCTCATCGCTGAACACGTATTTGCACCCGTTTCCATCAACCCGGATGATGAAATTGAAATGCACATTTCCTTCGGATTGGATCAGAACTTTCCCAATCCTTTCAATCCAAGCACATCAATCGCTTATTCCATCCCCTACTCAGCACAGGTCGAGATGAATATATATGATATGCAGGGCCGGCTGATGAAGGTCCATTCTGTCTACCATCCAAGTGCAGGATTCTATTCGGTAAGCTGGGATGGAACGGATATGTCAGGCAGAGCTGTTGCCTCCGGTTTATATGTGTGTCAGATCATCAGTGGCGAGTTCACCCGGAGCCAGAAGATGCTGCTGCTGAGATGATTCGATTGAATTGAATTCAACAAGGCAATTGTCATCCACCCGTAGTTTGAGAATAAAAAGGGGAATCAACCTTGAAGCGCAATCATTTAAAGCTTTTCATCGCTATTATAAGTAGCCTTTATTTCTGTGTTTCATCGTTTGCACAGCAATTCGAATTGCTGTCACAATTGGTAAATGGCAGTTCCAGAGTCTGCACCCTGGAGAATGACCTGCTGTATTTTGACAGTGGCAACAAAGTTACCATTTCCAATGTGTCGAATTCTGCCGTTCCAGATGTGCTGGGAACTTTTCTCCTCAACACAACTGTGCTGGACCTTGATGTAGTAGGCGAGCACCTGGCAGTACTGGATGCCCATGGCTATTTCAACCTGTTCAATGTCGAGGACCCTGAGGAAGTAACATTTCTCGATTCCATTAACCTGGGAGCGGTTTTTTTTGATCCAATCTGGGAAACCTATTCTGCCCAGCTGATTGCCAGAAATGATACAGTCTTCATTCTAAGGGAAGACCAGGGTTTAACTGTGATTGATATCAGTCAGCCCAATAGTTGTCAGATTCTCGGCACCTATGCATCTCCAGATTTTTATTCATATCACAGTATGGCCATATCCCAAAATCTGATGCTGCTGGGTGGCGTCGGTGAAAACTGGGACAGTTTTCTTGTTCAGACGATTGATATCACCTTTCCAGCTGCTCCGGTGTTTCTGGGCAGTGTTAATATTAATGAAATACCAGAGGGTCTCACCATCAGCGGTAATACGGCGTTTGTCGCAGCCGGTGGCCAGGGTCTGGTGAGTCTGGATATCACCCACCACATGTCCCCCACCGTTCTGGACACATCCTATTGGGATGGCTGGTATACCGAAGTGGTGGTTGACTCTGATTATGCCTATGTGGCCAGCGATGCGGAAGGGCTGACCATCATCGACATTTCCGATCCCAGTGCCATGCCGGATATGCCGGTTGGAAGCTATGAGCCCCCTGAGGAATATTCATATGGCTCAGATATAGTTTTGGCTGATGGGATCGCCTTTTTATGCATCGGTCTCAGTGGTCTCCATATTCTGGATGTCTCCCCGCCCCAGGAGACAAGCTATCTGGCGTCAGGTTCGCCCAATTCCGGCGGGGGTGCTTTTGGCGTGGCCTACAAGGATGATTATGTATATATCGCCGATTTTGGGAACGATCTCACCATTGTGAATGTTGCTGATCCTACCGTTCCTTATATCGTTAGAAATGTGGGTTTTGATGGAATCGGGCTTAAGGTTGAAATTTTTGGTGATTATGCTTACGTCTCAGGGACCTATGGGTTGCATATTGTTGATATTTCTGATCCGGAGAATGCCTTTCTTGCCGATGAATTTATACGTGGATCCTACGGTGCTACGGTCTGGACCCATGGCGTAGACGTAAAAGGAGATATCTGTTACCTCGCCTATAAACAGCGCGGTTTATTCATTCTTGATGTTTCCGATCCAGAGCAAATTGTTGAGTTGGCCAATTACGACCCTGATGCTGAAGCAATCAATGATGTTCAAGTCGTTGATAGTCTGGCATACATACTTTTCAGGTCCAATGATGGTCAATATCCCGATCCAGACCTCCAATACATGGAAGTATTGAATGTTGCAGATCCAACCAATCCTCAATTTGTTGGATCATGGACGGGCTCTGTGGAATGGGCCTGGGGTAATTCATTAATCGTTCGAGACAGCACTGCCTATCTGCTAGACAATGAGGGCATGTTTATACTTGATATAAGTGATCCCACAGCCATTACACAATTGGGCATCTGGGGACCCGGGGGTTGGAACTTCAGGATCTCTGAGAACGGTCAATTCGCATTTGTGGCCAAAGAAGGTGGCGGGATGAAAGTGGTTGATATTGCCGACCCTGCGACGCCCACCCGTGTGGGGAACTACCGTACCATTGACTGGTGCGCGGACATAGAAATCCGGGACAGTCTGGTTTACATTGCAGATTATGATGGTGGTTTGCTCATCGTCAGGCACGATTTCAGTACTGTTGCGATTGACCGTGACCCGCATGCCACAACACCTGAGAGCTTCAATCTGGAGCAGAATTTTCCAAATCCTTTTAACCCGGCAACCACCATACGCTTCCAGATTCCTTATCCATCAGAAATTGAGCTTAGCATACATGACATACTGGGTCGGGAAATCAGGGGGCTGTCCACTCCCGCAAAGGCAGCGGGTTCCTATTCAATCACCTGGAATGGCAAAGACACCAGAGGTGTCTCGGTGGGATCGGGAATGTATTTCTACACATTGAGCGCTGGTGAATACACAGAGACGCGCAAAATGCTGCTGCTGAAATAGCAATGCAGGCAGACAGTTTTGAATAAATTGGCTAGTGTATGATTCATCAGTTCCAGAGCATAAACAAGGGAAGCGCTAGAATGATGTTATCTGTAACTCGCAAATCAATCCTGGTCTTCTTCATGATGGCAATATTGGTTCGACCCATTACGGGTCAGCACTTTCAATACTCTAGCGCTGGAACGTTTAACAATGTGACCCTGGGCGCACTAAATCATCCTGAGATCGTAAATGAGCTTTACACCAATTGGATAAATTACGATATCGATTTAAGCACTGAATTATATGATATACACATTCCCCAGGGATATGACGAGAGTGAACCTTTCGGGTTAATTATCTGGATTAATTCAAACTCCGGCGGTAAACCCAAGACTGTCTGGAGACCGGTGCTTGAGGACTACAAGCTGATCTGGATCGGTGGGCAGGATGTTGGAAACGGTGAATGGGTATCCAACCGTCTGGGTCGTTCGTTATTGGCGACTTACAAGGGTCTGGAACTATTCAACATAGATACAAATCGAATTTATCTCAGTGGGTCAAGTGGTGGAATGCGATCTGCTACAGCCTTACAGTTTGGTCACCCTGAATTGTATAAGGGGGTTGCCGGCCGGGTTGGATCCGCTTTTCCGGAACATTTACCCCAGGTCTATGAAACACGGGACCCCAACAGTCACTATGAGACATCCTATTTTTTGGGCCAGGGGGTCAATGATGCTGAGTTCAGGGATCGTCCCAAGGCTCTGGGTAGACGGTTTGCAATTATAACGTCTTTCAATGATTTCAGGGAAGGTGATAATTTTAATGTTTATCATTTTGGATTCGAGAGATATGGGTTCCTCAGTCGCATTATTGATCAACCCGGAAGACATTCAAATTCCTGGAATGAACATTCTTTCAGGGATGCCATCAACTTTTTAGACCACCCCCTGGATCAACATACATTTGACGAGTTTGGCGATGGAAGTTTCAATTATAATCCGGGACCAGGCAACGGATTTATAAATCTGAGCACGGTAGATTCAATTGTTATGGAAGCTAATGGTCAGCTGGTCCTGTCCCCCACTGCTTTCCACACAGCTGCCCTACAGCTCACCGATGAATTTTATTTTATGAATCCATCCGGTGCTTCCATTGAGATGGATATGATTGTGGAGCGAACACTTGAGGGGAATTTGAATTCATCATGTGAATTGGGTGTCTGGAATCAGGATTTTGGTCCCGAAGATGATTTACCTCAAACATCTTTCGGCGCTGATAACCGATCAGGTTTCCTGGTCAGCTTGAACCATTCTAATACGCAGCAGTCTGTCTCGGTGTATTTGATAAATCCGAATCATTCAGATCCGAGCCTGCATAGCATGTCCATTTTTGAGGGTAATTTTGGTGATTGGCCAGGTGATGATCCTGGTGATATGACAAACGCTGTGGAGAATCCATTGATTGATACCAGCAGGATTGGGATCAAGATGATCCTCTGGCAGGATGAAATCAATGTGACTTTTGCCCGACACATCCAAAGTGAGAATTTGCTCACCGATTATGTCGCACTATGCGATGACGAACGCACGATCAGGATAAGATTTGATGGAGACAGTGCCTGGTACAGTGATCCTGATCGACAACACCTCATCGTACAATCAGATTGGACCACACCGACCCATGCCTATTTAACCATTGCTTCCACTGCTCTGGACAGTACCCAATCTGCCAGCCCCCTGGTGTTTGATAATCTTGAAGTAATCCACAATGCCCATGAGCTCTATTTTGACCTGGACGGGAATGGGGTTCTGGATGTGAGTGACTTGCTCCTGTTGGTGGAATATATCATATATCCAGAGTTCTTTCCGGAAACGACCATTCTTTCAGGGGATATCAATCAGGATTTGGCCACCAACATTCTTGATGTTGTTCAAGTCGTGTCAATGTTCAACTTTTACTAGTTAAAAATAGTACATCAAATGAGTCACTCCCATACTGGAAATACTGAGGTTATTATGAAGCATGGCATGAGATCCATTAAAATTTTTACTGCATTGGTAGTGCTAATATCAATACTCCTGGGTGAGTTGGCTGGTCAATCCGGATCCACTCCGTCTGAGAAGTATATGCCTGAATGGGAATCACTGTTAACGCATGAAGTTCCTCAATGGGCGAAGGACGCCAAATTTGGTATCTATGCACATTGGGGGGTGTATTCAGTTTCTGGAAACTGGGATTATTCCAAACCCAACTGGGGAAATGCCTATATCACTCCATATAGAGGTGTGTATCACCACAGTAAGAACAATGAAACCCGTGGATTGTTTGAAAAACATGTCGGTAATCCAGAAGAGGGCTATGGCTATAAGGATCTGGCCAAACAATTCAAGGCTGAAAATTTTGATCCTGATTATTGGGCAGAGTTCATTGAAAAATCGGGTGCGAAATATGCCGGCATAGCTGCCATGCACCATGATGGCTATGCCATGTGGGACAGCGAAGTTATTGACCTTTGCGCTGGCAAGCTGGGTCCAGAGCGTGATTTGCTGGGTGACATATTCACGGCACTTGAAGCCCGGGGTCTTAAAACCTTCACCTCTTTTCACCATGCGCGGACCTATAAGCATTACCAGAGCATTATCAGGAAATTGAAGGAACAGCCGACTGCTGCCGGGGTGGATTTACTGGATCCGGATTATGCCAACTATTACTGGTTTGCCGGTGAACGGGAAATGTTTGAGGAAAAACGCTATGGTCTGACCAAAGAGGTCATCGATAATTATAAGCCGGATGCCATCTGGTTTGATGGGGGTGCTGGAAAGTTTAACACCGAGCGAATCATTGCTGATTTTTTCAATATGGCTGAAGCTGAAGGCAAGCAGGTCACCGTACACAACAAGGGGAACTTCCCCGATAATTTTGGTGTGTTTTCCTATGAAAACGGTCATAAACGACCCTTGTATGTCAACAGGACCTGGGAAGACGATACACCGTCGGCACAGATGTCTTTTGATTGGCCCTGGTACGAAGGCATTGAGTATAAAAAGCCACGTGATGTGGTGGTCAGACTGGTAGATCTGGTGGCGCGAAATGGGGGTTTGCTGCTCTCATTAAATCCCAGACCGGATGGTACCTTTGATATGGGTCTGGAAGATCTTCTGCTAGGCATTGGTGAGTGGCTGGCTCAAAATGGTGAAGCAATTTATACCACGGTGCCCTATAAGATTTATGCGGAGGGTCATACTGAACGTCTGGAATACCATGAGACCAATGCTGCAGGAAAGCAATCCAGGGCAGTTCAGCCGAATACCCGACGATTAAATTGGGAAGATGTGCGTTTCACCCGCAAGGGTAACACCTTGTATGCCACAGTGCTGGGCATCCCTCCTACTGACACGGTTCACATCAAATCGCTTAGTTCTAAATCAGCAATCTCCTCCATGGATGGGATCGACAGAATAGAACTCCTGGGTTCTGGTCCTGTAGAATGGTCTAGAACCAGTGAGGCTTTAGAAATTCGATTGCCAATAACTCTCCCGAATTCATGGGCGCTGGCCTTCAGGATCACAGTTGTGGGAGAGTTGGATAAAAGTGGACCAGCGCATGTACAAAGCAGAATGAAGTTGCCCAAGAAAACCAAATAAGTCAGGTCAGTATATTACTGACGAAAAGATAAATTGAGATCGTAACGTGGACCATTCTGGAACGCAAATTTTTAATGAAACAGCTTGGTTCGGCAGGTGGCGGATTTGGAGTGAATCTTTGAATCCACCTTTACAAGTAATATGCCGCTAATCGATTGAATTGATCACACTGCAGCCTTTAATGATAAATTTCTGCACTCGAAATGCAGCGTACCTTCGGGTACCGGGGGTTCGAATCCCTCCCTCTCCGCCAGCGCTTGTAAGTATATTATTATCAATTACTTATAGTTAATCTATCTTAAATAATTCCGAATTTCTACCAATCTGATTCTGCATTTTAGAAATATGAGCTACTGCAAACGAGGATTGACTGAGCCTCCATCACTATCGTGATTCCGCTCGCCTTACTTCGTTTTTCAGTAGTATGCACTCCCCTATACAGTATGAGAAAGTGGCTTTTAGTTGCTAAAAAGTTACTGGATATGAAAGCCCCTGATTCTAGTCAGGGGCTTTGACATTTCGTATTTATGGGTCGTTTATTTGAGGTACAGCATCTTAATAACCTGGCTATACTCACCAGCTACTAGTCTTGCGAAATAGATGCCCGTACTGATCGTCTTACCGTCCATAGTTTGCCCATTCCAGACAATGTCGTACCAACCAGCTGACTGATGTTTCGATGCAATGGTCTGGACAATCTGGCCACGGACATCGTAAATCACCAGTGAGACATTTGTGTCTTCTGGTAAACCATATCTGATGGTTGTACTTGGATTGAATGGATTGGGATAGTTCTGCTTCAAGGTGAACTCATCAGGTAACTGTGCAAACTCATCAGTAGCAACATATCCAACATCAAAGGTCCAGATGCTGGATTCGGTAGTCAGGGAGTCCTCATCTATCGCTGTGACCTGCCAATAGTATCTCGTGTCATTATCCAGATCAGTTTCAGGCATCCAGGTTTCAATGTGAGCAACTTCCTCGAAGACCACGTTCTCCATGAGAGAATCTGTCGCTATGGCTATGCTGTAATGAACAGCATCAAAAGGATCAGGATCGATGGCCTCTGCCCAGGTGAGCTCAGGACGTGTCCCATTCCCGGCACTGGCGCTGTCTGGTCCAAGCAGTGCAAAAGAAGCTGGGACCTCAGGCATGAAGTCTACCCAGAAGGTCTTCTCCTCTGAATGTGCGATCCCTCCATGAGCATCCATGGTGATTACATTCCATGTGTACTCGAGATTATCATCAGCAAGTGGCGTAGCTGGACTTGCTTGTGTCTCTGTGGTAATGATAGAATCCATCTCTGTGAGATCAGTCCACCAATGGACTTCATAGGTGAGAGAGTCATTTGGATCGATATCTGTACTTGCAGTCCAATTGAACACAGGTGTGTCAGAGAGAACGATAACAGAATCAGGTGAGATCAGCTCAGCCATACTTGGTCCATCATTTACCGTATTCAAGATAAAGTTCTGGTAGCCACCTTCATTGATGGTGGTTGCATAAGCCATGTCAATGGCTGTTACCTGCCAGTAGTAGATCGCATTGTCTTCCAGAGCTAGCTCTGGTGTGAAGTGGGTGCTATCCCCTTCATAGACCACAGCCATATCTTCAGCATTGGTCCCCAACTCTAAACGATAGGAGGTATGATCACCGGCATCTCCAGAGCTCGAAGCCTCCCAGGTGAACATAGGTTGCTGATCTGTGAGTAACATTTCAGCTGTTGGGTAGATCAGGCTGAATGGCTCTGGTGGGTCATTATTCACATTTATGAGGAATCCCCATATTGGACTGGCGAGCGTACCATCCATTTCGTCCATGGCTTCGACCTGCCAGACGTAGTAACCATCTGCAAGGTCATTGAGTTCATAGTAGTTCACGCCCACCGTATCGATGGCTTCCAGTGTTTCAATCGTCTCACCGAAAAGGACACGATACGCGATGGCGTCTCCCTCTAGATCGGTACTCGGAGTCCAGACCAGCATCACATCGGCATTGGCCAGGTAGCTTCCACTATCAGGTCCCACCAATGTGAATTCGACTGGAACATCGTTTTCACTGTTCACAAAGAAGGAGAAGAACTCTGTAGTGTAGGTAGCCCCTTGAATATCAGTGGCAATTACTTGCCAGATATACTCAGTATTATCCATAAGAGGCTCTTCAGGGACATACTGGGACTCCGCTCCCATGTTGACTGACATGAGACTGAATGGATCGGTACCGAACATGAGTGTATAGTTCAGAGTATCGTTCAAATCTGCATCTGTTGTTAGGGTCCAGGAGAAGGTTGGTGTCAGGTCCGTTTCACTGGCCATCACCGGTGTGAGCAGTGTAAGTGGTTCTGGTGCACTGTTCTCACTGTTACTCCAGAATGAAGCTGTATCAGAGAAAGTCACACCACCTGAGTCATCTATGGCTGATACAACCCAGTAATAAACCTGGTTCTCTGTGAGATCGGTATCGGGTGTATAGCTCGTTCCAATGACTTCGACTGGAACTACGTCTGTCAATGCTGCATCTGTTCCCAGGTAAAAGTCATAGCCCGTGATGACCATTACTGAGTTATCAACACCACTTAATTGATCAGTCTTCCGATCCTTGCCAGTGCTCCGCATCACGATGGTCTCATCGTCAGGATCAGAAGATGATTCCCACAGGAACTCAGGGGTCAGTGTGGTCACCATCATATTAGCAATAGGTGAAAGAAGATTGAAAGCCACTGGGAGATCATTCTCAGTATTGACCGTGAAACTTTGATAACCCTCTATATTCTCTCTAGAACCACCATGCAAATCTTCAGCGACTACCTTCCAGTGATATGGAGTGTTGTCTGCCAAAGGTTCTACAACCTGGAAGAAGGTATCAAGTCCTACCGAAAAGACTTCAACGCCTGGTGCTGGTGTGTCAAGATAGATTGTATAGCTTAAAGTATCTAGAGGATCAGGATCATATGAAGATTGCCAGCTTAGAAAGGGCGTTAAACTATTCGCGTTCCCACCAGTGGTTGGGTAGAGAATTGCGAATTCACTGGGGATGTCGTTCTCATTATTCACTAGAAAGCTTTCTGGTCCAACCAACCGGCTAAACTCAAAGCCATCGTAGCTTTGAATCGTCCACCAGAATTGGGAATTATCATCTAGGGTAGCCGCTACACACCAAGAAGTCTCATCTATTCCTGGCAAAACAGCCAGACTAGAATCAATCGGTGTGTTAAGACTTTCATCAGTGTAGAGTCTGAAACAGTATGTCAAGTCATCACCTTCACCATCTAAACTATTGCCAACAACAAGGTTAACACTTCCTACAGAGATCGCATTATTAATCAGTGATATCTGAGTAGGCGCTTCAGGCTCGGAATTCATCCTGAAGGAAAGCGAAGACCAATCGCTCCAGAAATCTCCACTGGAAACTTTCATTCGCAAGAAATAGGTCTCGCCATTCACCAGTAATCCCTCTGGCACAGAAATCGTAGTTTCGTTTCCTTCGACTTCTCCTGGATTCCATAAGTAATTCTGAAATGTTGAATCATCCGATAGTTGTATGCAATAATTGGTTTGAGTTTCTACCATACTATCAAAGTAATCGAAGGTGACATGGGGAGCATGAGAAGTGATATGATCAAGATTTTCATCTCCGCCGATGTCAAGGTTTTGTACCTCCATAATTCTTGTTACTCCGGTTACTTCTTTAGAGTACCAACTTTCATTACCGTCAGAATCAAACGCAGTTACCGCGATATAGTATTCTGAGCCAAGATTTAATCCGGAAAGTGTGAATGATGGTTCAGTACCTAACTCTAGATAGTTCGCGTATGGATATCCGCGTTGATCTTCATCGTAGTATAGCCTAAACCTATCAAAATCAGGTATCAGACTGAACTCCCAGTCTAAGAGTAGAAAATCATTCCCAATGCTAGAAACGGTCACATTCTGTGGTGGTAAGGGTGGAGAGTCAGGATGCGGCAGAGTCAACCAAGGAGTTACGCTAACATTTACATTAACCGTATCGCCCTGTCCAATTGGGTTTTGTGCAGTATGGGTCGGTCCAGAGGAATGGCCCCAGAAGTTATTCAATGCACCAATAGTTCCAGTGCCGAACATTCCATTTCCATTCTCCATTATGTTTGAATAGGAAAGAGTATGAACTCCGTTGTGGTCATTCCAATATATTCCTGCGCCCTCTTCCTGTGCCGTGTTGCTTATTAGATTAATGTTTTGAAAAGCGATATCCCCCTCATGTTCAACATATATCCCCCCACCTTTCCCGACAGCAGAATTGCCAATCACGTTCATGTCTAAAATGGATATATCCGCAAAAGGTATTACACTCAATCCACCACCACGGAAGGCAGAATTACTGATAACAGAAACATTCTCGAATTCAGCAGTAGCATCTGAACCAAAACAGATACCCCCACCCTCATTACCTTCATTGCCTAAAAGAATGACATTACTCAGAGTTAAGGAAGAATGATATGCGTATATCCCTCCTCCATCATCAGTTGAAACATTATTCTGTATATGAGAGTATTCGACTAGGAGATTGGATGAAATAGCTGCGATGCCCCCGCCATCATCTTCAGAGAAATTGTTCGTTATACTCAACCTACTCAAGATAGGTGTTGAATTGGTCAGATAGATGCCACCCGCTCTACTACCAGAGTTATCCTGTATGTTTAAATCTGATAATGTGGGGCTTGCTCCAATTAAAGATATGCCACCACCATAGTAGGCATTTCCACCATTCCTGACTGTAATCCCTTGAATGGACGTTGTTGAATCAATACTTACTACCTGTGGATTCATCAAGATTACACTCGTCAAGCCATTCCCATCAATTATTGTATTGGTACGGTCACCAGTACTCAAAAGATTGATTCCGCTTCTCTGCGGCCAGATAAGATTCTCATAGTAAGTACCTGGTTGAAGAAGCACAATATCACTGGAGTCAGCTGTATTAATACCGGATTGGATTGTTGGATACAATAATGGAACATGAAGTACCATTGATGAATGAGGGAAAGTCTCTATTCCTGTAAGTTTAACTACATATGAGCCCTCTCTACCATTCGTTGAAAGTATATTTTGTCCAGTTTCTGGGTCAAAGTCGACGGTACCTGAAAGTCGACCTGTACAGATTACATTATTTGAATTGTCATATGTGACTGTCGAACCTTGATCTGTATCACTTCCCTGATCCTCAAACGAGACAGCCCATCGAAACTCACCAGCGAATGAGTATGCTGAAATAAAAGCATCTTCCTCACCACCAGAAATGAGGCTCTGGATGTTACCACTCGGATCAACATCCAATTCACCATTGAAGCGACCTGTAATCGAGATTTCTTGGTGCTCTGATATACCCATCCCGTAGACATAGTCAACTTCGGTGTTTCCTATTGATTGCCCCCAACGAAATTCACCATACAGATTTAAGGATAGTAAGAATATGTCACTACTTCCATTGGATGACAAAATGTAGTCCGTACTGCTGGGATCAGCGTCAACTATCTGGTAATAATCACCGGTGAGATATAGGTTTTCATACTGGTCAATTGTGAGGCTTTTACCATTTACTGAACTTTGTGAGACGATCTCTTTTGCCCATTCCACTTCACCAGTATCGTTAAGCTTACATACGAAGACGCTTAAAGAAGGTCCACCAGACAATTGAAAAGCACCGAATTGATCAGATCCATTAAAATCACCCATGACATACAGAGCTCCGGTAGGTCCACACACAACTCCATGTCCTATTGTATGATCTGTCCCGCCCAATTCAGCGGCAAATAGAACAGTTCCTGTCGGATTGTATTTCGCCAAGAAAGCCCCCGTATTGCCAGAACCTACATCCAGTGAGAAGGAACCTATTGTGATACGTCGGTTGAAGGAGCCAGTGATTACTGCGTTGTCATCATTATCTACAACAATGCTATTTGAGAAAGAAGGTTCATAGGTATAACTACCCCCATGATCAGCCCAAAGGTAATTTCCATCGTTATCGTATTTAGCAATGAAGAAATCATCGTCCGGAGCAGTTAATATTGCTTCATTATCTGATGGATCAAAATCCACATTCCCACGAAAATAACCAGTGATAAATATATTGCCGCCACCATCGAGGGCAATATCCTCACCTATATCTCCATGTGTATTATGGGTTAGTTCGGACCCAATGGCAATAGCCCATACGAGTGCACCGGTTGAGTTGTATTTTGCTAGGTAGATATCTGTTAGTCCGTTGCTCGTGAGATTGAATTCACTACTTGGAAGAGGATCAAAATCCACGGTTCCCTGGAAACATCCGGTTACATACACATTATTTTCATTGTCGGTTGCAACACCGTTAGCCTGACTACCACTAGTAGTACCCCCAATAAGAAACCCCCATTCAAAATCCTGGGCACATGTTTGATCAGGTAAACCCATTAGTAGCAGGACAATGATTGAAATACAATGTTGTATGCGCATGATCTGAACCCCTAGTTCGATATAATAACGATTGTGACTTACAAATTAGGTATTTGCATCAAATTAAACAAAGATTCATTCAAACTGCTTGCTTATCAAAATGGATACTATTGCTACAATAAGACCCTCTTCCCCAAGCTTTTCCAGAAACATGGTTTGTCACGTATACGTCACAGTCCTATCGTAAGTTATTAATTATACTTAGCCCTCGTTGGGCTCATAACCCAAAGGTCGTACTAGGACTTGCCGGGGCTGGAAACGAAGTAATAATATCTACCTCTCTTACACTAGGTACCCATGTGTAAATATGGAAAAATGACCCCTATATAGACCAAAATGTATCACCAGATGCACATGCTGTTTTTGGAATCACTGCAATTAACTGTGGGATACGGCGTTGCATGATATCACCAAGGGATACATAATCCCTAGATCATCTGGAAGTTCTAAACTGAAATTAAGTCGGCGAAAGCTCGCAAGTCTTCGCACAGTCTGTCAAAAACGTGATCATGCTTCTCCTCCCAGGCTGCCGCAAGGTTTGCTCTGAAGGAGTACTCAAAGAACATAGTAGCTATTATACGGCCAGCACTCACCGTATCCACCTCATCCTTAATCAGCCCTGCAGCCTTGATGCTATCCAACAATGCAGCAAAGTGACGCATAGGCGCATCTAAAACTTGAATTTCCATGCTATGTCGGGCAACCTCATGCTGATACTGACTCATCATCAATAATCTCCAGGTGAATCGCGTTTCCTGGTCTGTTCGGCCGAAGAACCTTTTTGCACCTGCGATGAGAAAAGTTGCCAGATCAAATGTTTCCATTTCAGCGAAAAACTCAGGCGGTGGCACAGAGAAGCCTGGATTAATTAACTTTTCCTCGAGGCGTCTGAAGATGGCATCGAGAAGTGCTGCTTTATTTTTATAGTATATATAAAGGGTGGCTTGGTTAAGCCCCAGGGGTGTCGTGATATCCCGCACTGATACTGCATCATAGCCTTTAAGAGCAAATAACTCCAGTGCTTTCTGTAATATCCGTTCCTCGGTAGGCACCGATCCCATATCTGATTTCTTTGGTCTCCCCATACTTGTGACTACCTCTCTTTCCTCCATTAAACAATAAATCTGTGTCAAAAGTAAACATATTTCTTGATAATATATAAACGTTTGTTTATTTTCCAAGCAAGATGTTATAATTAGCCTCAGAAAGGGGGAAATAATGAAACGAGCAACATGGTTAACACTGGTCATATTAGGAGGAATGATGATCTTTAATTGCGCATCGAGCAAAAAGACGCCTGAACCAAAAGAGTTGTATGATAATACTGCTGCCAGGCAGACGGCGTATAAGAGTTATGATAAAATCATGAAGCATTGGCCTGTTGACTATACTGAAGAATGGATAGAGACTGATTTTGGGATCTCCCATCTTATAATCTCAGGTCCTGCGGATGCCAAACCTGTCATCTTGTTTGCAGGATTATTCGCGGATGCCACCATGTGGTATGCCAATGTTGGTCCTCTTGCAGAACATTATCGCGTGATCTGTCCAGACCAGATGACCTACGGGGGGAAAAGCCAACCTACCGGTAAGCCAATCCTCAATATCAATGATTATGCAGCCTGGTATGACCAGTTACTTTCATATTTTGGGTATGACAAAGCTGCAGTTGGCGGTCTCTCATACGGATCTTGGCTCGGTCTAGCTCTGGCAAGAGAGACTCCAGAATCTATCAGCGCAATAATCATGCTCGATCCTTCGGAGACCTTTACAAAAATGGATGGGGGTATTGCTTGGAGGGGATTCCGCGATTTCATGTGGTTCCCCAATCGCGATAAATATAGACGGTTCTTTGATTGGATGGGTGGTGGTTTCAGCACACCAGAATCTGACCTATGGTTGGAGCACATGCTAGATGTTATTCAATATGGATCTATAGGTATGTTTGACATCCCCCAGCACAGAATTTATACAGCTGATGAATTGACAAATGTGACCATGCCAGTTCTTATTATGGCTGGCGGTAAACCCATTGTTTACAAAGATCCTGAGGTATTCGCCCAGGCAGCCGCCTTAGCTCTCCCCCATGCTGAGATAGTGATTGTCCCAGGCACAGGCCATAGTCTTAACGTGGAGAAGGCAGATGTCGTGAATGCAAAGATGGTCAATTTCCT
Organism: Fidelibacterota bacterium; assembly: GCA_016784025.1. GTDB lineage: Bacteria > Fidelibacterota > UBA8477 > UBA8477 > JABMPR01 > JABMPR01. Next base: position 6,641 of record JADHVL010000001.1, on the reverse strand, counting down.
GGTTGATAATTACTGATAGTAGCTAGCTCAATTCATTCAACTCAATAAGCAGAGGGCCCCATTCTTCAAGAATTGGTGCCCTCTGCTTTCTGCACACCCAGTGCACATAATAAATCTATATATCCCGTATATAGTTGATACATAGATACTTACGGAGATGTGCCTTAGGACTTAAAATCCCTCGCCCTAAACAGGCGTGCCGGTTCGATTCCGGCCCCGGGTACACGTCTAATGGACTGACGCGCAGTCACTTACATAATTAATACAGCTGAATGTGGACTTTAAGCGATATGCTGCATTCTCAGGTGATAGTTAACCTATGCCCTCTGTGATTACCGTATTATTCTCAATCACGAAGATTACTTTGCATCATGACTCTATTCGAACTCATACTCATCGCTATCGGGCTAGCTATGGATGCATCAGCCGTCTCAATGACTGCAGCAGCTTCAGGGTTTGCCCACCAGAGACGTCAAGTATTTCGCCTAGCTTTCCATTTTGGGCTTTTTCAAGGAGTCATGCCCCTCATAGGATGGTTTCTGGGCTCAACCGTTGTTGAATACATCGAAAAGTGGGACCACTGGGTTGCATTCACTTTATTGGCAATTGTCGGTGGACGTATGGTTGCCTCCTGGTTTGATAAATTAGCTGAGAAAACCATATCCGACCCAACACGAGGATGGACGCTGATCACCTTGAGTTTGGCCACAAGCATTGATGCTTTAGCCGTGGGGTTGAGTTTTTCGTTATTAGATGTGGACATCTGGTTAGCTTGTATACTGATTGGGGTCATCACCTTCATCCTCTCCATTATTGCTACAAGACTTGGGTTGGTAGCTGGAAGGATGATAGGTAAGGGCGTTGAGGTTTTTGGCGGGCTTATTCTGATAGGGATCGGACTACGAATACTTTTTACACACATATATTTATCCTAAATGAGGAGGAGACACTTTGAATTCATTGATCAGGTCAGACATTGACCGAGCATTTTCAATTGCACCCGACTTATCTCAAGGCCAGATTAAAGAAATTGAAAGACATGGAGTCAAGCTCTCCTTGGAACCAGGTCAGTATGTTTGCTGGGAAGGTGACACTTGTGGACATCTACCTTTCGTAATTAATGGCTTAGTCAGAGTCTACAAAGTTGGAGAGAATGGGAGAGAACTGACCCTCTACAGAATTCATCCTGGCGAAAGTTGCATTCTCACTGTCTCCTGTATTCTCAGTGCAAAGGAATTCCCAGCACATGCTGTAGTTGAAGAATCAGTCCAGGCTATCGGAATACCGGCTGGTATAATAGCTGATTGGACGGATAAGTACGAAGTGTGGCGACGCTTTGCCTTTGGGATGATGTCAAGCCGACTTGATAGCATTATCGAGCTAGTTGATTCTGTCACTTTCAAGAGGCTGGATATTCGACTGTCTGAATACTTGCTTGCAAATTCTACTGATGATAAGCCTCTAAAGCGCACTCATCAGGACATAGCATATGAATTAGGCTCTGCACGAGAAGTTGTTAGTAGAGTTCTCAAAGACTTTGAACATCGAGAGCTGATTTCGCTTGAACGAGGTATAATTCATATTCTAGATCATCAGAGTCTACTTAATATCACCAAAAACTGAGGATATGTGACATTGTCACAGACTTTGGATTCTGTTTCCTGCTATCATTTAGCCGGCTATTGATTAACTGACTAATGAAGAGGAATATAATATGGATCAAAATGTTGGACGCATGGATAGGCTTATTAGAGTTTTGCTCGGGGTAATAATACTAGCCTTAGGATATCACTTTCAATCATGGTGGGGACTTGTGGGAATTGTCCCTCTTGCAACATCTGCATTGGGCTGGTGTCCACTCTACTTACCCTTCGGTCTGTCTACCTGTCGCGTTAACCATTCAAAAACCTGATACCTCCTCAGCAAGTTAGGTTGGGTATAACCTGACCTGACTTGCTTCTTTATCAACTACGCTATCAAAAACAAGTGAGACATGACGGACAACTGATAATTACAATTGTCAATATATGTGATGAATATCATCATATTTATTAATTACATAGATAACTTAGATCGGAAAAACAACCTAAGGAGATAATATGAAGAGAACAGTTACACGTTCAACAATGATAATGGTAGTTACACTACTTTCACTCACTACTAGTCTGTTTGCACGAAGCCATCGAGTGGATCAGATTCCCAATGGGAGCGAGCTTGGATGCGCTTCATGCCATGTGACTCCCGGTGGTCCACGAACTGCCTTTGGTACCCTCATTGAGAATAGCTATCTGTCTGGTGGCAATGTTGTTTGGGGTCCCGAACTGGCTGCAGCAGATGCAGACGGTGACGGGTTTAGTAATGGTCACGAGCTTGAGGACCCCTTTGGTGTCTGGACAAGCGGATCAACTAACCCGGGAAACACATCCTTTGTAACCAACCCCGGGTCTAATAGCAGCGTGCCAGAAGGAGATGCTGCAAAATCTTCATTCCAGATGCAGTTCACTGATATGACTCCCCATGTTGGTCAATACTTTGAAATCCGCATTGTGGATACCTCAAACGATCTAACCGTGGCCAGCGAAGACCTATCAAGTATTGGTGATGCAGCTTACGAGTTTGTGTTTCTACACGCACTTGAAGATGGTGCGAGTTATCAAGTTGATTTCTGGGCTGATCACAATGGAAACGGAACTTATGACGCTCCACCCACGGATCACGCCTGGAGAGTTGACCTGGCATCAGTTTCTGGAAATACCATGGAGAGCTTTAGTCACAACACCAATTTCACTGACATTGGTGGAACTGTGAGCATAGATCACCTAGCAGCCGTGCCTACTGAGTTGGTCCTATATGATAATTACCCAAATCCATTCAACCCAGAAACTGTTATACGATATGAATTGGCAGCACCCGGATTCGTGGAGCTCAATGTATATAATCTCCAAGGTGCCCAGGTTGCCACTCTACAGTCTGGCGTGCGTCAAGCCGGTCTCCAGAGTGTCGCGTGGAATGCGCGTAACTATAGAGGAGAGCAATTGCCCGCTGGAATCTATATTTATACGCTTCGAGCTGATGGTCAGATGCACTCTAAGCGGATGATGTTACTCAAGTAAGGAGACCAGACGAATGAAGTATGTTAAACATATCCTTATAATCGCTCTATCAGCACTCTTTCTCTATAGTTGCGAGCAAGCTGAGGAGGATCTGAATTCAACCGCATCACTTAGTTTTGCAGTACCAGCAAGTGGTACTCTGTTGAAGCCGAGTAATTCAGCTGTTCAACTGGATTCTGTGAAGATCCTTCTCAAGACCATTCAATTTCACAGTGAGGATGAAGGAGATTCTCTTGATTTTAAGACTGAACCTCAGATTCTTAATCTGGCTCTAGATGGATCAGTCAATACGCTTCATGCTGCTGATATTCCACTCGGGACATATAACAAAGTCAGCTTTCGCATCCATAAGCCGGAGGATGATGAAGATCCAGGTGATCCAGACTTCAAGGAAGGCACCAGTGGCAATGAGAGATTCTGTGTTGTAATTAAGGGCACCTATGAAGGAACTGCCTTTACTTTCAAATCTCGCAAAAGCACTAAGCAACGCGTTGAAATCGATCCACCCCTAGTCATTGACGAGGAAGGGCTGGAGGTGAACGTGACGCTTACTGTTGATGTTGATAGTTGGTTCCAGGATGAGGATGGTAATCCCCTCAATCCTTTGGATGAGGATGATGAGGACGAGATAGATGATGCCATTCGCGAGTCCTTTCGTGGGTTCAGAGATGATGGCCGGCTTGGAACTCACCCCTAATCCGATGAGTTGAGAATTAATTCAGTAGAAAGCCCGGTTCATCCGGGCTTTTTATTTAGGTTTGCTGTGTCGGGTGATTATAATCCCTTTCAAATTCGGAGATTAACAAGATGCCAATACCAGCAATTCTCATCACAATCGCTCTCGTCCTTTATACAACTGCGACGTGGAGTGAGCGGATCGCAGGGATTCTTAATCGATCACACTTGATTCTGTTCTGGGCTGGATTGTTCTTCGATGTCCTTGGGACAGGGCTCATGATCCATAATTCTACAATTGAAACAATCAGCCTTCATTCCTTATCAGGATATGCTGGTATTTTCTTTATGTTGATTCATACCATCTGGGCTACACACGTCCTTGTGCGAAACATTGATACCCTACGAATTCGGTTTCATCGCTTCAGTGTTGTAGTATGGGCTCTTTGGATGTTCTCCTATATCAACGGGGCACTACTGGGAATGTCAGTATAGATTAGAAGAGGTTCCGCTCAAGAACTCCCGCCCATCGTTTCTGCCGATGACGGTAAAACAGCTGTGCAAATCCCCAAATGAATGGTGTTAGCAGCCCCGCTTTGATCTCTACCTCATCACAGTAATCTATTCTATTCTCACCACTAGTTTTGAATGTGATCTTATGGTGCCAGACTTTTGCTAGTGTCCCAGATTCATGACTGATGATAGTGTTCGTTGCTTGATCAAACTTAGCAAATCTGATCGTATGGTTTCCCATGGGTATGAAGTGCAAAAAGTACAGCTTCAGTCGATATATGCCATCCAAGTGCCAGTGGGTATCCAGCTTAGGTCCATCGATGGGAACAAATCGTAGTACTGGCGATGAAACATAGATCAGTGTTGCAGGTTGAGAGATCTTTTCCCACATGGTCTCAGGGGTTGTTTTCATGGTCGTCGTGATTCGTGCTATCATCTCATATATCCTCCATCAATTCAGCGTATGTGTAATTGTGTTTGTTCAATTAACCAATACTTCAAACCCTATGCCACATATCCATGATCAATGAGTCTCGTTGCGTTCTTTAGAGTCAGGGAACTACAGGAAAGGCATTGATCCCGTAGGTCCTTCTGGCTCAATCAGCATCCAAATGCACACATAGTGCACACGCAAAAACAACCATCCCCGTAACACACTGACTATCAACTCACTACAGAGACTGACAACGGGACTGAAAATCCCCGTGTCATTAATAAACCCTTGGTTCTTTGCTATTCAAGCAGCAGGTTTAATGAGGGGGACATACACTCGATGTCCAACCATCTTCATCGATACCTTTTGTACGAATATACCATCATAATATTTTGACACAATTTCCGTAACCTACTGAGTATCAATGATATATTCAGGACTTAAAATCCCTCGGCCTACTCCCTGCGTCTCAAACTGGAAATTTCATTCCTCAGGGTGTTATCAGGCTTTTCAATAACCTTGGTTTATGAGACTCTGAATCAAATGCTCCATACACCGCTTGAGTCAATAGACAGTGCCTCAAAACTCATCTCAAAATCAAAGTCTCGTTTCAAGCCGCTACTAGCGTATTTGAGACATACTTTTCTGTTAATCGAGGACTCCTTAGATAACCACAATTTCTCTCAAAAAGGGTGTCTCATAATTATAGGCAACATCGTTCAGATTAATCAGGTCCATACTCTTCCCAAAATTTTCTGACTGTCTTAGCCGAGACACCCAAAATTCGGCTGGCTTCACTTAGATTGAATCCAGCTTTATAGATAGCGCGAATGATTAGTTGTTTTTCCACCTTGCTTAAAAAGGATGGCATATCAAATCCCTGCTCGGGTTCAGGTAAAGCAGAGTAGAAGTCCTGGAAATGATCACTATGTGGGAGAAGGAGGTCCTCCGCGTGTAATGTTTCTGACAAGCAAAATAATTCTGAATTTCTAACAACTTCAAGAAGTTGATGAATGTTTCCAGGCCAATCATATGAATAAAGGCGTTCATGGGCTCCTGAGGAAAGTTGCTTATTGCAAAACGAAGGGATGTCTTCAGGTCTTTTACGTAATGGTGGAATGACTATTTCCACCACATCCAGTTTAGCAAATCGCTTTTTCAAGCTGGGTAGTACGAGTTTTCCTCTGATGTCCAGCTCAATATCAAGAAAGACCCTAGTATCTATCTTCTCGGTCATATCGGCACCTATTCGCTGAACACTTCCATCAACCATGGCCTTCTTTATCTTTTGTATGTTGCCAGAAGATAATTGACTGATTGACTCCAAAAAAACAGAACCCATGTTTGCACTCTCGAACAAGCCAGGACGACGATATGACATTGATCCTTTCACAACACCTTTCTCATGCCCAAACAATTCAACTTCCTTGGAGAACTTATAGTGAATATCACAATTAAACTCTGTCATACTATTTGAAGCGCGCTCACTTAAGAGATGAATAAACTTGGCAAATTCCTTCTTCTCAGTGCCAGGTTCACCTAGTATCAGAACATGAGAACTTGTTTCTGCAATTCTTGCTGCTTCATCTAATGCCTCATTGATGACCTTACTTTGACCAACGATACCGGCTTTTTTCTTAATATCTTCCAGCATAGTATTCATCCCTGTGAATATCTAGATTGAAAAGAATTGGTGCTCAGCAATTTAATTTCCTCCTACGTTTGGTCTGTCCCAATTGGGTGGCTTGTTAATTCTGTGAGAGCTCCACCATGTGTTCATGACATTTGGGACATGGATGCTTAATATCCCATACCTGGAGATTCCCCGAGTCACAATCTGGACAGCGATTCAGAAAACTTGGCATCACATCTGGATCATCAATAAGCATTCCACCATGAAACGCTAT